>NZ_JAFBCV010000013.1 GCF_016907895.1 Shouchella xiaoxiensis
GAACAGAAAAAAGATGACCCCTGTTCAATACAGTGATCATCTTTTAGCTGTAGCTTAGACTTTTTTAAAATGTCCTTTACAAAGGGTACACTTTATCGCGCATGACTCTCCTTCTTTTTTTATACTTTGTAAACGCACTCTTCTCTATTTGAAGCTTTTGACTAGAAATCTTTAAAAATATTACCTACTTTTTAGGTGTTTTCGTTTTGAGAATCAACAGATTAAGCTATAATGAGAGTATGATCCAAACACAAGACCCATGTGAGTAAATAGATAGCCCCCTCGCTAAAAGTAAGGTGCCAATTAATCACGTAATGTATTGTGTAAGAAGGAGGTTGTCTTTAACTCATGTTTAACCGTTCACTCGTAAAAAAAATACTGATCTTGCTAGTTGCAATTGCTGCAGCGCTATTTGTGTATTTTAATTTATCAGCATTTATGCCTGTGCTTCTCGCCTTATTAACAGCAATGATTTTTGAACCCTTTGTTAAGTTTACAAAAAGAAAAACGAATAGCACACGCCGCTTATGGCCAGTAACGATTGTATTTCTTTCCTTTCTTATTATCTCTAGTGTTTTACTATACATATCCGTTCGCTATCTAGTTGAATCCATTTACGGTTGGACCCTTCAAGTACCCCAATACGCTCTTGAAATTCAACAGTTCTTAGACAACTTAATCCAAAATGCTCAAAACACATTGGATACCATTCCACAAGGTGCAGGGGTTATTGCTGAACTAGAACGACTATCTGCCACAATGGTTGATGCAGCACTTACGTTTACTGCTGCCGTCATTACCACTATTGGTTCATGGTTACAGTCAATACCCAACATGCTTTTTGTCTTACTTATTTATATCATTACGCTTTTTCTCTTCAGCCTCGACCTGCCGAGATTGTTAAACAATACCTTTAACCTATTTAAAGATGAAACATCGGAGAAACTGCGCTTTGTTTTTAAACGAATGGGAAAGGTTTTCTTAGGCTATTGGAAAGCACAATTTATTCTAAGCATTGGGGTTTTTGTCGTTTGTTACATTAGTCTTTTATTTATTGCACCTGGACCTGCATTAATCATGTCAATCCTCATTTGGGTTGTCGATATCATTCCTCTATATGTTGGACCAGCCTTAATATTAGTTCCTTGGGGACTGTTTGTTATCATTCTAGGAAATACAGCTACGGGGATTCAATTAATGGTTCTTGCACTTGTTTTATTGATTATACGTCGCATCATTGAACCAAAAGTTCTTGGCGATTCAATTGGACTAAACGCATTGCCTACCGTTTTATCTATGTACTTCGGTTTTGTTTTCTTTGGTGTAATGGGTTTAATTCTTGGACCATTCGTATACATTGCGATTCGCTCAGCAAAAGAAGCAGGGCTCTTTCAATTAACTGCTGAAAAATCCCCACTTACCAGTCAACCTGGTAAACCGAAGTAAGTTCAAGTAAAACAGCCTGTCGTTCTACAGGCTGTTTATTGTTGGGAAATAATTTTCTCTACAAACAAGATTTACAGTCAAATCATCGCAAATTACATAAAAACCTATCATCTATACCCCCTTAATTACAAAATAATGACATGTTTCGTTCGACAAACATTGGGAAATTTCAAATATATCACTCTTTTAATTATAGTTTATGTATAATTACACTAATTCAGATAAAAGGAGTGATTAGAAGCAATCTTAACAATTTTGTTTAAGAATTCGTCTAGTTTAGTACTCAAAATGAACCGTTTTAAAGAAAACTAAAAAACCCTATTGGAGGAATTTATGATTAAAAAATCTCTTTTCCTATTACTGTCTGTTCTAATGTTATCACTAACAATCGCTCCAAATTCATCTTTAGCAACTAGTTTACCTCATCCCAATGAAATGACTAAACAAGACGTAGAAATTCAAAACACGATGCGAATAACTCATAGTTATGTTGGTCCTTCAGGTAACATACCAAGTACGTATCGTTATAACCGTAACGGCTGGGTAGGGACTCTTAATTACACACATTTTACTTATACAAGTAATACTTATCAATGGAGATATCATTTTAGTGGCACAGTCACTTGTGTCAATGCACCTTGTCCAATGTAACATAATTATAAAGAAACTCCGGTACTGTTCAACCGGAGTTTCTTTACTGCTCACTATCTTATTGAATTTACCGCTTCCAGAACACTGCTTTCTCCACTTATCAAATCAAACGACTTGCCAATTGTTTTCTCATTCTCAAGAGAAGCAAGAATAACATTGGCTACATCTTCTCTTGGGATATCGCCTCGCTCCAATTCTTCGGCAATCTTTACTTTCCCTGAGCCTTCATCGTTCGTTAGACCACCCGGTCGAATTATTGTATAATCTAGCCCACTTGCTTTCAGCCATTCATCAGCGTAGTATTTAGCTGCGCTATAATAGGGTGCTTTAGGCATCCAATTCTCACGTTTATGAACGCCGATTGCGCTAACAATAATAAAGCGATCAACATTTGCTCGTTTAGCCGCTTCCATTGCTTTAATTGCCCCGTCCAAATCAATCATAACGGTTTTATCGGCGCCAGTATGTCCACCTGAACCAGCTGTAAAAACGATGGCATCCGACCCTTTTACAACCGTTGTTAAATCGTCTATGGAACCTTCTAAATCGCCCAGGACACCTTCAATCCCTAAATCATCTAAGTACTCCTTCTGTTCCTGTTTCCGAACCATTGCCCGCACATGATGTGACGTATGCTGTTCTAACTTTTGCACAAGATGTTTTCCGATTTGTCCATTTGCTCCGATTACAAGTACATTCATTTTCCATTACCCTCTTTCCATTTCGTTATCTACTCTCTTTATTACCCAAGTAAACTGATCTAAAAACACATAATGCAAATCACTTGAATGATAATGACTTTTAGTATTAACTTAGGTCATCTCGATTTATCAGGAGGAACAGTATGGCAAATTTAATGGAACCGATACAATTAAACCAGCTCCGGTTAAAAAACCGAGTTGTTATGTCTCCAATGTGTCAATATTCTGCTGCAGGAAAAGACGGAATTGTTACAGATTGGCATCTTCATCATTACACAAGCCGAGCAATTGGTGGTGTAGGACTTATATTAATGGAGATGACTAATGTTGATCCAGATGGCCGAATCAGTGATTTTTGTTTAGGATTGTGGTCTGATGAACAGCGTGATGCGTTAATACCAATTGTTGAACAAGCACATCAGCACGGCGCAAAGATAGGCATACAAATTGCTCATGCTGGACGTAAAGCTGAAGATGCAGCAAATCCAGTTTCCAGTTCTGCAGTCGCATTTAGCTCTGCTTATAAAGAACCAAAAGAACTATCTGAAACTGAAATTACTACTTTAGTTGATCAATATAAACAAGCAGCTAAACGGGCAGTGGAAGCTGGCTTTGACACAATAGAACTTCATGGAGCGCATGGTTACCTTATTCATCAGTTCTTATCTCCCTTTTCAAATAAACGAACCGACCGGTATGGTGAAGATCGCACGTTGTTCGCTAAAGAAATTATTCATGCTGTAAAAACCGTAATACCTAAAGAAATGCCGTTAATTATGAGAATTTCAGCGACTGAATATGTAGAAGAGGGCTATACCGTTGAAGAAGCGATTGCATTTTCACGAGAATTGGTACAGGCAGGCGTCGATGTGCTTGACGTAAGCTCTGGCGGAGAGGGCAAGCCAGATCCTGGTAGATTTCCTGGAACCTTTGGAGGTTACCAAGTCCCCCTAGCCCGTAAGTTAAAAGAGGCGCTAAACATCCCCGTTATCGCTGTCGGAATGTTAGATAACCCTGTACTAGCCAATAGCGTTTTGCAGAATGGCGATGCAGACCTAATTGCTATTGGTCGTGGACTATTATCAAATCCATATTGGACGTTATCCGCTGCCGAAACACTTAAGCTTGAAAAAGATGTACCAAAACAATATCAACAAGCCCAGTTCTAACAATACATGGCACGATCAAACAGAAGAACAGCAAGCCATCATTAGACGGCTTGCTGTTTTTTTATTCATAAATAAAAAACCCTTCTATATGAAAGGTTTCAAGTGATGACCCGTACTGGGTTCGAACCAGTGACCTCCACCCTGTCAAGGTGGCGCTCTCCCAGCTGAGCTAACGGATCTCTTTATTAACAGAAGGTATGTAGGTATCTCGACATCTATTAATATAACGAAATGAAGAATTAAAGTCAACTGTTAAATTTCTTGACGAATTTTGTGCAAAAGCGATTTATTCATGCTAAAATACAACTACTATACTGAGAGATGGTGAACGCTGTTGGACAGTGAAAGTTTTACTACTTCTAGATTAATTCTTCGAGAACTTTTAGTTGATGATGCAGAAGCTTTATTTCCCATTTGGTCAGATATTCGCGTTACAAGGTATATGAAAATGAACACTCTAACAAGTTTACAGGAAACCAAAGATCGTATTTACTTTTTACATAATGAAATTAAAAAACAAGCCGCAACGCGGTTTGTCATCCTTTTAAAAGAGACAAATCAAATTATTGGTACATGCGGTTTTGAGAAGTTTTACCCAGAACATCAAAGTGCTAAGATTAGCTATGAGTTAGGAAAATCTTATTGGGGAAAAGGGTTTGCATCTGAAGCTTTACGAACGATTATATCTGATGGCTTTCAAAATAAAAACCTCCACCGTGTAGAAGCTCGTATTGAGCCAGAAAATGATCGTTCCATCCACGCCTTACATAAATTAGGATTTATGCAAGAAGGAAGACTACGGGATGTAGTTCGTAAGGGAGATCGATTTGTTGATCAACTTATATTTTCCATACTGCGGGAAGAGATGGACTAAAAAAAGCAACGGAGCTCGCCCCGTTGCTTTAGTTAATCCTTTGCGTCATAACCTTGGTCTTCGATTTCTTCTTTTATTTCATTAATAGTAATTAGTTCTTGATTATAAGACACGTCAACTTCGCTTTTTTCTAATGAAACCGATACCTGATCAACACCTGAAAGATTTGTAAGAGCCTTTTCAATTGATGCTACGCAATGACCACATGACATACCTGTTACTGCAATAGTTGCTTGTTCCACATCATACACTCCCTCTTAGTCTGTTTCGATCATTTTACCACACATACCCCACAATGGTATATAAAAGGGTAAGCAAGTGACTCTTTATTTCGAAAATCGACTAATCACATCCATTAGTTCAGCAATGGCCTCATCACCATTTCCATTTTTCATGGCGTCTGCTACACAATGTTTTGAATGATCTTCAAGCATTGTCATGCTTACTTTCTTTAACGCTACTTGAATGGCAGATAACTGGATCAAGACATCTACACAATAACGATCTTCTTCAATCATCTTCTGTATTCCCCGAACTTGTCCTTCAATTCGCTTTAAACGATTTTGCAACTGTGTTTTTTCCGGTAGATGCCTATGCGTCACGCGGTCATGCTCTATTTCTTTATTTGTCACCAATTTCACCCCGTGCTTTTTTTTCTAGTATACACGGACAGAGAACTGTTGTAAAAATAGATTAATCCGTTCCACCATCAATTTCTTTTGTTTCCATTCTCTTAACGTTGTTTAAATTAATGAGGATCCCTTGAATGTTCACCCAGCCGGTATCTTGCTTGATCCACTCATTCACTTCTGTATTGGGGTTATGATCAAACGTCCATTCTTCTGTTGTTCCATCACTATAATTAATAATTAGGTTATAAGCAGACATCCCAATCTCTCCTTTTTTAACTTGTTAATATTACGATACCCAATTTGCTGGATTTGAATCACATCAGACATTTGACAGTTACATAAAAGATACGTTAAAGTTTGATTGATTCTAGTAGGTTTTAAACAACAATAGAAAAAATGAATTGGGAGTGGAACAATGGAGAAAGCAATGATCTTTTTTGATATTGATGGAACATTATTAGATGAACAAAAACAACTTCCTCAATCAACGAAGGACGCGATCTTTCAATTACAAAAACAAGGTCACGAAGTTGCAATCGCTACTGGGCGTGCGCCTTATTTTTTTAAAGAGTTAAGAGAAGAGCTGCAAATTGACTCGTATATTTGCTTTAATGGACAATTTGTCGTTTATAAAGGAGAAGTCATTTATAAACACACATTAAATGCTACTAGCTTTACTCAGCTTGAACGTTTTGCTTCGTCATTAGAACATCCACTTGTCTTTATGTCTGCTGAAGCTTTTACTACAAACCACTCTGAGCACCCTGATGTTATTGAAAGTATTGGCTCACTAAAAATTGATCTACCAGACTACAACCCAAATTATCATGAGCAAACTAATCTGCATCAAGCCCTTTTATTCTGTAAAGAGGGTGAACTTGAACAGTACCAAAACCGATTCCAAGATTTCCGATTTGTTCGTTGGCACCCATATTCGGTTGATGTTTTACCTAAAGATGGATCTAAAGCAATGGGCATTTCAAAGTTTATTGCTCACGCAGGCATCGATCTGAAGAATGTATACGCTTTTGGTGATCAACTGAATGACTTAGAAATGCTTTCCTATGTTGAACACGGCGTTGCGATGGGAAATGCTCCTATTGCTGTTCAGAACCAAGCCCGTTATATTACGAAGCACGTGAATGAAGACGGCATTAAGCATGGTTTAGCTCTTGTTGGTCTTCTAAATAATTAAACGAAAGCACACTTGCTTCTTGGTGAGTGTGCTTCCGTTTAATTATTTAAGTAATTCTGACAAACAGGTTTACCTACAACTCATCCTAGGGTAATGATTAAATAGTCACGATTTTAAAATAGCACTTTATTTATAAGAATTGTATGACAAATTACCTCCATTTGTCGTGATTAACCTTACACTTAGGAGGGGATGAAATGATAAAGTCGTTTTTTATGATTAGCGCTATAAGTACTTCTATTCTTTTTTTAGCAGCATGCACAAGTGAAGTTCAAGATGATCTTTTAAATTATTTAAACGGGGATGAAATGGAAGAATTAGCTCAAATGGAGCGTGAGATTATTGATGATTATGATACAATAGCAACTTCTACAATGGAGGATTCCCAGGCAGCTAGCTTCTTAGACGAAAACGTTATTGCCCCTTATGAAGAGTTTTATTCTGCCTTAGAGGAGTTTGACATTAGCACGACAGATGTTCAAGAAGTTCATGATATTTACATCGAAGCAGCGGGCTATCAATTAGAAGGTTTTTTTGTACTTAAAGACGGTCTTGAAGCAAGTGATTTTGCTATTATTGAGGAAGGGAATGAACTACTAGCAGAGGGAAGAGCTCTTATTGATCGTTATGCTAGCGAAATAGAGACTCTTGCTGATGAAAACAACATTGAGTTAGAGGAAGAATAAACAAATAAAAACCGGACTATTACTAAAAAACCCGCCTTCTTTTATAAAAGAAGGCGGGTTTTATTATGTATGATATACTGACGCGCCTAGCAGGATTTGAACCCACAACGCGAGAATCGGAATCTCGTGTGATATCCCCTTTCACCATAGGCGCATAACGACACATCTAAATATACTTGATTAAGAGGGAGTTGTCAATGAATAACTCCCTCCAATCATTATGAAGATTTATACTCTTTTTCACCTTCAACGAACATTTCTTGAAAGCGCTGGTTAATATCTTCTTCTGTGTAACCCGCTTCGCCTAAGCGTACACCAAAGTTTTTTGCATATAATTTAAGACGTTGCGACATTTTACTATATTTTTTTGACTCACTGCCTTTTGTTTCTTCAGCTCGTCCATCTGCATTTGAAATTACATTTTCAACTACAAACAATGCTTTCCAGAGCGTTTCTTCATCCATTCCTTGAT
Source organism: Shouchella xiaoxiensis (assembly GCF_016907895.1). Classification (GTDB taxonomy): domain Bacteria; phylum Bacillota; class Bacilli; order Bacillales; family Bacillaceae_D; genus Shouchella; species Shouchella xiaoxiensis. Next base: position 7,827 of record NZ_JAFBCV010000013.1, read on the forward strand.
GAATTGAGCTTAGCTCCGCGACTACTTCTTTGTAAAAGGTTTGAAATTCATTAAATGTAATATCTTCTTCCATATTTAAATAAGTCTGGATTTTCTCGTATTGAGCTTGCATCATATGTCCCCCTTTTTTCCTTGTTATTATAGCATAAGCCTCTTTGCCATGCTATTGTCTACGTATGATTCCTCTCGATTTAATATTTAACCTCATCATCTATCAATCAGACAATTCACCAAAACAAAAACGCCAAATAACTGTCATTTGACGTTTTTACCGATCTAGTTATTTACAATACGTATCAAATGCTTGCTCGAGCTTTTGCACGACTTGGATTGGTTCATGCCCTTCAATTTCATGACGTTCCACCATCATTTGAATTTCGCCATCTTTTAACAACGCAAAGGAAGGGGAAGAAGGACCATAGCCTGAAAATTGTTCTCTCGCTCGAGCAGTCGCTTCTTTGTCTTGTCCAGCGAAGACCGTTACAAACTGATCGGGTGTATGTTCGTAATTTGTCATGTATGCAGCTGCCGGTCTAGCAATACCTCCCGCACACCCACAAACAGAGTTAATCATGACAAGTGTTGTTCCTTTTTGACTAAATGCACTCTCAACTTCCTCAACCGATTGTAGCTGCTTATAGCCTGCTTGAATCATATCATTACGAGCGTCTTGAACGACGTCATTCATAAAAAAGTTAAATTGTTGCATTCCTCGTCACACTCCTTTTCATTCATGTCCCTATTGTAAAACGATTCACTTGATTCCACAAGTATTCTACATATGCTTATAATTCAACCAAGGAAAAAAGAGGCTTATGCAGCCTCTTTTAATAGATTGTTGTATTCTCTTCGTTCATTGTTTCTAGACGCTTTTTCATTGCGCTTAAGAAGCGACCACATACTAACCCGTCTAATACGCGATGATCGAGCGATAAACACAAGTTAACCATATGACGAACAGCAATTACATCGCCTTGTTCTGTTTCAAGTACAACCGGTCGTTTTACAATCGATTCAATTGATAAAATCGCCGCTTGAGGTGCATTAATAATTGGTTGAGACATAATTGAGCCAAATGAACCCGTGTTGTTTATTGTAAAGGTCCCTCCAGCCATATCGGCACCACTTAACTTTCCTGTGCGCACTTTGCTAGCAAGTTCATTTGTTTGTCTCGCTAAACCTTTTATTGTTAATTCATCGGCATGCTTAATTACAGGAACAAACAACGCTTCGTCCGTTGCTGCAGCCATTGATAAATGAATGTCTTTTTTCTGGATAATCTTATCTCCAGCCCATTGTGAGTTTATTTGCGGAAATTCTTTTAATGCTTCTACACAGGCTTTCATAAAGAAAGGCAAGTATGTTAAATTATAGCCCTCTTGCTCTTTGAAACCTTTTTTCTTACTTTCTCTAAGCTTCACTAAGTTCGTTACATCCACTTCAATCATCGTCCAGGCATGCGGCGCCTCGGTCTTGCTTTTTACCATATTCGAAGCAATTGCTTTTCGTACACCAGATACAGGAATTTCCTTATCCCCTTGAGCTGACGATGGCATAGCTACATTCTTCGCCTCTGATACAGGAGTGATGGAAGACGGGGCTTCTTGTTTATTCTGCACCTGCTCAGGTGGTTTATCAGAATTTTGTTGAGCCTTTATTGCCGCCCCAGACGTTAGATAAGCCTCCACATCTTTACGGGTAATTCGTCCACCTTTACCGCTACCTGTTAAAGACTGTAAATCAATATTATTTTCCTGCGCCATTCGCATAACAGCTGGAGAATAACGTGTTTTTTGAGACTGATCAGGTTCTTCAACTTGCGCTTGATTTGCAGTAGTAACCTCGGTAGACTTTGCTGGTTGCTCTTCCGGAGCTGGAGATACACCCTCTTCATCAATTGAACAAATTTCAGTTCCTACTGATACCGTGTCGTCCTCACCAACTAGTAGTTCTTTTATTGTTCCCGTATAAGAAGAAGGAATTTCCGCACTCACTTTATCCGTCAGTACTTCAGCAATCGGTTCATATTTTGTTACTTTATCTCCCGGAGCAACTAGCCACTTGCTAATCGTTCCTTCAGTTACACTTTCGCCCAATTGCGGCATCGTCATTTTTGTTGCCATTGTTTCTCCTCCTTTTAAAACTCAGCTAGATCACGAATGGCTCGTTCTACTTTATCTGGATTAATCATAAATTCTTTCTCTAACGTCGGAGCATAAGCCATTGCTGGAATATCCGGTCCAGCCAAACGTTGAATCGGTGCGTCAAGATCAAACATACAGTTTTCTGCAACAATAGCTGCTACTTCACTAATAATACTTCCCTCTTTATTATCTTCCGTTATAAGTAACACTTTGCCGGTTTTCTTAGCTGCCTCAATGATCGCTTCTTGGTCAAGTGGATAGACCGTTCGTAAATCTAAGATATGGGTGTTTATTCCCTCTTTTTCTAAGCGCTCAGCTGCTTGTAAAGCAAAATGAACAGCTAAACCGTATGTAATAACAGTCACGTCATTCCCTTCACGTTTTACATCAGCTTTACCAATCGGCAGCGTGTACTCTTCTTCAGGAACATCACCTTTAATTAAGCGATACGCACGTTTATGTTCAAAAAAGAGAATTGGGTCTTCAGAACGGATTGAAGCTTTCAACAATCCTTTTACATCATAAGGTGTTGATGGCATAACAATTTTTAGCCCAGGTGTATTAGCAAACATCGCTTCCACGCTTTGCGAGTGGTAAAGCGCACCATGAATTCCACCACCGTATGGCGCTCGAATCGTAATTGGACAAGTCCAGTCATTATTAGAGCGATAACGAATCTTTGCCGCTTCCGACACAATCTGGTTAACAGCAGGCATAATAAAATCAGCAAATTGCATTTCCGCAACAGGTCTCATACCATACATCGCAGCTCCAATTCCGACTCCAGCAATGGCTGACTCTGCTAACGGTGTATCAATAACGCGCGCTTCCCCAAACGTATCATACAACCCCGCAGTTGCTCGGAATACCCCGCCGCGTTTTCCAACATCTTCACCAAGAACAAACACACGTTCATCCCGATGCATTTCCTCAGTTAGTGCTTGCGTCACGGCTTCAATATAAGAGATGATCGCCATTTAATTCCCCTCCTCACTATAAACATGCGAATAGACAGTGCTCGCATCAGCATAAGCTGCTTGTTCAGCGTACTCGGTCGCCTCATTTACGATGGTCATCGTTTCCTCATTGATTTGTTCGAGGTCTTCCTCACTAATCGCTTTATTCTCAAGCAAGTAGTTTGCGAAGGTATGGATCGGGTCTTTTGCCTTTGCCTCTGCAACTTCTTCACGTGAACGATATGCACGATCGTCATCATCACTTGAATGTGGCGTTAATCGATAAGAGATCGTTTCAATCAAAGAAGGACCTTCTCCATTACGCCCTCTTTCTGCTGCCTCTTTGACAGCTTCATAAACAGCAAGAGGATCGTTTCCATCCACGGTCACTCCCGGCATTCCATACCCAACAGCGCGATCAGCAACGCTCTCGCATGCGAGCTGTTTCTCTATCGGAACACTTATTGCGTATTTGTTATTTTCACACATAAAAATGACAGGTAGCTTATGCACTCCGGCAAAATTCGCTCCTTCATGAAAATCACCTTGGTTTGATGACCCCTCTCCAAATGTCGTGAAGGTCACAAACTCTTTTTTTTCAAGACGACCTGCTAGCGCAATCCCCACAGCATGAGGCACTTGCGTCGTAACAGGCGAAGAACCTGTAACAATTCGATTTTTCTTTTGTCCGAAGTGGCCTGGCATTTGACGACCACCAGAATTTGGGTCTTCTTGTTTCGCAAAGCCCGATAGCATTAATTCTTTTGCCGTCATTCCAAATGCGAGAACTACACCCATATCACGATAATAAGGTAATACATAATCATTTGACCGATCTAAAGCAAAAGCTGCTCCAACTTGGGAAGCCTCTTGCCCTTGGCATGAAATAACAAACGGAATTTTGCCAGCTCGGTTTAAAAGCCACATCCGTTCATCAATACGTCTCGCGAGCAACATCGTTTTATAAATGTCAATCGCATCTTCATTTGTTAAGCCTAACTGTTCGTGTCTTGACTTTGTCATTTCTTCTCCCCCTTACATATGTATTGCACGTTTATTGATTGCTAATGCAGCTTCACCAATTGCCTCAGACATCGTTGGATGTGGATGGATCGTTTCACCAATCTCAAAATGTGCTGCATCTAACGTTTTTGCCAAAGCCGCTTCAGAAATTAGATCTGTGGCATGGGAACCAATAATATGAATTCCTACCACATCATCATTCGTTTCATTCACAATCATTTTTACAAACCCTGCTTCCTCTCCTTGAACAAGCGCTTTTCCTACTGCTGCAAATGGAAATTTACTCGTTTTCACTTTAATACCGGCATCTTTCGCCTGTTTTTCAGTCATACCTACTTGAGCAGACTCTGGAAAGCTGTATATACATGAAGCGACACTGAACGGGTCAATGGGTTCAGGCTTTTCGTTGTTCATATGCGCCACAGCTATCAAGCCCTCATGTGTAGCTACATGCGCTAACTGTAAGCCGCCAATACAGTCCCCAATTGCGTAAATATGCGATTCCTTTGTTTGACCATACTCGTTAACTGAAATGTAACCGTTTTCTAAAATAATGTCTGTATTTTCTATTCCGATATTAGCAGCATTTGCCACCCTACCTATGGAAACAAGCATCTTATCCGCTTCTAGTGATTGAACTTGATCTTGTTGCTTAACATTGACTTTAAGCCGATCTTCTGTTGTTTCAATTGATTCCTCATCTAGTTCAGCATTCGTAAGAAAAACAACGCCACGTTTTTTTAACTGCGTCATCATTTCCTTGGAAATATCTTCGTCTGCAGTTGGCAAAATGCGCTCTCCGTACTCAACTACTGTGACGTTTACACCAAAATCAGTTAGCATAGATGCCCATTCAATGCCAATTACGCCCCCACCTACAATAAGCATGGATTCCGGAAGTTCTTCTAACGTTAAGGCGTGGTCTGAGCTTAAAATCGTTTTTTCATTAAATGGCGTATGAGGTAATGGACGCGGTGATGACCCTGTAGCCAACATCACGTTTGAACCTATGAGCATAACATTTTCACCATCCGCTAAATCAACTGAAATCGTCCCAGGCGCAGGTGAAAAAATTGACGGTCCTAGCATTCTTCCCGTCCCATGATACACATCAATTTTTCCTTTTTTCATTAAGGCACGTACACCATTCGCTAGTCGATCGACTACTTCTTGCTTTCGTTCTTGCACGATTGAAAAATCAAGCTCAACATCACCTGTTTTCACACCAAACATCGTTGCCTCTTTTGCGGTTCTAAAGACCTCTGCACTTCTAAGTAACGCCTTGCTTGGTATACACCCTCTATGAAGACAGGTTCCACCTAGAAGATCACGCTCAACAAGCGCTGTTTTTTTGCCCATCTGCGAGGCGCGGATGGCGGCTGCGTAGCCGCCTGTTCCTCCACCAACGATGACAAGGTCGTAATTCTCAGCCATTTAAAGTCACCTCGTTCTATTTATTTCTTACGGGACAGAATATGATGTTCATTCTGTAAGAAAGTGCCTCTTGCATAACGCATTCTTTCAATTCGCTCCTCGGCCATCTTATCAGCCGCTAAAAAGGTAGGTATGTTTTGCGCTTTAGCAATTTCAAATACACGGGAAACATTTTCATAAATGCCTTCCACTTTTTTAAATGCACGGTCCCGATTGTAGCCATTTAATTCGTCAGCAACGTTAATGACTCCACCAGCGTTAATGACATAGTCTGGGGCATAGGCAATACCCATTTCTTGTAATCTCTCACCATGCTTTTCTTCTTTTAATTGATTATTTGCAGCCCCAGCAATGACTTTCGCTTTTATCTGCGTAAGCGTCTCATCATTTATTACTCCACCTAAAGCGCACGGTGCAAAAATATCACAGTCCACTTGGTAAATCTCATCAGGTGCAACAGCTTTTGCCCCAAACTCCGTTACCGCACGATCAACAGAAGGTTTATAAATGTCCGTAACAATTAAACTTGCTCCTTCTTTATGTAGGTATTTGCATAAATGGTATGCGACATTACCTACACCTTGTACGGCAATCGTCTTGCCTGCTAAATCTTCTGACCCAAGACCTGCTTTTGCTGCAGCTTTCATGCCAACGTAGACCCCATAAGCAGTAACTGGAGATGGATTACCTGAAGCTCCAAATGCAGGGGAAATTCCTGTAACATAATCCGTTTCATCATGAATAATGTCCATGTCTTCAACCGTTGTTCCTACATCTTCAGCAGTAATATAACGGCCGTTTAACCCTTGGATATACCGACCAAATGCACGGAACATCTCTTGATTTTTATCTTTTCTCGCATCACCAATAATAACAGCTTTTCCTCCACCAAGATTTAACCCGGCAGCAGCGTTCTTGTAAGTCATTCCTCTTGATAACCGAAGCACGTCTTCAAACGCTTCTTCTTCTGTCTCGTAATTCCACATTCTTGTTCCACCTAAGGCTGGCCCAAGCGTTGTGTCATGTATCGCTATTATTGCTTTTAAACCCGATGTCTTATCCTGACAAACAACAAGTTGTTCATAGTCTCGCTCTACCATCTTTGTAAATAAATTCATTAATCTTCCCCCTTAACGATAATCAACAATCTTATCATAAAGCTCCATTTCATTAGATGCAAAAACGATGCCAACTTAGAAAACTGAACGGATAACGGTCTAACTTCTTCACACCTGCAAATAATTGCACACGCGCGCAATTATTTGCAGGCAATATTATTCAATAAGGTGTTTATCAAGTTTGTAATAAAGCGATCGAATGGATATTCCAAGTCGCTTAGCAGCGTCTGTTTTAACTCCATTCACTTGGGCTAGCGTCTTAAGAATATGTTCTTTTTCTTTCGATGCCAAGTAATGATCTAATGTAAGTTGTTCATTTTCTACAAGTTCAATTTTTTTAACGGTATTTTTTTGTTTTTCGGCAGGTAGATCAATTCCCTGAATCTCCGTATCCCCTAAAGTCATGTAAATCATTGCTCTTGCTAAAACATTTTCGAGTTCTCTAACATTACCTGGCCAATCGTACTCTTGGAATTGAGCAAGAACAAGACTTGAAATCGTTTGAATGTTTCTACCGTAGTCTTGATTGATTTTTTCGACTAAGTTTAAAGCTAGTTTTGGTAAATCGTCGAGTCGTTCCCTTAAGGGTGGAATACGGATCGGAAGTTTATTTAATCGATAATATAAATCTTCTCGAAACGTTTTGTTCGTAATGGATTGATGCAAATCTGCATTTGTGGCAGCGATCACCCGTACTTGAATTCGTATTGGCTTTGTCCCACCAACTCGAACAATTTCTTGTTCTTGTAAAACGCGCAGCAATTTAGCTTGCGTACTTAATGACATCTCGCCAACTTCATCGAGGAAAATACTCCCTTTCCCCGCTTCTTCAAAAAGACCCTTCTTACCGGTTCTTAACGCACCAGAGAACGCCCCTTGCTCATAGCCAAATAGTTCGCTCTCAAGTAACGTTTCTGTCAGGGCCGCACAGTTTACACGTACAAATGGTTCTTTACGACGCGTGCTTTCATTATGTATTGCGTGTGCAAACAATTCCTTACCAGTACCAGTTTCTCCAAGTAATAAAATTGGAAGAGATGTGTTCGCCCCAAGCTTTGCTTGTTCAATCGCAAGCTTGATACCATCAGACGCTCCAATGATGTCTTTAAAGGAATAGCTTGCTTCCAGACTAGCCAACTTCTTTTTTGCTTTTCTTAATTGGCTTAAAAGGTCATTTAATTCTGAGACGTCGTGAATAACACCTACGCTTCCTTTTAATGCGTGATCAACAATAATTGGCGCTACATTTACGATTACATCACGCTTCTTAGGTCCAAGCTTTAATCGCGCTCCTCGAACAGGTCTTTTTGTTTGCAACACTTGCATATGAATACTTTCCCCTTCAGATATATCCGTCGTTGCCGGTTTTCCAACAATCTCTTCAGGGAGTAATCCAGTCATTTTTGTGTAAGCAGGATTAATTAACAAACCCGTTCCTAATTCGTCAACGACCGAAATCGCATCATTAGATGAATGAATGATCGCTTCCAACATTTTTTGAATGCTTCTAAGGTCGGTGATTTGTTCAGCCATCTGCGTTGCTTCTGTTACGTCTTTAAAAATAGCAACTGCCCCTGTGCACGTTCCATTATGCGTCAATGGTATTCTCGTTGTCACAATGGTCGTACCATTGGCAAACGTTTGTAATTGGTTGTATTCCGCTTGTTCCGTTTTAATGACACGAGGCAATCCGCTAGAAGGCAGCAGTTGCTGAATTGGCTCGCCAAAGCTTGTTCGACTATCAACATCCGCCATTTGCGCTGCCGCACCATTCATATACTGAACTTTTGAATCAGCTTGAACAATAATTAGCCCGTCATCAAGTGCTGCTACAGCCTTTTGCATAAGGAATTGTTTATCAATTGTGGCAATCACAAGAGCCCAAGCTTCTGGCAATGTCATTCGTTCCATAGCTAGCCGATCGACAACATTATTGCTTATAATTAAATCAATATGTTTCTCATCATAATGAAATTGATTAACTGGAAATTGATAGGACTCAGCTAGTTCTTTCAATTTTAGATTATTCGTTTGTACACCGATTATGGTAAACACCTTCATGTGATTTAAACATGTTAAGAGCGGAATACCATCTTCTTGCTCACAAATAAACAGCGCTCTTTTCAAAACATCACCTCTAAAATGATTTAGTACTTGGTCCTACATGTTACTAACATTTCTTTTAGTATCATACAATTAGTTCTATCATGCAACAACAACTTGTCTCAAACCAAGAATCTAGTCTACAATAGAAGCAGAACCATTAAGAAATGAGTGATTTTTCATGGGCAGATTGATTGCACTTTGCATTCTACTTATCCCCATCATTGGAGCTGGATATGGAATTAAATTGATGAGAGATTCCTTTTTCTTTATTGAATTATCTCCTTACCCTACTTTATGGATTCAATTTAGTGCAGGTCTCATCTTCTTTTTACTTGGATTGTTTTTCATGGCGGGCTTTATTTTTCACCGCGATAAAAAAAGAGGGAAAGTCACTTCTACTTTTTTTAACAAAAAAACATAGACCGGAGGACCTGACCTTCTGGCTATGTTTTTTTATTCTCTTAAGCCAATCCGTTCAATCCATCGCAAAAATGTTAGTTGTTCAAAAAAAGTTGGTTGAAGAGAGAAAATCAATGCAAGCAAAGGAATGACCAAAATAAAAATTTGATAGGGCTGTTCTACAACCGTTAAAATCCAAAAAGCTAATAAACCACCTAATACAAATGATCCGCTAACACCGAATGTTGCTTGCCTCTCACCTTCAAGGACGTATGCAATATAAAGTGCTGTCACAGCATAGAGAACATCTGTAAAGTCCGGTATTTCAATAAAAAAGCAAACCAGTACAATTGTCAAAACAGAGAACTTCCAAAGCCTTAAAGGTTTTTGATTTGTAACGGTACATGCAAGCGGAAATAAGCTGAGCATTAATAAAGCCGTAATAAAATGAAAGTGATAAAAACTCGTTTCCGCTAAAGAAAACCATACAAATACTGCATTAATTAGTAGCAATATGAGTAAAACAGGGTGCCTCACTAAGTTTTTATCCAAATAGATGGATCGTTTTTTTAGATCATAATAAAATCCAATTCCCCACACTAAAGTAATATAAGTCAAGGAAACATAAGAAAAAAATAAATGTTCATTGTAAAAATGAGAACAAAGGACAGCATAACTATACAGAATAAAAGCACCAAGGCTAACTGGGAGCTGTCGCACGTTCATATGACTCGTCCATCCAGCGTCCACAAATCCATACGTTAGAGCAATGGCCATGACTGGCAGCGTTAAGAACAGAGCAATTAAGACAAACATGGCGCTACCCTAATCTGTCTATATCGAAGCTTGCCTAATGGTAGAGGTGTACCGTGACTATACACAGTTAAAAAAAAGCGTAAATGACTACGATGAAAAGCATACGGATTTACTTTTTCATATGAGATGTGATGCTCACACAAATCAACTTCTTTGTTTATTAAAGGGAATAACAGCCTTCCACAATCATATTGGGAAACGTTCGTATCCTGTGAAAGAGATATAATATAAGACCCTGTTGATGCCCTCCAGCACTCCTTCACTTTTTCGGTTAACGTCGTAGCTCCTCTCTTGCTTTCAGAGTTGTTAACCATAAAAATTTCCAATTCAAATGGTAATCGTTTTATTTGTTTACGTACATTTCGAATGATTTTCTTATTTCGATAATCAATCAATACAACTGAAATCTTTTTCACAGTTCATTCCTCCGCTTGTTTTTGTTAGTATGTGGAGAAATTGAATTAATACAACAAAAAAAGTGCGCGCAATGACAGCGCACACTTTTCAGATAGACTTCTTTTAGCTTACCTTATGCTCGATTCTTAATTTGTCCGCGACCATTGCAATAAATTCAGAGTTGGTCGGCTTTGCTTTAGAATGACTAACTGTGTAGCCAAATAAGGTTGAAATAGAGTCAATGTTCCCTCTGCTCCAAGCAACTTCAATCGCATGTCGAATTGCTCTCTCCACTCGACTAGCGGTCGTATTAAACTTCTTCGCAATATCTGGATAAAGAACCTTTGTAATCGATCCAAGTAATTCAATGTCTTTATAGACCATTGTTATGGCTTCACGTAAGTACATGTATCCTTTTATGTGAGCAGGGACACCAATTTCATGAATGATACTTGTAATACTTGCATCAAGATTTATTTTCCGTCCTTCTTGCCTTGGCGGACTTGAAAAAGTCATAGATGTAGATTTCGGTCTTGCCTGAGCTTTTCCACCAATTTCTCTAATCTTATCCATTAAAGCATCCATATCAAATGGTTTTAACACATAATAAGCAGCACCAAAATCAACCGCTCTTTTCGTCACATCTTCTTGTCCAAAAGCCGTCAACATGATAATTTGTGGTTTTTTGGAATGTTGACTTAACCGTTCTAAAACAGCTAAACCATCTAAATGCGGCATAATGATATCCAGCAATAACACATCAGGCATCTTTTCCTCAACAACCGTTAAACACTCTTGACCATTATAAGCAATGCCGACCACTTCCATATCTTGTTGCGCACCTACATATTCACTTAATAAGTTTACTAATTCTCTGTTATCATCTGCAATACAGACTGTTACGTTACCCATTATTTGTTCCCCCAGTTCCTTTTGATGTATGTAACCGATTCGACAAAGATGCAGACAATCCTTTAAATAATTTTGATTCTCTTGTTATTTTAAAGAAAAAGAGCATTTTCTCGTATATACTCTTTTTTTCGACATAAATCACTATTTCTCATTAGCCATTAATAGTTGAATCTGTAAACGTTTTTTCATTTTCTTTAATATATCATACTCGATTAACTTGCGTTGGAAAAACCAAAAAAAAGCTAAAACGATTAGCTCGCTTTAGCTTTTTTATGAATTAATCCGGTGTGTATTCCTGCTTCTTCTAACATCCAACCAATATGACATCCATAGCCAGAAGTTGGATCATTTACGAAGACATGGGTAACTGCACCAATGATTTTTCCATCTTGAATAATTGGACTGCCGCTCATTCCTTGAACAATGCCACCTGTTTCTTTTAATAGAACTGGGTCCGTTACTTTAATCACTAAACCCTTTGTTCCAGGTTCCTCTTGAACAATATTTGAAACAATTTCTACATCAAACTCTTCCACTTCTTCACCATTTATAACGGTTAAGATCGTTGCTGGACCTTCTTTAACTTCTGAAGCAGTTGTAATGGGTAAAGCTTTGTCATATAGCTGATTTTCCATCTTACTTCCTTCAAGTAACTCTCCATAAATTCCTAAAGAACTATTTTTATGAATGGAACCAAGCACATCTTTATCTTTTGAAATACTTGCGAGCTTTTCTCCCGGCTCACCATGTATCCCTCTAGATATTGATGTAACTGATGACCGTAATAATTGCCCATTATGAACTGAAATCGGTTTTCTTGTATCAACGTCTGAGATAACATGACCTAACGCCCCATATCTCTTACTGATAGGCTCATAAAAGGTCATCGTGCCGACCCCAGCGGCAGAGTCTCGAATGTATAAACCTAAACGATACAAGTGATCCCCTTTTGCTTTTTCTGGCTTTAAAACGGTCTTTATTGCTTTTTCGCCACGAATGACTTCAATGTTTAACTCTTTGTCACCTTCACCAGCATCTTGAACTAGTTTTGATACTTCATTCATTGAATGCATTTTTATTCCATTAATTTTTGTGATCATGTCACCAACTTCTATTCCAGCAAATTCACCAGGAGATTTTTGCCCTTTTGTCGTATCAATTAAGTGGTGCCCAACAACAAGAACGCCTTCAGTCGTTAATTTCACACCTATTGATTGACCACCTGGAACAACTTTTATTTCTGGTAAGACCGCTACATCAATTGCTTTAATTGGCCAGTTCCCCATCTTGACAACGGCTTCTGTTTCCCCTATTTCTGTAGCGTGAAGCTGTGAATGGTTACCGCTATTCTGAATGAATGCTGTGTCATGATTATTTTTTATTTCAACACTACTCGTTTCAATAACTGCTTGGTTTCCTTCAAATAAAACGATCGATGTGGGAATATTTAAAAACTGCTTTGCTTGTTGCGTAAACCCTAAACCTAATACACATAAAAAAAGCAATACCCCAATTACATATCGTGCACCCTCTTTTTTCAACCCTTTCACTCCTCACTCCCAACCCACACCTCCATGCTGGCTGTACTATTAATGTTGCCTTTGAAGTAAGGATTTATAACTGATTAAATAAGAAAAAGCCACCCAAATTGGGTAGCATTTCTAATGAACGTGCTTCTTCTTTTTTGCCATATTGAGTAATTCTTTCGCATTTTCAAGCGTTATTTCAGTAACCTCAACGCCTGATAGCATACGTGCTACTTCCTCTACTTTTTGGTCATCAGACAATGGCATTACTTTCGTTTTTACTCGTTCTTTATTTTCTTCTTTCAAAATAAATAAATGATTGTCAGCCATTGCCGCAACCTGTGGCAAATGCGTGATACAAAGAACTTGCGAACCTTTAGCTATTCCTTGAATTTTTTCAGCAATCGCTTGGGCAACCCGACCGCTTACTCCAGTGTCGACTTCATCAAATATAACGGATGTAATTCCTTGCTTTGTCGAAAAAATCGATTTTAGAGCTAGCATAATTCTAGAGATTTCGCCACCAGAAGCTACTTTGGCAAGTGGTTTTAGTGGTTCTCCTGGATTTGTAGATAACAGAAATTCAATTTGATCTTGACCATTCTTATGAAGCTCACTTAGTTGACTTATTTGCACTTGAAACGAAGTTTTTTCCATATATAGACTTTGAAGCTGCTTCTTAATTGCTTTTTCAAGCTGAGAAGCCACGCTTCTTCTCATGTTGGAAATTGCATTTGCTTCAATGTCTAAGTCTTCCAGCAAAGCACGTTGCTCTACCTTTAGCTCATTGACACGCTCATCTATATTTTCCATCACTTCAAGTTCATCTTCCAATTTCTGCGCATAGTCAACGATCTCTTCAACGGTTTGTCCGTATTTACGCTTCAATTTATCAATTTCTGACAAGCGCAACTCTATTTGCTCTAAGGCAGTTGGGTTGAATTCAACTTGATCTAATGCTTCTCGTATTGAATAAGATGCTTCTTCAAATAAATAGTAACTAGAGGAGACTTGCTCATACAATGGTTTTAAGTCCTCATCTAGTGACGTTGCCGCTTCTAAATGAGATAACATACCATTTAAGTAATCAAGTCCTTTATTTTCTCCATACAAGTGTTCATAGCTTCTCGTTAAGGATTCAGCTAATTTTTCTCCATTCGCCAATTTCTTTCGATCAGCAAGGAGCTGAACATCTTCGTTTGGAATTAAATTTGCTTGTGTAATTTCACCAAGTTGATACGTATATAAATCTGTTTTTTGAGCAATATCTTGAGCGTTTCGGTCAAGCTCTGCAATTCGCCTGTTAATGATCGTTAATTGCTTAAACAGTTTGCCATACTCGCTTAACGCTTTTTTTAGACTAGCATCTCCAAAGCTGTCCAGTAATTCAAGATGTTCCTCCGTTCGCATTAAAGACTGGTGTTCATGTTGGCCATGAACATCGATAAGCGTTTGACCAACTTCCCGTAGCGAACCGATTGTCATTAGTTTCCCGTTCATTCGGCAAATGCTTTTACCTGTGTCCGTCATATCACGCCTTAGAACAAGCATGCCCTCTTCAACATCAATTCCTAGCGATTCGAGTTTAGCCAGAACAGGATGATTGTCTTCAAGTGAAAATAACCCTTCAATTTCAGCTCTTTTTTCTCCATAGCGCACAAATTCAGTAGAACCTCTGCCGCCTAATAACAACCCGATCGCGTCTATGATGATTGATTTTCCAGCACCTGTCTCTCCTGTTAAAACGGTTAGACCTTTTTCAAATGGTATGGTCAACGAAGAGATAATTGCAAAATTTTTAATGGAGAGTTCCATCAACATGAAGCACTCACCGCCTTTAAAGCATATTCAAAAATCGTTCTGAAACAGTTTGTCCATCATTCTCGGTCCGACAGATAATTAATATTGTATCATCACCACAAATTGTTCCCATTAATTCAGTCCAATCTAAATTATCAATTAAGACTGCAATCGCATTGGCGTTCCCAGGCATTGCTTTCATCACGACCAAATTACCAGCTTGATCAATACTAATAAAACTATCTGTTAGCATCCGCTTTAATTTTTGCTGGGGATTAAATTTTTGATCGGCTGGCAAGCTGTACTTATAACGACCGTCTTGAAGAGGGACTTTTACCAAATGAAGCTCTTTAATATCTCTTGAAACAGTAGCTTGCGTCACATTGTATCCATCATTTTTGAGGGTATCAACTAAATCATCCTGTGTTTCGATTTCATTATTTGTAATAATTTCTCTTATTTTGATATGGCGCTGCCCTTTATTCATGCCATCACCTTACCTTATCTATTTTGTTTATCAGTACGTGCGCTCTAGCCTTATTATCTACTGTTTACCCTTATTCGGCAAGATTGATTCAACTTAATTGACACAAAAAAAGAAGGCAAGAGCCTTCTCTACTTGTTTTTTAAACGCTGGGAATCTTGCACGACCGTATCAATATTCTCTTCAGTAATAAGTGAATTTCCGGCCCCTTTTCTTAAATGAAGCAAAAATTCAACATTACCTTCTCCCCCCGTTATGGGAGAATAATCAATTTGCAATGGGGTAAAACCGATCGAACCAGCAAACTGAACGATGTCTGTTATAACTTGTTTATGAATGTTCGGCTCACGTACAATCCCTTTTTTACCAACTTGGTCTTTACCAGCCTCAAACTGTGGTTTAATCAATGCCATTACATCACCTGAGTCGGCTAAAATGTTAGAGAGCGCCGGCAAAATTAGTCTTAGTGAGATAAACGAAACATCAATGGAGGCAAATTCCGGTTCTGCCTCTTTGAAATCATCTTTCGTTGCATGACGAAAGTTCATTCGTTCCATTACGACGACTCGTTCATCTTGTCTTATTTTCCAAGCTAATTGATTGTATCCCACATCAACGGCGTACATTTTTTTGGCACCGTTCTGTAAAGCACAGTCCGTAAAACCGCCAGTCGAGGCACCAATGTCAAGCCCCACTTTATGGTCTACACGAAAAGCAAACACATCAAGCGCTTTTTCAAGCTTAAGGCCACCTCGACTTACGTATTTCAACGTATCTCCTTTAATACGAAGGGAGATATCAACTTCTACTTTCATCCCTGGTTTATCTAAACGTTCATTTTCACTATAAATGACTCCAGCCATAATGCTTCTTTTTGCTTTTTCTCTTGTTTCGGCCAGTCCTCTTTCTACAAGCAGAACATCTAGGCGTTCTTTTTTCGCCATTCAGTTAAGCTCTTTTCTGTTGTCGAGGAATCATGCTAGCTAACGTGTCGGCTATATTTTCAGGCGTTAAGCCGATCTCTTCACAAAGTTCTCCGACACTGCCATGTTCAATAAACCAATCTGGAATTCCTAAGCGCTTTACTTGAACATGTAGTTCATTTTCGTTAAAGAATTCCAATACGGCGCTTCCAAAACCACCTTGCAAAACAGCTTCTTCAATGGTCAGAACTGGAATATCCTCTTTCGCGATATTAGATAGCATTTCTTCATCGAGCGGTTTAACTGAGTTCGCATTCACTAAGCGTACATTTAAACCATTCTGACTTAAGCGCTCAATTGCTTTTTCAGCAACTGGTATCATTGTTCCAAACGTTAAAATGACCGCATCTGCTCCTTCTTGAATGGTTTCCCATTTTCCAATTGGCAGCCGCTTAAGTTGTTGATCCATTTTGACGCCAGTTCCATTTCCACGAGGGTAACGGACCGCTATTGGACCATCATCATATTGAATAGCCGTATAAAGCATGTGCTGTAGCTCATTTTCATTACGCGGGTTTAAGATAACCATGTTTGGTAATGCGCGTAGGAATGAAATATCAAAGACCCCTTGATGAGTTTCTCCGTCAGCTCCAACTAAACCAGCCCGATCAATCGCAATCAACACATTTAAGTTTTGACGGCAGATATCATGAACAACTTGATCGTATCCTCTTTGTAAGAAAGTTGAATACACAGCATAAACAGGTTTTAATCCTTGAGTAGCTAAACCTGCTGACATTGTTGCTGCATGTTGCTCCGCAATTCCAACATCTATCATACGATCAGGAAACTCTTCGGCAAACAAGTCAAGTTTTGATCCACCAGGCATTGCTGGTGTAACCGCTACTAAGCGCTCATCTTCTCGTGCAATTGTTTTTAACGTATTTGCAAATACGCTTGGGTAACTTGGAGGGCCAGCTTTCTTGACCATTTCTCCGTTTTCAATCTTATAAGGACCGGTACCATGCCATGCACCTGTTGCGTCATCTTCAGCAGGTTTATAGCCTTTTCCTTTTTTCGTAAGAACATGAATTAATACAGGACCGCTCACTTTTTTGGCGTAACTAATATTATGCTTTAATTCTTCAAGATCATGTCCATCTACTGGACCTAAGTAGGTAAAGCCCATTTCTTCAAAAAACATGCCTGAGACAACCATGTATTTTAAACTATCTTTTAAACGTTCAGCCGTATCCGCGAGCTTCCCACCAAAGGCTGGAATTTTTCGGATTAACTGTTCCATATCATCTTTCGCTTTTTGGTACTTACCAGCCGTTCTTAAACGTCCTAGTATATGGTGAAGTGCACCTACATTTGGGGCAATTGACATTTCATTATCATTTAAAATAACAATTAAATCTCTTTGTTCATGACCAATGTGATTCAATGCTTCTAATGCCATTCCACCTGTTAAGGCACCGTCGCCAATAATGGCAACTACACTCTCATCTGTACCTTTCAAATCTCTAGCTGTTGCCATTCCCATTGCACCAGACAATGAAGTGGAACTATGTCCCGTTTCCCACACATCATGCTCGCTTTCATTCCGCTTAGGAAAACCACAGAGTCCTTTATACTGACGAATTGTGTCGAACTTGTCCGCTCTACCCGTAAGAATCTTATGAACATATGCTTGGTGCCCTACGTCCCAGAGAAATTTATCTTTTGGACTGTCAAACAATTGATGCAAAACTAATGTTAACTCTACTACGCCTAAATTTGGTCCGATGTGACCACCATTAACCGAAAGCTTTTCAATCAAGAATTGTCGAATATCTACTGCTAATTCCTCAAGCTGTTTATTCGAATAGTTCTTTAAGAAACTCGGGTTCTGGATTTCTTCAAGGTTCATCGATGAAACCCCCATTTTTAATCTCATTAATTCCTTTTTAAAGGAATTTACTCATATCTAATATGTACCCCAATTATAACAAAAACAAGCAGAGAAAGAACAGCAATAACCGTTCAAGTCTATAGATCGCCTAATTGACGAAAAAAACCAGCGTCAGTGCTGGTTTTAATGATTGCGTTGAACAATATAGTTGGCAAGATCCTCCAGTAATGTTCCAGCTAATCCAATTTCTTTTAATGGATCTAATGCTTTTTGATGATGAGTTGCCAACATCTCCTTCGCTCCATCCATTCCAAGTAAACCCGGATACGTACTTTTGTTGTTTGAAAGATCACTTCCAACAGGTTTGCCTATTAATTGTGCATCTCCCTCAAGATCAAGTATGTCATCTTTTATCTGAAACAAGAGACCAACTTCTTTGCCATATTCACTTAACTTTACTGCGTCAGTCATTGTTGCACCTGCAATTAAAGCCCCTGCTTTAACGGCAAACGCTAGTAATTCTCCAGTCTTACGGTGATGGATTGATGCTAATTGGTCAACGTCTAATTGTTTTCCTTCACCTAGCATGTCTGCCAGTTGTCCTCCAACCATCCCAGATGCGCCAGCGGCTTCGCTAAATATAGAGATGAGCTTTACTTTTACATCATCATTTAAATGTGGAGCATTAGAAATCATCGAGAAACTATGAGTTAATAGTGCATCTCCAGCTAAGATTGCTGTTGCTTCACCGAAGACTTTGTGGTTTGTTGGTTGACCACGTCTTAAATCATCGTCATCCATTGCCGGTAAATCATCATGAATCAATGAATACGTATGAACCATTTCGAGGGCACAGGCAACTTCCAGACCATCTGAAATCGGTTGCCCATATGCGTCCAATACAGCCATTAAAAGAACTGGCCTTACACGCTTTCCTCCTGCCTCAAGGGAATAGAGCATCGCTTCTTTCAAACGATGCTCAGCATCTAAACGATTTATAAATTCTGGCAGTTCTCGATCAATTAACTGCTTCGTTTCTTGCAAAAAGGATTCAAATTTGGAGCTCACTCAGCTGCCTCCTTTTGCAAATCTACTTCAATGATCTCACCATCGTCATTCATAATTTGATCAAGTTGCGCTTCTACTTTCGTTAATTTATCATGGCAGTTTTTAGATAGCGTCATTCCCTCTTGAAACATTGATATTGCCTGCTCCAACGGAACATCACCCTCCTCAAGCTTGCTCACAAGATCTTCTAGCTTGTTCATTGCTTCTTCAAATGGAAGGTTTTCCTCTTTTTTAAGACTTTGATCCATTCCATCCACCTCCACTAGTATTTATAGCCTTTCCAGTAACTTTCGTGTAAATTCGTCCGTCTTGCATCGTAACAGAAATTTCATCATCAACTTCTACATCACTTATCGTTTTTATTAACTTCTCTTCTTTATATGCAAGGGAGTACCCTCGCTCCATTGTTGTTAATGGACTTAATAGCTGCAGCTTAGATAAAACCGATCCCATTTCTCTTTTCTTGCGATCCATTTCAATCTCCATCGCCTTCACTAAACGTTTTTTTAAGTAATGAGACTCTGATTTAAGCTGCGTTACATGATTGTGAGGATGGTTCCTCAATAGCGCTTGATTGGAGCGAGTAAGCGCTTGTCTTTTTACATCCAACTCTTTCTTAATACTACGTGACAATCGTTCCATCAAATAATCTAGCTGTTGTTCTTTTTGCTCAACTAATTGCCTCGGGTATCGAAACGCATACGACTTATTCAAAGTCTCCAATCGCTTTTGTTCTGTTCGCAACTTCTCACTGATCGAACGAATGGACCTATGCTTCATTGCTTCCAGTTGATTTAGCACTTCTCGGTAGTCTGGGACGGCCATTTCAGCTGCTGCAGTTGGGGTAGGCGCACGTAGATCGGCAACAAAATCACTGATTGTAAAATCAGTCTCATGCCCAACCGCAGATATAATGGGAACTGTAGCTGAAGCGATTGCTCTAGCTACAATCTCTTCATTAAACGCCCAGAGCTCTTCAATGGAACCGCCACCTCTACCCATAATAATTAAGTCAAATATAGAAGCTATGCTTGCTTGTTCAACTGCATGCGCAATCGAGCTTGGTGCAGCATCACCTTGAACGAGAACTGGTAATAACGTTACGCGAATTCGCGGCATTCTCCGTTTGAGCGTCGTCATAATATCTTTTATTGCCGCACCAGTTTGAGACGTAATAACGGCAATATGTGCTGGATATTGGGGAAGCGGTTTTTTAATCGCTTGATCAAATAATCCTTCTTCTTCTAGTTCTTTCTTTAAGCGTTCAAAAGCAACGTGTAAGCTCCCTATTCCATCAGGCTGCATTTCCTTCACATAAAATTGATATTGCCCATAAGGCTCGTACACGTTAATCTCGCCACGCATAAGAACATTCATACCATTTTCAGGTTTAAACCGTAAATAACTATTATGTCCAGCAAACATCACTGATTGCAAACGAGACCCATCGTCTTTTACAGTAAAATACATATGGCCACGTGTATGTTGCTTAAAATTAGATAGTTCTCCTCTTATCCACACTTCCATTAACTGTGGATCCTCTTCAAGCAGTCCTTTAATGTAAGAAGTGGCTTCACTTACAGACCATGCCATGTTCATTCCCATCCTCCTCTCAACTCCCATTAGATAAGACAAGGGATTACTTTTTATTCTTTAATGCCCCATCATATGCATTCGATAAGACACCATTCATGAAACGCCCCGCATCTTGACCACCAAAAGCTTTAGCAAGTTCAATTGCTTCATTTAAAGAAATGTTCATCTCAATATCCTCAATATAAAGCATTTCATATAAAGACATTCTTGCTATTGCACGGTCTACATGACCTAAACGATCAATCGTATAGCCCTTTAAATGACCACTTAAGTAGCCATCGATTTCATCACGCTTTTCTAATGTTCCGTACACAAGTGCATGGTAAAATTCATTTGGTTCTTCTTCATTGCTTAATGTATTTTCAATCGCTTGTTCAACTTCAATCGAAGCCACTAAACTCAATTGGTACAACGTTTGAACAGCACGAAGTCTTGCAACACGTCGATTCATAATAAACTCCTTTTTCTTTTATCTTTATTAGTATAGCGTAAAATCAATTGTTCGTAAAAACAGAAGAGAACCGACTTAAGTCGGTTCTCTCTCATCCGCTTCTTGAATTTACGCTTGTTCCATTTCGTTCTCAACATTTGTCTCTGCCGATTCGAAATAAACACCTACAACATGCACGTTAATTTCATTAAGCTGAATCGCAGTCATCGTTTCCAATGCTTGTTGAATATTTAACTGGATTAGGTTAGCTACTTCAGGAACAGCAGCTCCATATGTGATAATAATTGATACATCAACGACAATTCCGTCTTCATCTAGTTCAACCTTCACACCTTTACCATGATTCTTTCTTCCTAATCGCTCTGCTACATCAGTGGCAAAATTCCCTCGTAGAGCTGCTACACCTTCAACTTCCTGAGTAGCAATACCTGCAATTACCTCAATGACTTCCGGCGAAATTTCCACCTTACCTAATCCGCTTTTCTGTTCATCAAGTTCTAATAATTGATGATCTTCCATGACAGTAAAACCTCCTTTACTTATTTTTTACCGGCATTACATCGTACGTTTCAACAAACTTTGTATTAAAATCTCCGGAAACAAACACTTCATGATCAAATAAATTCAAGTGGAATGGAATTGTTGTATCGACACCTTCAATTTCAAATTCTTGAAGTGCACGTTTCATACGAGCAATTGCTTCTTCTCTCGTAGCTCCATGAACGATAACTTTTGCAATCATTGAATCATAAAACGGTGAGATCGTGTACCCAGGATACACAGCTGAATCTACCCGAACCCCAAATCCACCTGGTGCTAAGTAATCAACGATTTTACCTGGTGAAGGCATGAAGTTCTTTGCAGGGTTCTCAGCATTAATTCTACACTCAATCGACCAACCTGTGAATGTAACCTCTTCTTGTTTTACAGAAAGCGGTTCATTATTCGCCACTCGAATTTGCTCTTTTACCAAGTCAATACCGGTCACCATTTCTGTAACAGGGTGTTCCACTTGAATTCGCGTATTCATTTCCATGAAATAATACTCACCTGAATGATGATCGAAAATAAATTCAACTGTGCCAGCGCCTGAATATTCTACTGCTTTAGCTGCTGCAACCGCTGCTTCTCCCATTTCTTTTCGTTTTTCTGGAGTAATAGCTGGTGAAGGGGTTTCTTCCACAAGCTTCTGTAAACGTCTTTGAATGGAACAATCTCTTTCACCTAGATGAATCGTATTGCCAAAGTTATCAGCTAACACTTGAATTTCAACATGTCTAAAATCTTCAATGTATTTCTCTAAGTATACACCAGGATTACCAAAAGCTGTCTGTGCTTCTTGCTGGGTAATGGCTATGCCTGACTCTAGGTCAGCTTCATTTCTAGCGACTCGAATTCCTTTTCCGCCACCACCAGCTGTTGCTTTAATAATCACAGGGTAACCAATTTCGTTGGCGATTTGTTTCGCATCGTCAATTGATTCTACAATCCCCTCAGACCCAGGTACAATTGGAACTCCTGCCGCTTTCATCGTCTCTCGCGCCACATCTTTGGTTCCCATGCGATTGATTGCTGTTGGGCTTGGTCCAATAAATGTAATGTTGCAGTCAGCACAGATCTCTGCGAAGTCCGCATTCTCCGACAAGAAACCGTATCCTGGATGAATCGCATCTGTTTCAGTTAGAGTCGCAACGCTCATTAAGTTTGTAAAGTTTAAATAGCTTTTACTAGAAGCAGTTGGTCCGATACAAAACGATTCATCAGCGAGCTGAACATGTAAGGCTTCAGCATCAGCTTCTGAGAAAACAGCCACTGTTTCAATCCCTAATTCTTTGCACGCACGAATAATTCGTACAGCAATCTCCCCACGATTTGCAATTAAAATACGTTTAATCATTGGCTCTCGCTCCTACTTAGGTACGTTCTACAACCATTAAAGGTTGTCCGTATTCCACTAATTCACCGTTTTCGGCTACGATTTCGACGATCTTCCCTTTCGCATCTGCAACGATTGGATTCATTAACTTCATTGCTTCAACAATACAAACAACAGACTCTTCATCAACCGAATCCCCTTCTTTTACATAAGGACTAGCATCAGGAGATGGCGCTGCATAAAACGTCCCTACCATTGGGGAAGTTACTGTAAATAAATTACGATCATCTTGCGGTCCTTCTTCTTGGACTTGAATTGCCTCAGTTTTAACTTGCGGTGGAAGTGATGGCTGTGTTTCAACAGCAGGCACACTAGGTTTGACTGCTTCTTGAACAACCGTAGTATTTTTCTTAAGTGATAATTTCATTTCATTTTGCTCAAGGTTTAACTCATCTACACTTGAGGCATGTAAGGCATCTATTAAACTCTTAATTTCATCAACTTTTAACATTTAAAAGCAACTCCTTTTTGCATTCAATCATTCGTTTGTATTGTAGTTTTAAAATACATCACACTAGCTTTATTCGCCAAGTCACAAAAAAATCCCTTTATAATATGTAGCAATTAACCCTGGTAACATCAGGGTCCAGGGTCAATTATTTTTATTCTGCTTGATCTTCAGCAGCAGAAACAACTTCTTTTTTATACTGTCGAAACACCGGGAACTCAGAAAGATTATCTGGTATTTTACCATTCTCTAATAAAATTATTTTTACGATATTTTTATTTTTTGCCATATGGTATTTTTCCCCATATTCATTTTCTTGCGTATAAAGCTTTAAGTTTTTGTAATCCTCTTCTTGAATGGATACGCTAACCTTATCGCCATCCATATCTTCTACTTCTTCTGAAAAGCCAATTTCAAACTCAACAATTTGAATATGGTCATTTTTTACATTTCTCGTTTGTTCAAGGACAGCCTTGGCTCCTTCTGTTAAATCGGACCATTCCATCTGCAATCTCTCCTTAATTCATTCTACATTGGTGTATTATATCATGTGTAAGTAGGGATTGCATGTTCAATATAAAAGCGGCTTGAAATGATTCAAGCCGCTTAGCCAAACGTATTATTTTTCAAATTTAACTAATATTTCAGATTCTGGACCGAGCTCTAGCTTTTCTCGCGCCATTGACATAATTGTTAAAGCCTCCGTTCTAGAGCTCTCATCTGAACTTGATTGTACCGTAATTCGAATTTGATTGCTTTGTTCATCTGTATGAACGAAAACATCCTCGTATCCTTCAGCAATAAGTGTTGTTTCCAACTCTCTTTCTACTTGAGTAATCGCTAAAACTTCTAGCGCACGATCATTCGCCTCCACTTTTTCTTCTGCTGAATTGTCTTCATTAGCGGCTTCTTTACTGTATTCCTCAGACTCTCTTGAACGTTCTTCATCTCGCTTTAATCTCGCTTCTGTCATAGACTCATTACCAGACATTGCCGTAATTTGTTCGGCTTCGTCTTCTGCTTCTTCATTCATATCAGGTAAATCCACAACCTCTTCTGTTTCAGGACTTTCCGCGCGCTCTTGTGAACTCATATTGACATAATAAATTCCGAGCACAAGCATTAGACTTAGCATTGTTAATAACCATACCGTTTGTTTTTTCAAGACCATTGCTTATTCCTCCTCTAATTTCTTAGGTAAGACGGATACACGATGAGGAGCGACGTCTAATAAGCGACTAACGGCCTCTACTACCCAAGCTCTTACCTGTACATTATCCACACCTTCAGCAACTACAAGGACACCTGCTACCGCTGGTTTTTCCTTCGATATGACCAACGCTTCTTCTTGATCACCTCGTCGTACAATAACGACATTTTCTTCATCCTGAAAATCCTCAACTTTTCTCGTACCACCTTCTCGATCGGTTTCAGATGTCGTTTGGTTCCCTGAACGGACATTTTTTTCATAAATGTTTTTTTCTGATTCAGCAAGGTTCACACTAACGGAAACATCGTTTACACCAATGATTTCTTCTAATGTTTCTCGAAGCTGATTTTCATAGCGGATTTCATAATCTGCCATTGAATCTTTCTCTGCTTCTCGTGCAAATGTCGGTGTTGCTTCAATATCCTCTTCCGACGACGTTACGGGCATATCGTTTGAATCAGGTTGAAAAAATTGACTTCCAATCATTAATGCGATGCCTAAACCGCCTAGGAGTAAAATATATTTGGGCGAAATTGAGCGTTTTTTTTTATCTGGTTGTTTCGGCAGCCATTTTTTAAACCAATCATCTTCTTTTACTTCATTGTCCATCACCCATCCCCCTCCTCTTCAAGCGTAATGACTGTCTCAGGCACTTCCCAAATCTCAGCAAGTAAAGAGATCAACTCTTCATCCTGCTTAGAAAGCTCTTCCGGCTCCACATCATCACCAATGACAATCGACACAGGCTTTATTCGCTCAGTCGCTTCATTCTCCCCAGATGATTCAGTCATTGGAGCGAGCAAGACGTGAATACCTAGCATTTCCCCTTGTGTGTTTTCGTTTAAAGCAATGTGAGTAATTTCCATCTGATAGGATTCTGCTAGGACCGATTTAGCTTGGTCTTTTAGTTGGACAGCCACTTGTTCAGATGTATATGCATCAAAGAACTTATCTATTTCTTTTTTTTGAGAATTTATTTTTTCTTCAACAGAGTATTCAGTTGTTGAGCTCTCTTCAATTAACGAATAGAGCCATTCATCAGGATCTTCGTGAAACAAAGAAAGGATCGGCTGTAGTAAAAAAAGCAAGAGCATTAAACTAACCGTCAACTTGACATAATTTTTGAGCTGTGAATTTGGGAGGAGCATCTCTAACACAACAGCAAGTAAAATGAGCAGCACGATAGATGTAATCCATTCATTAATGAACCCCACTTAGATTAGAAACCTCCTTTACCTCATCATGAACGCAATATTGCTCGCCGCAACCATTAACGTAATCGCCAAGAAAAACATAAAGCCGATCAAGGCCATTGCGGCAAAAACATATAAAATTGATTTACCAATAATACCTAAACAATCAATTATGGCCCCGTTGCCTAAAGGCTGAAGTGCCGCAGCTGAAAGTTGGAAAATTAAAGCGATCGACAGCACTTTCATTGCTGGAAATGCACATATTGCCAAAAGGATGACCAGACCACTCATTCCAATTGTGTTCTTCAATAGCAAGGATGCACTCATGACCGTATCCGTAGCATCTGTGAACATCCTTCCAACAACAGGTACAAAATTACCGGCAATAAATTTCGCTGCACGAAGCGTTAATCCATCTGCAGCTGCTGTCGTAGTTCCTTGGACAGAAACAACTCCAAGAAAGATCGTCATAAAAACCCCTAAAAGACCAATTGCTCCTGTGCGAAATAAATTTGCCAGTCTCGTTACTTTGTAGTTTTCACTTAGCGTACTGACAATACCAAGTACAGCTGAGATAAAAAGCATAGGAAGGACAAATGTATTCACTAATAATCCACTTGTGTGAACAAGAAAGATAATGACTGGATGAAACAAAGCGGAACTTGATATCCCTCCAAGAGAAGCCATCATCGCCAGTAGCATCGGTAAGAGCGCTATTGAAAAATGAACCATTGCATTAATTGCATCTGTTGCATAGGTGATTGCTGTATGAAATCCGTTCATCGCGATCATGCATAAAACCAATAATGTTATGGCATAAGCCGTTTTACTAACAGTCTGATGCTCAAAGGCATTTTGAAAAGATTGAAGAATATACGAAAAAATGGTAAGCAATAACAGCATCCCAAGTAATTTTCCATTAACGATAAATTCATGGAGTAAATATTTAACAAGACCAAGTGACCACTCTTTGATGCTAAACTGCTTGTCTCCAGTTAAAAAGTCAGTTAAGCTTCCCTTTTGACTTTCAGGTAAAAAACCACCGTAATCGTCAGAGATTTTTTCCCAATAAGCCTGAATCTCATCAATTTTTAAAATACCAAGCTGTTCTTCAACCAATTGTTCAAGTGATTCATCCGACTCTTCTTCCTGTGCATGGACACCACCACTGAAAACAAAGAAGAACAGCACTATTAGAACGTACGGTAGGATCTGTTTTACTTGCATGCTTGTCCTCCTTACGATGGAAGCAATGCGATAATCATTTCAATCACTGCTTTAATAATGGGAATAGCCAACACAAGAATGAATATTTTCCCTGCAAGTTCAATTTTTGAAGCAATCGCCCCTTGACCAGCATCTTTTGCGATTTGCGCGCCAAATTCAGCAATATAAGCTATTCCGATAATCTTTAAAATGGTTTGGAGATAGACAATATGGATATTGGCGTTCTCTGCAAGCTCGCTTATGAGCGCAATCATTTGCGCAATCTCATCAATTAAAAAAAGGAAAATGAACGCACCAACAAACATCGTCAACAAGAAGGCAAATGCTGGTTTTTGTTCTTTTAAAATTAAAGCTAAAAAAGTAGCGATTAATCCAAGACCGACTAGCTGAACGATTTCAATTGTCGCTCACCTCCATTTATGCTTGAAACAAGAAGACGCTTCTTATTTTTTGAAATAAATCATCCACAATCGTTGCAACCATGTAGAGAACAACAACAAAACCAATTAATGTTACCCAATGGGCCCAATCTTCTTTTCCCATTTGTTTCAAAACGGTATGCAGCATCGCGACAATAATACCAATACCGGCAATTTGGAAAATGGTATTTACATCATAAGACATCTATGAACTCACTCCTGTCTGAATCAATCGCTAAATCATTAAAATGACAATTAATAAGCCTGCCAAGAAACCTAATGTTTTTATCATTTTTTCATATTTCATTTGTAGATCTTTGGCCTCTAATTCATCCCGCTCAAGATGGGTTTGTGTCAGCTTCAATTGCTTCTGCTGCTGTTCTCGGCTCATTGTCCCAAGTGTTGCACCGAATTGAAACAACACTTCTCTTTCATTCGTTTTTAAAGACAACTCCTCCCAAACTAGCTGAATTGATTCTTCCCACGCTTTCTTTGCAGTTGTTTCTTTTTCATTTAATTTCCGGGCAAACTGCTGAAAGAAATGAGAAACGGGACCAGAAAACTGCTGTGATATGTTCAAAGATGCTTTCGCGAGCGGCGTTTGCCCATACAGCATCTCTGCTTCAAGTGACTGCAGAGCTGAGCGTAATTGCCTAATTTGTTTCGGTCGTTCTTTTAATGCATTAGCGCGATAAAACCCATAGAGAGTGGTACAACAAATAATAATAAGTGCACCTAACCACTTCATCCTGTTGCGACCTGATTTGCCAATCGGACTCGTTTGACATAGCCTGGATAAGGCACTCTGCCTAATTCAATGACGCGATCAAATGCATTTAGTTCAAGCAACCGTTTAAAAACGGGCCTTTTAGCAATTTCCTCATACGTTCGCCCATGAGCTGAGGCCATCACAACTACCCCTGCATGCCTTGCTTCTAGAATGGCTTGTGCATCTTGTTCTCTTCCGATCTCATCAACGATTAAGACATGCGGGGACATGGAGCGAATCATCATCATCATGCCCTCTGCCTTTGGGCAACCGTCTAACACATCAATTCTTGTGCCTAGCTCATGCTGCGGAATTCCATTAATACTTCCAGCAATTTCAGATCGTTCGTCGACAATTGCCACCTTATTTGACGGTATTTTTTTAGTACCTTGGCTCACAATCCTTGCTAAATCCCTTAACACTGTTGTTTTTCCAGTTTGAGGCGGTCCTATTAGGAGGGCATTTCTCCAACCCATTCGTTGATCATAGAGTTCAGTCGCAAGTTTTTCACCAACACCGATTTTCTGGCGGGCAACGCGAATATTAAATGAACTAACAGGTCTTATCGTCTTAACCACTCCATTTTCTAGAATGGTTTTCCCGGCTAGACCTACACGATGCCCACCTTGGATTGTGATATATCCTTTTTGAAGTTCTTCCTCAAAGGCATACATGGAATACTGGCTTAACTGATTTAAAAAATACACAGAGTCTTCTTCAGAGAAGAGTGCACTTGAATAAATTGGCTTTGATGAAAAAAGACATTCAATCGGTTGTCCAATTCTCATCCGTACTTCCTCTAGTTTTTCTATGTCTACGGTAGGAAACGTTTGAACAAAGTCAGAAACATGTGGCGGTAAAAGTTCAGTAATTGAGTTAAGCATGTCAAACAGCCTCCTGTTTTAATAAGTTCCAGGAAATTCAAACCATTGCTCGTTTTTATACTTGTATTTCTCAGTCCAATTCGTCACAAATCATAAAAAGTAACTTTGTACACCTTATGTTAGGTAAGACAAGTTCAGAACCGTGTTTCATACGCAAATAAGCCACCTCCAATTGGAAGTGGCTGTTATTAATCAACTAAAGGATATCATTTTAAGAGTAAATCCCTTTGTTTCACTTGTTCTTAATCGTCCTTGTATAGCGTTCTTTCTTATACTTATTCACTAACTAAGAAATAATTTTTGCTTGGTTATTCTTTTGCAGCTGATGCACAACAGGTAACAATTTTTTGCGAATTTTTTCAGTCATAAGTAGTTCACCATTTGGTTTTAAACATAAATTATTATCTGGAAACGAAGCACTTGCTCGTAAGCATCCAATTTCTCGTACCCACATTTGCATAATGCCATGGTGTACTGCAGAACCGTTCGTGCTAATAAAAACAATTTCTTTATGATTTAATCCTTGCTCTTTTAAATTTAATACCAATTTTCTAAAATGCTGGTATGGCTCTTTATATGCAGGAAGAACAAATATAAGTGTCTTAGCCGATTGAATCGTCTTAAAGCTTGTGTAATCCTCCACATTTATTTCCGCGTAGGTTGTTGAAATATGGCGTTTAATTGCTTTTGCAACGCCAAAAGCTTGCTTTGAATCACCCACAATTAAAACCGTTTTCATTACTCTTCTCACCTCTCCTACAAAACACATAATTATTATCGGAATTAAAATTAGTTTACTGTAAGTTTTAGCTTTCTGCAACAGCTTTTTCAATAAGAATAAGAAAAATCAACACACACCTAACGAATTATTGCTATACTGTACAAAATAACTTAGGTAAAGTGAGTGTCTATTGTGACTAAACAAGAGCGACCTTTAATTGAGCGAAACATCATTTTAGTAGGTTTTATGGGCGTTGGAAAAACAAGCATTGGTAAGAAGTTGGCCCAGAAGATGTATCGCGATTTTGTAGATGTGGATCAAGAGATCGAAGACCAAGAAAAGATGTCTATTTCTGATATATTCAAAACGAAAGGAGAGCATTATTTTCGAAAGCTCGAAGAAGAGATTGTGCTATCTACCTGTGAACAAAAACTAAAGATCATTTCTCTTGGTGGTGGTGCGTTTACACAGGAGTCGATTAAAAACCGCTGCCTAGCTGACGGTCTTGTTATCTATTTGGATATAGGGTTTCAATCGTGGAAAGACCGAGTCCATCTACTCGTGGATAGCCGCCCTATCTTACAAGGAAAAACAATAAATGAACTTGAGCATCTTTATTATGAAAGAAAAGATGCCTATGCACGTCATCACTCTCGTTTTTTAACCGACTCATTTAGTGTCGATGATGCTGCCGACTATTTAAAAGAATCACTCCAGCTTGCTTACGAAATGGAAACATAGTAAAAAACCACGCTTAGTTAATAGACTAAGCGTGGTTTTTATGTTCGGTTTAGCCTCTTGAAACGTAAGAAGCATTTCTTGTATCGATAATTAATTTATCTCCTTGGTTAACAAAGAAAGGCACTTGAACGGTTAAGCCTGTTTCAACAGTCGCCGGCTTTGTTCCACCAGAAGCTGTATCGCCTTTAATACCAGGCTCTGTTTCAACAACTTCAAGCGTAACCGTATTTGGCACTTCAACACCAAGCGTTTCACTTTGATACGTTATGATATGAACTTCCATATTTTCTTTTAAAAATTTCAATTCGTATTCAATTTGATTGGCTTGGAGCTCAAGTTGCTCATAAGACTCGTTGTCCATAAACGTATGTGTGTCACCACTCGCATATAAATACTGCATGCGTCTATTCTCAATATGAGCCTTGCCTACTTTCTCTCCTGCACGAAACGTTTTTTCTTGAATTGCACCTGTTCGAAGATTGCGCAACTTCGTCCGGACAAACGCTGCACCTTTACCTGGTTTAACATGTTGAAAATCCATAACTTGCCAGATGCCATTTTCCACTTCAATTGTTAATCCCGTTTTTAAATCGTTAACTGAAATCATATTTATTCCTCCATCTACACTCTTTTTGCCGTATTAACTATACCATAGCTTTCTACAACTGTCTTATATTCCTATAGAATATTAGTTACCGACATAGATTAATTCTTTGGATGAATAGGTGAGCGTCTGGTTCCCGTCTTTTGTAATAACAATATCATCCTCAATTCGTGTACCACCTACACCAGGTACATAAATTCCCGGTTCAACCGTCACAACCATACCCGGTTGTAAAATAACTTCAGAAGTTTTAGCAAGCCCTGGACCTTCATGGACTTCCATGCCAAGCCCATGCCCTGTGGAGTGTCCAAAATTCTCCCCATAACCTTTTGCCTCAATATAATCACGCGTAAGAGCATCTGCTTCTCTTCCTGTTAAGCCAGGCTTAATGCCTTCCATTCCTAACTGTTGCGCTACCCGCACCGTTTCATAAATCGTTTTAAGCTCATCAGATATCTCTCCGACAGCTAATGTTCTGGTTAAGTCCGAGCAATACCCGTTGAAATAAGCACCGTAGTCAAGGGTAACGAGTTCACCCGACTCAATTTTTTTAGCTGATGCTACACCATGTGGCAAGGCTGAACGGTATCCAGACGCAACAATAATATCAAAAGACGATGAAATGGCTCCTTGTTTTCTCATAAAAAATTCAAGTTCATTTGAAACATCAAGTTCTGTTATACCAGGTTTAATAACACCTTGAATATATGTAAACGCATCGTCAGCTATTTTCGCTGCTGATTTCATTATTGATAGCTCTTCTTCTGATTTAATCAATCGAAGAGACTCAACAAGTTGAGCAACCGGTATTAACGTACAGTCTGACAATAAACTATTGAACTGCTCAAATTCTCCATAGGTTAATTTGTTCTTTTCAAAACCTAATCGTTTAATGTTTAATCGTTTTGCCTGATTTGCAATTTCTTGTGCTAATGTGCCTGACTGTTTAACGATTTCGCAAGCTTTGACTTGCTCTTCCGCCTGATCTGTATAGCGGAAATCTGTAATAAATAAAGCTTCCTTCTCAGTTAGAAGCACGGCACCAGCAGTACCAGTAAAACCAGTTACGTAACGTCTGTTTATCCCACTAGAAATTAACAGCCCGTCAATTTCATTTTTTGCTAGCATACCTTGTAACGATTGAACAATTGACATAAAAATCCCTCATCCCTCTATGTGATAAGGAAATTGTAGCACAATTCAGCAGCTCTTTAAACGGACTTCTCATTGTTAGCTGCATAGTTTTGTTCAGAATACTCATACGCAATGGAATAGCCAATAAACAATCCGTAAAGTAAAAACAGACAAAGCGTTGTAATAATTGTATTAAATGTATAGCTTTGAATCGGTTTAAGCTGATCAATGAAAGGATTTAAAAAATAAAAAGTTAGAACCCATAGCAAGGCACCAAATCCAATCCCCGGCCACATGCTATTTACTTTTTGTAAGCACCACTTGTAAATAAATGCTATACCAACTGATAGAAAAGCGATTACAGCTATTCCAATTACCTGACCCCAGTGTCCAGTTTTCCAATCTCCTAGTGCCCAAGGAAGCAACACAAATGAGGGGCCTACTTCTGTTAGATGAAAATAATAAGAGAAGTAGCCAATTCCGGACCAAATTAGGCCACCAAAAAACCCTATTAGAACAACTTTCATTGTATATCCCATTTGTTTTTCTTTAATAATTTTTTTATCCATTTGACTTTCCATAAAAACACCTCCAGTATCAAGTATGCCCAGCTAAAAAAAATAAATGAACATTCTATTTGGCTTATATGAATCCTACTGAAATGGCATACTATGAATAATAAGAAAATATTTTATTATACTTGCTCGCTCCATTGGAAAAGATTTATAATTTAACTGAGGCGAGTACTTATAAAGTCAATTAGAAAGGGGCGTTTCTTATGAGGAAGATGGTTCAAATTCTCTTACCGCTTTTTCTCATTCTTGCTGTTATTGGCATTTTAAGTAACATAAGCGGGTTCTTTAGCGTTATCGGCATTACCGTTACGATTGGCTTGCTTTTCTACCTTGGTTATCGATTCTATTTATCAAAACGATACCGTGTTCCTATGTTTTCAAAAACAAAAAATGGACCATCACGAGCGCAAATGAAAAAAGCGCAGCGCACAAGCACAGCCAAGAGTGCTCCTAAGAGCAAGACTCAAAACTTCCCTAAGAATAAGCGCCAATCCGAACTTAATCAAAGAGGATTAAAGAAAGTACCAAAGCGGCGATCTGCACCTCATCTAAAAGTAATTGAAGGCAAGGGCGGAAAACCAACAACAAAAACCAATAAGAAAAAAGCATAAAGAACGAGCGCACCTTATGGGTGTGCTCTTTATCCACTCCACTGAGTTAAGAATTCAGTTGTTTTTGCTGCTCCAAGCGCAATCATTCGGTCTTTTTCAGCTTCCGTCAACGAAAAATCCGTTGCTTTAATTTCTTCCATTGGTATAAATACGATATTTTTTGCATGCTCCGCTCGAATATAGCGCACATCGTGTGCACTAATCATTGTTTCAAAAATTGCTTTGTATAAATCAAGAGCATTTTTTACTTTATGAGTTGGACGTTCATCAATTTGCGGTGATAATTGAAAGCCAATCACTGGCCTTTTCCACGTCCCATTTCGACCATCTTTAAAAAGCCACATCGGGAAATTACTTAATAAGCCTCCATCGACAATATATGAAGGAGGGCTTCCAACCGCTTTATTATGAAGCTTGACAGGCTCAAAAAAGAACGGGATGCTGCAGCTCATCCGAATGGCTCTTGCCACACTAAAGCGTTCTGGATTAATACCGTACTTCGGCAAATCATCTGGTAATACAACCATTTGACCTTTAGTAATGTCGGATACAACAACCTTAAGTGCCCCTGGCGGAAGATCGCCAAACGAATTTATTCCTTTCTGATTTAAGAACGTTTTAATCCAAGCCTCTAATTTATCCCCTTTATAAAGACCCATTCTAAAGTATAAGTTAATCCATTTTGCTACTTTAAATGGCAACAGAGACATTCGATCATCTTTTAAAGAAGCTACATTTAATTCGTCTAACAATTGTTTGATTTCATGCGCCTTATAACCAGCCATTAAAAGAGCACCGACAATTGACCCAGCACTTGTGCCTGCAATGCGCTCAAACTCAAGTCCTTTTCGCTCCGTCGTTTCAATTGCGCCAATAAAGGCAAATGCTTTTACACCACCACCAGCGAAGACTCCATCGACTTTCATTCCTATCGCCCTCCTCTTCCCACATATATGTGGGAAGAGGATTTTCTATGAGAATAATAAAAAAGCAGCTTCTTATGTAAAGAAGCTACTTTTCTTGATCCGCATCGTTTCGTTTCTGGACAGCGCGTAAATCTGAAATTCGCTCGTTCTTTTCTTGAAAATATTGAACGAGATCCCCAATTCGGTCAATCGCATCCCAGCTTATGTGATGCTCAATTCCCTCTACGTCTTGATAGATATGTGATTCATCTACCCCAATGATTTGCATAAAATCTTCAAGTAGTTCATGGCGATAGACTAAGCGTTTTCCAATTTTGTTGCCTTTAGCAGTTAAAACAAGTCCTCTATATCTCTCGTACACAAGATACTCACTTTTATCAAGCTTTTGTACCATCTTTGTAACAGATGAAGGGTGCACTTCTAGCGCTTCAGCAATATCAGATACACGTGCGTAACCTTTTTCTTCAATTAACATATAAATCCGTTCTAAATAATCCTCCATGCTTGGTGTAGGCATAGACTCCCTCCAATCAAAAAACAAAAAACAACCATCTTGTTTAGTTTACTATAAACTGAAGGGGATCACCACGGTATTAAGTAAAATACTCGATTTTTGCTTGCGGAAAGAAGCGATCAATGTATTCTGTTAATGTGTTTTTAAGATCACCTGCTTTATCATCTTGATAAACATACTTACCGCGTCCATACCTGCCCCACTTGTATTTTCTTTCCTCTTCTTCCATTTCAAGCTTTGATTTAGGATAGCGTTTTTCTATTATACGTTTGGCTGTTTTAGTAAATCGATGTTGGATCATCTCAAATGTAAGATCCTTTTTCGCGTAAGGTGGTAAAATGGCCTCAAGGCGCTCAAACAGCTCTAAATAGCCCTCTTCCCAACCCTCATGCCAGATTATCGGAGCAACGATAAATCCTAAAGGATAATCAGCTTTTGCTACTTTTCCAGCAGCTTCTATTCGTTCCAAAAAGCTTGAGGTTCCTGGTTCAAAATATTTAATAACATGAGCAGCATTAACACTGAAACGAAAGCGCGTATTGCCATTATGCTTTGCATCAAGCAAATGATCGACATGATGGTATTTTGTTACAAATCGGAGGCGACCATAGTCTTTTTGCCCAATAAATTCAATTGTCTCTTTTAAAGAATGTGTTAAATGATCAATTCCCACAATGTCAGAGGTACATGCCGCTTCAAATCTTGTTAATTCAGGTGCTCTCTCCTTCATATACGTTTCAGCAGACTCATATATATCATCAAGGTTTACATATGTGCGGATATATGGTTTATCTCCAAGTGTTGTTTGTAAGTAACAATAATGACAGTGGCCCATACAGCCCGTAGCAAGTGGAATTGCATATTCGGCTGACGGCTTAGATGTATCAAACTTTAACGTTTTTCGTACGCCTACAACAAGTGTTGATTTAGCATTACGGTACTTTTGATTGTCGTTTTTTCCAGGAATGTTTCGTACTTGGTTATGAGAAGTGGTTTCTCTAATCTCGACTCCTTCAGCTTTAAACTTCTCATATAATTTTTTTCCAAGCGGATAATCAAGCGCTCGCGGTTCAATATAGACTAATTGTGGATAAAACGGTCTCATTTAGACAGTCCCTTCTTATGAATATGGCTTTATTCTGCATCTTTATTTATCGAATTATCCATCCTATCCATTGACAAATAGGCAATGATTACGGAAAATGGTATTGAAAAAATGAAAAAGAAGCGGGGGCACACGTATGAACCACCTATTATTGAATGACTCGATCGTCCCTGAATCAGATGTTGCTATTTCATATAAAGACCGTGGCTATCATTTTGGCGATGGTGTTTATGAAGTAGTGCGCGTTTACGAAGGGGCATTTTTTACACTCGATCCACATATTGATCGTCTGTATGAAAGCGCGAACCAAATTGACATGTCTCTACCTTTTTCAAAAGAACATTTAAAAGCCAATTTAGAAGCGTACAAAACTAAAGAGCAACTTGAGAATGGCTCTATTTATCTCCAAATTACACGAGGAGAAGCTGAACGAAATCACCTTTATACCCGTGAAGAAGAGCCAGTACTGTTAGGATTTGTTCTTCCAGACCGACCACCAACTGATGCCTCTACTGTGGGTATAGCTGCCTATGTCACTGCGGATGTCCGCTGGCTAAGATGCGATATTAAGAGCATTAACTTACTCGGTAACGTAATGGCAAAACGCAAAGCAACCGATCACGATTGTGGCGAGGCGATTTTGTATCGCGAAACAGCTGTTACTGAAGGGTCCACTTCGAATCTATTTTTAGTTAACAATGGAACGCTTTATACGCATCCGGCTGATAACTATATTTTGAACGGTATTACTCGAAGAGAGGTCATTGCTCTTGCTCATGAATTAGGGATTGATGTTGTCGAAGAACCGTTTCCAAAAGAAGTTCTTGCCCATGCAGAAGAAGCCTTTATTACAAGCACTTCAATCGAGATTACGCCTGTACACTCTTTCAAAGGAGATGTGGAAGCCACTTTGAAAGTAGGTCCACTCACGAAAAAATTGCAACAAGCGTTTACAGAACGTGTTCAAAAAACAAGAAGCGCCTCTATTTAAGAGAGCGCTTCTTTGCTGTATAAATGGGTATGAATTGGTTTTAACCACTTTGATAATGACCCTTGCGAAAACAAGACCAGTTCATGCATCGCCCTCGTACAGGCCGTATAGAGATGGTACCGCTCTTGGTCAGTTGAATATTGTGAGTCGGACGCATCGTAAACGATAACCGAATCAAATTCAATTCCTTTGGCTAAATACACCGGCAAAACTACCACACCCTCTTTATACTCATGATGGTCCTCTGAAACCAACTGAATGTTCATCCATTCACTTAAACGAGCATGAGCGTCTGCCGCTTCTATAGCTGTTTTTGTAATAATGGCTATTGATGCAAGGTCTTTATCCAACATCTGTTCAATTTGGTTCTTCATCGGTTCAATCGTGCTCGAACGATCCATTGCCTCAATAACAGTTGGCTTTAAACCATCTCGCTCAAATGGTTCAACAGCTCCCGGATCAGGTAATAGCTCACGTGCAAACATCATAATTGGTTTTGTCGAACGATAACTTTTTCTAAAAATGATCTGTTTTGCCTGATCGGGTAACACGCCCTTTTCGATTACATTCTTAGAAGATGAATGTGTATAAAGAGCCTGGCTATAATCGCCCACTATTGTAAATTTGGCAACAGGATAGAGCATTTGTAAATAAATAAGTTGGAAAGAGGAGTAATCTTGCGCTTCATCAATAAAGACATGCTTTATTGACCGGTTTACTTTTATTCCCTTAATGCGATCCTGCAAGTACAAGAAGGGTGTTGCATCTTCGTAGGGCATACGACCATTTTTTAACTCATTGATTGTGTATAGGGCAACAGCAGTAAAGCTTTTATCGACCTGATGAACTTCATCAAATAAAAATTGTTCATACAGGCTTTCTGTATCAATAAATGAGAATGACTTTACTTGGTTTTTTACTGGTTGAAATGCCTCTTGCACAATTTTTCTTGATAATAAATCTTGTTGCCGTTCCTCTTCTTCAAAAAGATCTTCGTTTTCTCGATTCTTTTCGATTATTTTTCGGATTTCAAGCAAAGTTTCTTTATCAGTTAATTCACGTTGTTGCTCTACCCAATCACTTGTGCGTTCTTTTCCTTCAAGCTTTGCTAACTCCTTGAGTATCCATTCTGCTGTGAGCCGTAGTCGATTCTGCAGAGAAACAGTATGATCTAAACAATAGAAATAGGTTTGTATGTCTTCACGCTTTAGAAGGATTTGTTCTCGAAAACGAATCGTTTTAAAAGGAATACCTTTATCTTGAAGTCCAGCAATAAACTGATCTAGCCTTTCTTTAAAAACCTGACTCGATTTAGTTTTAATACTAACCATTCTTGTCCGATAAAGTTGATCGTTCTTCCCTCTTAACAGGTATTCTAATTGATGGAAACCATCCTCTACCTCATAACGATTGCTTAGTCGCTTATATAAATAACCTCTGAAAGTGAGCTGAGTCATATTTTCTTCCCCAAGCTCTGGTAGGACAGTCGCTACGTAACTTGAGAATAATTGATTAGGTGAAAACAAAATGAGTTGATTAGCTTCTAGTTGATCCCTATGACGAAAAAGGAGGTAGGCGGCTCGCTGCATCGCCACTGATGTTTTCCCGCTACCTGCCACACCTTGAACGACAAGAAAACGGTTTTTCTCATCGCGAATAGCTTGATTTTGCTCTTTCTGAATCGTTGAAACAATCGTTTTCATTTGCGTAGAAGCCTCATGACTTAACGCTTCTTTTAACCGATCGTCACCAATTGCTAATGAGGTGTCAAACAGCGCTTGTAACTCGCCTCTTTTGAACAGATACTGCCGCTTTCCATTTAACTCGCCTTTTATTGTACCCGCGGGAGCCTCATATGAAATTGGGCCAACTTCCCAATCGTAGTAAACACTTGAAATCGGAGCTCGCCAGTCATAGATGAGAAACTCACTTTCTGTTTCGTTCATTAAAGAAGCTAGCCCAATATACAGTGGCTCAGAATGTATTTCTCCTTCTTCCTTTAGATCAATCCGTCCAAAATAAGGTGAATGAGCTAACCGTCTCAGCGTCCTCATTTGTTTTTTCATGAGCTCGCCGCTGCGTTCACGTTCATTTAAAAGTTCTGCTTGTTGTCGAATACTTGAAATGGTTTCCTGTGCATCTTCGGAATTTGAAAAGTTCATCGTTACATTTTCCCAGAACGTTTCTTTCAACTCCATTTCATCGCCACTGACACCTTCAAGTTGGTCCTTAAGCATTGCTTGCTTAGTGCGAATAAATGCATGAATATAAGCAGCTCGTTCGTATTCGTACTGCAAGAATTCACGTCCTTTCCCTATGCTCTGTTTGATCAGTATCAAACATCGTACCATATTTAAAAAAGACGATTCAAGAAACTAACGCCGAAAATTCCATTCATCCGTTTCATACCTTGATTGGGCAATTTTATGCACAGCTTCTTCTTCCTGTGGCGTTAATTCATACGCCTCTAGCTTAATATGTAACCCTTTCTCAAAACCGAGTTTAAATGCTCTACTTGCCTCTCCCATGGAAACAGAGTCAGAACGCAGTTCGTTAATTGCGACAGCTTTATTGGCAAACCGCTGCTGCATTCGCTGCTTCAAGCGGTCGGATCGATAATGAAAAAGGTCAAATAATTTGTCAGCATCCAAATCCAATAAGATTGAGCCGTGTTGTAGAATGACTCCTTTTTGCCTCGTTTGAGCACTGCCCGCTACTTTTCTGCCTTCTACAACCAATTCATACCATGACGGGGCATCAAAACAAACGGATGACCGTGGATTTTTTAATGCTTCACGTTCCTTTTCCGTTTCAGGGATGGAAAAGTAAGCGTCTAACCCTAGCTGCTTAAAACCTTCTAGCAAACCATTCGATAGGAGTCTGTAGGCTTCCGTTACAGAGCTAGGCATATTAGGGTGCTCTTCGGAGACAATAACGCTATACGTTAGTTCGTGTTCATGGAGGACACCTCTTCCCCCTGTAGGTCTACGTACAAAGCCTAAGCCTTTTTCCCGGACAATTTCCATCTTTATTTCTTTTTCAACTTGTTGAAAATAACCGATTGAAAGGGTAGCAGGGTTCCATCCATAAAAGCGAATTGTTGGGGGAATTAACCCTTCACTATGCCAATTTAACAAAGCTTCATCCAGTGCCATATTGTAAGCTGGATTCTGCTTACCAGAATCAATAAAACGCCATACTTCTGTCATCCATATCGCTTCTTTCTATTCATAAATGTCATTCTTACTCTTTAATTATAAGGGAGGCAAATCACACTGTCACCCGTTTCAGAACGGTTGTGATTGAAAAAGTGACAAGCTACCGATATAATATAAACAGATGAATGACTAAAGGGGAGTCTGTCCGAATTATGCAAGCACAAACTATTATTCTTATTGCCCTTACCATCTTGCTTGTCGTTTTTATTGCTACTCGTCTCTACACGCCGAAATACTTAAAAACGTTAAATCAAGAAGAGTTTATTAAAGGGTATCGCAAAGCACAACTAATTGATGTTCGAGAAACACGTGAATTTGATGGAGGACATATATTAGGTGCACGTAATATACCAATGTCACAATTAAAACAGCGCCAAAACGAGATCCGAAAAGATCAACCTGTTTATTTGTACTGTCAATCTGGTGCAAGAAGCCGACAAGCGGCTAAAACCCTTCGAAAAAAACGTGGAGTGGAGAATATTTCCCACTTAAAAGGTGGCTTTCGTAAGTGGACTGGAAAAGTAAAGAAAAAATAAATCAGGTAACAAAGAACC
The DNA here is from genome assembly GCF_016907895.1 of Shouchella xiaoxiensis. Lineage (GTDB taxonomy): Bacteria > Bacillota > Bacilli > Bacillales > Bacillaceae_D > Shouchella > Shouchella xiaoxiensis. The sequence continues at coordinate 48,653 of NZ_JAFBCV010000013.1, forward strand.
GCTTCTAATCGAAGCGGTTCTTTGTTTATAAACATTAAGCATGAACACGATTCTTTTCTTGTTCGAATCGTAGAACAGGTTTTCTAGCAGCAAGTGTTTCATCCAAGCGTCCGATAACCGTGTGATGAGGCGCTTCTTGAACGACTTCAGGTGTCTCTTCCGTTTCTTTGGCAATTTGAATCATTGCTTCAATGAATTCATCGAGCGTTTCTTTAGATTCTGTTTCTGTTGGTTCAATCATCATACATTCCTCAACATTAAGTGGAAAATAAATCGTTGGTGGATGATAACCGAAGTCAAGCAGACGCTTGGCAATATCAAGTGTTCGAACACCTAATTTTTTTTGACGTCTTCCTGACAGCACAAATTCATGTTTACAATGCTGCTTGTATGGAAGGTCAAAATAAGGTTCGAGCCTACGCATCATATAGTTCGCGTTTAATACCGCATATTCAGATACAAGTTTTAAACCTTCTGGTCCCATTGTCCGAATGTACGTATATGCTCTTAAATTAATGCCATAATTCCCGTAAAATGGCTTCACTCTACCAATTGAATCAGGGCGGTTATAGTCAAACATGTATTGACCGTCATTTCCCTGAACAAGCAGTGGTTTTGGCAAATAAGGAATTAAGTCCTTCTTCACACCAACTGGACCAGAACCTGGTCCGCCACCTCCATGAGGACCTGTAAATGTTTTGTGTAAATTTAAATGAACAACATCAAAACCCATGTCCCCTGGTCTAGTTATACCTAGAATTGCGTTTGAGTTGGCACCATCGTAATAAAGTTTTCCACCTGCATTGTGAATAATTTCTGCCATCTCGACGATATCCGCTTCAAACAACCCGAGCGTATTTGGGTTTGTTAGCATAAGTGCAGCCGTCTCGTCATTTACAACTTCTTTTAAATGATCTAAATCAACAAGACCATGCTCATTCGTTCGTACCGTTACAGAATCGAATCCTGCTACGGTTGCCGAAGCGGGGTTTGTGCCATGGGCCGAGTCAGGTACAATCACTTTCGTTCGTTTATGGTCGCCTCTTGCTTCATGATAGGCTCGAATCATCATAAGACCCGTCCATTCGCCGTGGGCACCTGCTGCTGGCTGAAGTGTCACTTCGTCCATTCCAGTAATTTCAGCTAATGCAGTCTGCAGGTGAAAGAGCATTTTCATAGAGCCTTGAACTTGATAAGCAGGTTGATATGGATGCACATGAGCGAGCCCAGGCAATCGGGCAATGTCTTCATTGATTTTTGGATTGTATTTCATAGTACAAGAACCTAATGGATAAAAACCTGAATCAACACCATGATTCCGCTTTGAAAGGCCCGTATAGTGTCTCATAATCTGTAGTTCCGACACCTCCGGCAACTCAGGTGCTTCTTCCCGCAGAAATTCGTCAGGAATAAAGGCAGAAACGTCTTGATCCTCGATATCTAAGGCAGGTAAACTATGTCCAACTCTACCTTCTTTACTCATTTCAAAAATGAGTGCTACATCTTTTTGTGCTGTCATAAGATCGCCCCCAGTTCTTTCGCAAACTCATCCAATTCTTGCTTTGTTCTTAGTTCTGTTACACATAGTAGCATCTGTCCTGCACGTGACGAATCCATTTCTGCAAGATCATAACCACCAATGATGCCTTTATCAAATAGTTGTTTATTAATTTCTGAAACAGGTTTACCAAGATCAACAACAAATTCATTAAATGTCGCTCCATGGTAAAGGAGAGTGACTCCGGCTTTTTTTAATTGATTCTTTAAGTAGTTTGCTTTTTGAACGTTTTGCGTCGCCATTTCTTTTATTCCTTGCTTACCGATTGCAGTCATCGCAACAGAAGCAGCAAGGGCATTTAAGGCCTGATTTGAACAAATGTTAGATGTCGCTTTATCACGACGAATATGTTGTTCACGTGCTTGAAGTGTTAAAACAAATCCTCTTTGACCTTGGTCATCAACGGTTTGCCCTACTAATCTGCCTGGGACTTTGCGCATTAACTTTTTAGTTGCTGCAAAATAGCCACAATGAGGCCCACCAAATTGAGTCGGAATACCAAAAGGCTGAGCATCACCAACAACAATATCTGCACCAAACGCACCTGGTGGCTTTAATAAACCTAAAGCAAGTGGATTACTGGAAACAATAAATTGCGCTTTTTCAGAATGTGTGACCTGCTCGATCTCTGCAAGCGGCTCAAGACTTCCGAAAAAGTTAGGATGCTGAACAATTACACATGCCACTTCATCACTGTAATGTGCTCTCAACTGTTCGAGATCTGTTACGCCATCTTTTGTTTCAATTTCAATAACTTCAAGATGTTGACCATAAGCATTTGTTTGCAAAACTGCGCGTGCTTCTGGATGAACCGCTTTCGATACAAGAATGGTTTTCTTTTTTGTGTGACCTGCAGCAAGCATAGCCGCTTCAGCAAGCGATGTTTGACCATCATACATCGATGAATTAGCTAAATCCATTCCTGTAAGTTCACAAATCATCGTTTGGAATTCAAAGATGGCCTGAAGCTCCCCTTGAGAAATCTCTGGTTGATACGGTGTATAGGCTGTGTAAAATTCAGATCTAGAAATAACATGATCGACAATTGATGGAATATAGTGTTCGTAAACACCAGCGCCTAAATAAGAAGGGTAGTCCTTTATCGAACGGTTCTCTTTTGCTAATCCTTCAAAAAACGAAACGAGTTCCGGTTCTTTTAAAGCTTCTTCAATTGCGAGCGTCCGATTAAACCGTGTCTTTTCTGGAATATCCGTTAGTAGCTCTTCAATTGATGCCACGCCGATAGTCGCTAGCATTTCTTGTTTATCTTCCTCTGTCATTGGTAAATAACGGTGTTGGTTCATCTTTTCCCCTCCAGTTATGCCCTTTTATAAAACGGTGTTTTTACGACTTTAGCTAAAACACGCTTCCCGCGAATATCAACTTCTAATTCTGTGCCAAGTGCACTAAACGCTTTATCAATTAAAATTAATCCGACATTTTTCTTTAGCGTCGGTGACTGCGTTCCTGTAGTCACAAATCCGATTTTCTCATCTCCGTGAAACACAGCATAACCAGAACGAGGAATCCCACGACCGATCATTTCGATGCCGACAAGTTTTCGTGGCGCACCTTCTTCTTTTTGCTTCTTTAAGACTTCCTGTCCAATAAACGCTGATTCTTTATCAGTCTTAACAGCAAAACCGATGCCTGCCTCAATTGGGGTAATTTCACGTGTTAATTCTTGGCCGTAAAGGGCTAGCTTTGCCTCAAATCGGAGCGTATCACGAGCGCCTAAACCACATGGAAGTAAATGAAATGGACGACCAGCTTCCAATATAGCCTCCCATAGCTTAGCCGCATTGCTCGCTTCCACATAGAGCTCAAATCCATCTTCCCCGGTATAACCCGTACGGGAAGCAAACACTGGTATTGATCCAATGCTCACGTTCTCTTTAAAACGAAACGGTCGAATGTCCTCTAAGCTTGTTTCGGATATCGTTTGTAAGATTGGAAGTGCTTGTGGACCTTGTACAGCAATCAATGCGGTTTCAGTTGATTCATTTGTCAATTGAATATCGCCTACTAAATGTTGCTCGATCCAGGCAATATCAGATTCAATATTTGCAGCGTTTAAAACAAGAAGATACGATGTGCTTGAGCAACGATACACAATTAAATCATCAACTGTTCCACCTTCTTCTGTACACATTGCATTATATTGCGCTTGATTATCGACCAATTTAGACAAATCATTGGTCAATAATTTCTGTAAATTTGAAAGCGCATCTGGTCCTTCTACTCTCAGTTCACCCATATGGGATACATCGAACATTCCTGCGTGTTCTCGGACCGCATGATGTTCTTCTTTTATACTGGAAAATGAAACAGGCATTTCCCAGCCACCAAAATCTACTGTTTTAGCCGTTTTTTCATATGTAGTAAACAACGGCGTTCGTTTTAACGTCATTTTTATCCTCCCTTTTGCTTACCTGAAAAAAAAGACAGGGCAAACACACAATGTGTTTGCCCTGTCCTTGAACCAGAAAGTTTCCCTCGGTTTTCCCGAATTGTCTTCGTAGGTGGCTTTTTATAAAAAGCGCTCTCCAGAGTTGCGTCAAGTAAAAGTCTGCTTTGCCTGAGAGATTCACAATTGTTTGCTCCTTCGGCGCTACGTTACGAAACAACGTAGTCTCTCCCTTTACCATCATCCGCCTATTCACTTCATTTCATTTCGTTTTAAAACAACTAAAAAGGTCCATACTAGAAAAGTCTGTTAACACTTCTTATCCTACCAACGGACAGCAAATTGCGCAACAGAAATTTTGTGATTTCAAGATAAAATTACGTGTAAAAAAGGATGTGAATCCGTTGGATATTAACATTAACTTCAACAACGACTGGAATGTTCGTTTTTTAGAAAGACTTGCTCAAGATGGTCCTTGGTCAGACTTTGAAACCTTTAAACTGGCTTACGAAGCACAAAAACATTTACAAATTCCAGACTTCCATGGCTTGCTTGCCCCAAGTTATTTACCTGCGTTAAAACCTTTTCAACATCAGCTCGAAGCTGCACAAACGGTCATTGAGCAAATGAATGGTAAAGCGATCTTAGCTGATGAAGTTGGTCTAGGAAAAACCATTGAAGCAGGACTTGTACTAAAAGAATACATGATTCGGGGACTCGTAAAAAAAGCATTAATTCTTGTTCCAGCTTCCCTGGTTTCTCAATGGGCATCTGAATTAACGAGTAAATTTTACATCCCAGCCATTCCGCAAAAAAAAGCGTACGTTTGGGAACAATGCGATGTCGTTGTTGCTTCAATTGATACCGCAAAACGAGCGCCACATCGTGATATTGTTTTAAATCAACCTTACGATATGGTCATTATTGATGAAGCACATAAATTAAAGAACCCTAAAACCAAAAACTATGAATTCATCCGCTTATTGAAGAAAAAATATTGTTTATTGTTAACAGCAACGCCAGTACAAAATAAATTAGAAGAAATTTTTAACCTCGTTTCTCTATTAAAACCTGGTCATTTAGGCAATATGGAGTCATTCGATAAAGAATTCAAATCGGGTGGTCGCTCTGCAAAAAATGATGAGCAGCTGCGTTCCTTAGTTCAAAAGGTAATGGTAAGAAACCGACGTGAAGAAACGGGGATTGAATGGACAAAACGAGTTGTCCAAACAATTCCCATTCAGTTCAGCGAGAGCGAGCGCCTTTACTACGAAAAGCTTGAATCCCTTAGAGGTGATTTAAACCATTTTACATTGCTCACCTTAAAAAGAGAGCTATGTTCCAGTAGAGAAGCGGTTTTCATGACATTAAAGAATACGATTGAAAAAGCGCAAAAAGAGGGGCGAGATCCATCCTTTGCCGTTAGCCTATTGAATGAGGCGGCCACAATCGAAGGTCATGCGAAAGCTGAGAAAGCATTGGAGCTTATCCAACAAATCGATGGAAAAGTGATTATATTTACAGAATACCGAGCAACACAAATGTACTTACAATGGTTTTTAAAACAACATCATATCACTTCAGTTCCATTTCGTGGTGGGTTTAAACGTGGAAAAAAAGACTGGATGAGGGAACTCTTTAAAAACCATGCGCAAGTGCTCATTGCAACAGAAGCTGGCGGGGAAGGAATCAACCTCCAGTTCTGTCATCACATTATTAACTATGATTTGCCTTGGAATCCGATGAGGATTGAGCAACGAATTGGGCGGCTGCACCGCTTAGGACAAGAACATGATGTACAAATCTACAACTTTGCCGTGCAAGAAACGATTGAGCAAAAAATATTGGAACTCCTTTATGAAAAGATTCATTTGTTTGAGTCTGTTATTGGCGAATTGGATGATATCCTTGCAAAAATGGAGCTACCCGATATTGAAGAACATGTGAAAACCATTATAGAATCTTCTGGTTCAGATGGAGAGATGAAGATTAAGTTTGATCATTTAGTTGCTCTAATGAATGAGGCCCAGGACGAAATAAAAATGGAGAAAGAACAGGAGGGTGATCATGAAACAGCCTGACATTCATCGGTATTTAAGAAGATATTTTACAGCTAATGAAAGCACCATTATCGAAGAATCACCCGCACATTTAACTGTTCAACTATCTGTTAAACTCGATAAAGAATTAATGAATCGTCCTTTTTATTGGCACTATCTAGAAAAAACAGGCGGCACACCAAACCCGATGACACTTACACTTATTACCGACCACCTTCGCAGCCCTGAAGATTTACAAGGAGAACAGATTCATTTTGGCTCACCGCGACTCGCTCAAATCTTTCATTCTGCCAAAGAGCTAGGTGCATTTAGTCGCATGTATGAACTAAAACAAAATGCCACACCTGGCTCGCATCCGTTGCATCCATGGCTAGCTTTAAACGCAAATGTTTCTTTTCAATGTGATCGAAAAAAAGATGTTCTACTCTCTCTTGGCTTAAATCTCATTCACGGACAGATTGTGCCTCATTTCTTTGAACGGCTTCAATCGCTTTCGTTAACACCGAAAATTCCCGATTACTGTTTTACACTCTCACCGCTGATTAAAGTAGAATCTGGAATTACACGTTTACAAAAAGTCATTCAAACTTTTATTGAAAAAGAACCTTCTGATTGGGCAGATGCCGCCATGAAGCGCTGGATGTACGATGAAGAGTTACTGGAGTCTTTTTATGAGCAAGTAGAAGAAAAACCTGAGAGCTATCTTGCCGAGAAACAAGCATTAAAGGAGCTTTACGAACCACATGTCGACGTATCACTCGTTAACGGGGGAATTTTTTATCTACATCAGCAAGTTTTCCAAAAATAAAAGCAAGCTGCGTCTGCAGCTTGCTTTTATTTAAATTGGAATTCCTTGGTCATGTACGAAATAAGACCAGAACGTTGCAATTGAGAAAAATCCAAACACCAACACTGAGACACCACTAAAGCCTACTGCAAAAAAGTTTCTTTGTTTTAAGCTTGAGATGCCTCCCAGCAAAGAAGCAATTGCAATAAGAAGAAACAGTATCGGTAAGAGCAAAACTAACATGAGCATTTCCTCCAGTATGTATTTGTTATTATTGTACTCGTTTTCATTGCATTTGTCGAGCTTCCTTCTTTCTGAAACAGAGGACCTATGCTACACTTTTATTGTACTGAATAAGGAGGCTATTCATGTTTAAACAAATCCCATTAGGTCCAATACAGACGAATGCGTATGTGCTATACAACGAAAAGAAGGAAGCGATTGTATTTGATCCAGGTGCAGAAGGACAAGCTCTTGTTCAATGGCTAAACAAAGAAACACTAAAACCAATTGCGATCTTGTTGACCCATGCTCATTTTGATCACATCGGTGCAGTTGATGAAGTAAGAGATGCCTTTCATTGCCCAGTATACCTTCATGAAAAAGAAGCAGAATGGCTCCTAGATCCCGCATTAAATGGATCTAGCCGGCTAACAGGTCGTACGCTTACGACGGCAAGAGCAGCAGACCACTTGTTAGGTGAGCAAAAAACCTTAACGCTTGGAGATTTTACTTTTTCTCTTTATCATACACCTGGGCATTCCCCCGGAAGCATAACGTACTACTACAAGGAAGAAGACGTTATTTTTTCTGGCGACGTTCTCTTTCAACAAGGAATTGGTCGCACAGACTTAATCGGTGGAAATCAAGACGTATTGCTCCAAAGCATTCATCAGTATCTTCTCACCTTACCAGAGTCAACGGTTGTCGCTTCTGGCCACGGACCTTTAACGACGATTGGTGCTGAAATGGACCATAACCCTTTTCTGGCTGCATATTAAAAAGAACCGCTGCTTTTACTCAAAGCGGCGGTTTTGTATGTATATATTAATGCCCAAAGCTTGGTACATTGATAAAAACAGCGTAATACGTAAAGCCTACGAAAAACACTGTACAATAACCAGCAAAAATATACACATAAACTCGTTCTGACAGCTTCAGGTAGCCGAGCGCAACTAAAATGACGGTTTGCGCAAAAAACAGGAGCGCCATATTATACATATTTCCAATATAGAACAGAACTGCGAAAATGCCTGTCCAAAATCCTAAGACCCGATACATGCGGTCCATCATGTCTACCCCTCCTCTTCAAAAACGACTGTCTTATTCATTATATACGAGGACATGTTTTTTTGTAAATGCTTACTTCAATATAATGAGGACTTACTGGTCCTTACTATTTTTGATTCGTCGTTTTAGGAAAGAAAACGCAAAGGGCATAACCCCAAATGCCCAGTGAGTTAACGGTTCTTTAGCTGCCTTTTTTCTTTCACGCTCAGCTTGGCGGACAGGTTTTGGCTTATCAATTTGTTTAACTGCTTCCTGAGTGGCATACTTTAATAAATCCTGAAAAGACATGGTTACTTCACCTCTTACCTAGCCTGTCCAGTTTCAATTTAATCTAACCATCAAAAGCCCTCATCGTATTGAATAATTCGCTTTCCTTCATAATAAACTCGCGCCTTTCGCTCAGATCCCTTTTTAAGAACTGCATGCAAATCTACATAAGAATTGGCTTCATTTACTCGTACAGTGACCATTCCATCAGAAAGGTTGATCGTCCTCTCTTCTGTTTTCGGATCGACTAGTGCTTGAACCACACCAAGCTGAATTAATGTTTCTAATTGCAAAAGTTCTTTTTGCTGATGAACGATTAATCTTTCGCGATTGTATTCATTGATCTGCCAAAGCAATAAACTGGTTAGTCCAATAAAAACCGCGAGTGTAATTGGAAAAACAACACCTTCTTGATTATTCCAATGCGTGCGTAGCCCATTCTTTAACCGACCAAAAAGATCGCTCATAGCGTTTTCCACTCTCTAATTCAATTTGACAAAAATAAGCTATTTCCTTTGGTAAACAGATAAATTCGTTTACATCCTCGGCCATTATTACAACACCTTTACCGTCGCGATATCGCTGTATTCGTTTGTTGTTTCTTAACTCATACGTAATAACTGAATCTTTTTGATAAATAAAAATCGTGTCATCTCTCCACATTAAAGCATCTGCTTCTTTTGCTTCTTTAGAAACATGATTCAGAAATACAACGATGTCAGGTTGAACACTTATTGTTTTTGCTTGAATACTTATTAAAAAATTAGGAAGCAATAGAGCAACAAGCGCGATTAAGCTTAATCCGATTAAATGCTCGATTAATGTAAATCCACTGTCATTTCTTAAAAGCATAAACACAGTTTTCCTCGTTCTGCCCCACCTCGCTCTTAAGGCAATATTCCATCACATGATTATTTTCTGTATGTTTCCATCCATGATCATTTTCCACTAAATAAAAGGAATAGCGTTTCTCTTCTAACGTCATTAGATCTTGATATTCTTGCTGTAAAGCTTGCTTGTGCTCGTAGACCCATAAAAAAAGGGGCAAAATAACAGATCCCATTAAGCTAATCACTAATAGAGAGGCTAACGCTTCCATTAAAATAAATCCTTTATTGTTCGCGATAAACAATCCTCCCTTTTCCAATTTGAATGGAAAATCGAGCGTGTATATGATCTGTAAATACATCCCACGATCCAGCTTTATGTGGGTGGCCATTTGCTAAGAAAACGATATCATTCATACTCATTGTGATTGATTTCAACTGGATTTCATGCTCATAGTGAAATCGGAATTGCTCAGCACGATTGTAAAAAAGAATAAGCTCATTCCCTTCAAATAAAACGGTTACCCTTTTTCCTTCTGTCATTGCCAAGTGTTGAGCATATACAAGGTCATTACGCAGTTTTTCGATTGTGACACGTTCGTCCTTTTGCAAATGATTTGAATTTGAAAATAATGTAGGAAGTAATAAAAGAATGGATAGTAATAGGAGAGTTAACAGACATTCGATGAGGGTAAACCCTTTGTTCATTGCGAGATACTAACGGTTTTGCCATTTAAAACAATTCGTTTACCGGAGGCACAGCTCACTTGGTCAATATAGCCTTCTTCAATCAGGACATCAATGCTTTGAGGGATTGAACCGTGTTCGACTTCATATGCGGCTACTTGCGTTTGAACCAGTTTACGGGTTGCTTCACAACTCTTATCGCCAGCCATATCCGTATTTTTTGACATATTCGGGAGTGCAATTAACAATAAAACAGAGATAATCATCAGTACAACGAGCATTTCAATTAAGGTAAAACCTTTTTCATTGCTTCGTTTCTTTTTCATTACTCACCTCTTTAATGTTTTATGGTGACGCTCCAGTTACCCTATCCCCCTTTCTATTAGCTTCAATAACATTATTCGACCTTTTCTCTGTTATTCCTTCAAAAAAGACGCAAATGTCGAAATCTATTTAATACCTTTGCGGTGGCTTCTTGTTTTTAAGTTCTTAGTTAATTTGTTATACTTACAAAATAGGACAGTGAAAGGATTTCCCCATATGAAAATGGTATTGCTAGCTCTCATACGCTTTTATAGGCGCTTTATTTCTCCATTAACCCCGCCTTCATGCCGTTTCTATCCAACATGCTCTCAATATGGAATAGAAGCGATTCAAAGGTTTGGCGCGTGGAAAGGTGGGTTTTTAACGTTAAAACGGTTATTAAAATGCCATCCATTTCACCCAGGTGGTTTTGATGATGTTCCTAATCCACACAAGAAATTAACAAATAAATAATACAGCACTATTGAAAAAAGCTTCACGCAAATGCGTGAAGCTTTTTTCAATAGTGCGGGTGAAGGGACTTGAACCCCCACGTCATAAAGACACTAGATCCTAAGTCTAGCGCGTCTGCCAATTCCGCCACACCCGCTTAGCTTTATAAACTTACATACGGAGAAGGAGGGATTTGAACCCTCGCGCCGCTCGCGCGACCTACACCCTTAGCAGGGGCGCCCCTTCAGCCACTTGGGTACTTCCCCAAATAAAAAAACACTTACCAATTTTAGTAAGGTGATGGGCCTGAGTGGACTCGAACCACCGACCTCACGCTTATCAGGCGTGCGCTCTAACCAGCTGAGCTACAGGCCCCTACAAAAAAAGATAAAGCGGGTGATGAGAATCGAACTCACATCATCAGCTTGGAAGGCTGAGGTTTTACCACTAAACTACACCCGCATGTTAATAATATGATTTTCATAATGCTACCTAACGCCTGATCATGTCTCTTCCTCTACAAGTTTACTCCATGAAGTAAATCCGTCGAGACAACTCGTAGCAATCTCACTGAAGCTTTGCTCGTGGCTGAGGTTTTACCACTAAACTACACCCGCATGTTAATCAATCATAATCCAATTGTTGTTCTCCTATGTTACTAACTGCGCCACCTATTCAAACGAAAGAACAGAGAGCGGAAGACGAGATTCGAACTCGCGACCCCCACCTTGGCAAGGTGGTGTTCTACCACTGAACTACTTCCGCATAAAATGGCTGGGCTACCTGGGATCGAACCAGGGAATGACGGAATCAAAATCCGTTGCCTTACCGCTTGGCTATAGCCCAAGATTGGTTGCGGGGGGCGGATTTGAACCACCGACCTTCGGGTTATGAGCCCGACGAGCTACCAGACTGCTCCACCCCGCGACGATTATAAATGATACTTTGCGTTGCTATAACTATAATAAACTTTGCTGAAAATGGAGGAGGAAGAGGGATTCGAACCCCCGCGCGGTTTGACCCGCCTGTCGGTTTTCAAGACCGATCCCTTCAGCCGAACTTGGGTATTCCTCCGAGAAAAAGTGGAGCCTAGCGGGATCGAACCGCTGACCTCCTGCGTGCAAAGCAGGCGCTCTCCCAGCTGAGCTAAGGCCCCCTATTACAATATGTAATGCCATGGCGAGTAACGCCAGCGACATTTAATAATATATCATAGCTCATTTAAAATAACAAGGTTTTTTTATTATTTTTTTTGCCGTTCAATTCTTTTCTGAAATCTACTTCTTATTGTACCTATAATGAAAGCTGATAGCAAGTTTGCTCTTACATTGAATCAATCATTTCATACATCGGGAGCATCACAACTAAAAACAACATTAAAATAAATCCTCCAACGCCTATTAGTAAAAACGGCTGCATAATCGCCATTCTTTTTTGGATCGTTTCTTCAATTTCTTGAAAAAGCCACTGACTATAATACTGTAAATCCTCTGCTACTTTCCCTGTTTTCATTCCGTTTTCAACAATAATTGCTAGCTCATTTGTATAATAATCTCGATTACCTATATAAGTGAATAGCGCATCACCTTTCATTAAAGCCGTCCTCATATAATAGGCTTCCTGACGAAAAAAAGCTAAATAATTCTGTTTTTCAAAAATGGATAGAGCTTGTTGTATCGTCATACCGGTGGAAAGCAAACGGCCAAGCTGCATGGAGAAAAAATAAGAAACAAGTTGCTGAACAACAATCTTTGATTGGTTCAGTTTTAATAGAACTGCCATTTTTTCATGAGCAGATTTTGTCTTATATTTTTGGGTGATGATATAGGCGCAAATAGCTCCTACTATGAATAAAAATAGTGCTACATAGGGGAAGATGGACAAAAAAGAAAAAAACAGGCGTGTCAGTAATGGGGGTGAGTTTTGCATGGTTTGAAACAATGATATAAAGTGTGGAACAATAAATTGATTCACTATAATTAAGGCAATCACAACTCCCCAGATTAGAAATACGGGATATCTTAACAGTTTTTGAAACTGTTTTTTTAATATCGTTCTTTTTTGGGCAAGGTGAGCTGCCTCAACTAACCCTTCTGCCAGCCTACCTTGTTCTTCATAAAAATAAATAAACGATTGAATTTCTCCAGCTAGGTTCAGACTGTTTAAGCTAGCACAAACACTTGAACCTCTTTTTAACTCATTCCGAATAAACTCTATATTTGCTTGCAGGTTACTAGATGCTTGGACATGCAAAAAGCGCAAGGCTTGCTCAATCTCGTAACCTTTAGACAACAATTCACCTAATCGTCTTATAAATAGGATATGTTCATCTGTACTTCTTATTTTCTTCTTAATTTTCAAGGAGCCACGCCTTTCATCCATTATAGTAATCGTAAACATTCTTCAGTGTCGATTGCCTTGATTGCCCATGCTCGCTTTAGGGAAGTACAATTTGACCTTTTTGGTTTTACCCCCTTAATAGCCTGAACTAAATCATCACCTACGAGCCAATCGTAGACTGAAAACCTCATGGTTGTTCCTTTAATAACAGCTAACTTTTGATGTACAACAGCTTTAATACAGTCGAAACCATTGGTCACACCTAGCTCTGTTAAACGCATAAACGATAAAAATGCATTAGTAGCATGTAAACTTGCTAACACTAGATGTCCCGTCATTGCTGCTTGAATCGCTAATACCGCAGTTTGCTCATCACGAATCTCTCCAATCACGATTATATCAGGGTCATGCCTAAGAATAGCCTGTAGAGCATGAGTAAAGGTAATGCCTGCTTTTTCATTAACCTCCATTTGAATAACACCTTCTAACGGACGTTCTACAGGATCCTCTATTGAAATAATGATTGCTTGATCCCTTTTTTTAAATTCTTCCAACAAAGCGTAAATAGTCGTTGTTTTTCCTGAACCTGTTGCACCAGTTATTAAAACTAGACCTTCATTTAAAAGTGAAATTCGACTTAAGTGAGATTGATCCGCTTGAAAAAAGGATAAGGATTGTAATAAATATGGTGATGTAAAAGGGGCAATTCGGATAGCTAAGCTTTCAGTAGGTGATGCAGGTAAAGTGGAGAATCGAAGTGTAAAAGAAGTAGATTGATGGGTATAAAGCATTGACTTACTCTGGGATTTACGACGTTCGCCAATATCCATACCCACACTATATTTAAGGTAGTTAATCATTTTTTCGGCTATGTCTTGTTGATAAAAGCTCCCCATTGTTAACGATCCGGCTACTCGATATCGGCATTGGTAACCATTTTTTAGCGGCATGAAATGTATATCTGTTGCTCCTAAAAGAATGGCTTCATTTATTAAATCCTTACTTGTTCGTTCAATATCAGTCAAGCACATCCCTCCTCGTTTTTCCTACTAACATCATTCGACTCCAATAAACAAAATCCTCCTACCGTTTTCCTTTTTTTCTTATAGTTGATTTTTTAGTTCTCGGTATCGTGTCTGCAGGCTGTTTTCTAATCCATTTTATAAATTTGTTCAGTGATTCGTCTCTTCTTAAGTTTTCTACAGTCGTTAGACGCGCTGCAATTTCTTTGTTTGTATAGAGAGCATGAATTTGCTTATGGCACGGAATACAGAGATGTGCTGTTGGACCAAACAAGCCCCCTTCTTCTTTTGGAAGAAGATGATGTACAGTTGTCTTTACATTCATTCTTCCACAAAGTTCACAATTCTTTTTTTGATTCTTGTTCATATCTCACCTCTCACTTAGCTACTTTTTTATTGCAGCATGTTCCTTTCATTGATACGATATTGTTTTGAAAGGAGCTTTCATGAAAACAGCACTTTATTTGAAACAACCCGTTTATTTACCAACATTCGATCGAGAGCAATGGCACAAGCTCTATTTAGCAAGTCGGCGCGGCTCAGTCACTTGTCTTCATTGCGGAGACCCATTAAAAATGACTTTTTCCATATATGAAGAACCTTCTTTTCATCATACAGTTACGTCATCATTTGACTGTGAACAACAAGTGAAAGCATATGAACAATCGCAAAAAAAGACGGAAGACCGAAAAACAGTACACGGCTTTATTCTTCCAAGAAGAACCGAAATTAATCAAGTTGAGAATCAATGGAAAAGTCCAGATCCTGTTTCTTCCATTCCAACTTTCGTTCCCTCAAATAATAAGAAAGCTAGCTATAGTCCTTATCGTCAGCAGTTATTGGATGCAAACCTCTCTTTTGATCACAATCAATGGGAAGCAGTCACACACACTCAAGGCCCCCTGCTCTTGCTTGCTGGTGCGGGGAGCGGCAAAACCCGTGTGCTTACTGCTCGAGCTGCATATATGTTAACCGAAGTACATATTCCCGTTAATCAAATGGCACTCGTAACGTTCACTGCGAAAGCAGCTAAAGAAATGCGTGAACGAATGCGCTTATATCCAGGAGTGACAACTAAAGTTGCACACCAACTACTTGTCCGTACATTCCACAGCTTGTTTATCCAAATGCTTCAACATGCTAACCCGCAAAAATGGGACATGTCCCATTTGTTAAAATGGCCCCAATCCCTATTGAAAGAAGTAGGAACTGAATTAGGACTAGACGAGAGTACGTTTGCGTATGACCAAGCGCTTACGCAAATTAGTTGGTGGAAAAATCATATGCTTCTCCCTTCTTCTATTTCTCCAAAAACACCGTTTGAAGAAAAATGCTTGGGCCTTTATAAACGTTTCGAAGACCGAAAAGAAGCATTAACCTTATTTGATTTCGATGACGTTCTAGTAGGTTGCCTCAACTTACTCCAAGAAAGCAGACATTTATTGGAGCGTTATCAACAACGGTTTACCTACTTATCGATTGATGAATTTCAAGATATTAATAAAATCCAATTTGAGATCATCAAATTATTAGCACAGCCCCATCAACATTTATGTGTGGTCGGGGATGACGACCAATCCATTTATGGTTTTAGGGGAAGTAACCCAGAATATATTCAACTATTTACTACTATATATCCAGCTGCTAAAACCATTCATCTCAGTGCAAACTATCGATCAACCCATCCGATTGTGGCATCTGCAGAGCGTGTAATTGAGAAGAACCTAGACCGTTTAGACAAGCAACTGCTCGCTCAAGAAGATTCAAAGGATAAACCACTGTTCTTTTATCCATTGAATGAAGAGGAAGAAGCAACAATGGTGATTGAAGATATTTATCAAAAGCTCAATCAAGGTTGCTTATTAAGTGAAATAGCGATTCTTTACAGGACAAATGTAAGTGTACGAGCTTTGTTAGAACGATTGCTTGATTCAAACATTCCCTTTTCTATTGATCAAAAGCCTGATTGCTTTTATGAAAGACCTCTTATTCGGCGCGCACTATCTTTTTTTAGAATTTCATTAAATGAGGACAGCAATATTGTTATTCAAGATCTGTTGCAAGCTTTATTTATTCGACAAGACAAACAAATTGAATTAAAACAAATCCAACAACAGCGTGGCTGCACGTTACTTGATTCGTTTTCATTTCTAAGTGACCTCCTCCCATTTCAACAAAAGAAATTAAGAGAGCTCCCCATGCAATGTCGTAAATTAACACAATTAAAACCATACGAAGCATTAACATTTATCGAAAATGAGCTTGGGTTTAAAGATACCATGCGTAAACAAGGTCAAGAGGGCAATAAGATGGAAAAAGGCAGCGATGATTTTAAACAGCTTAAGGTCATTGCTAAACAGTTTGAAACGATTGAGGCTTTTTTAAATCATGCAGATCATGTTATTGCTAAACATTCTTCATCACTCGAAACTTCTCCAGATGGCATTCAGCTTATGACCGTTCATCGCTCGAAAGGCTTAGAATTTAATTATGTCTATATTTTAGGTTGTGTCGATCGTAGCATCCCTCATGAATACGCTCTTGACGCCTTACGTGAGGGAGACGAAAAGCCGTTACAAGAGGAACGCCGTCTGATGTATGTGGCGATCACAAGAGCTATTAAAAACGTTTTCCTTTCTGTTCCTACTCATTACAGAGACAATCGCAGCTTTCCCTCTCGGTTTCTGCGTCCATTATTAAAAAGCAGCTCTTCTTCATGAAGGCTGCTTTTTCCTCTGGACTAGTACAACTTACCTCTGCATAAACTGATAAGGATGATTTATACAATAGCTAGACTGGCAAACGAAAGGCAGGGATGAATCATGAAAACGAGTATTGTTATCCTTACGTATAACCAGTTAGAACTGACAAAGCTATGTTTAACTAGTCTGTTTAAACATACGGACCTGTCTGAAACCGAAATTATTATTGTTGATAACGGCTCAACTGACGGAACTCAAGCTCATTTGAACAAAGAGAATCGAATTACATTTATTGAGAACCAAACAAATCAAGGATTTGCTAAAGCCTGTAATCAAGGGGTAAAAATGGCGAAAGGAGAAGACATTCTCTTCTTAAATAATGATACAATCGTCACAGATAATTGGCTTGTGCGCTTAAGAAAGCTCCTTCACTCAGAAAAGACAATTGGAATGGTCGGGCCCATGAGTAATTATGTAAGTGGTTCACAATTAATTGACGATCCCTATACAAGTCTTGATCAAGTAGATGAGTACGCAAAGAAAAGAAGAAAAAAATACGATCAACAACACAAATATGTGTTGCGCCTTGTTGGCTTCTGTCTCCTTGTTAAACGTACAGTCATTGAAAAGATCGGTGGGTTTGACGAACAATTTGCTATTGGTTCCTTTGAGGATGATGATTATTGCTTGCGAGCAGTTTCTGCTGGGTTTAAACTGGCCATTGCACTTGATACCCATGTACATCACCATGGGCATGCTACATTTACTGGAAGTCCTGAAATAAATTTCAATCAAACTTACTTAGAAAATCGAGCAAGGTATGTTGCAAAATGGGGCATAGATGTAACGTATTTCATGCATGCCCGCCCCGAACTCGTTGACTTGGTCCCAAAAGATGCTAAACGCGTTTTGGACATTGGTTGTGGAGCGGGCGCTACAGGCTTGGAGCTAATTAATCGTCAGAACTGTCGCTTGTCAGGAATCGAAGGCAACCCAGATATGGCCAAGGTGGCTTCAAGCTACTATGAACATATATCCGTACTGGATCTAGATAACGAGTTACCTACCTTTGAACCTGATTCATTTGATGTTCTATTGTTCGCCGATGTGCTCGAACATTTAAAAGATCCGTGGAAGATTGTGAAGCACTATGCGACTTTCTTAAAACAAGGCGGATCCATCATTGCTAGCATTCCTAATATTTCACATGCTGAAGCTTTACTTCCTTTATTAATGGGTCGGTTTGATTACACAAGTGCTGGTATTCTAGACAAAACCCATTTGCGTTTCTTTACACCACAAACCATTTTATCGTTATTCCCACAACAGGAATATGATGTTCGACAACAGTTTTCTACTCATGTACCGACTGATGTGAATGTACGAACGTTCTTTTATGAATTGCGCTTATTAGGTCAGAAGTTTGGATTTGACTTCTCGACTATTGCCGATGATAGTCAAATCTACCAGTCAATCATCCGCCTTAAGAAGCGCTAATTTGTCTTTAAAGTAATTCCGATTGTATGCAACGCGTTCATCATTCGGTAAAAACGTTCCTGCTAATTCATTATGTTTGCTACCTTCTTCGTGTAATCCAAGTTTGTCGTAACAAACGGCAAGTTGCAAATGAGGAATCCAAGTTTCACAAGCAACATTTTGAAAGTATGCATTTTCCTCCTTATTTGCAATTGCTTGTTCATACCAGTAGACTGCATCAGAGAATAATTGTTTCTCCATATAAATATGGCCAATCCTGCAACATGTTTCAGGTTTAGGCTTCCCATATTCTAATGCTCGAAACGACCAATCTTTTGCTTTTTCACTGATACCTAAATTACTGTAACAATCCGCTAGCTTATTGCATGCACGAATAACATCCTCAGACCATCCCTTTTCAGATGCAATAAATTTAATGTAATAATTTATGGCATCTTCAAACCTGCGGTGATCAGTTAATTCATTGGCGTAATAAAGCAAATCTCTTGGGGTAAACTCTTGATTGTTTTGTTTCATACCTTCATAGATCTCTAGATTGCGTGTTAAATCATGTCCATCGTCAACAGATAGATGCGTCACGGCAATCTCACTATGTTCAAGATGTCCAAAGACTTCTAGGTATTCATGCACAGCTCCATGCCATTTAAATTGATTTTCTTTTTTCACTAAGCGAAATCGTCTAATACTCGATGTTACTGCTCCATTCTGATCAAAGGCCAGGTGGTAATCCATTGAAACCGCATCGACTTCTGGTTGTATCGTTGATTTTAGTTGTTTTAATTTCTTTGCGTCTTTTTCTTTAAGAATATCATCAGCATCTAGCCATAACACATAAGGCTTAGAAGCATATGAGAACGCAGTATTACGTGCTTTGGCAAAATGGTTAACCCATTCAAATGAATAAACTTTGTCTGTGTAACGTTTGGCAATCTCCTTTGTTTGATCCGATGACCCCGTATCCAAAATAACAATCTCATCCACTACGTCAGCCACGCTCTCTAAACACCTGCCGAGTACAGCCTCTTCATTTTTAACAATCATACACAAACTAATTTCAATCAACAGCGACACCTCCACAACATACCTTATGCCCAGCCGCTAGTCACCGTGCCTGTCATAGAGATTGATTTATTTCAACTCTTTGTACAATCAATTCCCTTGTTTCTTCTATACAAGCTTCTGGTAATGTAAAGGGAATTAACTCTCTTCGCCTTCCCTCATCAGTAAAAGAGCCTCGTTCATTCGTCTGATCGAATAGATAAGAAAAACCAGCTAATAAAGCTTCCACGGATTGTTGTTTTCCTGTGCTTAACGGGTAGGTCACGTCTACTGATGGTCCTGTTACAAACAATTGATTTTTCAATAACAACTCCACTTGCAATTTGACAGGGGCTTGAAGGAGCTGCTTCTCGACCAGCAGTTTAGCAGGAACTAGAAAAGGTGGTAGCACAAAACCAGAGGTGATTAATTTCTGTCCTGAATTCGCCATGTTGATCAATTGATTCCCAATAAAGACGTTATTCATTTCATCTAATGTCGTATACTGATGCTCTTGATTATTTACAACACATGCATTAGGGTTCAGACTCGCCTGTTCAATAAAACGAGCGACTTGATGAAGTGATAATTCTTGATTTGCATTGTGAAACAACAAATTATCTCCTTGGGCAATGATTGACCCTAAATGATAGGATGCTCCCTCTCCTTGCTTAAGTTGATATAGAAGATGGGGCTGTTTTATTTCTTCTAGCCAAGCAATGAATGATGTCGACTCGCTTGAAACAACAGGAACTAATTCAACCGTTTCGTTTGCCATAAGCACTTGGATCAGTTGCTTTGTTGACGAACAGAAGGTTTCATCAATATGGATAACAAGGGAAACAGGTTTTTTGGTGCATACTTTATCCCACTGTGCTTTTATTCGCTTTATTTCTTCTTCATCATGCTCAATTAGCGCTTGTTGCCTATATCGACCGCTACGTGTTAAGACATAATGCAATGCCTCATACGTATCTCCTTGCATTCGCTGCAACCCAGTTGAGATGATTTCATCTGGTTTTGCAAAATGATTTTTACGTACCTTATTCATCCTTAAGACATCAATTGCTCCTGGGCTAGATACCTTTTCTGTCTGTTCCAACGCAATTGAATTTGCGAGTACAGGGTTAACAAGCACTGCTGCAGATATACGTTTTATAATGGATTGGCTCAGCGCATGTGGAATGGTCAATACATTTTCTGCCCGTAAATCAGATCGATTTTGGATATAATTAAGGAAATATCGGCCAGCTGAAATGGAATCAGCTTTTTGATAGTACGTTACCCAATCGATTGAATTAATGCTTACATCGTCACCCATCTCAATTGCTTTAATAAATGGTAAATACGCTTCTGCTTTAATGGCAATATCTGCATCAGTAAACAGGTATATATCAGCTTCTACTTCAATAGCACCAAGGGCACGACCTACATCATTTCCAAGTGGATACGGGTAATGGACAACGTTTGCACCTTTATTTGTGGCTATTGCTGCGGTTTGGTCTGTCGATCCATTATCAACAACAACCAAGTAATTCGGATCTAAGCGGTTAATTTCATCAATGACGCCTCCAATCGTATCACTTTCGTTCATCGCAGGAATAATCACCGCCAGCGTAAATCTTTTGTCCCGAGCAACCTTCTTACTTTCCAAAGGTTTACGTGATCTTCTTTGTTGATTTTGGTTCTGTCGACTAAATTTCTGAATCAACTTAACACGTCCTTTCCTCTTATTACTCATGAAACTGTTTAGTTAAACATATAGTTGAAGTAACAATAATGTTGAGAGGACTGACATATATGAATCAACCTACAACTCGATTAACAACTGTTCAGCTCCAACAACGATTGATTCACGCCCAAGCTGAAATCGCCAAATTAAAGAAAGAACTGGAGCGATATAAAAATGATTATCACTACAGCATGATCGATGAGTTAAGCAACGAAAATGAACAATTACATTTGCTCTACGAAGAATTAAAGGCGAAATCTGACGTTAACGAAAATCAACATCAAAAACCATCAGAACCCACTTCAAGTAAGTCTCAGGCCTCATTGCCCGTGCAAGAAAATAGCACAACAAAACCTGCTGAACCGGTTGAAGCTGAAGATCCAGTCGACTCCGTCTTTATAAATTCAAGTACATCCGCAAAGAAAAACCAAGAGGCTGAGAAAAACCAAGATGAAACTTCTAGCTGGTTTTCCCGCAGTATAAAAACGCGTTCAAAGAAGTGAACGATACCAGGAAATCGTTTCAAGTAAGCCATCGTCAATGTCCGTATCCGCCTTCATATTAAGTAATTGTTCCATTTTCGAGGTTGATGGAATTCGCGTTTGCATATCTTCAAAACCTTCTCCAAATGCCTCTTCATGTGGTACGTAGCAAATAGGTGAATTACTTCCTGTTAACTCAATAACTTTCTTGGCCAACTCGTTTATTGTTAATTCACGGCTTGAACCAATATTAATAATTTGGCCATCGCAATGATTTGCAATCGCTTTAGTCGTTGCCTTTACTGAATCCAAGACATACGTAAAGCAACGACTTTGCTTTCCATCTCCATAAATAGTAAGTGGTTGACCGTGCAGCGCGGCAGTAATAAATTTTGGAACAACCCCTCCGTACATTCCTGCTTTTGCCCGTGCTCCGTAAGCATTAAAATAGCGGACTATTGTGACAGGTAGCCCTTCTTTAAAAGCAGCTAGAAAGAGATGCTCTTCCAGTGCTTTAACAGAGGAATAACACCAGCGATGCGTTGAGGTCGCTCCAAGCAGCCGGTTTCCTGATTCTTTAAAAGGCAAGTCTTCACTTTTGCCATATACTTCAGAAGTAGACGCAAACACAACTTTTTTATTATGGGCCTTTGCTAATTTGAGAATAGTTAAAGTAGGAAATAAATTCCCTTCAATAATCTTTGTGGGATCTTCAACACAAGTACGCACGCCTAACGTTGCCGCTAAGTGTATAACGACATCACACCAAGCAATATGCTCCTCCATCACATTCTCCGCTTCGACAAGTCCTGTAACTTGAGTGTACGTTGGATAGCAGGAGAACTGTTCTGTTAGAGAGTCATTTTCAATTTGATCAATAACACGAATCTCTTCTCCTTGTTCCAACAAATACGTAGTTAAGTGGGAACCAATAAAACCTAGGCCACCCGTTATAAAGACCTTCATCAAACTCCCCCTACAATTTATGGATATGACTAACCCCATTTTTAAAACAATTCCTTGTATCAAAAACAAGCTTACTTTCACTCGCTATCTCTTCATATGGAAAGCTGGAATGATCCGTCACTAAAACAACTAAATCATATTTTCTTAATGAGGATGTAGTAAAAGGTGTGGACTTTATTGTTACAGTACCAAGGTTTACCTCTTCCACAAACGGATCATAAACATCAACAATAAAACCTTCATCAACCAGTGTTTTAGCAAGAATTGGCCCTACCGACTCGCGAAGATCATTGCTATCGCCTTTATACGTTAACCCAAGTAACAAAACCGTAGATCCTTGTTCTGGTGGGAGCAAAGCTTTAATTCGCTCAACTAAATAGGAAGGCTGATCGTCATTTATTTTCTTTGCGAGATCAATAAATTCAGTTAAACAACCAGCTTGGTTGGCTTTCCATTTTAAATAAAGAGGATCTACAGGGATGCAATGCCCACCTACCCCCGGACCTGGTTTACAAGGAAAATACCCATACGGTTTCGTTTCCGTAGCTTCTATCACTTCCCAAATGTTAAGATCTAATTCGTGACAAACTCTGGCCATTTCATTCATAAAAGTAAGGTTTACGAACCGCTGGGCATTTTCAAGCATTTTAGCCATCTCAGCAACTTTTGGAGATGAAACAGGTACAAGTTGTGAAAAAATCGGCTTATACAAATTTATGATTTTTTCTGTACAGGATGACGTCACTCCACTAATTACTTTAGGAATATTTTCGAGTCGATAGTGCGCATTACCAGGATCAATTCGCTCAGGAGAATAGCCAATTGCGATTGACTTTCCTGCAATAAAACCTGCACGTTTAAATAATGGAACCACTACCTCCTCCGTTGAACCTGGATAAGTAGAGCTTTCAAGTACAACAAGTTGATTTTCCTTCATAAAAGGTATTAGATCATGGATTGCCGTTTGAACATAGCTAAGATTCGGCAGCTGACTTTCTGAAAGTGGAGTTGGTACACATAGGATAATACTGTCAACCTCATTAATGGCTTGATATGTTGTCGATACTGAAAAAGCGGAGTTTGTTAACGTCTGGATTTCCTCATTTGATACTTCCATTAAATACGATAAACCCGCTTCTAACATCTGTACTTTCTTATGATCGTGATCAATTCCAAAAACCTGGTACCCTTTCGCTGCAAACAACATCGCTAATGGTAAACCAACATAACCTAAACCAATAATTGCTACTTTTGGATTCACAATACGTAACCCCTTTTTCGCGTGCTCTTCTACGCAGTCGCCTATTTCTCTTACACTATTCAATAGGAAAAAAAGTGTTCAACGAAAGAAAGACCATTTACCTTATCTTTTCATAAGGTAAATGGTCTTTTATTAATTCGGTCTTTTCTTTCCACAACAACATCCTGTGCTGTTTTTATTGCCTTGCTGAGGCTTTGATTGTGTCTGCTTATTAACGAAATAGCCTGGTCGTGCTTTTTTATAGTTCATTCTCGCTCACTTCCTTTCATCACTCTTTTTCTTCTCTCTATCCTATGCCTTATCGAGACCGATTGTTTTTGTTTTTAAAATAAGCCGCACATATTTAGACGCAAGTCATACTATACAGTAGTCCGAACACCTTCTAGCGGCTTACAAGTGAGAGCTTGCTTTTAGGTCAAAATAAAAGGAGGTCCCTCCATGAGTCACGAGCATGAAAAACACAGTGTTTGCATTAGTGTACCTAAGGTGTTTGATTGGGTTACACGTCAAGTGGATTTACCAACGCTTAGCTTTAGAGAGCCCGATTTATCTACTCTCTTCCCAGGTAGCGGTTCACCAACACCTGGTCCAGGTTCACTATGTGCTTTACTTCAAGCATTTCCAAACTACCAAACGGTTTGCCGCGTAATTGAAAGTTCACTTCTTACGAATGAAGTAACGAACCCATTCGGACGTACGGAAGTAGAAGTTACTTTACCAAATGGCGAAGAAGTTTGCTTAGAGAAGGTTAAAGTTTTGGCAAAAGGATTAATTGAAGTTGATGTACTCGACGAATTAGGAAATCTAATTGTCACTTCAAGTCCAATTGATTTTGCTACGATTCAAACGTTTTACTTGTGCGCACCAGAAGGAACATCAGTAGATGCCTTCATTTCTGCTGGTCAATGTGACGCAGAAATTGTTTGTGATGCGACATTTTCACAACTTGATATCTCTTTCTCTTTCTGCTTAGATGTTCATGTGTTTGCAGATGTTCGTTTAGAGATCGAAGCAGCTTATTGCAAACCAAGACACGAATTCCCTGTGTCTGATGTCATTTGCAAAGAAAACAAATTTCCACCACAGTGCCCAATCGTTTTTCCAGGAAAAGGCTTTGGAAAAAAATCAACAGCTGGTAAAGACTGATAACAAGAGCCGCTCTCCCATAAGCGGCTCTTGTTTTTTCTTCTTAATTTGCTGGTGCTTACATAGAATAAATCAATAGTCTAATTCATAAAGCGAGGCGATAGCGTAATGACACATAACCGAATAAATACACCAGACAAACAGCTCATTCAGCTGAATCAAAAACTACTACACTTTCGCTCAGAAGTGGTAAAACAAGAACGATTGCTGACAGAAAAAACGAAGCGGTTGCTTCAGCAAGATCAAATAATTGATAGTCTAACCGATCGACTAGAGGAATTAACAAAACAACCAACAATTATCCAACAGGAAGAACACATGGATTCAAGCGAACCCGTTAAAGAACCGATTGGCCTTTCTTTTGATATGCATTGCTATTTCACTTATTCCATTATGGCTCCGTTTGAAGTAAGTGATGATGAGCCGTTTCTTATAAAAGGGAATTTTGTCATTGAAAACCGTGGTGATCTTTCGTTTCAAGAGCCGGTCATTTGCCTCTCCTTTAATAAACCAGAGTATGCCAATCTTTCTGGTCGAATTGAACGTTCTAAAAACAAAGCAAGTCAGTACTCTGTATCAAGAGAAGGTGTAACGGAATCATGGAGTTTTGTGGAGGAGAAAGCAGATCAACAGGCAAAGAAAACTGGACAATTTTGGCTAAAATCTCCTATAAATGAAATCCCGCCTCAATCAACTATTTTATTTCCGGATTTTGAGGTTGTGATTCCCATGAAAAAGGAGCAAAAATCCATTTCACTTCAGCTGAATGGTTTTCTATACGGGGCAGAGTTAACAGAAGGTAAACCCTCTCTTAATACGATTGCGTTAACACTCTCATGAACTTATTATTCCTTAAAACATCTTACGGCGGCGTTTACCCAAGCTTTGAAACAGCTTTAGTGAATGGCTTTAAATCACATGCCACCGTTTTAGAAAAACCGTTGCGTTCGTTCAAACATCCTGTTCATCTAGAGCAATTCTGTTATCAGCATCGAATTGACTGGATCTTTATGTTAGTAGGTAACGAAATTAAAGAAGCTTTTTACCCTAGTTTCGTTGAAGATCGACTTCCGCCCTTAGCCGTCTGGTTCACTGAAGACCCTTATCTTTTGCAGTCTTCAAAAATGATTCTACCGCTTGCTAAACTTGTTTTCACTGTTGAGTTAAGCGTCGTTTCAACCTATGAAAAAGTGAGTAAAGGTTCTGTGGTTCACTTACCACTTGGTTTTGATCCATCTAGTTATTTCCCCCCAAAAAAGAATGGGCAATCAACCTATGATCTCTGTTTTGTTGGCTATCCCTATCCTAATCGAGTCAAGCTGCTTGAGTTA
This sequence comes from Shouchella xiaoxiensis, assembly GCF_016907895.1. GTDB lineage: Bacteria > Bacillota > Bacilli > Bacillales > Bacillaceae_D > Shouchella > Shouchella xiaoxiensis. The sequence continues at coordinate 74,809 of NZ_JAFBCV010000013.1, forward strand.
ATCTGTAGCAAACAACCTATACAAGTTGCCGTTGCTGGCCCTTGGCAAAAAGACCAGCTGCCAAAACAGGCGGAACACATCGCTACATGGCTTCCACCTAAAGAAACAGGTGCATTATACAGACGAAGCAAGGTCGTATTAAATACGTATCGACCAGCAACACTAAAAGAAAATGAGAGCGTTCTGACTGGACAAAGCATAAATAATCGAACATTTGAAATTGCTGCTTGCCAGTCTTTTCAACTAACTGAATGGAAACCCGACATTCACACCTTTTTTCAAAAAGAGAGCTTATCCACTTTCTCCACTCACAATCAATGCCTTGAAGCCATTCAGTGTGCTTTGTCAAACGAAACTTGGCGTAACAAAGTTGCCTTAGCTGGATACGAGACTGTAAGCAATCGAGATTCCTTTCAAAAACGAGCCGACAGAATAGTGAAGGAGATGAGCTCTCATTTGTTAAAATGAGAGCTCATCTCCTCTTTTTTAATTTTAATTTGATTCAAGTCAGTTGTTAAACTCATCACTTTTTTAAATAAAGCTTCACCCGTGAAAGGTCTAACGGTCCAGCCTGCATTATTCTTCATCACCGCTTCCGCTTGTGCTCCTAACCGAAAACAAAGAACGGGATAACCTAATTGCAGTGACTCATGAGTTGTAAACGAAAACGTTTCTGGACAAAACGACGGTATACAAACTAAATCAATCTCGTCGTTTCGCAAATATGCCCCTAAAACATCCTGACTGTAACTTCCTCTTTCAATAATGTTTTTGTATTTTTGTAAAGACGGTGCTATCTTTCCATATGAAAAGAAACGGACAGGCTTGTTCTGCGTTAGATGTAACAACTCAGCTAATGGTTGTTCACCCTTATGCGCAAAAACATTTCCAATGATGGCAACGTGCAAATCGGTGTGGCTATAATCCGCTTTTGCTTTCGGAAATAAATTAGCTACATGATGAGGCTCAACTTTAATGGTAAGTTCAGGGAAATAGCGCAAATAATTCTCTCTTGTTGATTGACTAGGTGCAATGATCGATTCTGCTTTTTTGTATAAGGAAAGAAATTCACTTCGCCACTCTCGAACAGATTGGTTTGGTTTAGTTGTTATTCTTCTCATATGATTCCCAGTTGCTAAACTTACACATTGATCACATGAATCTGGATCAAGCTCCATTCCACAATAGCGATTTTCACTCGTTACAAAGAATAGAAGAGGGCAGCATGCGTAATGATCATGCAAATATATGGAGTAGGGACAATTCAATGTACCAAGTAAAGCCTCCACATCATCAAGCTTATGCCCCCACAAATGATGAATTAAAACGTCCGTAATTCCAAGCAAGTATAAACGAGTTACAAGAGATCGAAAAGATGTGAAGGCTTGAGCACGAGCAGCTGGCCCAACCAAAATAAAGTGTTCTCCTTGTTTGTAAAGCTGATACGCGTGATTTGTCAGCTTGCCTTTTAAAAACTGTTCTACACCTCCACCACCATTGTGATGAATAAGTAAGGTAGGCATTATCCTCTTCTCAGGATTGATTCAATAATGGAGGCACCGTAGGCGATGCTTAAAAAAACGACAAATGGAACAAAAAGAACAGGCCATAACAGAAAGCCAGTTAACAAAAAAGCAGCCACCCAAATCCCGGCACACCAATAACAAGAAAGCAATTCTCCAATAAATTTTTGAAGCCCTTTTCCTTTCGGGTAAGCATACAAGATATCATCCTCTTCTCGCCACTCAAGAAAAGGTTTTCGAAGCCACTCCATAATATCGTCTGTCACAATTAACCTTGTTAATCGTCCCGCTGCTAAAACAAGTAAAAACCAGTGAAATAAGGTAAGAATACCGCCACCTCCTCTTTTACATATGTATGAGGTAGGTGAGTGTCTTATGTAGCGTTCAAAAATCAAAAAAAGCACAGTGACATACGCACTATGCTTTCAAACAAGTATTAGGATAAAGATAATTTATTGTAACCGCCATCTACATGCATAATTTCACCGGTAATCCCTCTTGCTAAATCACTTACTAAGAAGAGTGCCGTATCGCCTACCTCTTCTTGCGTTGTTGTTTTACGAAGTGGAGACTTTTCTTCAATTTCTTTTAAGACATCATTAAACCCGCCAATTCCCTTGGCAGCCAATGTTCGAATCGGTCCTGCAGAGATTGCATTTACTCGAATTCCATCTTTACCTAAATCGTTTGCTAAATACATAACGCTCGCATCAAGCGCTGCTTTGGCAACACCCATCACATTGTAATTTTTCACAACGCGCTCACCGCCAAGGTAGGTCATTGTTATAATACTGCCACCCTCAGACATTAAAGGTCTAGCAGCTTTACATACCCCCGTAAAAGAATAGGCGCTTACGTTTTGCGCTAATAAATAACCATCACGCGTAACGTTTAAATATTCACCTTCAAGTTCTTCCTTGTTCGCAAATGCAATACAGTGAGCAAGACCGTGTATAACTCCAACTTGCTGTCTTATTTCTGCAAACGTTGATTCAATCTCAGCATCATCCGTTATATCACATGGAAGCACAAGATGATCGCCATTAAGTGTTTCCGCAAGAGTCCGGACATTTTTCTCAAGTCGCTCTCCAGCATATGTAAAAATTAATCGCGCGCCAGCATCTGCTAAAGAACGTGCGATTGCCCAAGCAATACTTCGTTTATTTGCAACACCCATAACAACGTAGGTTCGATTTGTTAAATCAATTGTTTTCATCTGAAGACCCTCCAATTTATTATCTGGTACTAATAGTTTATCATATAAACTTAGCGAGATCACTAACCTTTTTACGTAAGATTCATTCGGCGAATAATTGGTGTCCAACTGCTCGGTGACTTACATTCAATTACAAGAGGCTCGTTAGTAAAGGGATGTTGTAATTTCACTCTGTTACAGTGGAGTGCCTGATGATCTAGAAGCGAGCGATCGCCTCCATACAATTCGTCTCCAAGCAATGGAAAGCCAGCGCCCGATAAGTGAACACGAATCTGATGGGTTCTTCCTGTTTTTAATGAGAGTTCGACTAACGAATACCCTTCGGAAGAAGCAAGCGATTTATATAGAGTTACGGCTTTTTTCCCATCCTCTCGCACCATTCTTTCAATAATACTCGTCGGTTTCCGTCCAATCGGCGCATTAAAGATCCCTTCATCCATTAACGTGCCCGCAACAAGCGCTTGATACGTGCGCGTCAGTCGTCCTGTCTGCTGCGCCTGAGAGAGTAAATCATGCGCATAGCGATGTTTCGCAATGATTAGCAAGCCACTTGTGCCCCGATCAAGTCGATTAACCGCATGAAACGTCGCTTCCGTTCCTGTCTCTTTATAGTAAAATAAAACAGCATTTGCCAGTGTCTGCCTTGGATGGTTCATGGAAGGCATTGTTGCCATTTGCGCAGGCTTATTAATGATGAGCAAGTCTAAATCCTCGTAACAAATTTGTAAATCAATGTTCTCAGGAAGAATGAGTTCACTTTGATTTTCCGGTGGTAATTTTAGCGTAACCTCATCTCCTATTTGCAGCTGATGTCTGACGGTTACGGCCTGCCCATTTACAGCAAGTGCTCCACCTCTGTACTTTACCGCAGCTAGCAACCTTTTGGAGACCCCCTTTTTTTCATGCAAAAAAGCGCGTAGGATCAGTTCTTCTTCCAATTTATCTACACGCCATTTAAATTCTCTCCTATTCACTTATAAATGACTCCTTCACTCGTTTCCAAAAAGGAAAAGGTCGAAAGCGAGCAAATCGAACTTTTTCTTCAGCCACTCGGCATTGAATCGTATCGACATTCTCATCATAATTCGGGATATTAAAGTGATCAATTGTCACTTGGACAGATACATCATTTAACAATTTCAACAAACATGTGTGATGTTGAGGCAGTACAAGCGGTGAACCGAGCGTACGGTAAACACGATTATTAATAGAAGCCATTTCAGAAAGTTGCATGGAAGCGAGTGATGGGTGAAGGATCGCTCCGCCCAACGCTTTATTATAGGCGGTACTTCCTGATGGCGTAGACATACACAATCCATCTCCCCGGAATGTCTCGAATGTTTCTCCTTTAATTTCAACATTGCATACAAGCGATCCCTCTGTGCTTTTCACCGTACATTCATTTAAAGCAAGATGCCTTTTTGAAGCTCTTCCATCACGATAGCGAATAACAACTTCTAATAATGGATATTCAACAATTTGATAAGGTGTTTTAATAATATGCGTAACCAAATGCTCCACTTCTTCCGGAACCCAGTCAGCATAAAAACCGAGATGACCAGTATGTATTCCTACAAAAGCAGTCTCTTCTAGTCGATGAGCATAAACATGGAACGCTTCGAGTAGTGTCCCGTCTCCACCTACCGTTATGACAATATCAGGGGCTTCTTCATCAAAAACAAGCTCGCCCAGCTGCAATTCCTTTTTAATCATCTCGCATAATTGATCCGAATGTGTATCTCCTCGAGAAGTTACGGTAAATTTCAATCCAATTCCGCCTTTCTTAACTACGGCTCTGCCTTTGTTTAGCAGTAATAATTCGTTGCGCTTCTTGTACCTCATCACGAATAATCGACATTTCTTCGTCTAGCCAAAATGCCGCCTCTGAAGCTCGTTGTAAGCGCATGTTAATATCCTCTGGAATTTCTCCACTATATTTGTAACGCAAGGAATGTTCAATCGTTGCCCAAAAGTTCATTGAAAGCGTTCGTATTTGAAGTTCAACTAAAATCTTTTGTTCTCCTTCAATCGTATGAACAGGATAGCGTAATACTAAATGATAAGAACGATAACCACTTTGCTTTTTCTGAAGAATATAATCGCGTTCCGAAACAATCTCGAAATCAGTCCTCGTTTTAACGAGTTCAATGACCGTTTCAATATCCTCAACAAATTGTGTAACAATGCGAACACCTGCTAGATCTTGCATTTCCGCGTCAAGTCGATTAAGCGGAATTTGTTTTCTTTCGGCTTTGTTCAAAATACTTGAAACCGGCTTTACTCGTCCCGTAACGAATTCAATTGGTGTATGTAACGATGTTTTTTGGTACTGTTCGCGAATTCCCCTTAATTTCACCTTTAATTCATCAACAGCCTGCTTATACGGTGTTAAGAAAGAGTCCCAATCCATGCTTCCACCTACTTTTCACAACTAAAATATAGCTTTGACTGCCTCTTCAAACGCTTCGCCATAATTTCCATTGCCTTGGATATTCTCTAACAAAAAATCAAGCTCTTCATTAAGGTTTGCGAGAGCCAGACGCGTATGTTCATTTAATACGGCATAAAAAGCAGTTCTGTTTAAATAACCTTCCTTTAAAGCTGGCCAACAGTCTTTCTCAAATCTTAGAGAATGAAACCCATCTTGATCTTCAACAATATAAAGAAACGCAAATTGATCTGAATCAACCAACATCCGTTCACCAGCTTGAAGTTCAAAAGCTTGTTGTTCATTCAGTTCAACACTCAAGTGTATGTTACTAACTTCTATATTTACATCGATTGATTCTACCTTAATTTGATTCATTAGTTCCCCCAAAGTTTGCTTCATGTCGGTTATATTTTATCATAAATAACGAATGAAACCTACACTTTGCACAAGCTGACCATAGTTCGTATAATGGAAACAAATACAGCAATAAGGAGTAATTATGATAAGAGAAATGGAATATGAAGCTAAGTCACTTCTTACAAAAGATGATTTCTATAAGATTAAACAAGTCTTTCAGTTAACGTCTAGCCTTTCCCAACAAAATGATTATTTCGATACACCTCAATTTCGCTTAAAGAAAGCCGGCGCAGCTCTACGCATTCGTTATAAAGAAAGCCATATTGAACTTACACTAAAAAAGCCGACAGACGATGGTCTAGAAGAGTTTAATCAAACGATTGATAGGGACGTTGCGAAAAGAATTTATACGACAAATGTTTTACCAATAGGTGATTTAAGCGAGGAAGTTGCTTCATTAATTGGTTCAGACCAATTCATTGAATGCTTTGGAAAATTGACAACAAACCGAATGGAAACGCCATATAAAGAAGGCACACTTTTCTTAGATCATAGCGAGTATGGAGACATAGAGGATTATGAAGTTGAATATGAAGGATATTCAATGGCACACGCACAAACAGTTCTTACTTCGCTATTAACAGAGCTACATATAAAACCAACTCCTGCTAAAAGTAAAATCGCTCGCTTTTATGAAGCAACATTCATAAAGAAAAATCAAACCAAGCGCATGTAAAGCATGCGCTTGGTTTTATGCATTTCGATATGTATTCATCACTCGTGGCACATAAGCTTGAGTTTCTTTAAAAGGTGGAATTCCTCCGTGCTTATCAACATTTCCAGGCCCAGCATTATACGCGGCAAGTGCAAGAGAGACATCTCCATTATATCGATTTAGCATTTGCTTAATATATCGAACCCCTCCACGAATGTTTTGTTCAGGGTCAAAAATAGATGTTACACCAAGTCCTCGCGCAGTTCCAGGCATTAATTGCATAAGTCCACTTGCCCCAGCAGAACTCACAACGCTTTCATTAAAATTCGATTCGTGCTTAATGATGGCGTAAATGAGTTTTGGATCAACTCCGTGTTCAGCAGCAATTTGATTAATTAGAGGCATAAATTTCTGTGCTCTCTGGTCTGTAGTAACATGTTCTGATTGGGCTTGCGTTTTTATTTTAGTAGCCTGTACAACCTGTTGAGACGGCTCTGTAGCAAAGGAAGAGTGCGTTAACAAAGGTAATAAAAACGGCAGGGAAAGAGCGTTTTGCTGATTTGCTGTTGAGCTTTTCATTGCATCCAGTAAATAAGGTTGAAATGACTCAATTGCGTTACGACTAGGCATATGATTTATTGCCGAAGAAGCTACTGACGTCATTGGCCAAAATTTTATATCCATTGTTTCCTCCTATTTTCACTTTCTTCTTATTATTTTATCAAGAAGTTGGTAATTTCGACAATAACAATTCCCTACTTTTTTTAATTGCAAACACATTATTTGCTGAACTTGAAAAACGTTGCTACAATAAGGATAGGTAAACAATAAAGGAGAGACATTTTTGTGCCGAGTAATAATGAAGTAAGCCCACTTGAAGCATTGGGCGGTCAGCAGGTACTTGATCAGTTAGTTGATCGATTTTATACGTATATCAAAGAGCATGATGATGTCCGCCACTTATTTCCAGACGATTTAACTCAAACCGCATATAAACAAAAGAATTTTTTAACCCAGTTTTTTGGCGGACCGCCGTTGTATACAGAAGAATTTGGTCACCCTCGATTAAGGGCACGTCATTTGCCTTTTACAATTACAACGGTTCAAGCTGAAGCGTGGCTCTCATGTATGGAGCGTGCCATGGACGACGTACATTTATCAGGTGACATTCGTGATTATATGATGCACCGTTTGACGTTAACAGCTCATCATATGGTCAATCACACAACGTCTAGATAAAAGAAAGGAGTTGGCCCATGAACCTCAAGCATCATGTACAGCAAGAATGTGATCAAAAACTTGGCATTTGTGGGATATCCGATTCCAGAGAAGACATGCCGGTAAAAAAACCAATTGAAATATATACATTTATCGATCCACTTTGTTCCGATTGTTGGGCAATTGAACCGATTATAAAGAAACTTCAAGTTGAATACGGACATTTGTTTAAAATACGTGTTTTACTTGCAGGAAAGCTGTCCATATGGAACGCTTGCGATCTACCATCTAAAAAGAAAATAAACAAAGGTCACTTATCGGATTCAAACATGTGCTGTGCTGGAAATGTTGAGTTTAATCGAACAGAAAAATTAAAGCCATACAGCGCTTTTCTAGCGATTAAAGCAGCAGAACTACAAGGACCACGTGCCGGACATCGTTTTTTACGTAAACTAAGAGAATCATTATTTCTAATGAAACGTAATATTACCGATGAGCAAGTTTTAAAGCAGTGTGCTGAAGAGGCAAACCTTGATTTAGAAGCGTTCGATTCTGATTTCCATTCAGCAAGCGCTACAAAGGCATTGCAGTGTGACATTCAAACAACATCAGAGATGGATGTTGAAGCCGTTCCTACATTCGTGTTTTTTAATGGTAATTCAGACGAAGCAGGCATTAAGGTTTCAGGTCAGTATCCGTACCATATTTACGTCCAGCTACTTGAAGACATGCTTGGCTTTAAACCTGAAAAAGCTTCCCATCCCGAGTTAGAAGCTTTTTTGCAACACTACGGTTTTTTAGCTACGACGGAAATCGCGACAGTCTTAGATATTACAAATGAGGAAGTTGAGCGGAAATTAAAATCACTGATGTTGCAGCAAAAAGTTGAGGCAGTCCCCTTCAAATACGGAACTTTTTGGAAATGGATTGCTTAAATAATACCAAAAAAGGCTACCCAATGGGTAGCCTTTTCTATTATACGAAGGAAATGTGAGTTGCACTACTTATCATACCTTAAATCATATAGATGAATCAACCTTTTCATAAAACGTTCACGAGATTTATTTCAATTTGCTCATATTTTTGTGTCTCATTCATACCTTTTAGTGAAAGGGAGTGCTTATCCATTGAAAAAGCGAGCGATAATTATTCGATTGGTTTTCTTATGTGGAGCGTTTTATTTATACATTATGAGTTTGCTCCATCTCGTTCCATTTTGGTTATCCATTCCTTTATTAATGAGTTCAACGATTTTATTGTTTTCTCCCATTCGCAAAAAACAACGCTTTAGAGGGTATCGCTCTCGTTCATACAAAAACTGAGCTACTCTTCGCCAAGGAGCGCTTCCATTTGGTTTAATGTTTCTTCAAATACTGTCATCGTGTCTTCAACAGGCTGTTTTGTTTCCATATCGACACCCGCTTTTCTCAACAACTCAATCGGTTTATCGGAAATGCCTGATTTTAAAAATGTAATAAATCGATCCGCTGCTGAGTCTTCTCCACTTAGCACTTGTTTACTTAAAGCTTGAGCAGCGCTATAACCAGTTGCGTACTGATACACATAATAGTTCATATAAAAATGAGGAATCCTAGCCCATTCATACGAGATTAGTTCATCAGAATGAACATCTTCACCGTAGTACTTTTTATTTAATTTATGGTATTCATTGGATATCGTTTCTTGAGTTAAGGTACCACCACTCTCATATTGCTTATATAAGAAGTGCTCAAATTCAGCAAACATCGTTTGCCGAAAAACCGTCGTTCGTATTCCTTCTAAATATTGGTTTAATAAGTACAGCTTTTTGTTTTTGTCCGATTCCCGCTTGATTAAATAATCATGTAACAATGCTTCATTTAATGTCGAAGCAACTTCAGCGAGAAAAATCGTATAGTATCCATAAACACTCGGCTGATATTTTCTTGTGTAGTAGCTATGAACACTGTGACCAAATTCATGAGCAAGCGTAGATAGACTGTCGTGTGTATCTTGCCAATTCATTAAAATAAATGGTTTTGTAGCATAGGAACCAGAAGAATAAGCACCGCTCCGTTTCCCTTCGTTCTCATAAATATCAACCCAACCTTCTTCAAATCCTTTTTTTACAATTGATACATACTCTTCACCCAAAGGCTTTACCGCTTCAATTAGTGTCTCCTTTGCTTCGTCATACCGAAATGGCAAATCCGTATCTTTTATGATGGGTACATACAAATCATACATTTCTAGCTGTTCAAGACCTAGTAGTTTTTTTCGAAGCCTCATATAACGATGTAACAATGGAAGATGCTCATTAACTGTTTCAACCAACTGATCGTAAACACGTTCAGGAATTTGATTGGTTTTTAAAGCGGCTTCGCGTGCACGTGCAAATCCTCTCATTGAAGCTGTAAAACTCTTCCCCTTCACTTCTCCGCTTAATAGCGCAGCGAGTGTATTACTAAATTGTTTATACGTATTGTAAACAGACTCATACGCTTGCTTACGGATCTTTCTATTAGGATTACTCAGCAGTGTTACAAAGCGACCTTGGGTTACAGACAAACTTTCACCGTTTTCTCCAGTAATTGCTGGAAATTTTAAATCAGCGTTCGAAAATAGCGTAAACGCATTAGTCGCCACTCCAAAAGGTTCTTGCAATCTAGATAAGAGTTGTTCACCTTCTTCAGTTAGAATATGTTCTTTTTTCATCTGAAGAACATCGAAGTATGTACGATACCCTTGTAACCGTTCATCTTCGTTCATAAAAACCTGTAATTGTTTCGTTTCCACCGCTAATAATTCAGGTTCAAAAAAAGATAGATGTTTATTAAAAGAAATTCGTAGTTTTTCTGCTTTTTCAAACAGCGACTGATAAAACGAATTAGTCGCGTCCTCATCCATCTTCAACCGCGCATATACATAAATTTTGCCAAGATCAACAGATAGTTGGTCTCTGAACGCTAATGCATCTGTTAGTTCAGCTGCAGATTGTGCAATTTTCCCTTTAACTTGTTGTTCAAAGGTTTCAACTTTAATTTGGAATTCTTGACTGGCTTTATGCCATGCTTCATCATCAATAAATACAGATTCGACATCCCATTTTGATTCCGGTTGAATCTCACTACGTTTTTTCACTTCTTCTTGACTCATTTGTCATCCTCCTTTAAAGGTTCTTAATTATCATAACAATTTTTCTTAAAAATGTATCGTTGTATGCCAAAGCTTAATCAAATTATCTTCGCTTATCGAAATTCTATCGATTGAACAAACTCGTTTATACGTTTGATTGTCTTGTCGCTTAAAAATTTGAAACGTACACAGGAGATCAAGATATTGTTTTGCTGCTTGATTGATGACTTTTTGATAGGAGCAAAAAGGCTTAATAGGGTGTAATTGTTTACTCATAACCGTAACTAAGCCCGATCGAATGCTGTTGAAGGAAATGGATTGCGTTAGTGGAATGTGCTGAAGAAATTGCAAGAGGAAAAAACTTTGCCATATAAAGGGGGATAGTTGTATATACTTTTGCGCTGGAATTGGCCAGCCTGATAAGAGAGGTAGTTCTCTTCTATTCTGTTTGTATAGATAGAATTGGAATTTTCGATTTGAAAGAAGGATATTGACCACCGTTTTTATCCGGTATTGTTTATATGCTTGATGAAAGGAGGCATTTAGCGGTTCAGGTTTATGAAGGATGGAAAACGAAGCTTGAGCAATTGGTCTTTCTATTAGATGAGCAAGGATAAGATCTGATTGTAAAGCTGTAATATGACGTAATGTACAGAATAATTTATCCTCTGAGTCATAATAAATTAGATAGGATTCATTTTTGTACGTTTGTAAAGCATGCCACTCAAAACCATGAAGTTTAAATAAGTAAGTGCTTTGACGTTTTAATCGGTTTCCTCCCAGTATCCAAATTGCGTTAATCCCAGCTGATTGGTAACGTGTATTCCGATCAAAAATTGTTGCTGTTTCGATCGTCGCACACTGGTACTCTACAGCTAACATCTGCTTATCTTTAATAAGAATATCTGGACGCTGTTTTGTTAATGGTATATAAGATTCTAATTCTACAATATGATCCTTTTGAAAAAAATGATATAAGTCGGTTTTTCCTTTCTGATGTTTCTCTGTTTCACCATTGTGACTGCCTTTGCACACCGTTTTTTTCTTATGAGCGAAATGCCATTTTCGTTTGTTTCCTAATCGTAATAGCACTTCTGCTTGACAATCAATACAATAAAATTTTTCATTATCCCTCCATTCTCTCCACTCCGACTCACCTCTTTCTTCAAGAAAGGTAACAATCGTCTTATTTGCCTTCATCGCTTTTTTCATTTTTCACCTCTTTTTCTGTAGATTGTATAATTAATTTCGCTAAAAATAAGGAAGCTCCTTTAAAATAAAAAAAGACTAATCACATTGGATCAGTCTCGTTTAAACATTACGCTTTAAACGTTTGTTTAGTTTTCTTGATTGCATCAGACTCCATAATTACTTTACCGTACTCTTGCAAACGGTGAATCGTTAATTCGGATTCATAGCCAAACTCTAGCATGCGGCTAAGCAAATTATCTTGCTCATCTTCTGTGTATTCATCATTATTAAAGTAAATATACAAATAGTAACGACCTTCATAATGATAGAGAGAGTTCTCAACATATTCTGGTTGAACACTATGACTTAGTGCAATCATATCTTCCAGCTCTTTAAACCCGACAATTAACTCTAAATGATCGTAAGGTTGTTCTGAGCGGCTATTATCATCTTCAGAAGAATTATCTTTTTCATCAACTGTATCGACTTCATCGTTTACAGGAATTTCTAATTTCATATTTCCATCAGATAGTTGACCTCGTGTAACAAGAATTTCTAACCCTTTATCGTGAGCATGTACTTGAATCCATAGGGGACCATCTAGCTCGAAGTCATCACGATCACTGGCTTCATTCATCATGTCGTAAAAAAGTTCTTCGCCTCTCTCACGATTGTACCAGATCTCTTCACGTTCAAACCCACGCTCTTCGATATCTTTATACGTAATAAAAAACCGAATCGTTGTATCATTAACTCTTTCGATCTCCATAATCGCTCCCCCTCCTATAATCTGTTAAGCCTATATCTTACCAGGAAACAGTGAGCTCAACTCTTCTATTACCATTGTATGATAAATCAGAGCAAAATGAAATAAATCTGCATGATTCGAAAAATCTTTAATGTAATTTATTATTTTCCCTTAATGAACAACGAATGTCAAGAGGTAAAAAAACCTCCTGTATTGACTACAGAAGGTTTGAATTTAATTTACAAGACGTTGTGCTTCTTGTAATTGGAATGTACGAACTTTTCTTGGTAAAAAGCGTCGAATTTCTGCATCATTATAACCAACCTGCAGTCGTTTTTCATCAAATATAATTGGACGACGCAGCAACCCTGGATTTTCACTAATAATCGTAAACAGTTTTTGAAGAGGTAATGACTCTAATTCAACGTCAAGCTCTTGGAATACTTTAGAACGAGTTGAAATAATTTCATCCGTACCATCCTCAGTCATTCGTACGACATGCTTTACTTCTTCTACAGAGAGTGGTGCTGCAAAAATATTGCGCTCCTCAAATGGAATATCGTGCTCTTCCAACCATGCTTTTGCTTTTCTACAAGATGTACAACTAGGGGATGTTAGTAGTGTGACCATCTTATTGAACCTCTCCTTTATCCAAATCAGTTTATAGGTATTCGTTCACTTAATCACATTCTTATTATACAAGTTTGTCTAATTGTTGTATAGTGTATAACGATTAAACTTATACAAAGATTAAACAAAAAATGTGGGAAAGTACATGAATTCGTTTTGCTTTCTGTGTTTATATACCCCCACCTTAAACCCGTTAAACCTATCTTCAAAAAAAACTTTACTCTTTTGAGTAAAGTTTTAAGCGATGCTCTTGCGTGATTGCGGATAAGGATTTTGATCTGATCGGCGTTTTTTCCAGTTGTCTAATCTTTTCTTTAGAACATCTTCCCAAATTCTGCGTTTTTTTCTTTGTTTTACCTTATTCTTCTGTTTCATCACGCACACCACCTCAACTTATGGTTTAGTCGATCCTTCCTGCTCACTGTTAAGCGTCAGCACGTCTTCCACAGCCTCATATGACTGACCATATAAGTCTTTATCTTTATACGTATGTATCACTTCATACGTATGCTTCATTTTTTCATAAATACTATGCTCATCTTCGTTCTCTGGCGACCAATAGAGGATTTCTAACTCCGTCACTTTATTCGTCGCTAGAGAACGTCGACGATAACCAATTGATACTGCATGATTAAAGCCCTCTCTTGCGTAAAAACGCTGACGCTTTTCTGTATCCGTATCCTCATAGTCAATTGGTTCCACTTCAAGTATAATCGGCTTCTTCTTTTTTTTCAATTCCTCAATTAATTTTTGGCCAAGACCTTCTCCTCTTGCTTCACTTGAAACAAACAAATAGTCAACAAAGACAAAGTCTTCTGTTTCAACGTACATCAATACATGCTTGTTGCTTTCATCCTTGTGATAAATTTCGCTTTTCTCTCGCAAGAGTAACTCCATATGCTTTTCAGATTTCATCTCTTCAACAGGAAAATATTCAGCAAGTTTTTCATACCATGTTGTCATCATAATAACCTCCATATACATTCTTAGACACCATTATCTATACCGTTATTTTAGTTAATGTAAACATTAACCGTTGGGTTTATCCCTCTTAACAAAAAAAGACAGTGCCCTAGAAAATTCCTAGAACACTGTTTTTTTACTTAAGGATTGCTATAGTTTACACCCTCTGTATACGTATTGCCTGCGTTCCAGAGTAAGAATTCATGAATATCATTATCATAAAGCGCTCTAATTTGAGCTTCAACTTCCGCTGGACCGTATGGAATGTAATTACCCGATCCTAAATAGCTTGCTGTAAAATCCTGTAACCACGGTCTAGAAACAGGTCGGTCATCTCCAAGCTCATCTAAAACACCATTTTCTAATTGTGAGTACTCATCCATTACTTCATATGGATATAAGTCTGGTTTATCTAAGTTCCCAATTGAAAACGGACCCCAGTGACTTGGATAAGGCATGGAAGAAATCACATCTACATTCGCAGAAATTTTCACGAAGTCTTGGCCAACGTTTTCTTCAAAACCTCGAGCCGCAGCTCCAAAAATATCAACTGATACATCGACTCCGTAAGCTTGTAACTCTTCACGTGCATATCCAACAAAGTCAGCAACAGCGTCAATACGACTTTCTACATTGTCACCATCTCCGTCTCCATAAGTGCCTTTGCCGTAAACAAGTTGGTCAGCTCGTCCGATAAATCCTTCTGGAAAACGAACATAGTCAAATTGAATATCCTTAAAGCCCATTTTCGCTGCTTCAATTGCTACTTGCGTATTGTATTCCCATACTTCTTCAAGAAATGGATTGACGAAGGCATCGCCTCTACGGTTCGTCCAGACCTCACCATTTTCTTGGAAAGATAAGTCTGGTCGTTCTTTAGCAAGAACGGAATCCTTAAATACAACGATTCTTGCAATTGGATAGATGTCATTTTCTTCAAGTACATCCATCATTGCTGCGGGGTCATCAATATAGTTTTTGGCGATATCATAAAAAGGAGAGTCCTCATCAGGCATATACGTAATATTTCCATAATCATCCTTAATATCAATAACCATTGCATTTAAATCAGTATCATTTACAAAGTCTACTAGAGTGTTTAAACGAGAACCTCCGGCTGAGTGAGCGGTTAAGAAAATACCTCTAACTCCATCTTCAGGATAATCAAAATGATAGCCAGACTGATAAACAAAACGCGCCGAACTCGTTGGTGTTTCATACGTATTTTGACTGATCATTTTTGGCGCATGAGACAAAACAAGCTGCCCTGAACTTGTCTCAGCATTAGCCACCTCTGTAGCTGGTGTTAAAACCAACGCAGCGCTAAAAGCAAAGGCACTTAGCCCACCCATTACTATTTTTTTCATACAGTCACACCCTTATATCAAATTAATCTTCATCTTTCGCATCCCAGTCATCTGGAATGAGTTCTTCGTCATCTTTTAACAGTTGTTTTCGTTTGGCTTCCAGCTGTTGTTTATGTATCGTAAATTGCGATTTATTAACAAGCCACCTTTCTCCATCAAAAACACCCATTATATTTCCAACTAAAAGCTGCTGTCTAATATACGATTCAGTTACTCCAAGGAACTCTGCTAATTCTTTTAAAGATATATACAAATAACGAGCCTCCTCGACATAAATTATACCTTCATTTTACTTCTTTTGCCATCAAAAACAAAAAAAAGTCGAGCTTTTTTTTGAAAAAGCTTCCTTTTTTCACAAAAGCCTGCCACTTCGCTTTTTACCGTTTTTTTGATAAACATCATTGTGACCATAAAAAAACCCGTTAAGCATCTTTTAGACGTTAACAGGTAAGATGTAATAAAATACGAGAAAGAAATGAAAAATAGAGCCTGCAATTACAAACAAATGCCATACCATATGATGGTAATGAAATCCACGCCACATGTAAAAAATCGTTCCAACAGAATAAAAAAGTCCCCCGATAAAAAGAAACCACAACCCAGCTGTCGATAGGGCGTTAATAATGGGACCAATAGCAAATAAAGCGAGCCAGCCCATTGCTAAGTACAACAACGTCGATACAATTAAAAACCTTTTTACAAAAAAGATTTTAAATAAAATCCCGACAACCGTTAAGCCCCAGACAATTCCAAACAAAGTCCAACCTAATCCACCGCCAACCAATATAAGAAAGATCGGTGTATAAGATCCGGCAATAAAGACGTAAATAGCCGCATGGTCTAAGATCTCAAAAAAATCCTTTGCTTTTCCTGGTGGGAAACTATGAACCATTGTTGACGATACGTACAGCAGCAACATACTTACACCATAAACCGTGAATGAAACCACATGCCATGCCGTTCCATATAAGCTTGAGTAAACAATAAGTAACGTAAGTGCGGCTATACTAAGTAAAGCGCCAATTCCGTGCGTAATCGCATTTGCTATTTCTTCACGTTTCGTAAATACATGTGTTTCTGCCAAAAGTTTCTCCCCTTTACAAATGCTTTTGATCATTATAGCATATGTAATAAAAAAATATCGATCCATCAAAAGTAAGGAGTGTGAATAGATGAGAGAGGTTAAACTAGTCGATTTATTTGATCATCGCATTACGCAAAAATACGTAGAACGCTCAGGAATGGCACATGCAATTCGTTGCGCTTACCACGCTTTTTCATTAGCAGTTAACGAAAAAATTGATCCAGACCTAGCTACAAAAGGCGCATTTTTACATGATATTGGTCATTACACATGGTATAAAAATGGTAAATGGGACTTTTCTTTATATAAAGCGTACGATATCCATGCGATAAAAGGGGCAGAACGAGCTCATAAATTATTAATCAGGCTCGGAGAACATCCAAAGAAAGCAAAAGAAGTAGCTCTAGCTATCCTGCTTCATACTGATTCATACCTGCCCCCTGGCTCCCTTCACTTATCTCCTTTGCAGCTTATTGTTGCCAAAGCAGACGAGATGGATGAAGAACCAGCAGGAGACCACCACTATCGGACTATATCACCGCAACAGGCTCGCCAACTTTTAATGGAATTAGATGCCCGTATTGACGGTCATTTGCTTGGGACAAATAAATAAACTTAACGAGCTTCCGTTACGATTTCCTCATAATCTTGTTGACTCAATGGACCATTAATCCGTTTCAAAATAATTCCTTCTTTATTAATGAGCAAAGTTGTGGGAACACCGAATAATTGATACATGTCTTGTACAAGACCCTGTTCGTCCAATAAGGGATCAAATGGGGCTTTGTAATGCGTTAAAAAAGGTTGTATTTGACTGATTCCTTGTTCAGAACTTGTTAAATTAACAGCAACAAAACGATTTCCTTGAGCTGTTAATTCATTATACAAATCAACAATTATTGGCATCTCTTCCTGGCACGGGTAGCACCATGTTGCAAAAAAATGAACAACTGTGATTTGAGCTTCACCTACTTGAAAGCTTTTTTCTTCTCCTTGCAAGGTTTTTAACTGGAATTCAGGAGCCCGTTGCGCCACATAAACACCCTCTTCTATTTGTGCATTTACCTGTACACCAACGTGCTTGTAAACCGATTCTGTGTGATAGTGAAACCATCCCGCAAGAACCACAGCAAAAAGAACGGTCAAAGTTAGCACCATTTTCTTAAAAAAAGTCATTCACTTCACCTGCCTTCTTTAAAAAGTTTAAGGAGACTGATCTCGTCATGAAAAAACTTGAATTCTCTCAATTGATTGCTTGCACCGTATTTTTGCTGTTTGTTGTTTTTTTACAAGACATTCCCTATTCAATTCTCTGGTTTTCTTTACTGTTAGGAATAAATATTGCTTTATTTGTTATTCGTAAAAAGAAACAAAAACAATCTACTTAAATGTATGTATGGACAACTTCTTTTACGACAGCTAAATAAGTTGACTCTAGTCGTCCATTTGTTGCATTTGAACGGAATCTGCATTACGATTACGTGATAGAAACTTTACAGGAGTTGAATGTATGCAAACCGTATTTTCTGGAATTCAACCTAGTGGGACATTAACACTTGGGAATTATTTAGGCGCACTTAAACATTTTTCCTCAATGCAGGATGATTATAGCTGTTATTTTTGTATTGTTGATCAGCACGCAATTACGGTTCCACAGGATCGTTTGAAACTGAGAGAAAACATTCGTAGTTTAGCCGCCCTATATATCGCTTCAGGTATTGATCCGAAGAAATCAACGTTATTTATTCAATCTGAAGTCCCTGCACATGCGCAGCTAGGATGGATGATGCAGTGTGTTTCTTACATAGGTGAACTTGAACGAATGACGCAATTCAAAGATAAATCAAGCGGAAAAGATGGGGTTTCTGCCTCGCTTTTGACTTACCCACCATTAATGGCTGCAGATATTCTACTTTATCAAACGTCACTTGTTCCAGTTGGTGAAGATCAAAAACAGCATTTGGAATTAACCCGTAATTTAGCTGAACGATTTAATCAAAAATACGGTGAAGTATTCACTGTTCCAGATGTTCAAATTCCTAAAGTCGGTGCTCGAATTATGTCTCTTAATGACCCGACTAAGAAAATGAGCAAATCAAATCCTCAACCTAAAAGCTATATTTCATTATTAGATGAGCCAAAGACAATTGAAAAGAAAATAAAGAGTGCCGTAACTGATTCAGACGGGACGATTCGTTTTGATAGCAAAGAAAAGCCAGCTGTATCGAATTTACTCTCGATTTTTTCTCTTTGTACAGATGAAACAATTGAAACGATCGAAGCTAGATATGTTCATTCAGGATATGGTCCATTCAAGGCTGATCTCGCACAAGCCGTTATTGATACTCTTTCGCCAATCCAAGAACGTTACTACGAACTCATCCAATCAAGTGAGCTGGATGAGATTCTTGATAGAGGTGCAGAAAAAGCAACTAGTAGCGCGAGTAAGACACTTAAAAAGGCAGAGAATGCAATGGGGCTTGGCCGAAAAAAAAGATAAAAAAGCAAAAACACCTTTCGTTCGAATCAAGTTAATCGATTCATACGAAAGGTGTTTTTTACTATTTCACTCACGGTGCTTCGTTTCATTCACCCGAATAAGAGGACTATGTTGTTTTAGCCGATCCCTTACCTTGCTTAATAATAAATTAAATTGATTAATTTCATTTACGTCGAGATCAGAAAACAACCCTTCAAAATATGCAAGTATCTCATCATTATATGCATTCATTTTTTGTTTACCAGCTTCAGATAAGCAGACATATTTAACGCGATTATCTTGCTGGTCTTCTTGAAATTCTATTAACTGCTTCATCTGAAGTTTTTTTAATCGATTTGAAACGGCACTTTTATGTGTTCCTTGAAAAGTAGCTATTTCTGTCGATGTTAAAGGACCTGACAAATCGATTAAAATAAGAACTGCTAATTGCTCTTGAGATAAATGACTAAATTCGTGAGTTAACTCTTCAGAAACAATTTGTTGACTGTAAAAAAAGACATCTTTAAACACATCCATTGCTTGTAAAAACGGCTTACTCAATCCATACACATCCTTTATAGAAGCCATTTATTTCTACTCCTACTCAAGAAAAAAAGGCTTCCACTCGGAACCCTTTATCTCTTTTTAATAGCCGTTTTGCTTTTTCAGTACTTTTCCCACGAAAAAAGAAAAACCTAACGTACCCACAAGTAAAACAACCGTAAAAATTTGCATGACGAGATGCGCAAAACCATCCATTGTATCCGCGTCCATAGTGATAACCTCCTTTTCACTTTATTTTTCATTATAAAAGAAAGCGCTTTGCATGTAAATACAACTACCTTTAGACTGTACAAAATAAAAACCTGCCATTCTTTTGGCAGGTTCCTTCTTTGCTTATTTTACTCGTTCAGGATGCTCTAGCTCCCACAACTTTTCATAAAACGAATGCCCTTTTACCATCGCCTCACACAACGCATAGTGATCAGGACTCCATCCCTTTTTCACCCCATCAATTAAGTAATTCCAGACATCCTCTCGCTCAGTATTCCTCAACTTCTCATATGCAAGCGGGTTCCATTCTGTACACCAATATTTTAACTCTGCGTCAGAAGCACTAGAATGTAGTTGGTCAAGAACCATGAATAAAAGCTGTTTTAATTGTCGTTCTTTTCTCGTTAACCCTTGTAAGTCGGCAGGACTTAACGAAAGCATGTGATATTCCTTTTCTGTAGGTTTTCTTTCTAAATCAAATTGCTCTATTTCTTGATCAACCAGAGCCTCATAAATAAGTTGCTCTTGCCTCGGCGTCATTCGACTTTTTCGTATAGGTGTTTTGTAACCCATTGTGTCTACAGCTAAAATTCGTTCGCCATCGCAGACAATAAAGCAGTAATCAAGCTGAATTCTCGACATATTTTTACGAAGGTAGCTTTTTTGATGAACAGATTCTAATAATGCCTCAGGTAAATCCAGCAGCTGATCTTCAATATACGAAAACAGTTGACTTGAAGCCTTTATTAACTTGACTTGATCCAACACTTCAACACGATCTTCACTTCTCCACTCATGAAATTCGCATACGTTATACCCGTTCTCTTCACCTTCAAACCAATTAACCCACACATCTCGCATCATAACCATAATTTTAACTGCCTCCTTACTTGTTTGCTCTTGAAAACAGTATGGTCATGTGGTTTTAATCTTAAACACGCTTTTCTTCCCCTAAACCCCATTTATATATTTTCTCTGCTGGTGTTGTTAATAACTCTTGAGTATTTGTTTGTAATCGTTCAGCAGCACGAGTACAAAGTAAATATCCGTAGTAATAACCTAACATCGGTGGGATGTTTTTTTTTGAATGTCCATACAGAATATCCTTGTAATTCTTTCTACCCGTTTGCATTAACCGCTCTGTTATAAATCGTTCCTCCCATATTTTTTTCCACGTCTCCTTATAAAGTTCAGTCCAAGGTGCACAATACCGTTCCCCTAATTCTTCTTGCACCCCTAACTCTGCCAAACCTTCCATGATTATAGATTCTAGAAAAGTAATCGTATTCTCTTTTTCATTTGTATGCGTCAGTCTACAAACGTGATGATATTCATGCGTTAGCAATGCAAGTAAATCGAATCTTTCTATATCACTTTGAATAAATAACACAATTCCATCTGCGAAGCTTAAGCCCATTTTCCCTCCTACATTTGCTAGTTCACGCGCTTTCTTTTTACTTGCGAGAAGCAAATAGACAGGCACATTCGGACCATTCCATCGTTTCTTTAAATAAAGAAAATGTTCATTTGCATAACTCCAGTAATCCTGCTCGATGATCATCTTTACATCTTCTATATCATCAGGTGTAAACATACCGTTCCTATTTAAATAATTGGCTAATTCACCGTCTGATGGGTAAGAAAAAAGAGCTTGAAGTGGACTAATAAATAGTTTCAAATACAGCTCTCTATTTGCTTGATTTTTCCCATACTGGATATACCTCTCCATCCATTTATTTGTTTGAATCAACGCCATTTATTTCACCTCTTTGTTCAAATCGTTTATTTGACTTTACGGCAAAGGAACAGCACAATATAGCTGAGGTGAGCCATCAATGGATAAATCATTACATACGTACAATGCTCTTAAACAGTTAAAACAGTCTCTTACTGAGTTTATGATGATGTATAAATTTGCGCTTGACGAAATTGAAACGCGAATGTCCATTCTTCAGGAAGAATTTGAATTACTTCATGAATACAGCCCAATCGAGCATATAAAAACTCGATTGAAATCACCAGAAAGTATTTTCGACAAGGTGATGCGAAAAAAGTTAAATGCAAATTTAGCATCGATTAAAACCCATATTCAAGATATAGCCGGACTTCGAATTACATGTTCTTTCATATCCGATATTTACAAATTAGAAGAGATGTTACGGCAACAAACGGATATGAAAGTATTAGAAGTAAAAGATTACATTAAGACCCCTAAAGAAAATGGTTACCGAAGTTTACATTTAATCGTTGAAGTACCTGTTTATACGTCACAAAAACGTGAAAATGTTTGTGTTGAAATTCAAATTAGAACAATAGCGATGGATTTTTGGGCAAGCTTAGAACATAAGATTTTTTATAAATACGAAAAAAGTATTCCTGTTCACTTAACAAATGAGCTTGCTATTGCTGCTCAGACCGCTGCAGAACTTGATGCAAAAATGGAAAACTTACAGGTTGAAGTTCAAGAAGTAAAAGAACAACAGCTTACCAAAACCGATTCGAAATGGCAGCAGCTTCAGATGAACAATCAATCGTTTGCAATCCCACAAAAATTGTTAGAGCAGTTGCAAGACTTATCGGATTCTTAATTAACCCGCTCATTTTTACCGTCTAATTCATGTTCAATCGAATTGGCTTGCTTACTGTACCATACCGTGCTACTCTCAATTACGAATGCAACACGTTTGAAGCAAAGGAGATCTATATGACAACGGATGAACTTACAAGAAGTTTAGATGCGTTTACCCCTTTTTTTCGGAAAGACTGGGCAAAGCTCAGTAAAGGGATTAGTTCGACCTTATCTAAAGAAGAACGTAAAGAGCTTGAAGGTATTTATGAAACGATTTCTGAATCAGAAGTAAATGACATCTATCTCCCATTATCGGAGCTCTTATTTAAACGAATGACACATAGTATGAATTTACACGATGATATGAACCATTTCTTACAAAAAGAACGAAAACGAGTTCCATTTATCATTGGAATCGCTGGCAGTGTTTCAGTTGGAAAAAGTACAACAGCCCGTTTAATCCAAGCACTCGCAACTAGATGGCCTGGTAATCCAACCGTATCACTCGTGACAACTGATGGGTTTCTTTACCCAAATGAAGTGTTAGAAGAACGTGGCTTAATGAAGCGTAAAGGCTTTCCAGAAAGCTATGATATTCGTCAATTACTCGCTTTTTTAACTGATTTAAAATCTGGCGTTTCCACCGTGGAAGCTCCTGTGTATTCACATCTAACATATAATATTGAACAAGATCATAAGCAAGAAGTTCACGCTCCAGATGTGGTTATTGTTGAAGGAATTAACGTCCTCCAAGTTAACAAGAAAGGCAAAAGGATGCCTCATGTTTTTGTATCCGACTTCTTTGACTATAGTATTTACGTTGATGCTGAAGAAGAAAATATTTTAGAGTGGTATATAGAGCGTTTTCATTTATTACGAAACACCGCTTTTCAGAACCCAAATTCCTATTTCCACCGTTATCGAGACTTGAATGATCAAGAAGCATCGGAAATGGCTACGTCCATTTGGCGCTCAATCAACGGGGTTAACCTAGAAAAAAATATTAAACCAACGCGATTACGAGCAGATTTGATTTTAACAAAAGGGGAAAACCACCGAGTCGAACAAATTCAGCTACGGAAATAGAAAAACCGACTGCCTAAGGCAGTCGGTTTTTCTATTTTACTTATCCTTTAAAAAGCTGTACAAACATTTTTCCGTAAGGTCCGCCGTCGACGACACCAATACCCACTTCGCTGTAATTATTGCTTAAAATGTTTTCTCTATGTCCTTGTGAGTTCATAAGCGATGTATGAGCACTTTCTACTGTCTGGTTGCCCGCTAAATTTTCACCAGCAGTTTGATAAGTCACTCCAAAATGATCCATCATTTGGAACGGTGAACCGTATGTTGGAGATTCGTGGGCAAAGTATTGGTTATCAATCATATCCTGTGCTTTTACACGTGCTACTTCTGTTAATTCGTCATTAACCGTTAGAGGCGCTAGTCCAGCTTGTTCTCTTTCTTGATTAACAAGATCAACCATCTGTTGCTCATCTGCAGATACATCAGCTGGTTCTGCTTGAACTTCTTCTGCTCCATTTTCTTCTGCCTCAGTTTCAGCCTCTTCTTCCGTTGGATTTACATACTCATAATCCTCTTGAATGGGCTCTTGGGCACCTTCATTGAATGAAGGTTTTTCTATTTGAAAGCAATCGTAATTAAATACCGGTTGCATATGTTTTTGACCATTTGACGCTTCTGCCTGGTCTCCTTGTCCTATTCCTATAAGTACAACTGCTGCAAACGTTGTTGCTGCTAATTTTTTCATTGTTATCCTCCTACACCACTGTGCGTGTTTTTGAATTGCATACTCTCGCTTGAGGTACAAACACATCCTAGCACAGCATATACGAGCTTTAAATGGAAAAAAAATCATCCGTATCCAGCTTGTTATCTTTTGTAATATACGATTCCACGTTCTTATAGCGTAATTGATTGCTTCATACCTTAATCAAGTGAACTGGAAATTAGCGTTGATTTGTTACACAATTGTAAAAACAGGTCGTTCGGTTACAGAACAGTAACAATACCTTGTCAACTTCATAGCAACAGCATTTAACACAACCAGCATACGAATTGGAAAACATTCACTAGTTCATTAGAGCAACTCCTTTGTTAAAGTATACAGGTGTGGATTTACCATACTCGCTATTACATTTTAATAAGGAGTGATTAAATGATTCTTAAATCATTATTTTTATTCTCTGTTTTTATAGGTATAAGTATGTTTTCTCAAAACAGTGCCGAGAGTAAGGCCTTAAAACATCCTGTTCAACAAAACGATTCACTATTTACATTAAGTGAGCGATATGGAGTAAGTGCAGATTCTATTAAAAGAATGAACAATATCAATTCAAACGTGATTGAAGTTGGTCAAACATTAACAATTCCAGCAGCAGTTACTTCGGAAGAGCGAGAGCTACTTGCTCAACTCGTACACGCTGAAGCCAAAGGTGAGTCCTATGCAGGTAAAGTAGCTGTAGCGACCGTAGTGTTAAATCGGGTTGATCATGCAGATTATCCAGATACGGTTTCTGAAGTGATCTATCAAGTAACACCATCTGGTCATTACGCATTCTCACCTGTACTTGATGGTGCGATTCATACTGTACCTGATGGAGAAGCTCGTAAAGCCGTTAATGAAGCCATTTCTGCACGAGGCCAAGGACAACAATCGCTTTATTTCTATAATCCCGCGACTGCTACAAGTGGTTGGGTAGCAACACGTGAACAAACCATCGTCATTGGTAATCATGTATTCGCTAAATAAAAAAAATGAGCACATCACGACCTTCGTGATGTGCTTCTTTGGTTAATTTTTCATAAAATAGGGTAATAGCCTATTAAGGAGGCGAGAGAGATGGTTAGATCATTACGCTATGACCGTATTGTTGAATCGTCTATCCATGCTAGGGTGCAACCGACTCATATTGGAACAGTTGACCGAGTATCTCGACCAGTACGTACTCAAGCTACAAGAGCACATGTTTCAGAAAATGACCTTATTGCATATGGATATGCCCTTACTAAAGAGAATCGGATACTTAAATCTCAGCCGAAGAACGAGGCCAACGACCATCCATTAACTGCTTTTAAGCGTCTATCTATTCACAGTAAAACAGCACCACTTTATAATTATATAACCGGAAAATTCCCTTCTATATTCCACTCTTCCAACCATGAAGATACCAGACAAACAATCATTGAACCAGACAAATTAAAACAACTTGGATCTACACTTCATTTAAATCAGCGTTCTGACGCACTAATAGAACAACCTTTAAAAGGACTTGCAATTGATCATTACGGTTAAAAAGCAGCGGCTAAAACCGCTGCTTTTTTGCTATACTGTAATAAGAGAAGTCAGCGGAAAGGAGTACTACCTTGGAAATCATTCTTAGTCATCAGAATCTTGATTTTGATGGTCTCGCATCAATTGTAGCAGCAAAAAAGCTAAATCCGTCAGCTGTTGCAGCAATTGCTTTCACACAGTCTCCAGATGTTCAAGCCTACTTAGATCTTTATATCGATTCTTTTCCTCTCGTCAATTATAAGCAAGTAAATTGGGAAACCGTGAAATCGATTCTATTTGTAGATACTTCCTCTACAAAACGAGCGGGTATTGATCATCTTGTGCATAAAGACGTACATATGGAATATTTGGATCATCATACACAAGCTGAAGCAGGAGCTAACATAACCTTATTTGTTTCAAAACTAAGATCGAAAAATATTGATATTTCTCCGATGGAAGCGACATTATTTGGGTTAGGTTTATATTCAGATACAGGCTGCTTTTCCTTTCCAACTACACATGCAGCTGATTTACAGGCCGCTGCTTATTTACTTGAAAAAGGAATGGATTTGACGATTGTTACATCATACTTGCATCAACCTGTTGCTAAAAACCCGCTTTTTAAACCCTTACTCTCAGCACTTAAAGTGAAAACAATCAACGGTCAGTCCATTGGGATTTCAACTTGCGTCCACCCAACTTATGTAGCTGGTGTCTCTGCTGTTGTAGAAGAGCTCCATTCTTTGTACCAATTAGATGCAACCATTATTTGCTGCCAGCTAAGTAAGCACACCTATATTATTGGGAGAGCACGTCCGTCCGTAATTGATTTAAACCAACTCTTTGCTTTGTTTGAAGGTGGTGGACATCCTCAAGCAGCGTCTGCACAAATTAAAAATCAACAGCTCGATATTGTGTATCAACAGTTACAGACCGCTTTACCTAATCACATTATTAGTGATCCACTCGTTACAACAATTATGACTTGGCCCGTTCAAACTGTTTACGATACAGACTTGATTGAAGAAGCATGGACACAATTACTTAAGAATGGTCATAGTTCCTTTCCTGTAGTAGATGAATTACAAACAATGGTTGGTATCATTAGCAAAGCTGATCTTATCAAAGCGAAACAACTGGGGCACGAGCATTCTCCGATAAAAGCGGTAATGAAAACGAAAGTAATCACACTCACTCAAACCGATACGATTAAAATGGCACATGAAAAATTAGCCTATCATCACATAGGTCGACTACCTGTTATAGATGAAAAGAACAAAGTAGTTGGTATTGTAACCCGTACGAACTTAATTCAACAATCCTTTTTTGAACCGTCACTTGTTCCTCCAACCACAATAGAAGCATATTTCGGTTCAACCTACCAACTGCTTAAATCAATTGGTTTCATAGCAGATGAATTAAGACAGTCCGTATTTTTAGTAGGTGGTGTCGTTCGAGATCTCTTTATGCAAAAGAAACATACTGATTTAGACTTGACGGTTGAAGGAGATGCCATTGCCTTTGCAGAAGAACTAGCTGTTCGTTTTGGAGGATCAGTGAAGGCCTACCATTCTTTTTTTTCAGCGACTTGGAGCACTCCCTCCGGAAAAGAAATTGATGTTGCCTCATGTCGAAAAGAGTATTATAAGTCACCTGGGGCACTCCCTGACGTTCATAAGACATCCATTTACGAGGACTTAGCAAGACGGGATTTCACAATTAATGCAGTCGCCCTTTTTATAAACCAATCACGTTTTGGTGAGCTTGTTGACCTATACAACGGTCAAGAGGATATCAACAGTAGGCATATTCGTATCTTACATCCGCTTAGTTTTGTCGAAGATCCTACACGAATCTTTCGAGCCGTTCGCTTTTCACTTCGACTAGCATTTACGCTTGATTTGAATACAAGAAAAGCAGCTAAAGCTGTAGGCAGCGCAATTAAGCAAATCAGTCCGCAACGAGTGCTACAAGAACTAACGAAATATGAAAATGAGGACATGTTGTTGGCGGGTTTCCAAGCATTAGAAGATCTCGACGTATGGCATTCACTCTTTCAAAAGCGCTTAACAGCGAAAGCGACTCAATTCATGCAATCGTTAGAGAAGCATCACTTAAAAACAGCTCCTTACTTTCTTTTAGCGTTCGCTTATAAAACCAACTGTCTCAATGAAGTCTCACGCTTCTTTATAACAAAAAAAGATCAACAACTCTTAAAAGAAATCAATGCAATAATTGAACATCATTACACAGCTGACTCGCTCAACCAAATGCATCTTATATTTAAGACTTTTTCAGACGACGCCCTGCTTTTTTATGGTTTAGCTAATTCAGCTGAGAAAAAGTTGATTATAAGTTACTTAGAAAAACGGTCCCATTTAGATCCACTATTAACTGGAAACGATTTAATTGAGCTCGGCTACCAACCAGGCCCGCACTTCTCAGAGTGGTTAGTGGACATAGAAGGAATGCAGTTAGAGGGGCAAATCCGCTCAAAAGAAGATGCGATCGCTTGGCTAAACAGTTTAACTTGAATGAAAAAAGCAACCTTTGAAACAAGGCTGCTTTTTTCGTTTTTATAAAATATTCTTTTTTTACTTAGGTGGTAGTAAAGCTGCAGAGCGCGCATCTTCTTCCAACTGTTCACGAAAATCAGGATGGGCAATCGCAATGAGTGCCTTCGCTCGCTCATGAACCGTTTTTCCTCTAAGCTTTGCAACACCAAATTCTGTCACAACATAATCAACATCATTTTTAGACGTAGTCACAACGGCACCAGCCGACAATTTCGGAACAATCTTGGAGATTGCTCCACCCTTTGCGCTTGCATGCAAACAAATTATGCCTTTCGCTTCCTTGTTCATTCTTGCACCAATGCCAAAATCAGCCTGTCCACCTGTAGATGAATAATACGATCCTGAAACCGTTTCCGCATTGCATTGTCCATATAAATCAACTTCAATTGCTGCGTTAATTGTCACGAGCTTCGGGATAGCAGCTAATTTTCTACTATCATTTGTATCTTTTACCGGCATCATTTTTATGAGCGGGTTTTCGTTCATAAATGAATATAAACGATTACTACCGTATGCAAATGTTGCTGTTAAGCAACCGGGAGCAAAGACGTTGTTTTGATTTGTAACGGCACCACTTTCCATTAAATCAACAATTTTATCTGGAATCATTTCTGTATGAACGGTTAATTCTTTATGTTCATGTAAATCATCCATAATTGCATTTGGGATTGAGCCAAAGCCAATCTGAATGGTAGAGCCGTCTTCTATTAAGTCTGCACAAAGACGTCCAATCTTTTTGTCTGCTGGTCGGAGTGGGATATCCGGCGTTGTAGGCAACGGACGATTTGTTTCGATAAATCCTTCAACATCTTTAAGATGAATGAGGTTTTCACCATCTGTAAAAGGCATCTGCTCGTTTACTTCAGCAATAATTTTAGCGCCGTTCTCAATTACTGTCATCGTGTAATCAGCGTTTGTACCTAAAGAGAAATAACCCTCTTCATTCATCTTTGATGTTTGAATCATAATAGTTGGTTCGCGCAATATCTCTTCAAGAATATGCGGGACATCGGAGAAATGATTCGGCAGCAAATCAATTTTTCCTGCTTGGAAAGCAACACGCTCATGGCCAGTTAAGAACATTGATACAATTTGTAAGCGCTCCTTTTCAATATCTAAAACGGGCCCTAATGAAAGCATCTGAAACAAGCGGTTTCCTTTTAAACCTTGATGTTCTGGTAACGTTTCAACCAATGTCCGTGGTTCTCCTACAGCAATAGGAACAACAATATCCGTCTCTGGTTTTATTTGATTAATTAATTTAAAAGCGGTTTCAACTTTCTTTTTTTCATAAAGCGCGGTTACTTCCATTTGACTCTCCCCTTAATATGAAATAAACAGAGTATCTATCTATTCTGAGCGATCGCTCAGTTATGTATTCAGTATACTATAAAAAGCTGCTTCCCTGATAAAGAATTATCAAGAAAACAGCTTTCTTTTTAGTCATTCCATTTTTTGAATACAAGTGAAGCATTATGACCACCGAAGCCTAATGAATTGCTTAACACAGCGTCAACATTCATCTTACGGGCCTCATTTGGTACATAGTCCAAATCACAAGCCGGATCTGGATTTTCCAGATTTACTGTTGGAGGAACAACGCCTTCTTTAATAGCCTTCACTGCAAAAATCGCTTCAACAGCACCAGCAGCACCAAGTAAATGACCCGTCATTGATTTGGTTGAACTAATGGCAACTTGATAAGCATGGTCCCCAAATACCGTTTTAATGGCATTTGTTTCATAGGAATCG
Source organism: Shouchella xiaoxiensis (assembly GCF_016907895.1). Taxonomy (GTDB): domain Bacteria; phylum Bacillota; class Bacilli; order Bacillales; family Bacillaceae_D; genus Shouchella; species Shouchella xiaoxiensis. The sequence continues at coordinate 104,814 of NZ_JAFBCV010000013.1, forward strand.
TTTAGCTCTGTACTTGTTCCATGGGCATTAATGTAGCTGATCTCTTCGGGAGCTAACCCAGCATCAGATACGGCAGCCTGCATGGCACGTGCGCCACCCTCGCCTCCTGGTGCTGGTGCTGTCACATGGTGGGCATCTCCCGTTGAACCAAAACCAGCAATTTCGGCATAAATTGAAGCCCCTCTTGCTTTCGCTGACTCTAAGCTTTCAAGGATTAAAATACCAGCACCTTCACCGATTACGAAACCACTACGGTCCACATCAAATGGTCTGGAGGCTGTTTCAGGGTTATCTGACGTTGTAACAGCTTTCGCTGAACAAAATCCAGCAACTGCCATGTTTGTAATTGGTGCCTCACTGCCACCAGCAATCATGGCATCCGCATCTCCACGCTGAATCACTTTAAATGCATCACCAATCGAATTGGAACCTGATGCACAAGCTGTTACAGAGCATGAATTCGGTCCTTTGGCACCTGTATAAATGGAAACCTGTCCACTCGCCATATCCGGAATCATCATTGGCACAAAGAAAGGACTGACGCGTCGCTGACCTTTTTCCAAAAACATCCGGAATTGTGATTCATACGTCTCCATACCACCAATCCCAGAACCGATCCAGACGCCGGTACGCGTTGCATTCTCTTCCGTGATTGTAAAATTCGCATCTTTCAGCGCTTCTTTCGCAGCTACAACCGCAAACTGAGTGAAACGATCCATTTTCCTCGCTTCTTTTCTTTCAATATGTTCAGAAGGATCAAACTCTCTTATTTCAGCAGCTACTTTCATTGGAAAGGCATCTGCATCCAACCGAGTTAAATAGCCAACTCCTGACTTTCCTGCAATTGCAGATTCCCATGTGGTTGCCGCATCATTTCCTAGTGGCGTAACTGCGCCAATTCCCGTAACAACAACTCGTCGCTTTTCCACTGATTTATTCTCTCCTTTATTTAGCTAGCATTCTTTTCTGCATCTTTCATTATCGGCCCCAACGAATTGCAAGTGAGCCCCATACTAAACCTGCTCCGAATCCCACTAAAACAAGTAAATCTCCATCTTTAATCTTACCATTTTCAAGCTCTTCTACCATCGCCATTGGAATTGAGGCAGAGGAGGTGTTTCCATATTTATTTACCGTGACCGACATTTTTTCTTCGGGTAGCTCTAACCGTTCCCGTGATGCTTCCATAATTCGAATATTTGCTTGATGAGGGATAAGGAAATCAACATCTTCTTTGTCCAAGCCCGCTTTATTCAAGACGCGAATAGAAGCATCACCCATTTGTCTAACAGCAAATTTAAATACTTCTCTGCCATTCATCTCTAAGAAATCTTTACTTTTATTTATGTGTTTACCACCAGATCCATCCGAGCCTAGATCAAATGCTAGTATGCCACGATCCTGCGAAACTTCTCCAACAACACAAGCACCAGCACCATCGCCAAACAAGACAGCTGTGTTTCGATCACTCATATCCGTAATTTTTGTAAGCTTCTCTACACCAACTACTAGGACATGCTTATATGCACCTGTCTCAATAAATTGTTGAGCGGTTGCTACACCGTAAATAAACCCAGCACAGGCTGCACTAATATCCATTGCCGCTGCGTTGGTTGCACCTAAGCGATGCTGTATCATTGAAGAAACGCTTGGAAACGCCATATCAGGTGTTACCGTTGCAACTAAAATTAAATCAATCTCCTCTGCTCGTACATCAGCAGATTCGAGTGCTTTTAACGAAGCATGATAGGCCATATCTGATGTTTCCGTATCTTCAGCAAATCGACGTTCCTCTATTCCAGTTCTAGTACGAATCCATTCATCAGACGTATCTAAGAACTGCTCAAACTCTTTATTTGTTACACGTTTAGATGGAACATAGCGTCCAATTCCCAGCATCCCTGCTTTAGCCATGGCTTAATCCCCTTCCACTTTAACACAATTCAAAAGAATTAGTACCTGATACTAATATTAGCAAACAACTGCTTTTTTTGTCCAGTACTTTTACAGTTTGCGGCTCTAATGGAATAAGGGAACTTCCAACAAAAAAAGCGCTAATCTCGTTGACCCATTTCGTTCATTAGAGCATGAAACCATTCTTCTATCGTAGCAATTGCTTTTTCTTCTTCCTTGTCACTCGGTTCTATCGCTTTTAACGATTCGTAGGTTTCCAAAAATCCATCAATGTCTCCCTGTTTAAATTGCGCAATCGCATAATAAGAAAATAAGCGAACGGGGGTTGAACCAGCTTCCTTCATTAAAACGACATAAGGTTTTAATTGTTCATATCCTGATTGGTAGTCCCCTTGCTTAATTAGTCCAATTCCTTCCTGTATACGTTGAGCAAATGCTTTCATTTTTGCGGATGAGTCACTCATGGCGATTCTTTTTTCCCAAGTTCATATGCTTCATCCATCACGCGAACAAGCAAGGCTAGCATAGGTTGAATATCCTCTAGATTCATTTCAATACCTTTACCTTCAAAAAACGCTTTTGCTTCTGGGACGTGCTTCATCGCAATTTGCATAAATTCCATGTTTTTATCTTGATTAGTCATTTAATTTTCGCTCCTTTTATGGTTTTCCTGTTTAACTTAACCGAACAACTTTCCTGTGGCAAGTGAATTGATTTATGTCTACTGATGAAACCATGGTTAATTCTTGTTATAATAGAAAAATCGATGTTGGAAATGAGGATGAAAATGAAACAGACGTTAAAAGATCAAATTGAATCACGGCGTACATTTGCGATTATTTCACACCCTGATGCAGGAAAAACAACGCTAACTGAAAAGCTGCTCTTATTTGGTGGTGCTATTCGCGAGGCCGGTACTGTTAAGGGTAGAAAGAACGCCAAGCACGCTGTAAGTGATTGGATGGATATTGAAAAGCAGCGTGGAATCTCAGTTACAAGTTCAGTTCTTGAATTTTTATACAATGATTTCCATGTGAATATTCTTGATACACCTGGTCACGAAGATTTCTCGGAAGATACGTATCGTACGCTAACCGCAGCAGATTCAGCCGCAATGCTTATTGATGCTGCAAAAGGGGTTGAAGCACAAACAAAGAAACTATTCAAAGTTTGTAAACTTCGTGGTATTCCAATCTTCACCTTTATAAATAAATTAGACAGACAAGGAAGAGACCCTTTTGATCTAATGGAGGAACTAGAAAACCTTCTAGGAATTCGCTCCTATCCAATGGGTTGGCCAATTGGCATGGGGCAATCGTTTAAAGCTGTTTATGATCGACTTGAGAAAAGGCTTGAATTGTATAATCCTAATAATCCTAAGGATATTGATATTATTCAACTTACCGGTCCAGATGATCCTAAACTAGATGAAGCCATCAAAGACGAGCAATTAGTTGCTCAGTTTAGAGAAGAATTAGAGCTTTTAGATGTTGCTGGTGATGAATACGATAAAGAAAGAATCGATAAAGGCGATTTAACACCAATCTTCTTTGGGTCAGCCATCTCAAGTTTTGGTGTACAAACATTTTTAGAGCATTTCCTCAAACTTTCACCACCACCGACCACAAGAGAAAGTTCAATTGGTCCAATTGATCCGATGGAACGGGAAAGTTTTTCTGGATTTATATTTAAAGTTCAAGCAAACATGAATGCAAAACATCGAGATCGCGTCGCTTTCTTACGGATTACCTCTGGAACATTCTCACGGGGAATGAGCGTCAAACATGTACGCACGAATAAGCCACTTAAGCTCTCGCAACCAACACAGTTTTTAGCGCAAAATCGAAGCATTGTAGATGAAGCATATGCAGGGGACATTATTGGTCTGTTTGATACAGGTGCTTTTCGAATTGGTGATACGCTTGTTGAAGGAGATTCCTTTGAATTTAGTGAGATGCCGCACTTTTCTCCAGAGCATTTTGCAGCAATTACTGTAAAAGAGGCTTTAAAACATAAATCATATGAAAAAGGGTTACAACAACTGACTGAAGAAGGCGCAATACAGCTTTTTCGAACATACAATAAATATGTTGAGCAGCAAATTGTTGGAGTTGTAGGCGTCCTTCAATTTGAAGTGCTAGAACACCGGTTAAAAGGCGAATACAATGTTGATATTCAAATGGAACGTCAACCGTTTTCATTTGCTCGCTGGATTGATGGTGACGAAACTGTTTTAAAAACATTCAAGGAAAAACAACGCAACTTAGTTACAGATAAAGAGAATCGAATCGTTGCCCTATTTGAAAATGAATTTCAGATGCGTACAGCCAAAGATAAATACCCTGAACTGCAGTTCTATGAAAATTCGTTTTATCAAAAAACCGTCGATTAACACAAAAACCAACCTGTTTAGGTTGGTTTTTTACATATGTTTACGTAGAACGTCTGCTAAGCTCCCATTAAATTCAGCTCTTTTTTTCAAATCATTTCCTTGTAAAAACAAGGCATGTTCTGGTTTCAATCCAATTAACCTAATTTGAATCCCCATAATTTGCAATGCTTGTACAAGTCGTAAGAGCGCTTTTAAACCTTGCTCCGTTACGCTGCCTACTCCAGAGAAGTCAAAAAACAAATAGTCATAATCTGCTTTATGTACCTTACTTGAAATAACACCTTGGTTCATCAAAATTAGATATTCATCTAATTCCCCGTAAAAAGGTACATAAGCCAGCTCTGCAGAGATTGTTATAAAGGGAGCTGACAAACGTTTCACTCGATCCAGCGTATCTTCCAACTCTTCTTTTTTCTCCAGTAACTCGAAATCTGTTTTTGCTAAGCGCTGGCTCTGTTTATTCACTTGCTGAATCAACTCTTGCAAACTGCCATCCTGCTCAATACAAACGACATGAGCACTCATTCCAACCCAATTGATATGCATCGTGAATAATACAAACGGGGAATGAATCGTGCTCATATTCGCTTCAATCTTTCCATTTCTTCTTGTTTCTAAATACTGTTGTACCTTATTTGTACTTCCTACATCGAGTAGTTCCATAAACGAGTTTGTACGCTTAAAAGATTGACTAGCTATTATAGACTGATTTACAATCACGTATTTTTCATTTAGTTCGAAATAAGGCACAGGTAAATGATTACTAGCGGACATCCGCACTCACCTCTACTTGACTTTGTTGCCACTGCTGCAGTTCGCTTAAATTCTTGATAAGAATTGTTTGTTCCGTACATAATGGTCGGAGATCGTACATTGATACGAGTCTTCCCCCTATTAGTAGGGTTGGTTTATGTGGCAATTTTTCCAACGTATTCACATATAAGTCTAACCCTCGGGCATGGTATGGGATGGAAACAGACAAGGCAATCGCATCAGGTTGCCACTTCTCACCCATTAATTCTGCTTGTTCAAGAGGTACACTTGCGCCAAGCAGACGCGTGGTCCAGCCATGTTCCTCAAGCAGGCACGCACACATTTTAACTCCTAGATCATGTTGTTCTTGATCAAGGCAAAGCAACATCATCGTCTTTCCATTTTTAGGCTTGCTCCATTTGCGCATATAATGATGGTACCTTGTTAGGACAAAATTGCATGTTGACGTGGCCAAGTGTTCTTCAGCAATTGTTACTTTATTTTGTTCCCAGAGGAAACCAATCTGTGTCATTGCCTTTGTAAAGACATTTTCATAGAGAGAGATACTATTAAATCCTGCTTCAGACAGTCGACAGACGCAGTCCCAAGCCGCATCTTCGTCACCAGCGAGTAAAGCTTCTACAAAAATGGATTGTGCATTCTTCATTGTCTGTCAGACCTCCTTTGGTTAAAATTCCTAAGAAATACAGTGTTTCTCTTAGACTAAAGCTTTTAACGATCGAACGCAAGTGCGACATCCGAACGATCGAAAGTCTACAAGAGATTCTGTCTTGACCACACTTTTTGTTGTTCTTGATAATGAGCTATGCCTTCTTTTAGTGAAAATTTCGGAGAAAACCCGATCAGTTCCTGTGCCTTATCATTTGTTAATCCTTCTTGAGCCTTGAGGCTATTGCGGTTACCCCACGGTTGCTTTAATCCACTACCTATGTGAAACTCAATTACTCCTTGCTTCACTGTCATCGCTTTTACCACTGCTTCCGTTACATCTTCAATATAAATAAGGTCTAGCATTGATTCAGTCCGGTTTCTTATTTGATGATAGCTCACCACTTCACCGCTCACATTAATATCCAAATCTAGTTTATGGTGCACGCCATATACGGTTGGTAACCGCATCGTCACTAACGTCCACTCTTCCTCCAAGGCTTTTTCACGAACGATTTCTTCTACTGCCTTCATCTCTAATCCATATTCAGTCATAGGATTTGCAAAAATATCTGTTGTAGAAATAAATAGAAGAAAGTCATCTTTTTGAAGCTGGGTTAAAAAAGAGTGAAGGTCCTCTTGATTCTTATTGTCCGCAGTATAAATGAAATTGGAACAAGACTTATTTACTGATACATCGCGAATGTTTTCACGAATAAATGTATAATGAGCATGTCTTCCCATGCTCATTTCAATATTTACCTGATCCTCTTCGTAATTCGTATCCATGCGATCAATAATGGTTACCCCATACCCCTCATGCAAAAAGCGCATTGCCATATGTGAACCAAGGAAGCCTAGACCTCCAATTATTGTTAGCTGCTTCATTGTAGAACCACCCCTTATACATACACATTATTAATCCATATGAAACTGTTGGTAATAAAATGAAAGCTGATCGCTTAATTCATTTGTTAAGGAAGTTTCCGTTAAAAAATAATAATCAACAAACTGGGTGGAAGAAAGATGAGATACATTTGCAAAACCATCTTTTAACTGCCTGAAAACGCGCATAGGCGGAACTGGCGCTTTCTTTTTTCTTTTTGAAGACTGATCTAATTGAATGAGCTGTTTCAGATCCACTTTGCCTTCTAATTGAAACGCTTGTTTTACTTCTTTTTCCATCCTCTTCTTTGCTAGATCATTTAATTGTCGTTCTTTATAACAGGATTCAAGGGTGAAGAAAGGTTTTATAAAGGAAGCTGCACGAATGTCTATTTCATCATCTTCCATTAATCGTTTCGCAATAAGTCCACCAGAGCCTTCTGAGAGAAGAAATATTCGTTTATTGACCGTTTCTTGTTTAAGAAATAACTGGACAAGTTGCTTTGCATGGTTGACTGCATTGGGAGAACCCCAATGTGCTTGTAATAACGATGACGAAAAAACCGTATATCCTTGCTCTACTAGATGATTCGTCAACTGCTGCGATTCTCGCTCTGTTAACATACTTAAATCAAATAAAACGAAGACCGCAAATCCATTTGGTTTTTCTGGTATTGAATAACTGTTTTTACAACCATTTAAATCGATGTATCGGACGTAGACCGGCATTGTCGATCGCTCCTGCTATTTTAAATGTTCTCTACTAGCTTATGTTTTGTTATGGAAAAACGAGATAAAGAAATATGTAAATACAAAAAAAAACGAACGCATCGTTTTGAGGGATGCGTTCGTTTTTTTATTCTATTTTATGGTTTTCTTTTTGGCGTCCATTTACGATCATCATTCGTCGTTTCTGGAAAAACATCTCCGGCTTCTAAGTGAACCGATTTCGGTTCAGTTACCATACTACCCGTTTCACCAATCTCCACATAAATTCCATTGTTTGGCGCCTTTTGACCTGGCGTAAATTGACGGCTTTGACCCATATCCATCACTCCTTATGCCTGTAGATTCCCCAATAATCTACTTGTTATGTGAGATGACTTCAGATAAAATCGCTTTCTGAACATGAAGCCTGTTTTCAGCTTGATCGTACACAACGGAATGTGGTCCATCAATAATGCTTGCGCCAACTTCTTCACCACGATGAGCAGGTAAGCAATGGAGAAATAAATAATCAGCTTTCGCATGTTTCGCAAGATCTTCATTTATCTGATAACCAGCAAATGCTTTCTCTCGATTTAACTGCTCTTTTTCAAAGCCCATACTTGCCCATACATCTGTGTATAGAATATCTGCTCCTTTAGCTGCTTCTAGTGGATCATTACTTAACTGCAGCATTGCACCAGTTTCTTTTGCTGCAGCCGATGCACGCTTAAAAATATCTTGATCGACTTCATACCCTTTAGGACTTGCAATGGTTACATCCATTCCCGTTTTTGCACCTAATGCCAATAAAGAGTGGGCTACATTATTCCCATCACCAATATAGACAAGCTTATTCCCCTTTAATGTACCTTTATGTTCTAAAATCGTAAGGCCATCGGCGAGCGCTTGACAGGGATGAAAAGAATCCGTTAGCGCATTAATGACAGGCACAGATGCATGTTGAGCAAATTCAGCAACAGTTTCATGGGAATTCGTACGTATCATGATTGCATCAACATAACGCGACAAAACATTGGCCGTATCTTTTATCGGCTCTCCTCGCCCAATTTGCAGATCGCGAGGACTTAAAAACAAGGAGTGTCCGCCAAGCTGCGTCATTCCTACTTCAAATGAGACGCGCGTTCTTGTGGAGGCATTTTCAAAAATCATACCAAGGGATTTGCCTTTTAATGAATCGTTTGGATCTCCCTGCTTTTGTTCTTTTTTTAATTTTGAGGACACTGTTAGAAGATGCTCCATTTCTTCAGGTGAATAATCGAGCAACGTCAACATATGTTTGCCCGTTAAGTTTAGTTGTACACGTTGCATTCAATCTCCTCCAATGCGCTTAATGAATCTATGCTATGCCACTCCTCAATTGACTGGACAACTGTATGATTAGCGGTAAAGTACGACAGCATAGCTTGAATCGTTTCTTCCTCGGTTAATACCGTCAGCTGTTTTTCGAGTGCTTTCATTCGTTTGGGTAATCCCGTTGTCTTCCCAGGTTCATTCAGTACAATGAGAGCACGAGCTTCGTCACTCTCAATCCACTGTTCGAAGTTCTGCGTTACAATTTCAAATCCAATCTGTCTTAACTCTTGAATGATAGGACGTTCTATCTTTCCTGCAACAGAGTCGACAAAGATTGTACGTTTTTCTCCCGCCTCATACATCTTTGGCAATGTTTCAAATGGAGCACTAATTTTTGCAAGCGCAGCTTCAGGCGTTTTCCCAAACATTAAGAGCTCACCTGTAGACTTCATTTCCGCCCCTAACATTGGATCAAGTCCAGCTAGTTTTCCGTATGAAAATACAGGGGCCTTTGCTGCATAAAATGTTGATCGTATCGGTTCAAGCTTTAATGATGAAAGGGTAGCACCCAGTATTAATTTAGTTGCCATTTCAATTAAAGGTTGCCCAGCTACTTTTGCAAGTAATGGAACTGTTCTTGATGCACGTGGATTCACTTCAATGACATAGAACAGATCATCTTTTACAACAAATTGAATGTTAAAAACACCTTTAAAATTCATCTTAGATGCGATGCTTTTGGCAGCTTCCTCAAGCTTCATTAACATCTCATTTTTTAGACGGTGAGGAGGCGTAATTGCCATACTATCGCCTGAATGGACGCCAGCTTTTTCAACATGCTCAAACATTCCCGCTACAAAACTATGTTGACCATCGGTTAGCACATCCATATCGAGCTCTATTCCAGGAACATACTGATCCATTAACAAAGGAAATAGCCCTTCGAATTCATGTGTTTCCATATAGGCTACTAATTCTGCTTCATTAGAAACAATGGCCATACCTTGCCCACCGATGACATAAGACGGGCGTACAAGTACAGGATACTTTACAGATTTAGCTAAAAGCACCGCTTCTGCTTTGCTCTGCGCCATCTCACCTGGGATATGAGGAATCGCTAATTCATTTAAGAATTGATAAAAAGCTTGTCTTTCCTCAAGCTGATGTATCGCTGCGGAAGTAATACCTAATACAGGTAAACCAGCTTTTTCGAGCTGTTCCGTTACATTAATTCCGGTTTGCCCGCTTAAGCTGACGATAACCCCCGCTACTTTTTCCAAGTTTGCCACGGCTAAAATGTCTTCGGCTGTTAGCGGTTCGAAGTAAAGACGATCTGCTGTCATATAATCGGTACTGACTGTTTCCGGATTATTATTCATAATGATTGCTTCAAACCCTAATTTACGAACCGTCTTTGCTCCGTGCACAGAACAGTAATCAAATTCAATTCCTTGGCCGATTCGAATTGGACCTGATCCTATAATAAGTATTTTTGCTTTGTCCGTGGGGATCGCTTCATTTTCACCGAAATAACTTGAATAATAGTAAGGCGTTTGTGCTTGGAATTCCGCTGCGCATGTATCAACCATTTTGTAAGATGGGCTGATGTTCCATACTTGTCTCTTGTTAAATACGTCAGTCTCCAGTACATTCCACATACGACTCAAGGCTAAGTCTGAGAAGCCACTTCGCTTTAACTGCATCATTTTTTCTTGAGTTAATTCAAGGAAACTTATTTGTTCAGCTTCTTTTTCAAGCTCAATTAATTGCTTAAATTTGTTTAAAAAATAGAAATCGATCATTGTCTGTTCGTGAATGGCTTCTACATTCACGCCTCGGCTTAACAACTCAAACAAGATAAACAGTCGGTTATCATCTTTTTGCAATGCCCGGTTCCACAAATCTTCCGTTGACAAAGATGAAAACCGCTCTAAACGAAGCCCAACAATCCCAATTTCTAACGAACGTAGCGCCTTTTGCAGGGCAGCTTCAAACGAACGTTCAATTGCCATTACTTCTCCGGTTGCTTTCATTTGCGTCCCTAAACGGCGATCCGCCCCGAAGAATTTGTCAAACGGCCAGCGCGGAAACTTCACTATGCAATAATCAAGTGCAGGCTCAAAGCTAGCATACGTATGCCCAGTCACTGGATTCATTAACTCATTCAAATGATAACCAATCGATAATTTTGCTGCGATTCTAGCAATTGGATAACCTGTCGCTTTTGACGCGAGTGCAGACGATCGACTAACGCGTGGATTAACTTCAATCAAATAGTATTGATCGCTTTTTGTATCAAGTGCAAATTGAATGTTACAGCCACCCACAATTCCTAACGCGCGAATGATTTTAATGGAAGCAGAACGTAGCATCTGATAATTTCGATCTGTTAGTGTTTGAGAAGGAGCTACAACGATAGAGTCACCTGTATGAATACCAACGGGATCAATGTTCTCCATATTACAAATAGTGATGCATGTATCATTTTCATCACGCATGGCTTCATATTCAATCTCTTTGAAGCCTGCGATACTTTTCTCAACTAAACATTGTGTGATTGGGCTTTGCGCTAATCCACCACTGACAATTCGAATGAGATCGATTTCGTCGTTGGCAATGCCGCCTCCTGCACCGCCTAACGTATAAGCTGGTCGAATGATAATTGGAAAGCCTATCTCGTTGGCAAACTGTTTTGCTTCATCAACCGTGTGGACAATCTCGCTATCCGGTACAGGTTCATTTAGTTCATACATTAAGTCACGGAACAGCTCTCGGTCCTCGCCCTTCTTAATCGAAGCAATTGGGGTGCCAAGTAACTGCACATTGTATTTTTTTAAAACCCCTTGTTGATCCAGCTTCAACGCTAAATTTAAACCGGTTTGTCCGCCAAGCGTTGCAAGCATGCCGTCAGGTCGTTCTTTTTTTATAATCGCCGTAACGGTCTCTGCAGTTAGTGGTTCAAAATAAACAACATCCGCACAATCCTCATCCGTCATAACCGTAGCCGGATTAGGATTGATAAGAATAACTTTTATGCCTTCCTCTTTTAAAGCAAGGCAACCTTGTGTTCCTGAATAATCAAATTCCGCTGCTTGACCAATGACAATGGGTCCTGACCCAATGACTAATACGGTCTTAACATCATTTCTACGCATACTGATGATCTCTCCCTTTGCTGTGCACCATCGCAAAGAATTGAGCAAAAATGTCGACTGAATCCTGTGGACCAGGGCTCGCTTCTGGATGAAATTGAATACTTCTAATTGGTAAAGTTGCGTGTGTTAGCCCTTCTATACTACCATCGTTCACATTTTGATAACTGGCAGAAAAAGCAGTCGTTTGCAACGAACTTTCTTTTACAACATAACTATGATTTTGTGCCGTCATAAACACTCTTCCTGTTTGATGATCAACAACCGGTTGGTTCGCACCTCGGTGACCAAATACTAACTTTTCTGTGTCGCCACCAAACGCAAGCGCAAGTAACTGATGTCCTAAACATATTCCGAGAGTCGGATAGGCAGAAGCCATTGCTTTGATGTTTGGAAGCAACTCGTTCAGTTGCTTCGGATTACCTGGCCCGTTTGAAAGCAACATACCATCTAAATGATACGTATCCATTTTCGCTTTAGCTGTATCGTAAGGAAAAATGGTTACTTTAGCATTTCCTTTAACAAGTGAATCAATAATCGCTTGCTTACAACCAAAATCAATAATGCCAATATGGGGATGCCCTTGTTCATTTACTGTTTTAATTACATTTGTGCTAACGAGAGGAACGACCGCTTTTGTTGCTAATGCTGTCGTCTCCCTTACGGAAACACTTTCTGGCACAGTTGTCATAACCGCACGCATATCCCCGTGTTTACGAATTCTCTTAACGATGGCTCTCGTATCTACACCTGTTAAGTAGGGAATGTTCATTTGCTGAAGATACGCTGCAAGAGTACTTGTCATTGCACAGTGAGATGGATTGTCTTCCATTTCTGCAACAATCACCCCACTAACTTTAGGTCCATCACTTTCAAAATCAAATGGGTTAATGCCATAATTTCCAATTAGCGGATACGTGAACACAACAATTTGTCCGTAAAAGGAAGGATCACTTAAAACTTCTTGATATCCAGTCATTCCAGTGAAAAATACAATCTCACCTTCAGCTTCTTTTTCTCCATGCCATAACCCGTCGAATTGCTCTCCAGATTCTAAGACTACATAGCCCTTCATCCACTCACCACCTGCATATAATTATTCCTAACTCTGTATAAAAATTCACTCATGTGTAAAAAAAATTGTTAGTTTAAAGCTTCTGTACATTCCCTTATAGCAGCTTGAAAAATGGAAACAGCTTGGTTACACTCTTCTTTTTCAATTGTAATTGGTGGCAAAAACCGAATGACATTGACACCGGCAGGTAATAACAACAAGCCTTTTTCCTCACAAGCTTTAATTAAAATGCTCGCTTCAACCGTTGTTTCAACTCCAATTAGAAACCCTTGCCCTCGCACTTCCTTTACAATTGAAGAGGTTTGCGTCACGTCTTTTAGTTGATTCATTAGAAAAGTAGCTGTAGCCTCACTTTTTTCCAAAAACCCTGGCTCATTTAATTGATTCATGACAGCACTAGATACTGCCATCGCTAGTGGATTTCCACCAAAGGTAGACCCGTGACTTCCTAAATGAAATGCTTCTCTTAGATGATCCTTTGCTAACATCGCTCCGACAGGAAATCCATTTCCAAGACCTTTTGCAACCGTAATGATGTCAGGATCAAGTGCAACATGTTCGTAACCAAACCACTTACCCGTTCTTCCCATTCCTGTTTGGACTTCATCAATAATCAGGAGAAGTTGCTTTTCCTTGCACAGCTCCTGTAGTTCATCAGCAAACGACTGGGTCATGACGTGTACGCCACCCTCACCTTGAATCACTTCAACCATCACTGCTGCCGTATCTTCTGTTATGGCGTCTTTTACCGTCTCAATTTGGTTAAAGCTGCCATAACTAAATGAAGCAAGCATTGGGCCGTATCCTGCATGAATACTTGATTGACCTGTCGCTGCCATACTTCCAAGTGTCCGCCCATGAAACGATTGGTTCATTGAAATAATGTGAGACTTTCCTGTTGATTTTCGAGCAAGTTTAATGGCCGCCTCGTTTGCCTCCGTACCACTATTACAAAAGAAAACAACATCGCACACACTGTTTTCAACAAGTAGCTTTGCTGCAGCCTCCTGCGCCTCATAATGAAACAAATTTGAACCATGCCAAAGTAAATCAGCTTGTTTATGAAGCGCCTGAATTACGCCCGGGTGCCCGTGCCCTAAATTGGTTACTGCAATCCCAGACATAAAGTCCAAGTAGCGGCTACCGTCCTTACTGAATAACGTTGCGCCGTTCCCCTGAGTTAGTTCAATTTCTTTCTTCGCATAGGTGGGAAATAAATAACTCATCCTCGTCTCCTTCAGCTTATTATCGCTTTTACTTGTGTCATAATAATCGTCCCGCTTCTTTCGTCGTAAGGGGCATTCCCGTTTACAATTCTTACTTTATTTAAAGAAGACGTTAAACTAGCAAGCGCTCCTTTTACTTTTGGAATCATTCCCCCAGATATAACGCCATCTGCAATTAATTGTTCAGCTTGCTTGGAATAGATTTGATCAAGCTTTTTCCCATTATGAAAGACTCCATCTACATCGGTCACAAACACAAATTCTTCTGCTGAAACTGCAGCTGCTATAGCACTAGCTGCTGCATCAGCGTTTACATTTAACGGCTGACCCAACTGATTCATTGCCACTGGGGCAACAACTGGAATCATCTGATTTGTAAGAAGAAGATCTAGTAATTTAGTCGAGACAGTCGTTACATTTCCAACGTAACCCCACTTATGAACATCGATCTCTTTAGCTATTAAAGTTGATCCGTCACAACCACTAATTCCCACGGCTTCTGCACCAGCAAGCTTTAGCTTCCTTACAATTTCTTTATTAGTTTGACCGCTCAATACTTGTTCTACAATGGTTAACACGTCAGTTGTCGTCTTGCGAAGCCCTTCACAAAATTCGCTTTTTATTGCTAATGCCTCAAGCTGATGATTGATTGCAGGTCCACCACCATGGACAATAATAACGTTGTCGCCTTTTTCAACACGGTTAACGATTCCTTGATAAAACGTATCACTCAATTTTTCGAGCGTGCTTCCACCAATCTTCAAGACTGAAGTACTCAATTGACACCCCTCCTTACGTTCTATATCCTGCGTTTATTCGCACGTAGTCATAAGTGAGATCACAGCCCCATGCCTTCCCAGTCCCATGCCCATTATTTAACTGAACATGAATGACAATTGTTTCTTCCTGATTCATATAGGCAGTTATCGCTTCTTCAGAAAATGAAACTGGACTGCTGTTCTTAAGCGTTTGATGATTCCCAATTGAAATGTCAATCGCCTGAGGGTTGATTGAGCACTCGCTATAGCCAATCGCACAAATAATACGCCCCCAATTAGCATCTTTTCCATAGATCGCTGTTTTCACTAAATCAGAACCAACAACCGTTTTTGCTATTTTTCCTGCTTCCGTATCATTAACCGCTCCATCAACCTGTACTTCAATTAATTTCGTCGCCCCCTCACCATCGCGGGCAATCATCTTTGCTAGCGCGACCGCACAATGCTTAAAGCCTTCATAAAAAATCTGCCAGTCAGGATGTGCATCTGTTAGTTTCTCATTATCTGCTAAACCCGACGCCATCGCGATTACCATATCGTTTGTCGAGGTGTCTCCATCGACCGTAATTCGGTTAAACGTCTCATCGGTTGCTTTTGCTAGTATTTGCTGTAGCGCTGACGATTCAATCGCTGCATCTGTCGTAATAAACCCGAGCATTGTGGCCATATTCGGATGTATCATACCTGACCCTTTTGCAACACCAGCAATTTTGACCTTTTTATTATTTATCATCAACTCTACACACACTTCCTTTGTGCATGTATCAGTAGTTAAAATCGCTTCAGCAAAGGCGTCAGATGTCGATTCAACTGATAATTTAGAAATGCCATTTCTCAGTTTCTCCATTGGAAGCAATTCACCGATTACTCCTGTTGAAGTCACCGCTACGTAATCTTGTTGTATTTGAAAATGATTAGCTGCCTGTTTTTGCATTTCTAAGGCATCTTGCATTCCCTGCTGGCCAGTACAAGCATTGGCATTACCACTGTTAACAACAATCGCTTGCAGTTTACCCGCTGAAGCACTCAAGCTTTCCTTCGTAATGAGCAAAGGCGCTGCCTTAATTTGATTCATTGTATAAACCGCCGCTGCAGATGCTGGCACCTCACATACGATGGCCCCTAAATCAAGACGTTTGCGCTTCAGACCACAGTGAACACCTGCAGCTTTAAAGCCTTTTACATCGGTAATTGTTCCACCATTTATCGTTTTAATTTCACTCATTAATTGATTTACAGCCATTTGCTTAGCCCTTCTCTCTCTTATGGATAAACAGGGGTTTGGTCAAGCCCTGTTGTTTGGTTAAATCCATTCATAATGTTGAAATTCTGAATCGCTTGACCTGCTGCTCCTTTTACAAGGTTATCAATAACGGAAACGATGATGATTCGATTTGTCCGCTCATCAAAGGTCAATCCAATATTGCAGTAATTGCTTCCATACACTTGCTTTGTTTGGGGAAATGCTCCGACTTGGCCGAGTCTAACAAATGGATGATCTTGATAAGCGTCCTGATAGAGCTTATGTAAGTCACTTGTTTCCAGCGGCTTTTTGGCTGTTGCATACATCGTTGCCATGATACCTCGTACCATTGGAACCAAATGTGGTTGAAACGTAACGGAGACAGGCTGACCATGCCACCTTTCCAGTTCTTGCTCAATTTCAGGTGTATGTTTATGCGTTGCCACTCCATATATTTTAAAGTTCTCATTCATTTCACTGAAGTGCGTCACTTGCGAAGCTGCCTTCCCTGCCCCTGAAGTACCTGTTTTTGCATCAATGATTAATGAATTCATCTCAATTATTCCAGCCTGCACAAGAGGAGCTAATCCTAATAATACTGCTGTTGGAAAACAACCTGGGTTAGCAATTAAACGTGCATTAGCAATGGCTTCTTCATTCCATTCACATAATCCATAAACAGATTCATTCAGTAAATCTGACTCCGCAGCAGTACGACCGTACCATTTTTCATAGATTGCTTGTTTTTTCAACCTTAAATCGCCTGATAAATCAATAACGGAAATACCTCTAGCAATAAGCGCTTCACTTGATTGTGCGGATACGCCTGGCGGAGTCGCCAAAAACAGTGTATCCACTTCATCTTGGACCGAATCATACTGAAGGGACCTCAGCACAAATTTTGACTCATTCTCAAGATGAGGATAGAGATTATCTATGGTTAAACCTTCCTGCGTTGATGAATACAATATAATATTATTGATCATTGGGTGCTTTTGTAAAAACCGAATTAACTCAATACCGCCATACCCAGTAGCGCCTATAATACCAACATCCATTCTCTCACTCCCATTTTCCCCGCGCTTTTTTTTATGATGTTTTCTATTATAAGAGTGAATAAAAATAAATTCAACTGTATTTTTATTTTATTTTGCACAAAAAAAAGACAGCCTCTATTTAGCTGTCTTCACCAACTTCATTAAGAATATCTTTAATCATATCTTCTTGGTTCATTTGCATACCATTAAATTTACGAATCATTAACCCATCTTCATCAATTAAATAGAAACTAGTCGAATGAATAATATCTTCTGGTTGTTCACCATATTGATAGGGAACTTTAAAACCTTCTTGAGAGAAGGTCGATATTTCTTCTATCTCATAGCCCGTTAAAAAAGCCCATTGTTCAGCTGAAGCCCCAATGTTCGCAGCATATTGATTAAGCTGTTCGGGGGTGTCTTTAATTGGATCAGCAGTGAAGGTCACAAACGGCAGATTAACGCCTTCTTCTTGTAATGAATCCTGTAAATGACTCATATTGGGCATCATCGTTAAACAAACAGTCGTACAATTGGTAAACGCAAAGTTAGCTAGCCAATAGTTTCCATCTAGATCAGCTGTCCCAAACGACTGATTCTCTTGATTAACAAATGTAAATTCAGGTACAGTAATGCCTGCGTCGGAAACGTCGTATTCAGAACCTTGACCGAGTTCATACATCCAGCTACATCCACTGAGCAGTACTAGTAGCAAGACACTCATTAAAGCTTTCATTCGATCCATCCTTCTCTTATGACTGGGGGATATCACTTATTGTTAATTCACCATCTTGAAGCTTCTCTTTCTTCAACCACTGTTTAAATACATAGCCTATCGCAATTCCATAGACTATTTCTTGGAAAACTTTCATCATAACACCAGCTAATTGCTGATCTGTCCGGGCGTCAAAAGTAGCTAATGCTTGCGGGCTTCCAAAAGCGGATAAGATCATTTCTGGTCCCGCCCCACCAGGCAAACAAAAAGCCATGACATTTGCCCAAATGAGCGGGTCCGTGTAAACTCCGTACATCGCACTGGGAGCAAAAATAATTAACGCACATGCTGGGGTAATTAAAAGGCCATTCGCAAAAATATAAAAGATCCGTCTTAACTCTGGTAATTGATATCCACTTGGCAAAGGAGCTAAAATAAACCACCACATCAGTGATGCAGCAAAAAGGAGCGCCCATTGATAGACGCTATGTAATACTGGCGATAGCATCAGCGTATCAAACATGAAAGGAACATGGTAAAATGAAAACAGCCCATTAAACAAAAGCAGAGCTGTAATTGGATTCCAAATAAATCGCAGTGGTTTCACAGCAAATCGACTTTTTACTATGAGCTCGTACCATTTTTGTGGAATTCCTAGTAACAGTAATGGCACAGCAATAAAATAGGCAAAAACCATTTGCAGCATATGCAAGGTCATCATGACGTGGCCCGTCACGTACAAAGGACTTCCCCATCCTAAATAAATAAAAAGAAGACCAGTCATGAAAAGAATTGATTTTTTTATAGTTGTTGTTCTTGTTTTTTGAGTAAGCCATATGTATAAACAAGCAATAATGGAAAGCGCTATTAGCAGTTCTGGAGTCCATAGAGCACGGAAACCCAAGCTTGATAACAATAACTCCATCTTCATTCTCCTTTCAAGCAAGTAAACCGTTTTCTTCTACTACTATAGCATAGAACCTTTTCATTCCAAATTATCATTTTTGTTTTTTTTGTTACCATTTTTGAAAGGAAGACTTATATGCTACCAAGACATTTAATTGCACTTGATTTAGACGGAACGCTACTACCAAAAAACCAAGAAATATCAGCAAGAACGAAACAAGCACTGTTACAGGCAAAAAAAGCAGGTCATCTAGTTATGATTGCCACAGGCAGACCTTATCGGGCAAGCAAGCGCTATTATAATGAACTAAACTTAACGACACCAATTATTAACTTTAATGGGGCTGCCGTCCACCACCCCCTTGAGCAACAGTATCCACGGACTCACGAAACAATTGATTTACAAACAAGCTTATCTCTTATTCAAATTTGTAATGACATTGGCGTAAAAAACATGATGGTTGAAATCAATGATTCGTTTTATATGACTCATAAAGCTGGTTTCTTAGCCAATTTTTTAACAGATGGACTTCAACCAATTGCTGTTGGAAATTTAACAAGCTTAGTTGAACATGCCCCTACCGCTATTTTAGTTGAGCCTGAAACAGAGCAAATTCATACACTTAAAGAAGCATTACAGCAAACAAATAGTGAGACGACTCTTCAACGATGGTGGAAAGGTGATATTCCCATTCTTGAAATAGCGCCGAACCATATTACAAAAGCAACTGCTCTAGAAAAAATTGCACGTTACTACCATGTAAAGCAAGAACATATTATTGCTTTTGGCGATGAAGAAAACGATTTAGAAATGATTCACTATGCAGGGCAAGGAATTGCCATGGCAAATGCAATTCCATCTCTTAAAGAACTTGCAGCGCATGTCACTAAGTCCAATGAAGAAGACGGTATTGCTCTTTATTTAGAAACGGCATTAAAGCTTTAACACAGTCAAAACTTAAGGAGGGGCAAATGGTTGAGATCGTTGAATTAACGACAGAGACAACAGATTCTATGAAAAGAGAATTAACTTTTTTGTTTGAAAAACAGCTTCACCATATTGCCGGTCAAAAAGCACTCTCCCAAATCGAAGAGATACTGGAAGAAGCCTTGCTACCAAATTCACAGACTTACTTTTTTATAGCACATCTTAATGGACAAGCAGTTGCTTTTGCCTTTTTTAACACGATGACTAGTTTTCAAAAAGGCGGTCAGTACATATGGTTAAATGAAATTTATGTGGAAGAAACACATCGAAACAAAGGAATTGCCAAAAAGTTACTTCTGCGCATCATTTATTGGGCCGAACAACGCAAGATAAAAGGAATTGAACTTGAAACAGGGATGAATAACGAAGCAACAAAAGCTTTATACAACTCATTAGGTTTTTATGACGTGGTCTCAAAACGCTATTCTTTTCGATTTTAAAAAAGCGAAGCGCCTATTTTTTTACAAGCTAGGCGTTTAGCTTCTTTTTTTTTGCCATTTTACATAAGATAAATCAATCTAAGAATTAGCTGGCCCTTGTTCACAAAGGAGTGTGTCGTTTATGACTGCAGCACCATGGCCGACTGAATTTCAAGAACTTTCAATTAATCTTTCCAAACATGCCTTACATCAATTTATTAAAACGATGATGGCAGAACATTACGCACTTTTTTGGCGCTATGATGCAAAAACCATTTATTTAATGATTGAATTGGGAGATTTAATTCATGAACTGCCTTTTATTCGCAATGATCAATTCCTGACCATGCGGGTTAGGAAATTATATATTTATGACCAAACGCTATCTAATGCACTTGAAAAGCTTCTGAAATCTGAAAAAGGATCAGGCATCGTGAAGCGAATGAGCGAAGGTCCCCAGTATATAACATCTTATCAAGAAGGCGATGTTGAATCCATGCTAGAAATCGATGGGAGTGAGAAGACAATGATGAACAAAAATGGCTCAATGGTTCACTACAAAGACGATGGTAAAGCGCTTGGTCCAAAAACCCTTCTTAACATGATGAATCTAGAGATTGATTATATTTTGATGGAGCTTTTCGAATCGATTGAAGCAGATGACAAAGCCAACATATCTCTTCACAAACAACGCTTACAAAAACTCGTCACCCGCAAAAAGCAAGTTGAACAGTTACTCAAGAAATGATTTCACTGGCAAGCACCAGAATTGTGCTTGCTTTTTTACGGGCTCGGTACGTCAATTTATGGACAAGTATAGAAGAGTTACTGCAGGAAGCTTTTGTTTCATCATTAAAAGAGGTAAAATAAGGAGATACTGTTTTATGATGAGGTGACAGCGTGAATCACTATCTACAAGAAACTCTCCTGCTTTTAAAAACAGACATACATACGATTTATCGGAAAATCATTTCTTCTAGATACTTTTCACCTGCTCATTTGGAAGTACTTAGCCTAGAGGCTAAGAAATCCGTTGATTCCATTGAAAAGGAAAAAAAGCTTTTTGGTTATCTAGCATGTATTTATGAGATAACACATAAAGCAGTTCAAGATGATCAATATCTACAAAATGAACGCCGAATTATGCACGTTATTGACACAGTAAGTTCATACTGTGTAGAAGAATTATCATCAAATTTTGTTAAAAATGAACGCCCATTTATTAAAGTTCTCTATCGTTTATTTATGGACAATCATTTAAAGGAATCTTCTCCTTATCCAGCCTTATTAATCAGGTGCATTTCATCCTTAAAAAATGATACGCTTGATTATTTAGACACACTTTTTACAGCTGATCTAGATAAAAAGACCACTAAAACGATTACAATGGCTTCTAGTTACTTCTTTCTATTTATCGGGAAAGAAAGACTTGCCTTAAATAAACTAACGATGCATACGGATACCATTCAACCTCAAGATGTTGAATTACATATTCAACTACTAGCTAAGCGAGAGCGCTTTTCACAAATTGTTGAATGGATTACTGTTTTATTTCCTACTAAGAGACATCATTTAGGATCATTGCAAGCATTCGCCGACCAGGCTCATACTGCTATAAACGTAAATACGATCCATTATGGTAGCTGGGACCGTTGGCTGCAAGCACCTTCCTATAATCGATTTAAAACATTAAGTTCTTCTTTATCCAAAAATCAACTTGATTCGGTATTGAATTACATCTTACCAAAAATGGCACCACTGCTTTATACAGAATCAACAAAACTAACGTATGTTCAGCTGCTAAACGATTATTCTTATTTCCAAGAAGCGCAACATTACTTTCTAAACAATGAACCTAATCCGATTGCATTACATGAAACAAAGCTTCAATTGTTGAAAAAGCTTGCTGAAAATGAGCCCCGACACGTCTTGCCTGTTTACCATCAATTTATCATTCGCTTAGCTGAGAAGCGATCAAGAAAATATTATATGGAAGCAGCAGACTATGTATTTAAGCTGGCTGATATTTACACTCGGTTAGACGAAAAAGCTCAATTCCAGCTTTACTTGTTCGAATTAAAAAAAGGCTACAAAACGTATCGTGCTTTTATAGAGGAGTTGAAACGACGTGAATCAAAATCCCATATGGATACATAGTGGCTGGATCCATTCTACCTTACTTATATGGGGCGAAACTAAACCAAAAAACGGACAATCAAACAATGGCTTTATTTATCCTTTTCTTGTACAACCTTTTGATTTGAAATTAAGGCTTTTTCGCTATGATCAAGCCTCTTTTTATGGAACGTTTATCTCAACAAATAGAGCTTTGCTGCACGTCCCCTTAAAAAACAGAGAATTTCAATCGCATGTAGGTAAAACCATTGTGTACCAAGCTGATGAGAGCTGGCAAACGTATATGTTTCCTGTAGAAGGCATCGAGCAAAACATCAGCCAGTTTGTTCAATCACTTGACCTTTATGAAAGCTGGAGCAAAGAAGAAGATCTTCATTTAAGTCCTGATTTCTCAGAATGGATTGTGTTCCTAAAACAGGTCTATAACCTGATTTCTGATGGGGCAATTAAACCTTCACTTGAAGGTAGATGGCAACTTTCTGTTAAAGATGATTGGTACGAGTACTGGTTGCGTAGATTACCCCAATCAACCTTTTCATTAACGTCAAGCCAAAATGAAAAAACAATTAAAGATGAAGATACACATCAAACAGCGCTTACCTTATTAAAAAACATCATTGATGCAGTTGTTCGAGAACTTGTTCAAGAGAAGGAAACTCAGCAAGCTTTTTTGGAATGGCAGCATTCCGTTTCAAATACCGCACAAGATTTTGTCGCTAGTTTTGGAAAACAAGATAGAAATAGGGCTGTTGTAAACCCTTTATTTAATACTGCAGCATTTCATAAACAAATTGGCTTGCAGCAAGAAGATCCGTTTCAGACTGCCCTTGTTTTAAATGAACCAAAACATGCAGATGCTAATTGGCAAATTTCCATCGCTTTAGCTGATCAAAAACAAGACAATCTACTTATTACGACAGAGCAGTTATTCGCCGGAAAACATCCGTGGTTATTAAATCCTGTTCCTAGATTAAAAAATGATATTCAAGTGCTCTCAAATGAATTTGCAATGCTCGAAAACCTCCGGCTGTCTTCGCCTTCCATCGAGGTATCTTCAGATGATGCCTATCAGTTGTTTATAAACGAGCATCAACGACTCGTGGAAATTGGCATAAAATTAATTGTCCCTACAAGCTTAAAAAAGCCACAAGCACTTCGTGTTATGCTTGAAAACAAAGGAGAACAGTTAGAGGAAAATACTGAACCTATTTTAAACTGGCAAAGTCTCGCTAATTTTCAATATTCCATAGCAATTGGTAACCAAACAATTGATGAGAATGAATTTAAACAATTTGTACAAGAAAAACAACCCTTTATCTATGTTAATGGGGAGTGGATTGCTTGGGACCCTACACTTGCAACTGAACTAAAACAATACCTGGAGCGCGTGAATCAGCATTATTCTTACCTTGAAGCGTGGAAGATGGAGGAAACCGAGTCATTTCCCGAACAGCTAGAAGATGTTGATTTTAAAATTCAATGGTCTGACTCTTTAAAAGACAAACTAACCGACCTTTATAAAAATGATCCAGAAGAAACGCCACTACCTGCACAATTTAATGGAAACCTTAGGCCATATCAAAAAAAAGGGTTTGATTGGTTAATCCATTTACGAAAAGTAGGGTTCGGTGGCTGCCTTGCAGACGATATGGGTTTAGGAAAATCAATCCAAACCATAGCGTACATGCTTTATGTCTTGGAAAATCAACCGAATAAAAAAGCACCTTTTTTACTCATTTGCCCTACCTCTCTGCTGTACAATTGGCAGTTAGAATGTGAAAAGTTCGCTCCTCATTTAAAACTGTTTATTCATCACGGTTCAGATCGGTTAAAAGAAGATGAGCCAAGACTACACGACGCCGATCTCGTTATTACGTCATACACGCTCGCTTTAAAAGATGCGACTCTTTTTAATCATGTTCATTGGAACGGACTCATTCTTGATGAGGCTCAGCACATTAAAAATAAAGAAACAAAGCAAAGAAGAGCCATTCGCCAAATCCATGCAGTACATCGACTAGCTCTAACTGGAACACCTATTGAAAATAGACTTACAGAGCTCTGGTCGTTAATGGACCTTCTCAACCCTTCATTACTTGGAGGGTACCAGTCATTTTTAAACACGTATATCAGGCCAATTGAACGGGAAAAAAACCAGCAAAAACAAGATCATTTACGCTCATTAATTAAACCGTTTCTACTAAGAAGAACAAAGAAAGATTCGGAGACTGATTTGCAATTACCGACTAAAAACGAGCATTCTCTTTACGTGGAACTTTCACTTGAGCAGGCCGCACTATACCAGGCCGTTGTCGATGACATTAGTGACCGAATCCACACCGTTTCTTCATTAGAAAGACGAGCGATGATTTTAAGAGCTATTACTCGATTAAAACAAATTTGTAATCACCCGGCTCAATTCCATAAGGATCAGGCGTTTTCTGCTCATCAATCGGGAAAATGGGATCAGTTTGTCAAACTTACTGACTCTATTCATGCAAGAAAAGAAAGTACGTTAATCTTTACGCAGTATAAAGAAATGGGAAAGATGATTGCTGCTTATCTCGAAGAGGAACACAACCAAACCGTTCCGTTTCTACATGGTGGTCTTTCTCGCAAACAACGCCAGCATGCTGTAGAACAATTCCAGACGGATTCGTCTGTCTCTTTTTTCGTCCTCTCCCTAAAAGCAGGTGGGGTCGGGTTAAATTTAACGAAGGCAACCAATGTTATACATTATGACCGCTGGTGGAACCCTGCCGTCGAAAACCAAGCAACCGACCGAGCTTATCGAATTGGTCAAACGAAAGAAGTCGACGTCTATAAGTTGTTAACAACAGGAACGGTTGAAGAACGAATTGATCGTCTCATCATAGGAAAACAGGCTCTTGCTGATGGGGTCCTGGCTTCCTCAACATCTATCACAGAGTTAAGCGATGATGAATTACTTTCACTCATCCGATTAAACATCCAGTAAAAAGGAGCATAGTATGGAACAGCTTTTTAAAGCGTATTGGACCAGCCAAGAAAAAGAAGTAGGTACGACTCCTCCCAAACCTGATCAACTAGTAGAGGAAGGAACACCAGAATGGGAACGATTTAAACAAACTTTGAAAAAAGCAGCACATAAAAAAAAAAGAAGGTAGCTAAACGCTACCTTCAGATTGTCGAGAAAGCCTTGGTTCTGTGAACCCAGGCTTTCTCTTATGGTCTTTTGATTGGTCCCAATGACGAAATTTGATGGTGAAAAGGA
>NZ_JAFBCV010000014.1 GCF_016907895.1 Shouchella xiaoxiensis
GCCTTCACTTGAAGCCAGTTGCCTTCTTGTTTGATGATCTCCAGCTTCTGTCCGAGCGGAAGCGTCGTAAGAACGCGATGAGACGTGCCTGCACCGGCGCGTAAGTTCAAGCGAGCTGTTGTTTCACCTGTTCCAATAGAAGGAGCTGGTTGTGTAGTGTTGCCACTCGTCTTCACATGGTCGGAAGAAACCCAACCTGTTTGCGAGCCGGCCTTCACTTGAAGCCAGTTGCCTTCTTGTTTGATGATCTCCAGCTTCTGTCCGAGCGGAAGCGTCGTAAGAACGCGATGAGACGTGCCTGCACCAGCGCGTAAGTTTAAACGAGCCGTTGTTTCACCTGTTCCAATAGAAGGAGCCGGTTGTGTAGTGTTGCCACTCGTCTTCACATGGTCGGAAGAAACCCAACCTGTTTGCGAGCCGGCCTTTACTTGAAGCCAGTTGCCTTCTTGTTTGATGATTTCCAGCTTCTGTCCGACCGGAAGCGTGGTAAGAACGCGATGAGACGTGCCTGCACCAGCGCGTAAGTTTAAACGAGCCGTTGTTTCGCCGTTACCAATAGAAGGAGCCGGTTGTGTAGTGTTGCCACTCGTCTTCACATGGTCGGAAGAAACCCAACCTGTTTGCGAGCCGGCCTTCACTTGAAGCCAGTTGCCTTCTTGTTTGATGATCTCCAGCTTCTGTCCAAGCGGAAGCGTTGTAAGAACGCGATGAGACGTGCCTGCACCAGCGCGTAAGTTTAAACGAGCCGTTGTTTCGCCCGTACCGATAGAAGGTGTTTCTTCAACTTCTTCGTTTTCAGAAATTTTTACATAATCTGCGGAGACCCATCCGGTTTGGAAGCCAACTTGTACTTGATACCAGTTGCCTTCTTTAGCAAGAATTTGAATTTTTTGTCCACTGGTCAATGTTGTGCGAATGGAGCTAGATGTATTCGGTTGACTACGCAAGTTTAACCTTGCTGTCGTCGTTCCTTCAGCAATTGGATCTTGAGTCCCTTCGTCGACTTGATCTTCACTAGCTGGATCGAGTTTTAAATAGCTACCAGAAATAAAACCTGTACTTGATCCAACTCTAATTTGGTACCATCCGCCTTGTTTAGCAAGAAGTTCTACTTTTGTGTTATTGCTTAAGGTAGTAATTACGGAATGATTTTGTCCAGGGCCAGTACGTACATTTAAACGAGCCGTTGTTGTCCCGTATGTATCTGGAGGTAGCTGTTCAAGTTCACCAGTGTCAGGACTCGTCCCATCAGGCTGATTTCTATATACTGGTACATCAAATTTCAAATGGTAATCATCAACTAAGCTATACAGATTAGACATGTGGTGAGTTTGTTTAACCGCCCATCCAATATCTGTTGCATATTGATATGTAGCAGGATTTGCCGGGTTCCAGCGCATTTTATAAAGCGTATTTTGGCCACGAGCCATATAGCTGTTAGAGACAAATCTAGCTCCGCCAATAATAGCGTCTTCTGGTGTAAACCAACCTTGGTTGTATGCGTACTGAGCACCCATTCGAACAGCGTCACCATCAAAAGCACCAATTCCATACATGTTATAAACAGTTCTGCCATTTACCTCTACACCAGTTGCTAGACGAGAACCACCGTTTCCTGTTTCTAAAAGAGCGTGTGAGATTAAATAAATCTCATTCACATTATAGAGTTTACTTGCGTTAATAAAAGCTTGACCTTGTCCAGATAATGTCCCTTTACCAGCTAAAAGTTGTGAATTAATGGAGCTGGCACTTAAACCCGCACTCGATTGCAAGTCAAGGAATTGCAAGTAAGAGGATGTACCTTGACTGAAATTATTTGGATTCATGTAATAGGAAACATCTGAACGACTTGCATTCTGCCAACGGCCATTACGATCTGTTTGTGGTGGAGCAGATGCCTTCATTTGTCGGTCAACAGCTTGCTCAAATGAAATGTCGTATGTCGTCTCTGAAATACTGGATGTACTTGCATAAGCAGAATGTAATGGAAAAGCAGATGCAAGCAGAGTTAAAGCAGATGCAGAGCCCCCAGTTAGTAACAGTTTTTTCTGAATGAGAAACACCTCCAAGTTAGTTAATTGCCCTCACTATCTACTATCGTTCTAATAGATTAATAAATTAATAGGGTTTTAACATTTTCTCATATTTATTTAGCAAAATACAACTTAATTGAACATAATTCGTTCTTTTTATATTTTAAAAACATTCATTTTTTGACATATTTTTTATTATATTCTTTACTTTAGAATATAATAAAAAAACTCCCTTCATCGTTTTCACTAAGTGATTACTTTGAAGGGAGACTTTTTAACTCGTCTTTTCCTATTTAACTAGCGCTAATTCTGTTGAACAGTCGATGAAGGAGCCGTTGATTCCAGTCCTAGGTGTTCTTTTAGTGTGCCTTGTAGCTCAACCAAGTCTTCCTCTATAACATCCTCGTACCATATGCTATTACCATAGTTGTCTAGACGACGGTCACCTGCTGTTTGCAGCTGATGTGTTTCAATGTTACTAATAGAAGAGGCGTAGCCATGTAATGAGAGGATATTAGCGAAACTAAGATCCATTTGAATGTTGTTGCCTACCGCGTCAAACACATCATTAAAGCGCGTTATACTTGAAAATGAAGCAGCTCGATCAATAATGGCTTCTATTACTTGTTGCTGACGAATGCCTCGTCCTTTATCGCCACCACCTGCAGCAGACTTTCGTTCACGAGCATAGGCAAGTGCTTTTTCGCCATTCATCTTTGTAGGGCCTTCTGTGAAAGTGAAGTCAACGTTCCGGCTTTTCTCTTTAAAATCAAATTCATAAGTGACATCTACAGTGATTCCTTCAAGTGCGTCAATAATCTCTACTAAACCATCAAAACGCACTAAGGCATAATGATCAATGGGAATATCAAGTAAATTTTCGACTGAATCGATGGTCATATCAATTCCACCAAAAGCGTGAGCGTGGTTTATTTTATCGTAAAACTCACCGCTGCGATGACCAACAATCTCAGTATACGTATCACGTGGAATGCTTGTAAGCATAATGGAGCGATCATCTTTATTAAATGTCGCGACCATCATTGTATCGGTCCGCTCTCCACCACTATCGCCTTCACGGTGATCACTTCCGAGTAATAACATCGAAAAATTATCTTTTCCGACATCTACAGGTTCAATTCTTAGCTCAGATTTATTGCCACGATCAAGTCCTTGAAATGCTCCTGCAGCAGTATCATTTAATTGATTGTATATATACCAAACACCGCTTCCGACCGTAATCAGTCCAATTAAAGAAACAATTAAAGCTGTCTTTAAGACGAAGCGAGTTCGTTTTTGTTTCCGACGACGTTTTCTAGAATCTTCCATAATACGCCAATCCCTCATTTCATATATAGATAGAAAGTAAGCTAATGCTTATAAATGTATACAGTTCAAAATAAAATTATAGCATATCTTGTAGGAAATGATAGAGAATAAACAAATAAATAAGATGTTACAATTTCTTACACGCAGCTTGCATTCTAGGCTAAAGTTTTTGACATTATATATATGAGTTCACTAACTAAATCATGAGGGATTCATTTAAATAGTAAATAAGGAGGAAATAGAATGGCTTATATATGGAAAAATCACACTATTTTTAGAAAAAGTGTTGCACTTTCCATATTAATAAGCTAATAATGAACGTACTTCATAAATATGTTATACAGACGTAACCTAAAATTAATATAATTCATTTATCTTTAATTTTTACAAAAAAATAGATTTGTCTAAACTTTTTGTTGCTTTCTTAATTTGATTCTTTTATACTAACTATAACATTTACGAAATTGACAGTTTATTTGAAGATTCTCTACTGAATTCGTAAAGCGAACTGCTTTTATTAGTTGGGAAATAAGTGAGTGATAAAATGGGGAAACTGGATGAATTAGATTTTTTGATTTTAGATCATTATCAAAAAGACGGAAAATGTTCCTACAGTAAAGTTGCTCGATTGCTTAATGTGAGTGAAGGGACGATTAGGCAAAGGACTAAAAAGATGCGTTCTAATGGTGTCTTTGACTTTATGATTCAGATAAATCCAATAAAGGTAGGTCTTGCGGTTAAGGCTGTTATTGGACTTAAGGTGAACTTGGGAAACCATGATGAAATAGGAACGTGGCTAGCTTCATTTCAAGAAATTGTATCTGTCACTGCTGTTTCAGGCTATCATGATTTTATTATTCAAGCATACTTTAATCATAATGAATCTCTTGTCCACTTCGTCAATTATGAATTATCAAAATCCGCAGATATTTATACCTTGGATGTTAGTGTGCAATTAAAGGAATACAAGAATTCTTTTTCTTATTTATTATCTAACAAAAGTGACAAATCAATTATTTAATCAGTAAGGTGGGGCACGATGTGGATAACAAATTACTTCAAATTGAGAATTTAAAAACATCATTTCGGATTAATGATGAGTATTACGCAGCGGTAGACGATGTAACTTTATCGGTAAACAAGAATGAGATTTTAGGTATAGTAGGCGAATCTGGTTCTGGCAAAAGTGCATTGGGATTCTCAGTCTTAGGTCTCCATCCTAAAAACAAATCAAAAATAGAGGGAAATATCTTCTATAAAGATGAAGATATAGCAAAAGTTTCCGAAGCCAAGTTGCAGAAGTTACGTGGTGGTGAATTAGGTATGATTTTCCAAGACCCCATGTCTGCATTGAACCCATTAATGATAATTGGTAAGCAAATAGAAGAATCTCTAATATTACATACAAATTTACTGAAAAAAGAAAGAAAGAAAAGAGTAATAGAATTATTAGAACAAGTGGGAATTTCAAGTCCTGAGGTTGTTTATAATCAGTACCCACATGAGCTATCTGGCGGAATGAGGCAAAGAGTAGTAATTGGGATAGCAATTTCTTGTAACCCAGCATTTTTGATTGCAGATGAGCCAACGACAGCTTTAGATGTAACGATTCAAGCGCAAATTTTAGGTTTGATCAAAAAATTAAAGGAAGAGTTAAATAGTGGTGTCATTTTAATTACACACGACTTAGGAGTAGTTGCTGAAATGGCTGACAAGGTTGCGGTTATGTATGCAGGGCAAGTCGTAGAACTAGCACCGGTACATGAATTATTTAAAAATCCAAAGCATCCATATACAAGATCCTTATTACAATCTAATCCAACGAATAATTTGGCAAAGACCAAATTGCATGTTATTCAAGGAGTGGTTCCATCTTTAGCGAATTTACCTAGAACGGGATGTCGTTTTGCGACTCGAGTGCCGTGGGTGAGTAATTCTGCACACGAGGAAAATCCAGAGCTCCACGAAATTTCACCAGGTCATTTTGTGCGGTGTAGTTGTTATAAAACCTTTGAATTTGCAAAAAAGGAGGACCTCAAGGATGGAATTTCTGAAGATTAAAGATTTGAAAATACATTTTCCTATCAAAGCAGGCATTTTAAAAAGAACAGTTGGACATGTGAAAGCTGTTGACGGATTAAACATAACTCTAGAAGAAGGTAAAACATACGGACTTGTTGGCGAATCAGGATCTGGAAAAACAACAACAGGTCGTGGAATAATTGGATTAAATGATATTACTTCTGGTCAAATATTAATAAACAACAAAGAAATGACTAAACGGAATATCAAGGAGTTTAGGAGAAATGTTCAGATGGTTTTCCAAGATCCATATTCTTCTTTAAATCCCAAAAAAAGAATTTTAGATATAGTCGCGGAACCTTTTAGGAATTTCGAGAAATTATCAAAGGCTGAAGAGAAAAAAGCAGTTCAAGAATTATTAGAAAAAGTCGGCATAAGCGCTGATAGTATTTTCAAGTATCCCCATGAATTCTCAGGAGGTCAAAGGCAGCGAATTGGAATTGCTAGAGCTATTGCATTAAAGCCAAAACTAATTATAGCTGACGAACCAGTATCGGCCTTAGATGTATCGGTTCAGGCTCAAGTATTAAATTTCATGCAGGATATCCAAAAAGAATTAAATTTAACGTATTTCTTTATAAGCCATGATTTAGGTATTATACGTCATCTATGCGACCACATTGGAATAATGTATAAGGGTAGGTTTGTAGAAGAGGGCACACCTGATGATATATTTAATAACCCTCAGCATATTTATACTAGAAGATTAGTTGCTTCAATTCCCGATATTGATCCCGGTAAGAGAGAACAGATTCAATTATCAAGAAAAAAAATAAATGAGGATTTTCAAATGAATACAAATAAATATTTTGATCAAGAAGGATTGGCTTACCCCTTGAAAAGTATTTCCAACACTCATAAAGTTGCAATGCCAGAAAGGGGCTAACTATGTGGAAATTTATTCTCAGAAGAATGTTAATTGCTATACCGCAATTATTCTTCTTAAGTTTATTAGTGTTTATCCTTGCTAGTCAAATGCCTGGTGACCCATTTACTGGATTAATTGATCCAAGTATCACGGCTGAAAGATTAGCGGAAATGCGAGAGATACATGGTTTAAATGACCCTTGGTATCAGCAATATGGTCGATGGGTTTCTAATGCAGTGACAGGAGATTTTGGACAATCTTTTCGTTATAAAATGCCTGTTACAGAATTAATAGGAGACCGACTACTCAACACTGCGGGTCTGGGATTACTAACTCTTATCTTCTCTTATCTAATAGCTATTCCATTAGGCATTGTCAGTGGAAGATATAATGATACGTGGGCAGATCGCGCAATTGCAGGCTATACATATGTAGGTTTTGCCGTCCCAAGTTTTATTTTTGGTCTAATTGCGTTATTCATTTTCGGGTTTCGTCTGAATTGGTTCCCTGTTGGAGGAAGTGTGTCTCCAGGTCTTGTTTCAGGTACATTGGAATATTATTTAAGTAAAGTTTACCATATGACATTACCAGCTCTTTCTTTAGCTCTAATTACAACGGTGGGTACTGTCCAGTATTTACGAAGCGAAATAATAGATATAAAGCACAAAGAATTTATTTTAACTGCTAAAGCAAAAGGTGCTAGTGAGAATAGGATTTACAATAAGCATATTTTTAGAAATTCTCTGCTTCCTATTGCTGCCTTCTTTGGGTACGAAATTACAGGTATACTCGGTGGCGCTGTTTTCATTGAAAGAGTCTTTAGTTTTCCAGGAATTGGTGACCTGCTAATTTCTTCAATTAATAATAGGGATTATAGTGTTGTAACTGCCCTCTTATTACTGTCTGGATGTTTAGCGGTAGTTGGAACGATGTTATCGGATATTATACTGAGTATGGTAGACCCACGAATTCGTATTAAGTAAGAGGGTGAGGATTAAAAATGGAAACGCAGAAGAATGTACAAACAAATCCAGGTAATGATCCAGCCATTAAAACACCTTCAGGAGCTAAAGTAATCCTTGTAGAGATTCTAAAAGATAAAATGGCTTTGTCATCAGCGATTCTTCTACTGTTAATAGCTGCTTTTGTGTTTGGCGTTTCAATAATATTAGATCAAGATCAAATTGTAACAGTTGATCTATTAGCAATTTTTGAGCCTCCATCATCACAATATTGGTTAGGAACTGACCACGGGGGACGAGATGTGTTTGGTCAATTAATCATTGGGACACGTAATTCATTGCTAATTGGTATAGCAGTAACGGCACTTTCAGGATTAGTTGGATTAGCGATGGGCTTAATAGCTGGTTATTTTGGTGGCCATACAGATAATGTAGTTATGAGAATAGTAGATTTCTTCCTAGTTCTTCCTACTACAATGATAATCATTGCATTTGTGGCTGTTGTTCCGAATTACTCGCTTCTTCAATTCACATTAATAATGTCTGCATTTATCTGGATTTCTATGGCGAGATTAGTTCGTTCCAAAGCTTTACAGCAGAGCGAACTTGAGTATATACAAGCAGCACGAACATTAGGAACACCTCATTATAAAATTATTTTTAGTCATCTTTTGCCAAACCTGAGTTCCATTATAATCGTTAATTTAACGCTTAGTTTGGCAGCAAATATTGGAATTGAAACAGGCTTATCTTTTCTAGGATTTGGTTTTCCAGAGTCAACACCAAGCTTGGGAACATTAATGAGTCATGCAACAAATCCGCAAATTTTTGAGTTACGCCCTTGGGTATGGTTACCTGCATCAATCTTAGTTTTAGTATTGATGCTGTGTATAAATAATGTTGGTCAAGCATTAAAACGTTCGACTGACGCAAAACAAAGAAGAGGTTAAAAGGAGGAGCAATTATGAAGAAGTTATTACAGCCTAAATTTTATTTAGCACCAACGCTTGTTGCAGTTTTAGCACTTGCAGCTTGTAATGATAGTGGGGATGGAGGTTCTACAGAACCAAGTGGAACGGGAGATGATACTGAAACAGAAGAGACCGTAGAGAATGAGGATGGTATTTATTCTCTTGATGATTTTGAACCTACAAAAGCAGCAGATGGAGATGGAATTGAAGGTGGCACGCTAAATGTAGGTGTTGTGGCTAGTTCTCCATTTGAAGGAACACTTGATTGGCAACATTACTCGATTTCAACTGATGCCGATATCTTACAATTTTTTAGTGAATCGTTATTTGCAATGGACGATGCCTTTAATATAACCGATGAAGGTGCTGCAACAATTGAAGTATCAGAAGACAATTTAACGTATACTATTACAATTAAAGACAATGTCAATTGGCATGACGGAGAGCCAGTTACTGCAGAGGATTTTATTTTCGCGCATGAAGTAATTGGTCACAAGGATTATGACGGGGTTCGCTATGATGCATCTTTTAGAAACATAGTTGGAATGGAAGAGTATCATGACGGTGAAGCAGATGAGATTTCAGGCTTTAATATTATCGATGAAAAAACAGTTGAGTTAACATTTAAAGAAGCAACACCGTCTCTAATGAGTGGAGGAATTTGGTATTATGCAATGCCAAAACACTACTTTGAAGGTGTAGAAGTGGCAGATATACCTGCTTCAGACCAAGTGCGTAGAGAACCATTAGGTTATGGACCTTTTGTTGTTGAGAATATTGTACCTGGTGAGTCTGTTACGCTTTCAAAAAATGAAGACTATTGGAAAGGTGAGCCTCTTGTTGATGAAGTTGTCTTAACAGTAGTAAATCCAGATGTTGTAGTCGAATCATTAAGATCAGGACAAATTGATCTTGTCACAACGTTCCCTGCAACTCAATTCGCAGACAATGCCGATATGAGTAATGTTGATTGGTTAGGAAGAACATCAAGATTCTACACATATACAGGATTTAAGCTTGGTACGTGGGATGCAGATGCGAATGAAGTTGCTTACGATCCAGATGCAAAAATGTCCAATCAATCATTACGTGAGGCTGTCCGATTAGCAGTTAACTATGAAGAGTTGGGTAACCGGATGTACAATGGATTACGCTTCCCTGCAACAACTGTTATTACTCCATACCATGCACTTTATCATGATGATAGTAATCCAGGTTTTGAATATGATCCTGAAAGAGCAAAAGAACTTTTAGCTGAGGCGGGTTATGAAGACTTAGATGGTGATGGGTATGTAGAAGATCCAAATGGTGAAGAGTTAGTGATTAATTATGCAGCGCGTCAAGGAGACGCTACTGCTGAAGCTGTGGCGAACTATGAAATGCAGGCATGGAGAGACATTGGTTTAAATATTGAATTATTGGAAGGGTCTCTAACTGAGCCAAATGCATTCTACGATCGAATCGAAGAAGATGACCCAGCTATTGATATGTATACTGCTGGATGGGGTGTAGGTTCAGATATTGATCCATCTGGATTGTTTGGACCACAGGCGATGTTCAACTACCCTCGTTATACGGATGATACATTAGAAGCTATTTTAGCGGATGGGTTGTCTGAAGATGCATTTGATTTATCATATCGCCAAGATGTGTACAATCAATTCCAAGAATATATTAATGAAGTATTACCACTTGCACCGACGCTTTATCAAATTGACACATTCCCTGTTAATAATCGGGTGAGCGGTATTTCTTATGAAGTAGGTAACAACGACTATGGTTGGCATACTGTTCAATTGAATGATGAAAATCCTGCTGTAGATTAATTACTAAACAAAAAGAGCTAAACAGGTAAGTCTGTTTAGCTCTTTTAATAAGTCTAGTAAAGACGTTTTTACTATTAATTATATAGGATTAGAATGTCAGAAAAAAAGTAAAACAGCCTTATCTTCAGACTACCGTCCTTCTTACAAAACTAGCCGGTGAATCAAACTAGCCGTGCTTAGCCTTTGTCTAAAACGAAAAATTTAGTAGTTTAATTTCCTCACACCACCTTCTCAATCCTCGGCAACCGCCACCCATACCGCACCGTCAGCATCCGTAAAACAATAATGAGCACGAAAATGACATAATGAGAGACCGGATGACTTAATCCTAATCCGATTAATAATCCTCCAAGTAAAGCCCAACCTGCATAAATATCAGTATGAAGCACAAGTGGCTTTCTCCCAGCTAGTACATCTCGCAAAACGCCTCCACCAACACCGGTTAATACGGCCGCAATCATCATCGCAAAAATCGATTCATTCGCCGTTTTGGCAAACAAAGCTCCTTGAATAGCAAAGGCAGATAGCCCGACGGCATCAAAGAAAATCCCCCATCGATTCCAAACTTTAAATAAGGCAGGAGGTAAAATAAATAGTAAAGTGATTAGAGCAAACGTTAGTAAGAATAAACTTGTTTGTGTCCAAAATGCTGCGACCGGAATGCCAACTACGAGATTTCGAATCATTCCTCCACCAAATGCGGTGATAAAACCTAGTGTATATACGCCAAATAAATCATACTTCTCTTCGAACGCAACAAGTGCACCTGATAGGGCAAAAGCTAACGTACCGATGATCGTGAATATTTCCCAACTATCCAATTGTCTCTCCTTTGAACGATTCGTCATGATATGTGATAAACTGACTTTATCTGAAAAAAAGAGAAAGGAGTTTATTTAATGAAGAAAAAAATATTAATTTCTGGTTTTGAACCATTTCTCGCTCATGATTTGAATCCGTCTGAATGGTTAGTTCAGCAATTAAACGGATTAATTATAGAGGAAATGGAAGTAAGTAGTATTGTTCTACCTGTGGCTTTTGATCGAGCTTCGCACATATTGATTGAAAAAATCAAGTACGAAGAACCAGTAGCAATCATTATGTTTGGATTAGCAGCAAATCGCAGTGAAATTACACCTGAACGGGTTGCTATTAATGTGATGGACGGTGAAGTGGACAACGATGGAAAACGCAAGCAGGACGAATCTATTATCGAAGGTGGTCCAACAGCCTATTTTTCTACGTTACCAATTCGCAAGATTGTTCATGTTGCCAATGAAATGAATTTCGCGGCATCGATTTCAAACACAGCAGGAACGTATGTCTGCAATTCATTGATGTATAATGTCCTTCATTACTTAGATCAAACGAAGCAGCCAATACTAGCAGGCTTTATTCACATTCCGATTGTAAACGATAAAACCGAATTATCTCCTGATAAGTTACTAGCTACAACCACTGAGATCGTTAAAGAAATTGCGCTTACTATTCAAACAACATCTGTTTCCAAGTAAACGGCTTCTGTATTGTTTAACTCAGCTTGTCCGTTTGTAACTTCCGTTATCCATGAATAGAATGAGTCGATAAATGCTTCCTCGACATAGGTGCGGACAACCACTTTTTCTAAATAGACTATTTCTTTTAATAAGTAGCCAGATTGGCGAATTTCGTTTTCTAACTTGCCTAGCCAAGTATAATCAACCGTTGCTTCAACAATATAGCTTAATTTTCGATTGACAATCCCAACTTGCTTTAGCCCTTCACTAACGGAACTGCCGTATGCACGTATCAAACCGCCAGCACCAAGCTTAACACCACCAAAATAACGTGTGACAACAACGGTTGTATCTTTCAAATCTTTCTTTTTTAACACTTCTAGCATCGGAACGCCAGCTGTTCCACTTGGTTCACCGTCATCATTTGCTTTTTGAATAAGACTATTTTCGCCAATTAAATAAGCGGAGCAATTGTGATTTGCACTCCCATGTTCCTTTTTTATTGCTGCAATAAAAGCAATGGCTTCCTCTTCCGTTTCTGTACGCATAAAGTGAGCAATAAACCGTGATTTTTGAACAATCATTTCAGCTTGACCTGTTTTTTTAACTGTATTATACGATGGTAACATGAGATCCTCCCTAGAGTTTTTTTATATTTTTACATATTCGCGAAACCACGATGTAATACAGTTCTGTTACTATAATCGGTATTCTCCACTAATCAAAAATGCCTGAGTCGTTAATCTTAATTTCCCCTTACTTTCTGAACTAGATAGTGTAAGATAAGAATAACGGAAAGGGAATTAAAAAGAAAGATTGACACGAAGGACTTGTTCCGTGATTCGACAAAAGTGGGGATACAAATGGAAGAAGTGAAAATGTTAAACCATATTATAACGCAAACAATTGATTCTGTTGGGACAAGTAGAGAAAAGATCTTTGAAATTGGAGAACGTTCGAGAAATGAGTATGAGTATTTAAAAAAAGAGTTAGACCAAGTAAAAAGCAAAGTAACACAAGTAATTAAAGATGTGGATCAATCTGCATTGAAAGCAAAGCATGCAAGAAATCGTTTAGCTAAAGTGAGTAAAGAATTTGCAAATTTTACAAATGAAGAAGTTCGCGTGGCTTATGAGCAAGCAAGTGAATATCAAGTGCAAATGGCCGTCCTTCAACAGGAAGAAATTCAGTTAAGAACACGAAGAGACGATATTGAACGTAGATTGAAAAATTTACAAGATACGATTAACCGTGCTGAACAGCTATCTGTACAAATGTCGGTTGTGTTTGATTTTTTATCAAGCGATTTACGGCAAGTGGGAGAATTTATAAAAGATGCAAAAGAAAAACAAACTTTTGGACTAAAGATTATCGAAGCGCAAGAAGATGAGCGAGGGCGACTTTCCCGGGAAATTCATGACGGTCCTGCTCAGATGATGGCTAATGTAATGCTTCACTCAGAGCTAATTGAACGAATTTATCAAGAAAAAGGTATTGATGAAGCATTAAAAGAAATTAGAGGATTACGGAAAATGGTTCGATCTTCTTTAGCAGAAGTACGTCGGATTATCTATGATTTACGACCAATGGCTTTGGAGGATTTAGGGCTGGTACCGACTTTAAGAAAATATCTAGAAAATGTAGAAGAGCGGTTTGGAATTTCAATTTCTTTTAAGCATTTTGGAGTTGAAAAAAGACTGGCTCAACATTTTGAAATAGCGTTATTTCGTTTAGTGCAAGAAGCTGTGCAGAATGCGACAAAACATGCGCATGCATCTGAGATCGTTGTAAAGATTGAATTAAAACCGAGTAATGTAACGGTAGTTATTAGAGATGATGGAAGAGGATTTGATCCAGCAGAGCGAAACGAAGCCTCTTTCGGAATCATAGGAATGAAAGAACGAGTAAATATGTTGAACGGTTCCATTACTATTCAGTCTAATTTAGGACAGGGAACAAGTATTTTTGTGCAATTACCAATTTCAACAAACGAAACGTAGAAAAAGCGATTTGGAGAGGTGAAGGCAATGATTATGCAAGAAACTGATGAAATACGGATTGTGATAATAGATGATCATCCATTGTTTAGAGAAGGGGTAAAAAGAATTCTTTCAATGGAACAAGAATTTAATGTTGTGGCAGACGGAGAAGATGGATCAGAAGTTATTAACTTAGTGCGAAACCATCGT
Organism: Shouchella xiaoxiensis; assembly: GCF_016907895.1. Taxonomy (GTDB): domain Bacteria; phylum Bacillota; class Bacilli; order Bacillales; family Bacillaceae_D; genus Shouchella; species Shouchella xiaoxiensis. The sequence continues at coordinate 13,757 of NZ_JAFBCV010000014.1, forward strand.
CCAGACGTTATTTTGATGGACATAAATATGCCAAAATTGAACGGTGTAGAAGCAACAAAAGAGTTAGTAAAAGTATTTCCTAAAGTAAAAGTGCTCATTTTATCGATTCATGATGACGAATCCTACGTGTCTCATGTATTGCGGACGGGTGCATCAGGATATTTATTAAAAGAAATGGATGCAGAATCCTTAGTTGAAGCTGTAAAAGTAGTTGCTTCTGGCGGTGCGTACATTCATCCTAAGGTAACCTCAAATTTAATTAAAGAATACCGTCGTCTTGCACGACAAGATGAAAAACATCAAGATTCAGTTGGCTATCGAGAAGTTGAATACCGTAAGCCATTGCACATCTTAACTCGGAGAGAGTGTGAGGTGTTACAGCTTATGACTGATGGACAGAATAATCGTGCCATCGGAGAATCCCTATACATTAGCGAGAAGACGGTTAAAAACCATGTTAGTAACATTTTGCAAAAAATGAGTGTAAATGATCGAACCCAAGCAGTTGTTGAAGCAATTAAAAAAGGGTACGTCATCGTTCGCTAATTTCGACAATTATTTCTCGGGAAATTTTTCTCTTACTGCTTGAATATCAGCCTCGTTTCAGCTACATTAAAACAGAGTAACTGTTAGTAGAAAAGTGAGGAATAAATGATGCATAAAACGGCAATTATCACCGATTCAACTGCGTATCTAGATGAATCACTTATTGAAAAGCTAGAAGTTCAAGTCATTCCTTTGTCTGTTAATTTCGGAGAAAAGACATTTCGTGAAGGAAGCGATATAACGACTTCATTATTCTATCAAAAACTAGAAGATGAAGTGTCGCTTCCGACAACTTCTCAACCTGCTATTGGAGAATTTGTTGCTTTAATGGAACAACTTAAATCGAATGGTGTGACAGATATTGTCTGCATCCACTTATCGGCAAAAATAAGTGGAACCTTACAGACTGCATTATCTGCTGGAGAAATGGTTGAGGATGTGTCTGTTTTTGGCTTTGATTCGGAAATTAGTTGTTCACCTCAGGGCTTTTATGTACAAGTTGCAGCTAAAATGGCTCAAGAAGGTAGTACGGGCTCTGAGATTATGACTTACTTAACAGAAATGAAACATCAAGTCCGAGCCTATTTTATGGTCCATGATTTAAACCATCTTCGTCGCGGAGGCAGGTTAAACGGAGCTCAAGCTATCGTTGGGAGCTTGTTGCAAATTAAACCAATCCTTCACTTTGAAGATGGGTTAATTATGCCTTATGAAAAAGTTAGAACAGAGAAAAAAGCCTTAAATCGCATATTAGATATGTTATTTGAAGATTTAGAGGAAGACATCGTAAATGAAATTGCAGTCATTCATGCCAATCGTTTAGAAGGTGCTGAGAGCTTAGTTCAAAGCATAAAAGAAAAATACCCGAACGCTTCAATACACATAAGTTATTTTGGACCTGTTATTGGGACGCATCTTGGATCAGGTAGTTTAGGTATTGGCTGGTATTAAGAACGAGATTTGATAGATAAGGAGTCAGTTACTTGGACGAAAAACAAGTTTATGCTGTGCGTACTTACTTGAATGGAAGACAAATGCTTTCTTCAGAGTGGCCTTTCTCAAATCAATTGTTATCAGCTTGTATTGAGCAGAAGTTTGTAGAAAGTAAACCTGCGATCGTGTATGCAAATAATCATTGGCACTGTGAACGTTGTGGAAATCATTCTAAACATTTGTTTTACACACATTATTGTTTTCGCTGTACTCAATTATGTACCTATTGCAGACATTGTTTTTCAATGGGAAAAGTATCTACCTGCACACATCTGCTTCAATGGAAAGGTAGACCATTCTTTTTTAATGCAAGAGATGAATCCTGTCAATGGGAAGGACAATTATCTCCTTTACAAAAAAAGGCAGCTACACATCTTGTTGAGGCGGTTCAACAAAAGAATGTAAAAGAGTTAATTTGGGCGGTTTGTGGAGCTGGGAAGACAGAAATTTTGTTCCCTGCTATTGAACAATGCTTGAGACAGAGTTTACGATTATGTATTGCCACACCACGTACAGACGTTGTTAAAGAACTAGCGCCTCGATTAGCTAAATCATTTCCTAAATTAAGACAAAGTGTGTTATATGCAGATAGCCGAAACCAATTCATTCAAGCACAACTTGTTTTGACAACCACGCATCAATTGATTCGATATGTAAATACGTTTGACGTGTTAATTATTGATGAAGTAGATGCGTTTCCTTATTCTTATGACAAAAGCTTGCAATTTGCTGTTAATAAAGCCAAAAAGTCAAATGCCACGGTTATTTTATTAAGTGCTACCCCCTCACTAAAACTCCTAAATGATCCCACTACACGCGTGACAAAAATACAAAGACGTTTCCATGGTAAACCATTACCACTCCCACGTTTTGAGTGGATTGGAAATTGGCAAAATCAATTAAAACGAAAGAAAATCCCACATAAAATCCTTTCTTGGATAAACCATTACAATGACAAACCCACACTACTCTTTTTTCCTTCAATCTATTATTTAAAAGCATTCTCTACTCTCTTAGATAAGCAACAAGTTAATCACGGAGCTGTTTTTTCGGAAGCTGAGGATCGGCATGAACTCATTCGAAAATTTCGAAGTGGCCAAATTAATCTATTATTAACAACTACAATATTGGAACGTGGAATTACCATTGCAGATGTGCAAGTTGCTGTTATTGGAGCAGAACAGCCTATCTTTTCAGAAGCGTGTCTCGTGCAAATTTGCGGGAGAGTGGGAAGAAAAGAAGAATTTCCAACGGGTGATATTGTCTTTTGGCATTATGGGTTAACGCATTCTATGATACGCACGAAAGCACACTTGAAAAAAATGAATAAGGAGGGCGGAGTATGAACCATTGTTTAATTTGTCAAAAAAGCTATTGGCATGAAACGACTATTCGCTCTTTATTCACACAATCTAAAAACAACATTTGCTCTGCTTGTAAAAACAAATTTGAATTGGCAGAAGGCTGTAACCGTTGCAGTAAAAAGATACGTATCAGTAGAGAGGCGCAGACAACTTGTACAGATTGCATGAGATGGAAATACCTTTCTCACGGTGACCCTCTTATTCTGAATAGATCCATTTACCGTTATAATTCTTTTATGAAGAACGTTCTTGCCCAATTTAAATATCGAGGTGATGTGGCTTTAGGAGCAATTTTTCAGAGTGAAATAGAGTCAATTATTTCTACTACTTTTAAAGGGTACGAAGTGACTATAATTCCTTTAACCAAACGAGGTTTAGAGACCAGAGGCTTTAATCAAGTTGAACAGTTAATTCCCTCCTTAGGATGGCACTCTTGCATAGAGAGAATGATATCAAATGATGACAAAAAGCAGAGCAAAAAGACCCGGGCAGAGAGAATCAATTGGTTTCAAAACAACCCTTTCTATATTAAAAAGCAAGAAATCCCACTAATTAAGGGTAAAAACTATTTAATTATTGACGATATATATACTACAGGAGTAACTGTTCGATTAGCAGCAATTTGTTTACTGAATGCAGGTGCTCAAAGTGTCACATCATTAACGTTGGCAAGGTCATAGGAAATATAAATTAAGAATTAGCAGGAGAATACAATGGCAGAACTCTCAAACTGTAAAACATGTGGTACAGTATTTGTAAAAGTGTTTCAACCAATCTGTCCTCAATGCGCTGAAAAAGAAGAAAAATGGTATAAAACGGCAGTAGATTTTTTGCGAAAAAAAGAGAATAGAATGGCTACGAAGAAAGACTTGTTAGAGGCAACGTTAATTCCATCACAAACTTTAAATGCATTTATAAGAACGGGAAGGCTGTCATTAAAGAATTTTCCAAATATGCATCATCCATGTGAGCGTTGTCAAGAGCCTACACATGAACGGCGATTTTGCATAAGTTGTGCTGACGAATTAAGAAAAAACTTTAGTTTACCATTAGAACAATCTCAATCAGAACCACAGACGATTAGAGAGACAACTTACTCATATTCTTTAAAAAACACGTTTCGATTAGACGGGAAGTAAAGGTGGAGATCAAATGAAGATACAATCCTCACAGCCTATTCATCAGGCTGCAGCGTATAAAAAAATAACTCAACCGACACAAACAGATGCTTCAATAAAAAAAGATAAAGTAGAGATCTCTCAGGAAGCTCGAGCTTTGCGTACGAATACAAATGAGGCTAGAGAAACCAGACTAAATGAATTAAAAGCACAAATTGACAATGGTACTTATAAGCTAAATGCTGAACAAACAGCGTTATCTGTGTATCAGTCTTGGAAATCAAGTGGGTTACTATGAGTGTTCTTGAACAGTTAAATGCTTTGCTAGAGGTTCACTCTGAACTGTTGCACTTATCTAAGCAAAAAGAGTCCATTATAATAAAAAACGATATAGATGAGCTTAACAAAATTATAAGGATTGAAGCTTCACATGTATCAAAATCCCGAATGCTAGAGAAATCAGTAATGCAATTATTAGCCACTCAATCATTAAGCTCTTATATCGAGCAAGCTAATGAACTGAAAGACGATTTAACTCATACTCAAAAACAGTTACTTGATACGGTTAATAGTCTAAAAGAACAGAATGAATTGAATCAAAGGTTATTAAGTGATTCATTAACATTTGTCCAAGGGTCGATACACTTATTACGGCCTGAGAACAAAACATATACAAAAGAAGCATCAGCAAAGTCCAAGCCTCGAACGCTATTTGATTCGAAAGCTTAGTTGGGAGTGAGGTAAGAGTGACTACTTTCTTAGGAATGGAAACAATGCGAAGAGCTGTTTCAGCAAATCAAGTTGCGTTACAAACAGTAGGAAATAATATCGCAAATGCAGGTACGCCAGGTTACTCACGTCAGAGAGCGAATATGGAGGCAACTCCTGGTTATCCTGGATTAGGGCCGTTTGGTCAACCTGTTATGAATGGCCGAATTGGGACTGGCGTAGAAATAAGTAAGATTGAGAGAATTCGGGATCAATTTCTAGATCAACAGTTTCGTTCAGAAGCTCACATTGAAGGGTCAGCTTTTATGCAATATCGGACACTCGAACGTTTAGAGGACCTTTATAATGAAGGTCCGACGAATAGCGAGCATCCAAGCGGACTTTCTGGCCAGCTAAATGCTTTTTGGAATGGTTGGAAAGAACTAGCATCAGGACAGGAGAACCAAGCTGTTCTAATTGAACAAGGAAAAGCAGTTACAGATACATTTACACACTTACAAAATGCTTTTAATACAGAATTATCTTCACTTAGAAAAGAAGCAGAATTGAAAACGGATCAAGTAAATGACTTACTAGAGCAAATTGCCATTAATAATAAGACAATCGCCAAGATAGAGGGCACAAATCAGACACCGAATGAGCTTTATGATGAACAAGATCGTTTAATTGATCAGTTATCTACACTTATCCCCATTGAAGTTTCTAGAGAAACAAATAAAAAGGGCTTTGAGGGGACGTATTCAATTAAAGGTATAAATAATGGCCCAACATTAGTAAATGAAAACGGTGCAAGTAAGATAGAGCTTAACGATGAAGCTGCAGCTCAAAGTGGTTTAAGCTGGCAAATAAACACCACTGATGGTTTATCAACTGAGTTTATAAACGCAAGTAGTGGTGGAGGAGAGCTATTCGGGCTACAAAAAGCGTATGCTCGTATTGAACAAGAACGAACGGATTTTAGTGCCATCGCTAGAGATATAGCTGGTGAAGTAAATGCTATTTTTGCGGCGGATTCAGATGTTGCCTTTTTTCTTATTGAAGACAATGGTTCAATAAAAGTAAACGAAGCGCTTAACAGTAATATGAATATTGACATTGAAAAAGCAAAAGCAATTGGCGATTTAGCAGTTAATAGCACAGCGGTAAAAGAATATCAAGATTTAATGGGGAAGCTTGGTGTTGAGACGCAATCCGTTAGGCGTCAAGGCGAAGCTTCTAGCTCACGCTTAGCGAACATTGATGGAAACCGAATGGCCATGAGTAGCGTTTCACTGGATGAAGAGTTAACAATGCTTATTCAATACCAGCATTCCTATAATGCAGCAGCTCGCGTGATGACAGCTATGGATGAAATGCTTAATACGATCATCAACGGAATGGGCGTCGTAGGACGTTAAAGGAGGAAATCATGCGCATTACGCAATCAATGCTAACAGCAAATACAATGAAATATTCGCAAGCAAGCTATGAGCGTTTGTCCACTCTACAAAACCAAATGAGCACGCAAAAAAAGATTACACGGTTTTCACAGGACCCTGTTGTGGCTGCAAAATCCATGCAATTTCGAGAATCTTTATCTCATATTAATCAATATAAACGTAACTTAAGTGAGGCTCATACAAGACTCGATCAGAGTGATACTTCATTAAGAGAAACGTCCAACATATTAACACGTGCAAAAGAGCTTGTTGTTAAAGCGGCGACGGATACGTACGGGGAAGATGAACGAAAAAGTATAGCTGAAGAGTTAAACCAATTACGGCAACATCTTGTCACGGTCGCAAATACAAACTCAGCAGGGAAATATGTGTTTAATGGGATTCATTCTAAGCAGGCTCCATTAGAAGAGATGAACTTGGACCAAGTCGTGAATCGACTTGAAAATGGAGAAGATTTAAGTGGAACAAGTATTAGTTATGGTGGAGAACTGTATGTATTTGAAGAAGGTGTATTTTCTACAAGAGATGGAAATGCTCAATTGGAGTTGCAAGATGGTCAATTTTCAGTAAATGGAGAAACGATTAGACAGGAAGAAGCTTTAGTTATAAAACGAGCATTCGATCAGTCCACGGTAGAGATTGAATTGCAACAAGGCGTATACGTTCCAGTAAATGCAGATGGTCATCGTCTATTTTCAGAGGACTTGTTCCATGATTTATTTACACTTGAACAAGCATTAAAAGGCTCAGAAACGACTGGAACAGATTTAGATCCATTTATTTCAAAAATTGATGATCATTTAAAAACTGCAGCAGATGTTAATGGGCAGCTTGGTGCAAGAATGAATCGAGTTGATTTAATGGAGGACCGTTTGAGTCATCAAGAATTATTAATGGAAAAGTTAAAATCTGAAAATGAAGATGTCGATTTTGAGGAAACTGTAATGAAACTTCTTGTAGCTGAGGGAATTCATTCTGCAGCGCTCGCCGCAAGCGCTCGCGTTATCCAACCTTCATTGTTAGATTTTCTAAGATAGGTGGATGAGATGTTTGTAGAAACAACGTATTTAGGCAAAGTAGAAGTACAAGCAGATGACATTCTGACGTTTGCAAACGGAATTCCTGGTTTTAAAGATGAAAAGGAGTATGTCCTCCTACCCTTCGGTAAAGAAGGTTTCTTCCTTTTACAATCGGCTGTCACAAAGCACCATGCATTTATTTGCGTCAATCCATTTATCTTTTGGGCTAACTATGAAATTCGTCTTGATGATCAATCAATTGAACAATTAAATTTATTAAATGAAACAGATGTTGCTCTCTTTGTTTTATTGACAATTGAGCAACCGTTTACGCTATCAACGGCCAATTTAAAGGCACCAATTGTTACAAATACGAAAAATGGAAAAGCAAAGCAGCTTATGCTTCAAACAAGTCATTATTCAGCAAAAACCCCTTTGGTTACAAAAGGGGGAAGTTAAATGTTAGTCCTATCAAGAAAGTTAAAAGAAAGCATTTGTATTGGCGAAGATATTGAGATAACGATTCTCGCCGTTGAAGGAGATCAGGTGAAAATAGGCATATCTGCGCCAAAATCAATTGAAGTTCATCGTAAAGAAGTCTTTGATTTGATCCAACAAGAAAATGAAAATGCGGCAAAGCCCGTCTCCATTGATTTATTGCATGCATTTTTACAGCAATCCCGAAAAGACGACTTTTGATAGCAAAAATTTAAATAAGATGCAAAAGTTCTTAGAAAAGAGGGAACGCATGTCAATCCATTTTCCAATGGTTACCAGCTTAACGTCTATACCAGCAAATTCTCTTAGCCACGCGGTCGAAGGAAATAAAGATCGAACATCTCAAGGGAAGGTCATTCATGAGGATTTACAAGCATCTATTGAAGCTTTTAATAAAGTATCGAAACGAGCATTAACATTTAATATTCATAAGGAACTCGATCGAGTATATGTTCAAGTTATTGATCAAGAAACAGACGAAATTGTAAGAGAGGTACCACCTGAAAAAATACTTGATTTGATTGCATCTATGATGAAATCAGCTGGACTAATCGTTGATCGTCAAATCTAGGTGGAAAGGAAGATAACATGAGGTTAACAGGATTATCATCAGGGCTTGATATCGACCAAATGATGAAAGACTTAATGCGGGCAGAACGAATGCCGGTAAACAAGCTTGAAAAACAGAAAACAGAATTAGGCTGGAAAATGGATGGTTTTAGGGAAGTAAATTTAAAGATGCGCTCGTTGCATTCATCCATGTTCGATACCATTATGAGATCTTCAAATATGTTAAAACGTTCCGTTGTATCGTCAAATCAAGCTGTCATTTCTGCAACAGCCTCATCGACCGTAGGGAATACAAGTTTTACCATTAACAAGGTTAGTCAAATGGCAACATCTGCTACTGCTAGAGGTGCTAGTTTAGGTAACGAAGTAAATGAGAAAACAAAGTTGAGCGATGTAGGACAATTAAGTGATTCAACTAATATTCAAACGGGCTGGGTCACAGGATCTATGCAAAGAGAGAATATAGCAGTAACCGATGGAGTTGCAAAACTTCAGGAGAAGCCAACACTAGCAGATGGCGCTAATCAATTACTTATTAATGGAAAAGCGTACGAAATTGCTACAGAACAAGGGGCATTATCAGCTGGACAAGTTTTTATTGGTGATGAAGGTGAGCTAACATTCTATGAATCAGACAATATACCGGCTCGTTTACAAATAGAATACATTAAGGAAGATGAATCTAGTACGGATCGATTTACAATGTCAACAGTGGCGACAACGAAAAACGAGCAAGGTGATGTAACAAGCAGCTCCTTCTTTTTTAAAGACTCAGATACGATTGAAGCCGTTACGACGAAGATGAGAAATGCAACTGCAGGAGTGAATGTATTTTTTGATGAACATCATAAGGCTCTTGTTGTAACACGAAAAGAAACGGGAACTTACTCCAGCGAAAGCAATTTAAAAGACATTCAATTTGACGGTGCGCTTTTTCAAACGGTCTTCGGTTTAAACGATGACAACGTACAAAATGGAAATAACGCTAAATTCACCATCAATGGGGTTGAGACTGAAAGGCGTTCAAACACGTTTACTGTCAGCGGCATGACGATAACGCTTAAAGATGTTTCTGAACAAGCCATTACACTGGGTGCAACGACTGATGTTGACGCTATTTATGATACAATTTCCTCTTTTGTAAAAGAATATAATGACTTAGTGGATCTTATGAATGGGAAGTTGAATGAGCGGTATTACCGTGATTTTGAGCCATTAACCGATGAAGAACGTGATGCGATGTCAGAGTCGGAGGCAAAGAGATGGGATGAGCAAGCGCAAAGTGGAATGTTGCGTAATGATTCTTTGGTGCAGAGCAGTTTAAACCGCGTCCGACAAGGTCTGTATCAATCAGTTGATTCCGGAACTTCCATCACTCATCTGACTCAGCTCGGAATTTCAACAACTAGAGACTACGCCGATGGCGGAAAACTGGTTATAAACGAAGATCAATTACGCGCGGCAATAGAAGAGGATGCGGACGCAGTCTTTGCTTTCTTTAATGGCACTGGCGGTCAACCTGGTATGGCTCAAACGATGCGGTCGAATCTACAACAGGGCATGTCTTCTCTCTCTCGAAAAGCTGGGGGATCGGAAGGGTTTCATGAACAACATCAATATGCTATTGGTCAGCAAACCAAATCGATAGATGATCGAATTGAAGCTTTTGAGCGAAGGCTTGAGCAAAAGGAATCTCGTTATTGGCGCCAGTTTACGGCGATGGAACGAGCGATGCAAATGGCTAACCAGCAAAGTGAATCATTATTTAATTTACTCTATAACAATTAGGAGAGTGATTTAGTGTTAAAACAAACTGCCTATAAACAACAATCCGTTCAAACGGCCTCTCCTGGGGAATTAACGCTTATGCTTTATGATGGTTGTTTAAAACAAATTCGATTTGCTGAACACGCAATTGAACAAAAAAATATTGAAAATCGCCATATTGCTCTTTCTAAAGCAGAGGCAATTATAAGAGAACTTATGGTTACGTTAAAAACAGACACAGAAGTTGGAATGAACATGATGAGGATGTATGAATATATCCTTCATCATCTCATTGAAGCGAATGTGAAGAATGATGTGTTGTTGTTACAAGAGGCCAAAACCTATGTGGAAGAATTTCGTCAAACATGGAAGCAAGTAATTCAGTTAGAAAGACAAGATCGTTATCGGAATACAGGAACGCTATAGTGAATCATTTATTTACCTCCATTACGGAAGAATTGATTAGAAAGCTCGAACAGCAACTGCCTGCTGGAGATGATGATAGAGATCTTTATTTAACGGCTGTTGAAGAGTTAGTTCTAAACCGTGAGAAAGCGATGATAGCACTTAAGGTTTGTAATGATACAGAAAAAGAGCAGTTGCTGCAAAAAGAAATGTATCTAAAAACCATGCTAAATGAAAAATTTAACCACATAAAAAAAGACTTGAAAAATTTGTCCACGAAAAAACAGGGGAGAAATAAGTATTTAAATAACCAGACGTTGTCAACACAAAATGGTGTTTTTTTAGATAGACAAAGCAAATAAACAGGCTATCCTTGAGATAGCCTGTTTATTTTACATTGAAGGAAGAGATATTCCTTCGGGATTATTTACGTTGGATCTAGTCATGGACAAGTCTTTTCGAATCACATATTCCTCATTATTGTGTTGAATAATGAATTCTATGATTGAGTTGGTTTTTTCAAGCAATAAAGTTTCTTTATTAATGAAGAGCATGTAATCGAGCTGCGCCACTTGAAACGTATCGTCAAGCTCAATATCTTGGTGACGTAATAAGGATTGATCAATTAAGTCCATATTCAACGCCATTTGTTTTAACTCATCGCCACTAGCCTCAACACTTAGAACGTAAAGCCCGTCATATTCACTCACTTGAACATAATTGGAAATAGAATAGAGCAATTGCAACTGATGACTAGGAGACAAATCAAAGGAGAGGTAAGTCTCCTCAATTAATGATATGTCTTCTACATCTTCCCAACCATTATTGTTCACATTTGCTAATATGTCAGTTGAGTCTTTTAAAATACTTAGTGTTTCTTCTGGGCTTTCAGCTTGAGTTTCTGAGTGAATTGGGTAACGAGCAAGATTCGTGTAAGTCACTTCAGGCTGTTCTTGATGAGCTAATGTTCCTTCAGTTATCTTCATCACTTGTTCTTCATCATCCCAGTTGTCTTTAGGGGAGAGTGAATCAGTTATTTTTAAGTTTGCTGTATAATTCTCTAGTTGTTCATCCGCTTTAATGGACTTCTCAAGGATTGTGTTACTCTGTATACTTGATTCATCTTCTTCACTTGTTAAAGAAAGAAGTGAAGTATCCGAACTCGTTTCATCACTATTATAAGAACAAGCTCCAAGAAGGACAGAAACAGCAACACTGCAATAAAACCAGCTTGTGTTCTTCATATATTCCACTCCTGGCATAATAAATTACGCTTAATATTACAATTTCATTACAAAGCGCTGGTGATATTGTAACAAACCAGCTGAAGTTTAGATATAGGCAAAAGGTACTATAGACTGTAATCAATCTTATTGATCTTTGAAAAATAGACTTTAGTCATTTAATTAACTTGTTCATCTAGAAAAGTTTTCGACAGATTATTTATAGGCTGTTTTAATTAAAGTAGATAAAATCGTTATGTATTTAAGGGTTTTCAAGAAAGCGCTACCAACTAAGGGAAACATTCGACAAAAGCAGACAAATGAACTGATGGCGATTTGAAGAAAGAGTTTGACTTATATGAATCTCACTGTTATAGTGAGGATGTGGTTTTACACTACAATTGAAATTTTTAGTAACGAAGGGAATGTGAAGCATGCAAGGAAAAGTAAAATGGTTTAATGCAGAAAAAGGTTTCGGTTTTATCGAGCGTGAAGATGGAGACGACGTATTCGTACACTTCTCAGCTATCAACTCTGAAGGATTCAAAACTCTTGACGAAGGTCAAGACGTAGAATTCGAAATCGTTGAAGGCGCGCGTGGACCGCAAGCTGCAAACGTAGTAAAGCTTTAATTCACATTCCTGTAAGGATATGAATAATAGCTCATAATCAACTCACTCCATTATTGGGGTGAGTTTTTTGTTATGAAATTGTCACATCATTTACGTTTAAGGAGGATTTTTAGGGGAAATGTAGAAGTAAGCAAGGGAAAAGGAGGAGTTCTAGTATGCATTATAATATTCGTGGTGAAAACATTGAGGTTACAACAGCTTTAAGAGAATACGTTGAGAAAAAGGTTGGTAAACTTGAACGCTATTTCGACACAACTCCTATAGCTGATGTAAACGTAAAGTTACAGCTTGTTAATAGTAATGAATCAAGCATTGAGGTAACGATTCCAATGCCTAAACTCTTATTAAGAGGAGAAGAAACCAACGCGGATATGTATGCAGCGATTGACGTTGTCGTTGAAAAGTTGGAGCGCCAAATTCGAAAGCATAAAACAAAGGTCAATCGCAAATTTCGTCAAGAAGGTAGTCTCAAGCACATGTTTAAAAATGACTTGGAGCCTTTAAGAGAAGAAATCCTCGAAGAAGATTCTTATAATGATGAAGATGATTTAGAAGTTGTTCGTACAAAACGCTTTAATTTAAAACCAATGGATGCTGAGGAAGCAATTTTGCAAATGGATCTTTTAGGGCATAACTTCTTTGTATTTTCCGATGCCGATAGTGGGAGTACAAACGTGGTCTATCGACGTCGTGATGGAAAATATGGCTTAATCGAGTCAGAAGCATAAGCTGATCATTGAAAGGTGTGACTTGTTCAAGTCGCACCTTTTTGGTCTGTCTATCTATGTCGAACGAGCTAGCCTTGTAAGCACGAAGCGAAACTGCTAATATAGATATGATAAAGGCTCAATTCTAAAAGAGTTATATGCGTGTATAATAGAAGATTAAGGTTAAAAAAGAACATAATATGAAAAGTGTCGTTGTTAAGAGAGGAAGATGTTAATGCTCGGTTTACTGCGAAAAGTAGTTGGAGATCCAGCTCAAAAACAACTCAAGAAAAATGAAAAAGTAGTTGATCAAGTAGAAGCACTAGCAAGCGAGATGAAAAATCTCTCTGATGATCAATTAAAAGACAAAACAGCAGAATTTCAAACAAAATTGACGGATGGAGCTTCAATAGATGATATTGTTGTCCCTGCTCTAGCGGTTGTTCGTGAAGCAGCTGGGAGAGTTTTAAATGAATATCCCTATCGCGTTCAATTGTTAGGTGCTCTTGCATTACATCAAGGAAATATAGCGGAAATGAAAACAGGTGAAGGTAAAACGCTCGTTGGAACTGTAGCCTGTTATGTTCAAGCACTACATGGAAAGGGCGTCCATATTGTAACGGTCAATAATTACTTGGCAAGTCGAGATCTACAAAATTACGGACGTATCTTTGAGTTTTTAGGGTTAACAGTTGGTTTGAATGAAAATGGATTATCGAAAGAAGACAAGCAGAAGGCCTATGCAGCTGACGTAACATATAGTACGAATAATGAGCTTGGCTTTGATTACTTAAGAGATAATATGGTTCTTTATAAAGAGCAGATGGTTCAGCGTCCGCTACACTTTGCTCTAGTCGATGAAGTAGATTCTATTTTAGTTGATGAAGCGCGAACGCCATTAATCATTTCTGGATCAGTAGAAAGAAAAACGAAATTGTACGGACAAGCCAATACGTTTGTTCGTGTCTTAAAAATTGAAGATGATTATACGTACGATGAAAAAACCAAAACGGTCCAGTTAACAGATGAGGGTGTTAATAAAGCGGAACGTGCTTTTAATATTGATAATCTTTATGATCAAAAGCATGTTCAGTTAAATCATCACATTAATCAATCGTTAAAGGCACATGTAGCGATGCTTCGAGATGCTGATTATGTCGTTGATGATGGCGAAGTTGTTATTGTAGACCAATTTACAGGACGTTTAATGAAAGGAAGACGTTATAGCGATGGGCTTCATCAAGCGCTTGAAGCAAAAGAGGGTCTTGAGGTGCAGCGAGAAAGTATTACACTTGCTTCGATAACCTTCCAAAACTATTTCCGAATGTATAATAAGCTTTCAGGAATGACTGGTACGGCAAAAACGGAAGAAGAAGAATTTCGTAACATTTACGGGATGGATGTCATGGTCATTCCAACGAACCGCGAAATTGCAAGAGAAGACCGTTCAGATTTAATTTATAAATCGATTGAAGCTAAGTTCAATGCGGTTGTAACAGAAATTGCCGGACTTCATAAAGAAGGTCGTCCTGTGCTTGTTGGAACGGTAAATGTTGAAACATCTGAATTGGTTTCAAAAATGCTTACGAAAAAAAGAATTCCACACCATGTTCTTAATGCGAAGAACCATGAACGAGAAGCTGAAATTATCGAGAATGCAGGTCAACAAGGTTCGGTTACGATTGCTACCAATATGGCTGGGCGCGGGACGGACATTAAACTTGGGCAAGGGGTTAAAGATTTAGGTGGTTTGCATGTGCTAGGAACAGAACGCCATGAATCGAGACGGATTGATAATCAATTGCGTGGACGTGCAGGTCGTCAAGGAGATGTTGGGTCTTCTCAATTCTATCTCTCAATGGAAGATGAGTTGATGAGACGCTTTGGTTCCGACAATATGAAAGCCATGATGGAAAGACTTGGAATGGAAGAAGATCAACCAATTGAATCAAAGCTTGTTTCAAGAGCTGTTGAAACAGCACAAAAACGTGTTGAAGGAAACAACTATGATGCGCGTAAACAAGTTTTGCAATTTGATGATGTTATGCGCGAGCAACGCGAAATCATTTATACGCAGAGAATGGAAGTGCTTGAATCAGATAATTTACGTTCAATCGTAGAGAATATGATGAAAGGCACGGTTGAGCATGTTATTAAAACGCATACGCCTGATTCACTTGTGCAAGAGGAATGGGACTTAAATGCCATTGTAACCTACATGAACGGGCAGTTACTGAGCGAAGGTGCAATAACAGAGAATGAAATTAAAGGAAAAGATCAAGAAGAAATTATTGAATTAATCGTTGGAAAAGTTCTAACAGCCTACAATGAAAAAGAAGCTGAAGTTTCTTCTGAACAAATGCGTGAATTTGAAAAAGTCATTATGTTACGTACGGTGGATCGTAAATGGATGAACCATATTGATCAAATGGATCAATTGAGACAGGGTATTCATTTACGAGCGTATGGTCAAAATGATCCATTAAGAGAATACAGATTTGAAGGCTTTAATATGTTTGAGGCGATGATTGCTGAAATTGAAGAGGAAGTGTCCATGTATGTCATGAAGGCACAAGTTCAGCAAAACCTTCAGCGCCAAGAAGTGGCAGAAGGAAAAGCGGTTCAACCGTCAGCCAATGCAGAAGCTCAAAAAGCAGAGAAGAAAAAGCCGATTCGAAAAGGTGAGACAATCGGTCGAAACGACCCTTGTGTATGTGGAAGCGGAAAAAAATACAAAAATTGTTGTGGGGCAAACGGATAAGTTTGCCTCTCCTCATGAGGTGAAAAGATGGATTTAGTTGAAATTAAACAAGAATTAACGACGCTTGAAAAGCGACTATCTGATTTTAGGGGGTCTCTTTGACGTAGAAGAAAAAGATGAGCGAATTGCTGAGCTCGAAGAGAAAATGGCAGACCCTGAATTTTGGAATAATCAAGAAGAAGCTCAGACAGTTATCGGTGAAACCAATGGCTTGAAAGAACAAGTGAATACGTTTAAAGAGATGGTTGAAAGTTACGAAGATCTTGAAGTTAGTTATGAGCTTGTCCGTGAAGAAGGTGATGAAGAACTTGCTTCAGAGCTTGAATCAGGCGTGATTGCACTTAAGGAAAAGATGAACCAGTTTGAACTTCATTTACTTTTGAGTGAGCCGTATGATAAAAATAATGCTATTTTAGAGTTGCACCCAGGTGCCGGCGGAACGGAGTCACAGGACTGGGCTTCAATGTTGTTACGCATGTATACTCGTTGGGCAGAAAAGAGAGGCTTTTCAGTAGAAACCCTTGATTACTTACCTGGTGATGAAGCTGGTGTGAAGAGTGTAACGCTCCTAATTAAGGGGCATAATGCTTACGGGTATTTAAAAGCAGAGAAAGGTGTCCATCGCCTTGTGCGCATCTCTCCATTTGACTCTTCTGGGAGACGTCACACATCATTTGTCTCTTGTGAGATTATGCCTGAACTCGATGATGCTGTTGACATAGAAATAAATACCGAAGATTTGAAGATAGATACGTATCGAGCAAGTGGAGCAGGTGGACAACATATTAACACGACTGATTCAGCTGTTCGTATTACCCACTTGCCTACCAACACGGTGGTAACCTGTCAGAGTGAACGTTCACAAATTAAAAACCGTGACCAAGCCATGAAGATGATGAAAGCAAAACTCTATCAGCTTCAAATTGAAGAGAAGGAAAAAGAGCTTGCTGAAATTCGTGGTGAACAAAAAGAGATTGGCTGGGGTAGTCAAATACGTTCTTATGTTTTCCACCCTTATTCGATGGTGAAAGACCATCGAACAAATTATGAGATTGGAAATACAAATGCTGTGATGGATGGCGACCTTGATGCATTTATTGATGCTTATTTAAGACAATCTCTTTCGGTGGATTAGGAAATCGTTTAGTCGGCTGATACAGCCGGCTTTTTTTTCGGATCAAATAAAAAAAGGAGTACATCAAAGCGTTATGACACGACGACGAAATAAAGAACTACAACCCGTTACGATTGCAACTTACAATTATATACGAATTTTGATTGGATCTGCGATAGTCGCACTATCATTTAACTTATTTTTACTTCCTAATCAAATAGCCCCAGGTGGTGTAAGTGGAATAAGCACAATTGCAAATTACGCACTTGGATTTGAACCTGCTTATACATTGTGGGCATTAAATATACCTATTTTTATATTAGGTCTGTTTTTATTAGGCGGGTTGAAGTATGGAGCAAAAACGCTGATAGGTACATTGTTTCTCCCGCTTGTCGTTTTCTTAACAAGAGACTGGGCTGTAGAAGTCAGTGATCCGTTGCTTGGTGCATTATTTGGAGGAATTGGAGTAGGGCTAGGTTTAGGAATTGTATTCTTAGCTAATGCAAGTACAGGTGGTACGGATTTGGTAGCGCAGATTGTACAGCGTTTTACTGGCTTATCTGTTGGAGTTTGTGTCGGAATAATTGATGGTCTAGTTGTTGTCACATCTGCATTTGTGTTTAATATTGAATTAGCACTTTATGCGTTAATCTCGCTCTTTGTAACAACAAAAACAATTGATTTAGTTCAAATGGGTATTGGCTATTCAAAAATTGCTTATATCATTTCTGCTAAAGAAGAACATGTCCAAAAAGCGCTATATGAAACAGTAGATCGAGGTGTAACGAAACTAGCAGGTTATGGTGGCTACACGAACAAAGCTCGATCTGTCCTGATGTGTGTCGTCAATCAAAATGAAGTAGCTAGATTAAAACAAACCGTTCGAAAAGCTGACCCTAAAGCATTCATTGTTTTAACGAATGCATCGGAAGTGTTAGGGGAAGGTTTTAAGCGAGTTTAGAAAGGTGGAGACATGAAGGTCATTGTCTGTCTTTTTCTACTTTTTATTCTAACAGGCTGTCAAACAAATAAAGAAGAAGAGGAATTACCAGAGTTAAAGGAGATTAACATAGCTGATGAAGGGTACAGTTTGTACCAAGACAATAGCTGCATTCAGTGCCATGGTGATCAACTTCAAGGCGCTTCAGGTCCAGCACTGCAAGACTTGGATTTAACGGAGTTTGAGATAGTGAGTATTATTGAAGAGGGGATTGGGTTTATGCCTCCACAAGAACTAAGTGATCCCGATAAAACAACATTAGCTAAGTGGTTGAGCGAACAGTAGGTTCGCTCTTTTTTTTGTCAACTTTTAAAGGTTACCCTGTTACACCAATTTTAAAACGTAAAACTGAAATAGAACTGTAATATTGTGAGTGTCGATCTAATGTTATAATAACCGCGAAGCATGTCGGAATTACATAGTATTTGCATGTTATTGGTTAAAAGATAACTTAGGTTAATTTGGTTTTAAAGGTTGTGTTTAAGTGAGTATAATTCGTTTTGATGATGTATGGAAAGTATATACCAATAATGTAAAAGCAATTAATGGTATGTCCGTACAGTTCGAAAAGGGTGAGTTTGTTTATATAGTAGGTCCAAGTGGAGCGGGCAAATCTACTTTTATCCGCTTAATGTATAGGGAAGAAAAGGCAACAAAAGGCGAAATTATCGTAAATAACGTCAAGCTATCAGGAATGAAAGAAAAAGAAATTCCTGCTTTACGTAGAAAAATAGGCGTGATTTTTCAGGATTTTAAACTATTACCTTCATTAACCGTTTACGAAAATGTAGCCTTTGCGTTAGAAGTAATTGAAGAAAATCCGTCAAAAATAAAACAACGAGTAATGGAAGTTCTAGACCTCGTGAAAATAAAAAGCAAAGCAAAATTTCTGCCAAGCGAACTTTCTGGTGGAGAGCAGCAGCGTGTGGCAATAGCGCGAGCCGTTGTAAACCGTCCGGATGTACTAATTGCTGATGAACCAACGGGTAATTTAGATCCTGATACGGCTTGGAGTATTATGGATATTCTCGAAAATGTAAATGGACTAGGAACAACTGTAATCATGGCGACTCACAATAAAGAAATTGTTAATACGTTAAAGCGTCGAGTCATAGCCATTGAAGGCGGTCGGATTGTTCGCGACGAAGCTAGGGGGAATTACGGCTATGAAGTTTAATGCAACCAAACGCCATTTGCGCGAAGGGTTAAAGAACTTAAGTCGAAGTGGTTGGATGACCTTTGCTTCAATTAGTGCTGTAACTGTTATGTTAGTTATTGTCGGATTCTTTATGATCGTATTTCTTAATGGGAATCATATCGCATCTACAATAGAAAATAATGTTGAGGTTAGAGCTTTTATTGAACATGGTACTGATGAAGCTGAAATTGAAGAATTAATAAGTGAAGTAGAGAGCCAGGCGGATGTAGAAGAAGTACTTTTTGTTGATAAGGAAGAAGGATTAGAAAATTTTCTTGCATCAACTAACGAAGAAGTATGGGGCAACTTAAGAGAAGACAACCCTTTGAGAGATGCATTGAGCGTTACAGCTTCTTCACCCCAATTAACGGAAGAAATAGCAACTGCCATTGAGAAACACCCACAAGTGAATAATGTGGCATTTGGTGAAGATATCATCTCAGATTTATTTAAGATTACGAATACAGGTCGAATCGCAGGAGCGATAATTGTTGCTGCATTGCTATTTACAGCAATGTTCTTAATCTCAAATACAATCAAATTAACAATATTAGCTAGAAAAAAAGAAATACAGATTATGAAGTTAGTAGGAGCAACGAATAGTTTTGTAAGATGGCCATTTCTTATTGAAGGAATGTTACTTGGTTTACTAGGAAGTATTATTCCTGTCGCTATAATGAGCATCGGATATCATTTTGTTTACATTGAGGCCGGGAGTTTCTTACAAACACAAGCGTATAGTTTATTGCCACCAAATGAATTGATTTTACAGATCTCTATTTTATTAGTAGCTGTTGGATTGATTGTTGGTATTTGGGGAAGTGCCATGTCGGTCCGGAAGTTCTTAAAAGTGTAAGCTAGATTTGAGGGGGAAAAGGGTTTGAAAAAAAGATTTTTTAAGGCTGCATTTGCAGTAACAGCAGCAACATCATTAATCGTAACGGGAATACAACCTGCATCAGCTAATTCTGAAATTAATAGTCGCCTTGATCAAGTTAGAGAGCAACAAGAAGATATTAATGAGCGTGCAGACAATACTAGATCAGAAATGACGATCTTAGACGATGAGCTCAAAGAACTACAAAAAGAAGTTGCTGATTTACAAGCAGAACAAGAAGCAACTGAGAGTAAATTGTCGCAAGCTGAAGACGAATTAAAAAAATTAGAAGAAGAAATTAAAGCGTTAGAAGAAGAGATTGTAGAGATTGAAGAGCGCATTGCAGAAAGAACGGTTATTTTGCAAGAACGTGCTGTTGCTAGCTATGAATCTGATGGTGATGTCAGCTATTTAGAAGTTTTATTAGGTTCTCAAAGCTTTGGAGATTTTATTGAGCGCCTATCTGTTGTAACAACAATTGCTCAACATGATCAGGATCTTCTTGAAGAACATATTGCCGATGAAGAGCGTGTACAAGCTGCAAAGCAAGAAGTTGAAGAGAAGCTTACTGAAGCCGAAGAACGTAAAGCTGAGCTTGAAGACCTTAAAGCTGAACTTGATGAGCAACGTAGCCAATTGGATACTCTTAATCAAGAGCTTAAAGATAAAGAAGCGGCATTAAAAGCAGAATTAGATGAAATGATGTCAGATGAAGAACTTTTAAACAAGCAAGAAGAAGCGTTAGAAGCTGAGCTAGCTGCTTGGGAAGAAGAACAACGAAAAGCAGCAGAAGAAGAAGAAAAACGTAAAGAAGAAGAACGTAAAGCAGAGGAAGCACGTAAAGCGGAAGAAGCAGAAGCAGCAGCTACTCGTGAAGCCCCTGCAAGAACAGAGGCAACTCCAAAAGCAAGTGAATCAACAGCGAGCACAAATTCTGCTCCAAGTACGTCAAATACAAATACAGCAACACCGTCTCCTGCACCGGAACCGAAACCATCTAATTCCAGTTCGTTTGTAAGACCTGCAACTGGATCTGTCACTTCAGGCTATGGTCCACGATGGGGGAGAATGCACTGGGGAATTGATATCGGTAAAAATGGTCGTAGTGGAGACGTCCCAATTGTATCCGTTCTAGATGGTACAGTCGTTTCTGCTCAATATCATGAGAGTTTTGGGAACTGGGTCTTAGTGACTCATCAAATGAATGGACAACAAATCTCTACTGTCTATGCACATTTAGACCGCATGGATGTAAGTCCTGGTCAACGTGTAGGGCAAGGTCAGCAATTAGGGACAATGGGTAATACAGGTCACTCAACTGGGCCTCATTTACACTTCGAAGTACACGAAGGTCCTTTTAATTGGTCACGTTCGAATGCAGTTAACCCAACAAAGTATTTATAAGCGTAAAAAGCGTCCATTTTTAAACGGGCGCTTTTTTTATTCAAGAATAATAAGAAAAAGGCAAAACGACTTTTGACATCGAGTTCATAACAAACTAGAATATAAATAGTAAGGATAAGGACGTTATTAATTGGGAGTGTGGACAATTTGAAGGTCAAACAACTACTTTTTACGTTGTCGGTTATCGTAATTGTTGCGATCTCGGGATTTTTCTTTATAAATGATGGTGTCGATTTTGGTTCACCTACTCCTGCGGGATCAAATGAACAGAATGAAACCCAAGAAATTCCAGAAGTTATTTTAAATGATGATGAACTAATGGAGAAATTCGAATTGGCATTGGCGACAATTGAGGGGAATTATGTTTCTGAAGTTGATCGACAAAAACTAATTGAAGGTGCCATTAACGGAATGGTGGAGACTTTAGATGATCCATTTTCTGATTATATGGATGTAAGTTCTGCAACAAGTTTCCAGGAATCGCTTAGTTCTCATTTTGAAGGAATTGGTGCCGAAGTAGGAATGATTGATGGAAATGTATCGATTATTTCTCCAATGCGTGAATCTCCTGCTGAGCGTGCAGGTTTATTACCTAATGATGCAATTGTTGAGATTGATGGAGAATCGATAGAAGGCTGGTCTGTTAATGAAGCCGTTGCGCTTATTCGTGGTGAAGGTGGAACAAGTGTTACATTAACGATCCAAAGAAGCGGTCAAACGAATCCTTTTGATGTCGAAATTGAAAGAGATCGAATTCAAATAGATTCCGTTCGCTCGGATACATTCGAACAAAACGGGATGACAATAGGTCGATTGGAAATTACTTCTTTCGCTGAAGATGTTGGTAGTCAATTTGACCAATTGCTACAAGAATTAGAAGCTGATGGAATTGATGGATTAATTGTTGATGTCCGAGGCAATCCAGGTGGCTACTTAGACGGTGCTCAAAACATAGGGAACTTACTAATTCCAGATGAGAAACCAGTTGTTCAGATTGAGCACGGTGATGGCGAAATTGAAACCTATCATTCGCAAATGGAAGGAAA
This sequence comes from Shouchella xiaoxiensis, assembly GCF_016907895.1. GTDB lineage: Bacteria > Bacillota > Bacilli > Bacillales > Bacillaceae_D > Shouchella > Shouchella xiaoxiensis. The sequence continues at coordinate 36,167 of NZ_JAFBCV010000014.1, forward strand.
AAAACCATATCCAATTGTTGGCTTAATTAATCAAAGTAGTGCTTCTGCTTCAGAGATTTTAGCTGCTGCATTAAAAGAATCTGGTGAGTATGATTTAGTTGGTACAACAACATTTGGAAAAGGAACGGTCCAAAAATCCATTCAAATGAATGATGGCAGTGCATTAAAGATTACGACGGACCGTTGGTTAACTGCTGGTGGTAACACGATTGACCAAGAGGGAGTTGAGCCGACTATCGAGCAAGATCAGCCTGATTACTTTTACTCATTTGCCTTATCGATAGAAGAGCCCTATGAAATTGATCAGGTTTCTGAACAAATTGGGCGAGCTCAAGATATGTTGCAAGGTTTAGGCTTTGATCCAGGGCGAGTAGACGGTTACTTTGATGAAAATACAGAAGAAGCCGTAAGAGAGTTTCAAGAAACACATGACCTAACTTCAGACGGCAAATTAACAGAAGAAACGGCTTCAAAGTTACAGGAAGAAATTCTTTCACATATGCGGGATAATGAAAACGATGCACAACTAAATCGTGCGATTGAAGTACTAATAGAACAAGCATCTGAGTAAAATTGGATTGAACTAAACGTTTAGGGTATCTGCTGCTAAGAAGCAGATACCCTTTTTGATAAGGGGTGAAAATAGAGATGATGGAAACAATTTTTATTGCACTAGCGACGTTGATTCTTCACCCATTAGTTTACATAGGTATAATTGTCATGGCTATCAGTGCGGTGGTGCGAGTAAAGCAAGAGCGCAATTCTTTCCATACGAGAGTTTACGCTAAGCGTGCAGAGTACATTGTAAGCTTTTTTCCTTCTTTATTAGCGGGAATATCTGCTAGTGTCATTCTGTTAGCCCTAGGAATGGTTTTTCCTGTTCAATTACTCGTTTTAGTTGGGCTGGCGTCAGCTACACTGCTGCTAACTGGACAGTTAAGCTCTCAATCACCGATATACATAATGAGTTTGGCTACGGTGTTTTTTATCTGTTTACCTTATGTATCTTTACCAACGTGGATGATAGTGTCACCGGGTGACATTCCTCCTTATGCTAGTATAATGGCATTTACAATTATCTTGCTTTTAGTCCATGCTGGTTTGATCTATAAGAATGGTGCTAAGTTAACATCTCCTCAAATTGAAGAAGGGAAGCGTGGGCGATTTGTAGGAATACATCGTATAAAGCGATTATGGATCGTACCACTTATATTATTTATACCAGAAGGAATGATACCGAGCTTTACCTATTGGCCAGTTTTTAATGTAAACGGGGCTGGTTTGCAGCCAATCATCCTTCCCTTTATCTTTGGTTTTGGTCATACAGTTCGATCATTACCTTCTGTATTTATTACAAACCAAGCAAGAAAGTCAGCTACTTTAGCAGTGGGACTAGTTGTCCCAACGGTTTTTATGTTTTTTTTCCAAAACGAATGGCTTTTTCTCGCAACATTGGGTGGTGCGCTGATGGTGCAAATTGGATTTCATCTTTCTTTAGTTATTAAAAGCCGTACAGAAGCCGCTTTTTTTACAGAGGAGCAAAGAAGTTGTAAGGTCGTTGGCGTGTTACCGGGAAGTCCTGCTGAAAAAATGGCTATACAGATTGGTGAAGAAGTGGTGAGAGTAAATGGTCAAACAGTATCAGATGAAACCTCCCTTTACAAAGCTTTGCAAGTTAACCCGGTTTATTGCAAATTAGAAGTAAAAGACCTTCAAGGAGAAAAGCGGTTTGTAAAAGGACCTTTGTACAGTGGGGAACATTATCAATTAGGTGTTTTGCTTGTTCGGAAACGTGAAAAACTATCTGACTCAGTTATTTAATCGTAAAAAAAGCTTCAAGAAGTGGACAACTTCTTGAAGCTTTTTTACAATCATTTTTTATTTAGGCTCTGTAGATAATGTCTGCCTTTTCTTAATTGGAGGAAGTGTTGAGATTGCATCTTGTTGTCTTGAGATTCGGTAGAGCACAATCCAAATTAAAGCAAATCCAATTAATTGTGCAATGGTTACGCGTTCTTCCAACGTAACCCAAGATACAAGTAATCCAGTCATTGGAAAGCTGAGTTCAGCTATTGTCGCAACAGATGCTTTAACTGATTGCAATCCACGATAATAGAGAAGCATGGAAACTAGACCAGGTAATAGAGCGGATGCAAGTAAATTAAGCGCTATAAATGTAAAAGCAATTCCCGTTGCAGGCGTATTCCAAGCATCTGGAGAAACAGTTATTAGAACACCTAATAAAGGTAATGCTAATAAGAAGCGCAAGGCAGTTACCGTTTCATAACGACATTTTTTGAGGAGGATTCGCCCCATTACAGTTGATCCGCCCCATAATGCAGCTGCACCAATTGCAAATAAACTACCTAGTTGTAGGACATCTGATGATGAGCCAATAGGAACGGAAAAACCAAAAGTTAATAAATATGTCCCAAATAAAGCAATAGGAACATAATAGCCGAAGCCTTTTGGTAAGCGTTCTTTTAATAAGAAGTGAGCCAAAGTAATCGCAAACAATGGCTGAAGTTTTTGTAATAAAAGCACAGAATTAATTTCGCCATTTGATGAAGCGATCGTCAGTCCTTGAGTAAAGAGCAATGTAGCAATGGCTGAACCGCCCCAAGATATGAATAATAAGGCACCGATATCGCGAAACGCTAATTTAGAGAGATCTGTCCTGAATTTCCATAAGATCGGTATTGCAATAAAAGCTAAGATAATGTGCTCGATAAATACGATTTGCAAGGATGTCATCGTATCAAGTAGTAGCAGTCGGAATAGCGGGTTTATGCCCCAAAATGCCGCTCCAATGACAATAAACCAAAACGTCTTGTGTGTTCGTTGTTGTTGTTCCACTTACGCTAAGCTCCTTTTTCTAGAAAAGGTCTTCAAAAGAAATCAAAGAGCCCTGAAATTGACATTCAACTTCAGGGCTAGCTAAATAGAACAAGGTTGTACCATGTTTTATTTATTGATCTTCTCCCATCCGGACTTTAACCGTCGGCCTTGGAATTTCACCAAATCAGTCCTAATATACATTAGGAGTCGCGGGCTTTAACCGCCGGTCAGGATTTTCACCTGCCCCGAAGATACCTATTCATTTTTATATTCGCGATATTATCATACCTTAGGTTTACCTATTCGTCTAGTGTATTGCTTATTGGAAAATAATAGATTGAATAAATCGCACGTGCGTTCGCTTAAATGATGTGTAATAAGGTGCATCTATGCTATAATAAAGCGAACATCTGTTTATAAAACGATTTATTTGTAGAGGTTTTATCTGTTTTTGATCAGGGAATAAATAGTCATCAATTGTCTAGTGAAGGAGGAAGGACGCTAATTACCATCGTGTTAGTGGTATTAGCACCAACAAGTTATGGATCAAACGTTTCAACTAGTATCAGATTATTCTCCTCAAGGAGATCAACCGAAAGCAATTGAAAAGATTGTTAAAGCGATACAGAATGGTGACAAGCATCAAACATTGTTAGGTGCAACGGGAACGGGAAAGACATTTACCATGTCAAACGTTATTCAAGCTGTAAATAAGCCAACGTTAATTATGGCTCATAATAAAACGCTTGCTGGGCAGTTATATAGTGAGTTTAAACAGTTTTTTCCTAACAATGCTGTTGAGTATTTTGTCAGTTATTATGATTACTATCAGCCAGAGGCTTATGTCCCATCCTCCGACACTTTTATTGAAAAAGATGCGAGTATTAATGATGAAATTGATAAACTGCGGCACTCAGCGACAAGTTCTCTATTTGAACGTCGCGATGTCATTATTATAGCAAGTGTCTCGTGTATTTACGGATTAGGTTCACCTGAAGAATATCGCGACCTCGTTCTTTCGATTCGGACTGGGATGGAAATAGATCGCAATGAATTATTAAGAAGACTAGTAGACATTCAATATGATCGCAACGATTTGAACTTCATCCGTGGTACGTTTCGTGTTCGTGGTGATGTTGTAGAAATTTTTCCGGCATCAAGAGATGAGCAGTGTATTCGTGTCGAATTTTTTGGTGATGAAATTGATCGAATGACAGAGGTAGATGCTTTAACTGGCGAAATAAAGGGAGAGCGGAACCATGTATCAATCTTTCCAGCTTCTCACTTCGTTACCCGTGAAGAAAAAATGAAAAAAGCGATAACAAATATAGAAACAGAATTAGAAGAACGTTTAAAAGAAATGCATGAGGATGGCAAACTTTTAGAAGCACAGCGACTTGAACAGCGGACAAGATATGATTTAGAAATGATGGCAGAGATGGGTTTTTGTTCGGGAATTGAAAACTATTCACGCCACCTCACATTAAGAGGTGCGGGCGCAGTACCTTATACGCTACTTGATTTCTTTCCTGATGATTTTCTGTTGATTGTTGATGAATCACACGTCACGCTTCCTCAAGTGCGAGGAATGTTCAATGGTGACAGAGCGAGGAAAGAAATACTAGTTAATCACGGTTTTCGCTTACCTTCCGCTCTTGATAACCGTCCATTACGGTTTGAAGAGTTTCAAGAAAAGGTCGGGCAATCCGTTTATGTTTCCGCAACACCAGGTCAATATGAGTTAGAGCACACACCGGAGATGGTTGAGCAAATTATACGTCCTACTGGATTATTAGATCCGCCTATTGAAGTCAGACCGATTGAAGGGCAGATAGATGATTTAATAGGCGAGATTCATGAGCAAGTGAAAAAGAACGAGCGAGTTCTTGTCACGACTTTGACTAAGAAAATGTCAGAAGATCTAGCTGATTATCTTAAGGAAATAGGGATTAAAGTACGATACCTTCACTCTGAAGTGAAAACACTTGAGCGCTTAGAGATTATCCGTCAATTAAGAATGGGGACATTTGACGTTTTAATTGGAATCAACTTGTTACGTGAGGGATTAGATATTCCAGAAGTTTCATTAGTAACGATCTTAGATGCTGACAAAGAAGGGTTTTTACGGGCGGAACGTTCTTTAATCCAAACCATCGGTCGAGCTGCTCGAAACGAAAATGGGCGTGTCATCATGTATGCAGATAAGATGACGAACTCAATGACAGTAGCGATAAGTGAGACGCAGAGACGACGGGAAATTCAGCAAGCGTTCAACGAGAAGCATGGAATTACGCCTAGAACTATCCAGAAACGAATACCAGATGTCGTACAAGCAACCTATGCAGCGGAAGATTCTGGTGATTATAACCCAGTTCCACAACAAAAGTTGTCTAAAAAAGAACGCTTAGCAACGATTGAACGAGTGGAACAAGAGATGAAAGAAGCGGCTAAAGGCTTGAACTTTGAACGAGCTGCCGAGCTTCGTGATATGCTGTTAGAACTTAAAGCGGAAGGATGACATGATGGCACATGAACATATAGTAGTTAAAGGAGCGCGTTCCAACAATTTAAAAAATATGGATGTTTCTATTCCTAGAGGAAAGCTTGTTGTGCTTACAGGTTTATCTGGATCAGGAAAATCATCGCTTGCTTTTGATACGATTTACGCTGAAGGTCAGAGGCGCTATGTCGAGTCATTATCAGCATATGCTCGTCAATTTCTTGGTCAAATGGATAAACCAGATGTTGATTCTATTGAAGGATTATCTCCTGCCATTTCCATTGATCAAAAAACAACGAGCCGAAATCCTAGATCAACTGTTGGTACAGTAACGGAAATCCATGATTATTTACGCTTACTATACGCTCGAATTGGGAAGCCAATTTGCCCGAAACATGGAATTGAAATTACATCTCAGACAATCCAACAAATGGTCGACCAAATAATGGAGTACCCCGAGAGAACAAAAATGCAGATTCTTGCTCCAGTCGTTTCTGGACGAAAAGGAACCCATACTAAAGTATTTGAACAGATTAAAAAAGATGGTTACGTTCGAGTCCGCGTAAATGGTGAAATGCATGAAGCGGCAGAGGAAATCGAATTAGACAAAAATAAAAAACATCAAATTGAAGTGATTATTGATCGAATCGTGATTAAAGAGGGTGTGCAAACCCGCATTGCTGATTCCTTGGAAACAGCACTGTCGCTTGCTGATGGAAGAGTTTTGGTTGATATCATCGACGGGGAAGAGCTATTATTTAGCCAGCATCATGCTTGCCCAGAGTGTGGATTTTCTATTCCAGAACTTGAACCTCGAGCATTTTCATTTAATAGTCCGTATGGTGCTTGTCAATCCTGTGATGGTCTTGGGGTCAAGCTTGAAGTGGATAGTGAGCTAGTTATACCGGATGCTTCTCGTTCACTAAATGATGGGGCAGTTGCGCCTTGGGAGCCTACAAGCTCAACGTATTACCCACAGTTGTTACAAGCAATCTGTGAACATTTTAGCATTGATATGAATGTTCCTTTTGAAAAGTTACCAGAAAAACAGCAAAACATCATTTTAAATGGAAGTGGAAAAGAAAAAATCTTTTTTCACTATGAAAATGACTTTGGTCGCGTTCGTGAGCATATGATTGTGTTTGAAGGTGTATTGGCTAACATAAGTAGACGATACCGTGAAACAAGTTCTGATTACATTCGTGAACAAATGGAAGCATATATGGGACAGAAACATTGCCCAACGTGTAAAGGATTTCGGCTAAAGAAAGAATCACTTGCTGTATTTGTTGGTGAAAAGCATATTGGTTCAGTAAGTCAAATGTCATGTACAGATGCATTATCATTCATTAGCAAACTCGATTTATCGGAAAAAGATCGAGCGATTTCCCGATTAATTTTAAAAGAGATAGAGGATCGAATAGGGTTCCTCATTAACGTAGGACTTGATTATTTAACCCTTTCCAGAGCGGCGGGCACATTGTCAGGTGGAGAAGCACAACGAATTCGCTTAGCTACTCAAATTGGTTCCTCATTAATGGGCGTTTTATATATTTTAGATGAACCTTCCATTGGACTGCATCAGCGCGATAATGATCGATTAATTGAAACACTAAAGCGAATGAGAGATCTTGGCAATACGTTAATTGTTGTTGAACACGATGAAGATACAATGCTCGCTGCGGATCATATTATTGACATTGGTCCAGGCGCAGGTGTTCATGGAGGGTATATAACGGCGGAAGGAACGCCAACGGAATTAATAGAGAACGCGAATTCTTTAACCGGTCAATACTTATCTGGTGCTAAATTTATCCCTGTACCTTCGGAAAGAAGACCACTTTCTGAGCGAAAGTTTGTCGTTAAGAAAGCTGAAGCAAATAATTTAAAACAAGTAGATGTAGCATTTCCACTTGGTGTATTTATTGCAGTAACCGGTGTTTCTGGTTCTGGAAAAAGTACTCTAGTTAATGAAATTGTTCATAAAGCATTGGCTCAAAAAATTCATCGAGCGAAGCAAAAGCCTGGTAAACACAAAGAAATTGTTGGCGTTGATTTAATGGATAAAGTGATTGATATTGACCAATCACCAATTGGACGAACGCCGCGTTCAAATCCAGCGACGTATACGAGTGTATTTGATGACATTCGAGACGTATTTGCATTAACAAACGAAGCGAAAGTTCGCGGCTATAAAAAAGGTCGATTTAGCTTTAATGTAAAAGGTGGTCGCTGTGAGGCTTGTAAAGGCGATGGGATTATAAAGATTGAAATGCACTTTTTACCTGATGTTTACGTTCCTTGTGAAATTTGTCACGGGAGGCGCTACAACCGTGAGACGCTTGAAGTAACGTATAAAGGAAAAACAATTGCAGATGTCCTCTCAATGACGGTGGAGGAAGGCGTTGAATTTTTTGCAAGTATCCCTAAAATAAAACGCAAGATTCAAACGTTAATTGATGTTGGTCTGGGCTATATCCGTCTCGGTCAACCAGCAACAACACTATCTGGGGGTGAAGCGCAGCGTGTAAAACTAGCCTCTCAACTTCACAAACGCCCAACAGGAAGAACATTATATATACTTGATGAACCAACCACTGGCCTTCATGTTGATGATATTGATCGCTTATTAAGTGTTCTGCAACGCTTAGTAGATAATGGCGATACGGTTTTAGTGATTGAGCATAATCTTGATGTAATAAAAACCGTTGATCACATTGTGGATCTTGGGCCAGAGGGCGGTCTTGGTGGTGGAATAATTGTAGCCGAGGGAACACCTGAGGAAGTGGCAGAGGTAGAAGAATCGTATACGGGGCGCTATTTGAAACCGATTTTAGAACGTGATAAAGCTCGTCTGGATGCACGTCTCGAAGCAATCAGTCAAAAAGTTTGATGAAACATGAAACATGTTGCCTAGCTTTTACGTAATAAGATTAAAGTATTCTATAAGCAAAGGGAGCGATCGCTGTGGAAGAACGTAAAATGATATTAAAAATGATTGAAGATGGAAAGATATCTGCTGAAGAAGGGCTGAAACTACTTGATTCATTAGGAAAAGATAAACAAGAGCCTGAACAAACGGATGGTCATAATCGATCGGACAATGAATCAAAAAGTTATAAACAAACATCGGCAGATCCTGAAGAAACGCCATTTTCGAGATTTACTAGTTTCTTTGAATCAGCATTTCAAAAAGTTCGTGAAGGAGACCTTGATTTTAACTTTGGTTCTGTTACCGAAGTAGATCATGTTTTTCAACATCAAGGGATTATACCGAAATCGGTTTATGTTTCTTTAGAAAATGGATCGGTTCAAGTCGTGCCTTGGGAAAAAGAAGATATTCGGCTTGAGTGTGAAGCAAAAGTTTATAAGGCGAAAGATGAAGAAGAAGCAAGAGAATCTCTCTTAAAAGACTCGGTCTTTTCTGCAACTGAAGAAAAAGTGTCTTTTGAAACAAAATCAAAGGCAATGAAAGTAAATGTCGTTTTATATGTACCTGAAGCTTCATATGAGAATGTTAAATTATACGCGTTTAACGGCTCACTTAACGGGGAATCGATAAAAACAGACTTGTTTGATGCATCAACAACGAATGGCTCGATAAAAACAGCGGACCTAGTTGCTAAAAAAGCGATGATGGAAACGTCAAACGGAAGCATTTCTTGTGAAGGTCATTCAATTGGATCTCTTTATGCAAAAACCTTAAACGGTTCGATAAAAGTTGATGGTGCAGCTGAAGATGCGGATATTGAAACGCTAAATGGTACAATTAATTATCATGTGAATGATTCTGTTGAAACAGGTTATCTGGACATTAAGACAACAACAGGTAGTGTGAAAATACTTGTTTCCGACCAAATTCGTTTTGAAGGGAAATTAAAATCAAACGTGGGGTCAATCCGAAATCGTCTTTCGGATGCAGAAATCATTGATGAGAAAAAAGAATTTGCTCAGAGATACATGCAAGTTTCTGCGAATCAGGCACAATCAAAGCGTATTAAAGTGCATGCTGTCGCTAACACAGGTACAATTACTGTGGAGGATAAATAAGACAATGTTTGTCTAAATGAAAGGTGACTATATGAAACAATTAACACGATCACAAGATAAACGAGTCATTACTGGTGTGTGTGCTGGGATTGGACGCTATTTCGGTGTAGACCCAACATTAATTCGGCTAATAGCTGTTATTCTAGCAATTATTAGTACGTTTTGGCCAGTTGCTATTGCGTATATTGTTGCTACAATTATTATGCCAGCAGAGTAGGAGGTATACATCAATGAGATGGCTAATTGGTCTTCTTTTAAACGCGCTCGTTTTATGGCTTCTATCTGAATTATTTTCAGGTTTTACGCTTAGTGGCTTCGGAGCAGCAATTATTGCCGCGCTTATTTTAAGCATTCTTAACTGGACAGTTAAGCCACTGTTAACCATACTAACGCTCCCTATTACCATTATTACCTTGGGGTTATTTTTATTTGTTATTAGTGCATTAACACTGATGCTCACAGCGTGGTTAATGGGTTCTTCCTTTATCATAGATGGCTTTGGTATTGCTTTACTTGCTGCCATCATCATTGCGCTTTTCCAGGCAATCTTAATTAATCCTGTAAAACGATCGTAAAAGACTGTGAATTTCACAGTCTTTTTTTTGATCTCATTTAGGAGTCTTTATAAAATCATGCTACAATATGGCTAGTATAAAAACAGGTCTATTTTTGAACGAGGTGAAAGTGGTGTCAAAAGTTACAGCAAATGATATTATTGAAAAATTCCAGTTTGAACTACTAGCTGGAGAAGAAGGGATATACCGACCGATTACAACGAGCGACATTTCGAGACCAGGAATTGAAATGGCTGGTTTTTTTACGTATTATCCAGCCCGTCGACTTCAGTTAATTGGACGAACGGAACTGTCTTTCTTAAAGTCGCTTTCTGATCAAGAAAAGGAAGAACGAATGACGAAACTGTGTACATATGATACGCCAGGTATTATTTTGTCACGTGGTTTAGAAGCCCCTGATCAATTAATTAAAGCAGCGAATATGCGTGACGTTCCAGTTCTTCGATCAACACTAACAACAACTCAATTAAGTAGTCGCGTCACAAACTTTCTTGAAAGCGAGCTTGCGCCGGTCACAGCGGTGCATGGTGTTCTAGTAGATATATATGGAATTGGTGTTTTAATTACAGGTGGAAGTGGTGTCGGAAAAAGTGAAACGGCATTGGACCTTGTTCGACGTGGTCATCGTCTAGTTGCCGATGATTCAGTTGAAATTCGTCAGCAAAATGAAGATACGTTAGTCGGACATCCGCCACCATTGTTGCAACATTTGTTGGAAATTCGTGGATTAGGTATTATAAATGTGATGACACTTTTTGGTGCAGGTGCGGTACGTCCGTTTAAGCGCATTAGTTTGTGCATGAATTTAGAGTTGTGGGATCAGAAAAAAGCATATGACCGGTTAGGACTTGAAGAAGATAAGATGAAGATCTTTGATACTGAGATTACGAAGTTAACGATTCCGGTTCGTCCAGGTCGAAATTTAGCTGTTATTATTGAGGTCGCAGCAATGAATTTTCGCTTAAAACGACTAGGCTTTAATGCGGCACAGGAGTTTTCGGAGCGATTGACGCAAGTAATCGAGCAAGGTGACAATGAGGTTTAAGTGAGAGGGGAAAACCATGGAAGATCAAATTCAACCAATTGGACGTGAATTTATTTCATTAGGACCAATTACAATTTACTGGTATGCCGTTTTAATTTTAATCGGAATTGGGGTAGCCTATCTATGGGTGCGTTATGAGAGTGAAAAGCGGGGCTTGCCTAAAGAAACATTTGCTGACCTGCTTGTTTGGGCTTTGCCTATATCGATTATCTCAGCACGTGTGTATTATGTCATTTTCCGCTGGGATCAGTTTGCGGATAGTCCATTAAGTGTTTTTAACATTCGTGAAGGCGGAATTGCAATCCATGGAGCCTTAATTGGAGCGGTTCTGACTGCGATTATTTTTGCAAGAGTAAAAGGATTGTCTTTCTGGAAAATTGCTGACGTAGCAGCACCAGCCATCTTAATTGGTCAGGCAATCGGTCGCTGGGGAAATTTTGTTAACCAAGAAGTGTATGGAGGAGAAGTCTCTCGAGAATTTCTAGAGGGTTTGTTTTTACCGGAGTGGATCATAAACCAAATGTACATAAATGGCACCTATTATCATCCGACATTTTTATATGAGTCGCTTTGGAGTCTAGTTGGAGTGGTCATCCTAATACTGTTAAGAAAAGCAAACTTGCGCCAAGGTGAACTGTTCTTTAGCTACATGATTTGGTATTCCGTCGGACGCTTCTTTATTGAAGGAATTCGTCTAGACTATTTATTAATTGGTGAAACATTGCGTACAGCACAATTTATATCTCTTGTTTTAATCGCACTTGCAATCATCTTGTGGGTGTACCGGAGAATTGTTGTAAAGCCACCACGTTATTTAGATACGGATGGTAAAAAGCAGTAGAGAGAAAGAAGGGTTTTAATGGGAGTGGTCAAAAGAGGTTTACTATCAGGCTTGGCAACTACTTGGACACTTGGAAAAATTATCTTTCCCGTTACATTGTTTGTTACTTTGCTAGGGTATACGCCAGTACTTGAATGGATTGCAGGACAAATAGCCCCTTTAATGAATCTAATTGGCTTGCCTGGTGAAGCTGCAATCCCCCTTGTTGTTGGGAATGCTCTTAACCTATTTGCTGGGATTGGAGCTATTCTATCACTTGAACTAACGGTAAAAGAAGTTTTTATCCTAGCAATCATGCTTTCTTTTTCGCACAACCTCATTATTGAATCAGCAGTCGCGTCAAAGGTAGGGATTAAAGTAGCCCCCATTATTGCGGTTCGTGTCTTTCTTGCCTTATTTTCAGCGTTTGTGATTCATTTGGTTTGGAGTGGAGGTAGTGAACAAGCGGTTTATGGTTTAGCGTCTTCAGCGACAGCCGGCGCTGAAGCTTCGGGTTGGCTTGCGATAACAATGGTTGGAATTCAAACGGCATTCTGGGGTGTAGTTCAGCTCGCACTTATTGTCATACCGCTGATGTTAATTGTACAGGTAATGAGAGAAAGAGGATGGCTTCAAGTCATTTCAAGATGGCTAACGCCACTAACGAGATTAATTGGTGTTGATCGAAATACATCTGTTACGTTAGCATCAGGCTTAACAATTGGTCTTGCTTATGGCGCCGGGGTCATGATTGAGGCGGTCAAACAGGATCGGGTAAAAAAGAAGGATTTATACATTGTTTTTATTTTTCTCGTTGCCTGTCATGCGGTTGTTGAAGATACGGTTGTTTTTCTCGTTTTAGGTATACCAGTTTGGCCACTACTTGTTATACGTGTTGTCACAGCGCTCTTATTAACGATTGCCATATCACGTATTTGGAATCAGTTGGAGAAGAAAAAAGCTGGAGTTTATAGAAAGGACACGGCATATGAGCATTAATACCATTTTGTTTGATTTAGATGGAACACTAATTGATACAAACGAGCTAATTATTCGCTCGTTTATCCATACACTTGAAGAGGATTATCCAGGTAAATATACAAGAGAAACTGTTCTACCTTTTATTGGTCCTTCCTTATATGAGACGTTTTCAAGCATTAATGCAACGAAAACAGACCAATTCATAACGAAATACAGACAATACAATCATAAACATCACGATGAACTTGTCGTCATTTTTCCTGGCGTTCTAGAAGGCATTAAACAGTTACATGCTCAAGGCTTTAAGCTGGCGATTGTGACAACGAAAATTAGTCAAACTGCATTAATGGGACTTAAGCTTACTGGACTTGATCGTTACTTTGATGTGCTGGTTGGGTTGGACCATGTTCAACATGAAAAGCCGCATCCAGAGCCATTGTTTAAGGCTCTTGAACAACTTCAATCTACTCCTGATAAGACCTTGATGGTTGGAGATAATTCGCATGATATTGAAGCTGGAAAAAATGCAGGGACAAAAACGGCAGCTGTTGGTTGGGCAATTAAAGGGAGATCGTATATAGAGTCTCTAGAACCGGATTACATCTTAGATTCAATGACAGATCTAATTCATATTGTGGAACAATCATGAGTCGGCAAACGGAACGTTATCCTGTTGAAGAAACAAATTCTCTATGGCAACTCTATCGAACGGTTTCTTTTTGGAAGGTTGTCAAAATCTTTATCATTAGCCAATTAGCTCGGGTTTCTCCTTCACTATCATTCAAGAACTGGCTTTACAGAACGTTTTTGCGAATGAAAGTGGGAGATCATACCGCATTTGCTTTGATGGTCATGGTTGATGCGATGTTCCCAGAACGAATAACGGTTGGTTCTAATACCATCATCGGCTACAATACAACGATACTGGCACATGAATATTTAATTAAAGAATACCGTCTAGGGGATGTGAACATCGGCAGTCATGTTATGATTGGTGCGAATTGTACCATCCTCCCTGGTGTGACAATTGGTGACTATGCCATTATTGGCGCAGGAACCGTTGTACATAAAAATGTTGCTCCAGGGACGTTTGTCGCTGGTAATCCCATGCAACTCATTCGAGACCGCTCTCAATAGCCAGGGCGGTCTTTTTAGATGTTGACTTTTTAGCGTGTAAAATGTAAACTATTAAAAAACTTTACTTCGTTAGTGATTTAGCGAAATAAAGCGTCGGTATATAGTGTGAAGGAGAGTTTACTATGGCACAACCATTTACATTTGAAAAACCAATTGGAATGAGAGATGTAACACCTCAAGCATTTCAGCATAAAAACCAAGCAGCTAATCGCTTTTTAAACGTAGTGAAACAGTGGGGCTATGACCAAGTACAGACTCCCGCTTTAGAATATTTTGAAACGGTAGGACGGGCATCAGCCATTGCGGATAAGCAATTATTTAAATTAATTGATTTTAATGGTCAAACTTTGGTACTTAGACCTGATATGACCGCTCCTATCGCTCGGCTTGTCTCTTCGACAATGAAACAAGTCCCTTATCCCATTAGGCTGTCCTATTATTCTAGCTTATACCGTGCGCAGCAAGTAGAAGGGGGTAAGCCAGCTGAGTTTGATCAAGTTGGTGTTGAATTAATTGGGGATGCATCAGGGAGCAGTGATGAGGAAGTACTTGTCCTGTTGCAAGAGGCGCTCATTGAGACAGGGTTAACAAATTTTCAAGTAGCAATTGGACATATTCATTTTTTAAATAGCGTGTTTAAAGAGATTCTCTCATCTGAAGAAGATGCGGAAGCATTGCGACGTTATCTTTACGAAAAAAATGATGTTGGATTTCGGGAGTTCGTCTTATCGTTAGAACTAACCCCAGCAGATCGAGATCGTTTATTTATGTTAACGGAGTTACGAGGCGGTGTTGCCGTTTTGGATCAAGCCGCTGAGCTTGTTTATTCACAAGAGGGAAAGCAATCCGTTAATGAATTAAGGAGATTATGGCAAGTGTTAATTGATGAAGGGCTAGATACTCATTCGATTATCGATTTAAGCGTTGTTCTCCATATGGAATATTATACAGGCTGCGTCTTTGAAATCTATCATGAAAAGACGGCTCAACCAATAGGCAGTGGTGGTCGATACGATGGATTATTAGAGAATTTTGGCAGGAGAGGCTCTGCAACGGGATTTGGTGTGCGCGTCGATTTATTAGCAGAGGCTTTAAATGGTCTCGTCCTAAATAAAAAAATGTGTATCGTATTTGATTCAGTGCGGCGAAAAGAGGCATATGATCGTGCTAAAGAACTGAGAAGCGAAGGAACGTACGTTGTACTTCAAAACAAGAACGGTATGAACAACCTTGAGGAGTTAGATGGATCATTTACCCAGGTTGAGACGATGTGTGAATAGATAGGAGAAATGGGAATGAATACATTAACAATGGCAATGCCGAAGGGAAGGATTTTTAAAGAAGCCGTCCTATTATTGAGAAAAGCGGGGTATAACCTGCCTGACCAATTTGAAGACTCTAGAAAATTGATTATCGATGTTCCAAATGAAAAGTTGAGATTCATTTTAGCAAAACCAATGGATGTACCGACTTATGTTGAGCATGGTGTTGCCGATGTCGGTGTAGCAGGAAAGGATGTTTTGCTAGAAGAAAAAAGGGATGTCCATGAGGTGCTTGATTTAAAAATTAGCGCATGTCATATGGCTGTAGCAGGGTTACCGGGCTATCAAAGAGGCGAATTAAATCCAAAAGTTGCGACAAAATATCCAAATCTAGCAAGTCAATACTTCAAAGAACAAGGAGAACAAGTTGAGATTATTAAGCTAAATGGTTCAATCGAGCTGGCACCAATTATGAATCTCGCAAAGCGAATTGTGGATATTGTATCAACAGGTCAAACATTAAAAGACAATGGCCTTGTTGAATTGGAGAGAATGGAATCAATTACGTCACGTTTTATTGTGAACGCGGCAAGTTACAGAATTAAGTCGGGCGAGATCAAAACGATGATTAATTGTCTCAAAGTGGCGCTAGGAGAGGATGCATAAATGAGAATTGAGTATGTAAAGCAGGAAGATCAACTCTCTTTAAAACGAAGTGGATTACTTGGAACATCTGAACAAATTGAGACAGTTCATCAAATCATTAATGAAGTAAAATTAGAAGGGGATCGAGCCTTATTTCGCTTTACAGAAACCTTTGATGGTGTGCAATTAAATCAATTGCTTGTTTCTGAGGAAGAAAGGTTAAATGCGTACAATGCTGTTGATGAAGAAGTGTTAATTGCAATTAAACAAGCAATACATCAAATCAGGAAGTACCACGAACTACAAAAGATCACATCCTGGTTTCAAGCAGAAACAAATGGGACAATTGTTGGTCAACAAGTAACTCCACTAGACTCTGTCGGCATCTATGTCCCCGGAGGAAAAGCAGCTTATCCTACTTCTGTGTTAATGAACGTGATCCCAGCTCAAGTAGCAGGAGTGAAGCATATTTCCATCACATCTCCACCAAATAAAGAAGGGTACATTCCGCCTGGCGTTTTGGTAGCGGCCAATGAACTTGGGATTGAAAAGATATACAAAACTGGTGGCGCACAAGCAATTGCAGCGTTGGCATATGGAACAGAGACGATAGAGCCGGTCGATAAAATTACCGGACCCGGTAACCAATTTGTTGCGTTAGCCAAACAAGCGGTTTTTGGAGATGTAGCCATTGATATGATAGCCGGTCCTAGCGAGATCTGTGTTCTAGCTGACCAAACAGCAAATCCGAGTTATGTAGCTGCTGATCTTCTTTCACAGGCTGAACATGATGAACAGGCCTCTGCCATTTTAGTTACAAATTCAAATGAACTAGCTGAAGCAGTAAAAACGGAAGTGGATCGGCAGTTAGTCAACCTACCAAAACAGGACATTGCAAATGCCGCTATCCAGTCTTTTGGTGTTATTTACGTTACGCCTACGATAGAAGTGGCTATTCATGCCGTTAACCAACTCGCTCCTGAACACTTAGAGATTATGACAAATGAACCAATGGAATTGTTAGGTAAAATAAAACATGCTGGTGCAATCTTCATCGGTCCATACAGCTCTGAACCAGTCGGGGATTATTTTGCAGGTCCGAGTCATGTCTTACCTACTAATGGGACGGCCCGCTTTTCGAGTCCGTTATCTGTTGATGATTTTGTGAAAAAATCGAGTGTAATAGCGTACAGTAAAGAAGCGTTAAAAGAAAACGGAAAATCGATCACCGCACTGGCTCGATTAGAAGGATTAGAGGCTCATGCCAGAGCAATTGATATTCGCTTGGAGGATTTAAAATGAGTAGAGCTGCGACAATGAATAGAAAAACGAATGAAACGGATATTCAACTTTCAATTGAACTTGAAGGAGAGGGAAATGCAAATCTGGATTTAGGTGTACCTTTTTTAGAACATATGCTTGATCTTTTTGCCAAACACGGGCAATTTGATCTTGATATCAAGGCAGAGGGTGATATTGACATTGATGATCATCACACAACAGAGGATATTGGTATTTGTTTAGGTGAAGCAGTTAAAAGCGCCCTTGGCGAAAAACACGGTATCAAGCGGTATGGGAATGCATTTGTACCGATGGACGAGACGTTAGCGCAAGTCGTTATTGATTTAAGTAATCGTCCCCACTTGGAATTTAGGGCGTCATTCCCTAGTGAAAAAGTTGGCACGTTTGATACTGAACTCGTACATGAATTTTTTTGGAAACTAGCATTAGAAGCTCGTATGAATCTTCATATCATCGTACATTACGGACAAAACACACATCATATCATAGAAGCAATTTTTAAGGCATTTGCACGAGCGTTGAACGAAGCGACAACAATTGATCCGGGAATTAAAGGTGTACTGTCTACAAAGGGGAAACTGTAATGATTGGCATTATCGATTATGACATGGGCAATTTGTATTCTGTGTCAAAGGCGTTAGAAAGACTTGAAATTCCGTACTTTATTAGTAAGAACATCGATGAATTAATGGAAGCAGATGCCTACATTTTACCCGGAGTAGGTGCTTTCCCGGATGCAATGAAGACGTTGCAAGAAACGGGTTTACAAGCATTTTTAGACACAAAAGTTTACCAAAAAAAACCCTTGCTTGGCATTTGCTTAGGCATGCAGCTTCTGTTTGAATCGAGTGAAGAATACGGTCAGACAAGGGGATTAGCGTATCTACCGGGGACGGTAGAACGCTTTTCCGGGAACACGCTAAACGGAGATGCATATAAGGTGCCACATATGGGATGGAATGAATTAGTTGTAAAAAAGAAAGCACCTATCATTCAGCTTTTTACTAACGGGCATGTCTATTTCGTTCATTCGTACGTGGTACGAACCGATTCGTCCGTTGTTGTTGCAGAGAGTAATTACCATCAAGCTGTTCCTGCGATCGTCCAAGAAGGGATGATTTATGGGATGCAATTTCATCCAGAAAAAAGTGGTGATGTTGGTATGAACTTGTTAAAACAGTATGGACAGCTAGTAAAGGAGCGTAAAGTATGACTTTTACACTATATCCTGCAATCGATGTCTTAAACGGGAAATGTGTCCGTCTTGAGCAAGGAAACTATGATAAAGAAACGGTTTACGGGGATTCCCCAACAGAAATGGCCCGCACGTTTGCTGATGATGGCGCAAAATGGATTCATATCGTTGATTTAGACGGAGCAAAAGCAAAACGTCCGATTAACCAGCAAGAAATCATTCGTGCTGTTCAACAAGTGGAAGTTCCCGTGCAAGTGGGTGGCGGCATTCGAACGGAAGCTGATATTCAGCTTTACCTTGATGCCGGAGTAGCGCGAGTGGTTTTAGGAAGTGTTGCCGTCAATAATCCAGAGTTCACAAAAGAGATGCTAGAAAAGTATAACGAGAAAATAGCAATCGGAATTGATGCTAAAAAAGGTTTCGTTGCAACAGAAGGTTGGCTTGAAACATCCCAGGTTTCTGCTGAAAGACTCGCCCAAGAAATGAGCCAGTTTGGCGCAGAGGTCTTTATATTCACGGATATTTCTCGTGACGGGATGTTAACCGGTCCTAATATTGAGGCATGCGAGCAACTGTCTCGTGTTGCAGGTGTCGAAGTTATTGCTTCCGGCGGAGTCAGTCAACTAGGAGACATTGTCCAGTTAGCTGAATCACATGTAAGTGGAGCGATTGTGGGAAAAGCTTTATATGAAAAGCGCTTTACGCTTAAAGAAGCACTAACGGTAGGGAGCTCGTCATGTTAACAAAGCGTATTATTCCGTGTTTAGACGTAAAGGAAGGACGAGTTGTAAAAGGAACGCAATTCCTATCGTTAAAAGATGCTGGAGATCCGCTCGAACTAGCGTTGTTTTATAATGAACAAGGAGCAGACGAACTTGTTTTTCTTGATATTTCCGCCTCACATGAGGGGCGCGAGATTATAGTCGATGTTGTCAAAGAAGTTGCAGGATCATTGGCAATTCCGTTTACAGTTGGTGGAGGTATTTATTCAATTGAAGACATCCGCCGAATATTACGTGCTGGTGCGGATAAAGTGTCCATGAACACCGCTGCATTAATGAGACCAGACTTTATTAAAGAGAGTGCTCGGGTATTTGGTTCTCAATGCATCGTTGTCGCGATCGATGCTAAATATGATCCAGTTCGAAACGATTGGCGAGTCTACACGCATGGTGGTAGAAAAGAAACAAGCTGGAGTGCTGTGGACTGGGCGAGAGAAGCAGAGCGTCTAGGCGCGGGTGAATTGCTCGTTACGAGCATGGATCATGATGGAGAGAAAAAAGGGTTTAATATTCCTTTGTTAAAAGCAATTGATGAAGTTATTTCAATCCCGGTTATTGCTTCCGGTGGTGCCGGTGCAACGCATCATTTTACAGAGGCATTTAATGAAGGAAAAGCCGATGCTGCATTAGCCGCCTCGATTTTTCATTACAAAGAAACAAGTATTGAGGAAGTAAAGTATGATGTGAAAGAAAAAGGGGGGCTAGTTCGTTGATTGATGTCACTTATAACGCAGATGGTTTAATTCCTGTTATTGTCCAAGATGTAACAACTAAAGCGGTATTAACGCTCGCATACATGAACGAAACGGCGCTAAATAAAACGATTGAGACGAAACAAACATGGTTTTACAGTCGCTCTAGAAATGAGCTATGGCATAAGGGTGAAACATCTGGGAATGTTCAAGATGTAGTTGAGATAATGTACGACTGTGACCAAGATGCACTTCTCGTTTATGTTCATCCACATGGTCCGGCTTGCCATACTGGGAGTATTAGCTGCTTTTCTCAATCCCTTCTCGAAGCAGGAAATCAGTTGGCTAGCAGCCCTTACGCAGTTTTAAGCAATTTAGAGGCACGCATAGCCAATCGAAAAAAAGCAATGCCTGAAGGGGCATATACGACCTATTTATTTTCAGAAGGGTTGGACAAGATCCTAAAAAAAGTCGGAGAAGAAGCAAGTGAAGTCATTATCGCTGCAAAAAATAGAGATCAAGATGAATTAAGTTCAGAAACGGCTGATTTGCTCTACCATTTGCTGGTTCTCCTGCAGGAACAAGAAACGCCGCTTGAATTAATTTTGCAAAAACTATCAGATCGACAAAAATAATGGGTTGTAGGATGGAAGTCAATGTGCAGGCATTGGCTTTTTTCTTTTTTCTAGAAATTTTGCAGTGGGCCTTACAGTAGAGATGCTTTAGTGTATACTTGAGCTGAGAGATTTGAGAGCTTGGAGGGACAAGCGTTTATGAAAGAAGAGCAAGACCGGAAACGGGGCGCAAAAACGGTCATTCCGTTTTATCAAAGTGGCGACTATTTTTTTCATAGAGGTCTACATGCGTTTCATAATAAACATTTAGATCGAGCTGCCAAATTATTTGAACGAGCAGTGAAATTAACTGCCTCGGAACCTGTGTTTAAAATACAGCTAGCAGCTGTCTTAACGGAGCTCGGTGAGTATATTCGTTCGAATGAATTGTTGCATCAGGTGTTGGATGAACATCAAGAAAAGCAACCTGTCTGTTACTTTTTTATTGCTAATAATGAAGTTTATTTAGGACAATTTTATCAAGCGGAGAAGCATGTTCGTCTATATATGGAAAAAGATCCTCAAGGACAGTTCATGGAAGAAGCGAAAGAGTTACTTGAGCTTTTTGAAGATGAAGCGTTGTTTGACGAAGATAAAGAACAAACGGAACAGTTGCTAACGGAGCATGAACAGGCTCGAAGTTGGTTAAGGAATGGAGACCCAGAAGCGGCTGTACCTTTATTAGAATCAATTATAAAAAATCATCCTTCTTTTTGGGCTGCGCAAACCCATCTAGCCGAAGCAATGTTTCGTTTGGGAAATGAAGACGCT
This sequence comes from Shouchella xiaoxiensis, assembly GCF_016907895.1. Classification (GTDB taxonomy): domain Bacteria; phylum Bacillota; class Bacilli; order Bacillales; family Bacillaceae_D; genus Shouchella; species Shouchella xiaoxiensis. The sequence goes on from NZ_JAFBCV010000014.1 coordinate 57,376, forward strand.
GCTTTTGATTATTGTCATGCTGTGTTAGATCATGATAAAGGAAACCTACTTGCTTTATGTAATTTGGCATTATTTTATCAGGCCAAGGGGCATACTAATCAAGTCGAACACTTGCGAGAACAATTAGTGAAGATTATTCCTATAAATTCAGATCACATGATTCGTTTAACGGAAGTATTATGTGTATTAGGTGCTTACAAAGATGTGGCTTCAAGAAAATGGCTTAGTTTTCAATCAACCGATAAAGATCTATTAAGGTGCTTTGGTGTTGCATTTTTTCATCAAGGAGATACACATTTAGGATTATCGTATTTAAAACAAGCTAGTCAGCAAAAAGATGCTGAAGCGGAACGGTTGATGCAATTAATCAATCAAGGGCAACCTGAGCAAATTGCATTTTCTTTATTTACAATGGAGCGCCCTTTGAGCAGAACAGTAGACAAAGAGCCGGACTGTCCGCTACGATAAAATAGAAAAAACGTCTCTAATAGGAAATTAGAGACTGTATAGACTTGAAATGACTGCGTTAATAAGGAGTGCAGAGAATGTCTGAAGAAATGATTTATGATGTAATAATAGCTGGAGCGGGACCTGCGGGCATGACGGCTGCAGTGTATACGTCGCGAGCAAATTTAAATACACTGATGCTAGAAAGAGGTATGCCAGGTGGTCAGATGGCTAACACGGAGGAAGTTGAAAACTATCCTGGGTTTGATCATATTCTAGGGCCTGACTTATCAAACAAAATGTTTGAGCATGCCAAAAAATTTGGCGCTGTTTATGCGTATGGCGACATTAAAGAGATTATTGATGAAGGTGAAACAAAACGCGTGATCGCTGGTTCAAAAGAATACAGAACGAAAGCTATTATTGTTTCTACTGGAGCAGAATATAAAAAGCTAGGTATTCCAGGAGAGCAGGAGCTAGGCGGACGCGGAGTTTCTTATTGTGCCGTATGTGATGGAGCTTTCTTTAAACAAAAAGAGCTTGTTGTTGTTGGAGGAGGAGACTCAGCTGTTGAAGAAGCTGTTTATCTGACACGATTTGCTTCGAAAGTGACAATTGTACACAGAAGAGACCAGTTAAGAGCACAGAAAATTTTGCAAGATCGTGCGTTCGCAAATGACAAGATTAATTTTGTGTGGAACAAAGTTGCGACCGAAATTAATGAAAAAGACGGCAAAGTCGGCGGTATTACGCTCGAAGATACTCAAACAGGAGAAACCTCTACAATGAGTGCAGATGGCGTATTTGTATACATTGGTATGCTGCCATTAAACGAGAGTGTGCGTAACTTACAAATAACAAATCAAGAAGGTTATATCGAAACAAATGAAGAGATGGAAACAAAAGTTGCAGGTGTTTTCGCCGCAGGTGATGTAAGAGAAAAATCACTTCGTCAAATCGTGACGGCTACAGGTGACGGATCAATTGCCGCACAAAACGTACAGCACTATCTTGAAAAATTGGAAGACAGTAAAAAAGCGGTGCAATAACCGTCATCATTTTTTAAAGATGCTGTAACCAATTTGCAACAGCTTATGGTTTATAATAAGTATTGTAATTGACCCCCTTTTTAATAGAGTAAGACCTTTGGACGCAGAGAACTTCTGCGTCCCTTTTTTTGTTTTATGTATGTAGTCAGACAGAAAAAGAGGCAAACGTTGTAGCCTAACACATTTACTTGTATACTATAGAATTAGATACGTGAGGTGATTAGACTTGCAACGAATAACAAATTGTATTTTAGCAACAGAAAGTCAATGCCTTATGTTACAAAAGCCTAGTCGTGGTTGGTGGGTAGCTCCTGGAGGTAAAATGGAGCCTACGGAAACCATAAAAGAAGCAGCGATTCGAGAATTTAATGAAGAAACAGGCTTACGTTTAATTGACCCTGTTTTACGAGCTGTGACGACAATGGTTATTGTTGATAAAGATCATCAGCTAATGAATGAGTGGATGATGTTTACCTTTAAGGCTTCCCAATTTAGCGGGACGATGTTTACAAAGTCACCAGAAGGAAAGTTAGTTTGGCAGGAACGTCATGCGCATGAACAATTGCCAATGGCTGAGGGCGATCATCTATTGTTTCGTCATGCCTTGTCTAGCGACGATATTCTTTACGGGACTTTTTACTATACAGAAGATTATCAACTAGTTAACTACCGGCTTGATTCAAAGTCAACGGACGGGAAGGTGGAGACTGAATGAAGCAAGCGGACGTCGAAATTGTCATTATAACCGGAATGTCAGGTGCTGGTAAGACTGTTGCAGTGCAGAGCTTTGAAGATCTTGGATTTTACTGTGTTGATAATTTGCCACCGGCGCTTTTACCTAAATTCATTGAATTGATTGAGGGCGGGGTCGATAAAGTCACTAAAGTTGCTTTAGTAATGGACTTACGTGGGCAATCGTTCTTTGATGAATTGTTTAAAGCAATTGATGAATTAAATGAAACGCCGGTTAATCGGTTAAAAGTACAAATTTTGTTTCTCGACTCAAAAGATGCAAAGCTTGTTCAACGTTATAAAGAAACAAGGAGAACACACCCTTTAGCAAAAGGTGGTTTACCACTTGATGGCATTCAACGGGAGCGTCAGCTGTTGGAAGATATGAAAGGGAGAGCACAGCAGATTATTGATACAACTGATTTAAAACCGGTTCAATTGCGAACGAAGATTATGCAGCGCTTTGCTTCAAGCGATCGCCAAGCTTTCACGGTTCATTTTGTCTCTTTTGGCTTTAAATACGGCATTCCAATTGATGCGGATCTCGTCTTTGATGTACGTTTTTTACCAAATCCCCACTATATAGAAGATTTAAAGCCGAAAACTGGTTTACAGTCTGAGGTTTCTTCTTATGTATTAAAATGGAAGGAAACAAACCAGTTAATTGAGAAGCTGATTGATTTGTTTGAATTTAGTTTGCCACATTATAAAAGAGAAGGAAAAAGCCAGGTTGTTATCGGTATTGGCTGTACGGGTGGACAACATCGTTCAGTAACATTAGCTGAGTATTTAGCGACTCACTTTTCAAAAAGCTATGACGCCCATGCGAGTCATCGTGATATTGACAAACGAAAGGCCATTCAGTCATGAGGAAAAAAGTGGTTGTAATTGGTGGCGGAACTGGTTTATCCGTGATCTTAAGAGGGCTAAAAACGTTTCCAATCGACATCACGGCCATCGTAACGGTAGCTGATGATGGGGGAAGTTCAGGTATTCTAAGAAAAGAACTTGATATTCCTCCTCCTGGTGATGTACGAAATGTCTTAGTAGCTCTAGCTGAGGTCGAACCACTTGTTGAAGAGTTGTTTCAGCATCGATTTGCAAGTGGTGATGGACTAAACGGGCACTCTTTAGGAAATCTATTATTAGCTGGAATGACTTCAATAACCGGAGATTTCCAACAAGGCATCGCTACAATTAGTCGGGTCCTCAATGTTCGTGGACGAGTGCTGCCTTCTGCAAACGCTAGTATTATTTTACATGCGGAGATGGAAGACGGCACACATGTTTCAGGCGAATCACAAATCCCACTTGCCAAAAATAAAATTAAGCGTGTTTATTTAACACCGTCTGATATTTCACCGTTACCTGAAACATTAAAAGCACTTGCTGAAGCGGATTTAATTGTGCTTGGTCCAGGATCACTTTATACGAGTATATTACCAAACTTACTCGTTCCAGGTATTGTTGAGGCAATCCATGCTTCGTCAGCAAGTAAAGCGTATATATGTAACGTCATGACGCAAATGGGTGAAACGGATGGATATAGCGCGTCGGATCACCTACAAGCACTGGTGTCACATTGTGGACCACATATTGTGCAAACGGTTTTAGTAAACGGAGAGCCCATTTCAGCCGATGTGTTGGATCGCTATCAGCTTGAACAAGCGAAACAAGTTGTTGTTGATAAACAAAGATTAGAAAGCATGGGTATATCGGTCATTGAGGATCGATTTGTGTTAGAATCAGGTCAGAAGTTACGACATGATGCTATGAAGGTATCGGAAGCACTAATGGATTTGATCGTTGAAAAAGTGCAAGGTATCTAAGGAACAGAGTTATTGCTAGGGTGGCATACGTTTGCAGTAAGCTACCCTTTTAATAGAGAGGGTGAGGGGCGTGTCTTTTGCAGCAAACGCCAAAAAAGAATTAACACAGCTTGAAATTACGCCATGTTGTTCAAAAGCTGAACTATCTGCATTAATTCGAATGAACGGTTCGTTGGCTCTCAATAATCAACAAATCAGTCTTGATGTATCGACTGAGAATGCAGCGATTGCAAGACGTATTTATACATTGATAAAATATGTGTATCCAACCATTCATATTGAGCTATTGGTTCGAAAAAAAATGAGACTAAAAAAGAATAATGTGTACCTCGTCCGTATTTCGAAAGATGCTAGGACATTGTTGAAAGATTTGGCGATTCTTGATGATCCATTTCAATTTATTCGCTCCATTTCACCTGAAATGATTAAAAAACCTTGTTGTAAGCGTGCTTATTTAAGAGGAGCTTTTTTAGCAGGCGGTTCAATTAATCATCCTGAAACATCCTCCTACCACTTAGAGATTTTTTCGCTTTATGAGGAACATAATCAAGCAATATGTGAATTAATGAACGAATTCTCGCTTTCTGCTAAAACATTAGAACGCAAAAAAGGATTTATCACTTATTTAAAAGAAAGTGAGAAGATAACAGAATTTCTTAATATAATCGGTGCACATCAAGCATTGCTTTATTTTGAAGACGTGCGCATTTTAAAGGATATGAGAAACTCTGTTAATCGTCTTGTTAATTGTGAAACGGCTAATTTGAACAAGACGGTTGGAGCAGCATTGCGACAAGTAGAGAATATTCGCTATATCGAAAAAGAAATAGGACTGGAACAATTGCCACCTAAGTTAATGGAGGTAGCAATATTACGTGTAAACCATCAAGATGTTACCTTAAAAGAGCTAGGTGAAATGATGACAGGAGCGAAAGTAAGCAAATCGGGAATCAATCACCGTTTGAGAAAAATTGATGAGTTTGCGGACAAGCTACGTAATGGAACATACGATCAAAAACAAACCAAATAGGGGGATTAAAAATGGCGCAAAAAGAAATTACGATACAGTTAAAAACAGGTCTTCAAGCACGCCCAGCAGCGTTATTCGTTCAAGAAGCAAATCGATTTGCTTCCGAGGTCTATATTATAAAAGATCATTCAAAAGTAAATGCCAAAAGCATTATGGGGCTTATGAGCCTAGCCTTGGGCAAAGGAACGGTTATCACATTGCAAACAGAAGGTCATGATGAGGAAGAGGCACTCGAAACGCTTGTTGCTTATGTACAAAATGAAAATTGATGATTAAAACATAGTAGAGATACTATGTTTTTTTGAAACGTAAGTTCGGTTTGAACCGTATAGATAGATGTAAGCTGGAGGAGGTTATCTCATGAGAAAAGAGTACGATGAAGACATTATAGATTATCGTGAAGAAAATGAGCCGGATGGGCGAGCGATTGCAATGCTTATCTATTTATTAAGCTTCTTTGCTCCAATTCTTGCCCCACTCTTAATTTGGCTGCTTGCCAAAAAAGAGTATGAGTTTGTTGACTTTCATGGTAAGCAGTATTTTAACTTTCTTATTTCCTACACCATCTATACATTCGCTTCATCAATACTAGTAATTGTGGGCATTGGCTTTATCCTTGTGCCAATTGTATCGATTATGATGATTGTTTTTACCATTATCGGTGCAGTGAAAAGTTACAGCGGTGAAGAGTATGTCATACCACTTACTATACGCTTTTTAGGATAATAAAAAGCCGTTATGATTTCTCATAACGGCTTTACTTATGCTTATTTAGAAGATGTTTCGAATACTTTATCAATCAAACCATATTCTTTTGCTTCTTCAGCAGACATAAACTTATCACGATCTGTATCTTTGGCAACGCGATCGTAAGGTTGACCTGAACGTTCTGCCATGATTTCGTTTAATTTTTGACGCATTTCAATGATACGACGGGCGTGAATTTCCATATCCGATGCTTGACCTTGCATGCCACCAAGAGGTTGGTGAATCATCACTTCACTGTTAGGTAATGCCATGCGCTTGCCTTTTGCACCGGCAGTTAGAAGGAATGCTCCCATTGAAGCTGCCATACCAATACAAATTGTAGATACATCCGGTTTAATAAACTGCATCGTGTCATAAATCGCCATGCCGGCTGTTATGGATCCACCTGGGGAATTAATATAAAGTGAGATATCTTTCTCTGGATCTTCTGCTTGAAGGAAAAGAAGTTGGGCAACAATTGAATTTGCAACGTTATCATCAATTCCACTTCCGAGCATAATGATTCGGTCTTTTAACAGACGAGAATAAATGTCATAGGCACGTTCGCCACGATTCGTTTGTTCAATTACTGTAGGAATTAAGTTCACAGGGGATTCCTCCTCAGATTTGTTTGATTAGCTTAAGAAACTATGTAGTCATCATACTTGAAAGGTCAACAAAGGTCAAACTTAACGCTTTACTTTGCAAGCTTTCTGCTATAAGTATTCAGGATATCAGTCAAAAAGCCCTGCTTTCATGATAGCCTAATTTAATTTGTTGTAAACCTAATTGCATCGAGCTAATATAGTATAAGAGAAAACTTTTTTAGTAAACGCTTACATTTAAACGGTTTCAGTTTGTGGTATGATAAGAGTTAGGGGGTGTTCATTGATGGAGATGGGTCTTTTTCAAAAACAAACAAACCAGTTGGTAATGACTCAAGAATTGCGGCAAGCAATTCATTTACTGCAATATTCTACAATGGATGTTTGGTCGTATTTGGAGGAACTTGCACTTGAAAACCCTTTATTAGAATTTGTTCATAATAAATATGAGCATATCGAATCTGAGCTACCTTCTTCTTTTTCCAGTGATGATAAACATGCGGCGCTTGAGAATGTTTCGGTCGAAAGCAAGAATTTGCGGCAACATGTGAAAGACCAGCTCATTCATTTTCATTTATCTGCAGAAGAAGAGCACTTTCTGGTTTATTTGGCAAATAACCTAAGAGAAGATGGTTATTTAATTGATTTTAAAGAACTGTGTACGCAAGGAAATCTTGATATAGATCATGGTGAACGCTTGTTGTATCTCATTCAATCACTAGAACCAACTGGGGTAGGAGCACGTTCTTTGGGAGAATGTCTGGCGTTGCAATTAGTAAAGAGAATAGATGTTCACCCATGCGCGATTGATTTACTATTAAATGATATTGAAGATCTTGCTTCTCGAAAGTGGAAGCAGTTAGCTAAAAAATATGATTGCACGCTACTGGACGTTCAAACGATTTATGATCAAATTAAAAAATTGGATCCAAAACCAGGCTTCGCTTATATGAGTGAACCGATTATTTATATTGAACCAGACGTATACATTACACTTGCGAATAATCAATTACAGGTTCATTTAAATCAAGCAGCGTTTCCGATGTTACGTATACAAGCTGAGTACAGAGACTTACTAGAGCAAGAAGAGAACTCAAGAGAATACGCCAGGCAGCAAAGAAACCAAGTGAACTGGTTAAAGAAAAGTTTAAAACAGCGAGAACAAACTATTTTAAAAGTTACTGAGGCAATTGTTAATGTTCAGCAAGACTATTTACTTGGAACTACAGGGGTCCTCAAGCCACTTACGTTAGTGGATATAGCTGAGGAATTGGGGATTCATGAATCAACAGTCAGTCGTTCTACCGTTAATAAATACGCGCAAACTCCAAGAGGGTTAGTTGAGTTAAAAACGTTTTTTAGTAGCACACTTTCAAAAGAGAATCAAGGATTAACTCACCACTCTGTTAAGAAGTGGATCAGTGAATTTATTCAAGCTGAAAATAAACAAAAGCCATTATCCGATCAACAGCTTGTAGAGCAATTAAAAAAGGAACAGCAAGTGACTGTTTCAAGACGTGTTATTGCAAAATACCGCGATGAACTTGGAATATTATCTTCAACCAAGCGTAGAAGATATGAGGAAAGGATTGTCTGATGGAACTTCATTTTTATACAAAGCAAGGTTGTCCCTTATGCGATAAAGGGTATGAGATTGTCAAAGAGATCGCCAATGAGTATTCATTAAGCGTAAAAATTCATGATATATACGAAAATGATAAATGGCTAGAAGCGTATCAGCTAATGATTCCCGTTGTGCAGTTGGAAGCGGTTGAACTCGATTATGGTATGTTAAGCAAACAAAAAATAAGCATGGAAATTGATAACGTTACTAAATAAAAATAGTTTTAGCTTGTCTCTCATTCACTTACTTGTTACAATAACGGCGTAGGTGAATTTTTTTGCTTTAATTGGGACATAATTTGTCACAGGTGGACATAAAAAGTCCCATGATTCTTTAGGAGGTGATTTCCTGCGTACGCTAGTGGACCTGCAAAAACAACTTGTTCCAGAGTTAATGGATACAATGGCTGAACGGTATAAACTGCTCCAATATATAAGGTTGATGCAGCCTATAGGGAGAAGAAGTTTGGCAACAAATTTGCAGAAGTCAGAACGAATTGTTCGTAGTGAGGTAACCTTGCTAAAAGATCAAGGGCTGCTCGATTTAAGCACTGCCGGCATGACGTTGACCGCATTTGGCGAATCCGTCTTTTTGGATTTAGAATCAACGATGGATGAACTATTAGGTCTTCACTTTCTTGAAGATCAGGTTCAGCAGAAATTAGGTGTGGCAAGAGTCATCGTTGTTGCTGGTAACAGTGATCAAGATGAATGGGTGAAACAAGAGCTTGGTCGCGCGTGTGTCAATGAATTAAAGCGTGTTGCGAAGCCGCAAGATGTGCTTGCTGTTATGGGAGGCACAACGCTTGAAATGGTTGCTAGAATGGCATCCCCAGACACAACGTTGGCAAGTACAACCTTTGTTCCAGCTCGAGGAGGGCTTGGAGAAAAGGTAGAGATTCAAGCGAACACGATTAGCGCGGAATTTGCTAGAAGGACTGGAGCGGCGTATCGATTGCTCCATGTTCCGGACCAATTAAGTGAAGATGCCTACCATTCACTAGTATTGGAACGGTCCGTAAAGGATATTCTAGAATTAATTACATCTTCAGCTATTGTCATGCACGGCATTGGAGATGCGAAACGAATGGCCACGAGAAGGGATTCGACTGAGCCGTTTATTGAAACACTGAAACGGGAACAAGCAGTAGCGGAAGCATTTGGTTACTATTTTAATTCAAGTGGTGAGATTATTCATAAGCAGCGAACGATTGGTCTTCAGCTGAATGAATTAGAAGGCAAACATGTTATTTCAATAGCTGGAGGACATTCAAAAGCGAATGCGATCCTTGCTTATATGAAAAATCGACCAAGTGATGTTCTCGTCACAGATGAAGCAGCGGCGAAAGAGCTGTTATCACACTAAGTATGTTAAAAGGGCAAACGCCTTTTTCATAAATGAATAAATTGCTAGGAGGAAGATGAAGAATGGCAACGAAAATTGGAATTAATGGATTTGGACGTATAGGACGTAACGTATTTCGCGCGTCTCTTAATAACCCGGATGTAGAGGTAGTTGCAATTAACGATTTAACAGATGCGAATATGCTTGCACATCTTTTAAAGTATGACACGGTTCACGGTGTACTTGATGTGAAGGTAGAAGCTAAAGATAATTCATTAGTTGTAGATGGCAAAGAAATTTACGTTTCAGCTGAGCGCAATCCTGCCGACATCGGTTGGGGAGATCGTGGCGTACAAGTTGTAGTTGAATCAACTGGTTTCTTCACGAAGCGTGCTGATGCAGCGAAGCATATTGAAGCAGGAGCTAAAAAAGTTATTATTTCTGCACCAGCATCTGATGAAGATATCACTGTTGTAATGGGTGTAAACGAAGATAAGTATGATGCAGACAACCACCATGTAATCTCTAATGCTTCTTGTACAACAAACTGCTTGTCTCCATTTGCAAAAGTATTAAACGACAAGTTTGGTATTCGTCGTGGTTTGATGAACACAGTTCACTCATACACAAACGATCAACAAATTCTTGATCTTCCACACAAAGATTACCGTCGTGCTCGTGCTGCTGCTGAGAACATTATCCCAACATCAACGGGAGCTGCTAAAGCAGTTGCGCTTGTTCTTCCTGAACTTAAAGGGAAATTGAATGGTGCAGCTATGCGTGTTCCAACACCAAACGTATCACTTGTTGATCTTGTAGCTGAACTTGATAAAGATGTAACGGCTGAAGAAGTAAATGCAGCGCTTAAAGAAGCAGCAGAAGGCGATCTTAAAGGCATTCTTGCATATTCTGAAGACCCACTTGTATCTCAAGATTACAACGGCAACCCGCATTCTTCTACGATTGACGCATTATCGACAATGGTAATGGAAGGCAACATGGTTAAAGTTATTTCTTGGTATGATAACGAGTCTGGTTACTCAAACCGTGTCGTTGACCTTGTTGACTACATCGCTAAAAAAGGACTTTAAGAATAAATAGACAGCATGAGGAGGTAGGCCATTCGCCTCCCTCCTTTGCGCTGTTTAGCTGACCTGTAGGAGGATAAATTCATGAATAAGAAAACGCTTAAGGATTATGATTTCAAAGGAAAAACCGTTTTCTGTCGTGTGGACTTTAACGTACCAATGAAAGATGGTGCAATTACCGATGAAACGCGTATTAAAGCGGCGATTCCTACCATTCAATACCTAACTGAGCAAGGTGCTCGAGTGCTGCTTGCTAGTCATTTAGGCCGTCCTAAAGGACAGGTTGTCGAGGAGCTTCGTTTATCTCCTGTTGCAGAGCGTTTATCTGAGATTCTAGGAAAAGACGTACAGGCAATTACAGAAGCTCACGGTACTGTTGCCAAAGAAGCAGCGGCTAATCTTCAAGATGGTGATGTAGCACTGTTAGAAAATGTACGCTTTTATGCTGGCGAAGAAAAGAATGATCCTGAATTAGCAAAAGCATTTGCAGAGCTAGCAGATGTTTACGTTAATGATGCGTTTGGCGCTGCTCATCGTGCGCATGCTTCAACTGAAGGCATCGCGCATCACTTGCCATCTGCTGCGGGATTTTTAATGGAAAAAGAACTTGATGTACTTGGTAAAGCTTTAAGTAATCCTGAACGCCCGTTCACAGCCGTAATTGGTGGTGCAAAAGTAAAAGATAAGATTGGCGTTATCGATAACTTGTTAGACAATGTCGATAATCTTATTATCGGTGGAGGACTTGCTTATACGTTTGTAAAAGCTCAAGGCCATGAAGTGGGTCAGTCGCTTTTAGAAGAAGATAAGATTGAGTTGGCTAAATCGTTTATGGAAAAAGCAAAAGCAAAAGGTGTTCAATTTTACATGCCTGAAGACGTCATAGTGGCTGATGATTTCTCAAATGATGCCAACATCAAAGAAGTGGCTATTACAGATATTCCAGCTGATTGGGAAGCACTTGATATTGGTTCAAAAACACGGGCTACTTATGCAGAGGTCCTAAAGCAATCCAAACTTGTTATTTGGAACGGACCGATGGGCGTATTTGAATTAGATGCTTTTGCAAATGGAACAAAAGCTGTTGGACAAGCATTAGCAGACTCAACTGATACGTATTCTGTTATTGGTGGAGGCGACTCAGCCGCTGCTGTTGAAAAATTTGGCTTAGCTGATCAAATGAGCCACATTTCAACTGGTGGTGGAGCGAGCCTGGAGTTTATGGAAGGCAAAGAGCTTCCTGGTGTTACAGCATTAACGGAAAAATAAGATCAGATAAGATGATCTCCTAAACTTTGAAGATGAGGTGAAGAAAAGATGCGTAAACCTATCATTGCTGGTAACTGGAAAATGAATAAAACATTAAGTGAAGCAACGGCATTTGTTGAATCTGTTAAAGAAGATATCCCGCCAAATGTAGCGGTCGACACAGTTGTATGTGCTCCTGCTCTTTTCTTAGAGAAGCTTGTAACAGCTACAAAAGACACGGATTTGAAAATCGGTGCACAAACAATGCATTTTGAAGAAAATGGTGCATTTACAGGAGAAATTAGTCCGCTTGCCTTACAAGATCTTGCGGTTTCATATGTCGTAATTGGACATTCAGAACGCCGTGAAATGTTTGCAGAAACAGATGAGTCTGTTAATAAAAAGGTCCATGCTGCGTTTGCACACAATCTTGTCCCAATTATGTGCTGTGGTGAAACGGACGAAGAGCGCGAATCAGGGAAAATGGAATCTGTTGTTAAAGCGCAAGTTGAAAAAGGTCTTGCTGGTTTAACAGAAGAGCAAGTGAAAAGTACGGTTATCGCTTATGAGCCAATTTGGGCAATAGGTACTGGAAAATCAGCAACTGAACAAGATGCCAATGAAGCTTGTGCATTTGTTCGAAATGTCGTTGCTACACAGTTTTCTCAAGATGCAGCAGACGCTATTCGAATTCAATATGGCGGAAGTGTTAAACCAGGAAATATTAAAGAGTACATGGCACAATCCGATATTGATGGAGCTTTAGTTGGAGGCGCAAGTCTTGAAGCTGATTCGTTTAAAGAGTTGGCGGGTGCAGCGAAATGAGTAAGAAACCAGTAGCATTAATCATTCTCGATGGTTTTGGACTTCGTGAAGAAGAAAAAGGTAATGCGGTTGCGCATGCAAAAAAGCCGAATTTTGACCGCTACTGGAACACTTATCCACATGCTACTCTTCGCGCTGACGGTGAATATGTAGGTCTTCCAGAGGGGCAAATGGGAAACTCGGAAGTTGGCCATTTAAACATTGGTGCAGGTCGAGTTGTTTACCAAAGCCTCACCCGTGTGAACGTGTCAATTCGTGATGGTGAGTTCTTTGAAAATGAAACGTTTTTAAACGCCATGACCCACGTGAAGCAAAAGCAATCTGCTTTGCATATTTATGGGCTCTTATCCGATGGTGGAATTCACAGCCATATTGAACATATTTATGCAATGCTTGATCTTGCAAAGCAACAAGGTGTTGAAAAGGTATATGTTCATGGTTTCCTTGATGGACGTGATGTAGGTCCAACATCAGCAGAAGTGTATTTACGTGGATTACAAGCGAAGTTTGATGAACTTGGTTTAGGTGAGCTTGCAACGGTTCACGGGCGTTACTATGCAATGGATCGTGACCAACGCTGGGATCGAGTAGAAAAATCTTACCGAGCGATGGCTTATGGAGAAGGTCCAACGTATTCAAGTGGAATAGAAGTGGTTGAGGATAGTTATCGAAATGACATTGTCGATGAATTCGTCATCCCATCTGTTATTACAAACGATGATGGGACACCGGTGGCCACCGTGAACGATGATGATGCTATTATTTTCTGTAATTTCCGTCCTGACCGAGCAATCCAGTTGTCTCAAGTATTTACAAATGAAGACTTCCGTGGCTTTGATCGAGGCAATTCTCATCCGAAAAACCTTCATTTTGTTTGTTTAACGAAATTCAGTGAAACGGTAGATGGCTTTGTTGCTTTTAAGCCAACAAACCTTGATAATACATTAGGGGAAGTTCTTTCACAACAGAATTACCGCCAGCTTCGAATTGCTGAAACGGAAAAATATCCCCATGTCACATTCTTTTTTAGCGGAGGACGCGAAGAAGAATTTCCAGGTGAAGAGCGAATTTTAATTAACTCACCGAAAGTCGCAACCTATGACCTGCAGCCAGAAATGAGTGCTTATGAAGTGACCGATGCCCTGCTTGCAGATATTGAAGCGGAAAAGCATGATGCGATCATCTTAAACTTTGCCAACCCAGACATGGTTGGTCACTCAGGCATGCTAGAACCGACAGTAAAAGCAATCGAGGCGGTTGATGAGTGTTTAGGACGCATTGTTGATGCCCTTACTGCAAAAGGCGGTGTAGCGGTTATTACAGCAGACCATGGTAATGCGGATGAAGTGATTACGCTTGAAGGGAATCCAATGACGGCCCACACAACAAATCGAGTTCCTGTGATTGTTACTGAAAAAGGAACGTCGCTCCGTGAGAATGGAGTCTTGGCAGATCTAGCGCCAACGGTCCTAGATTTACTAGGGGCTAACAAGCCAAAAGAAATGACCGGTTACACATTAAAACAATCTAATTAATAGGAGTGAAATCATATGACAATTATCTCTGACGTTTATGCACGCGAAGTGCTTGATTCACGTGGAAATCCAACAATAGAAGTAGAAGTACATCTTGAAACAGGTATCATGGGCCGTTCACTAGTACCGAGTGGTGCTTCAACTGGTGAGTACGAAGCAGTTGAGCTTCGTGACGGTGGCGAGCGTTACATGGGTAAAGGTGTTGAAAAGGCAGTAGCAAATGTAAATGAAACGATTGCACCTGAACTCGTTGGTGAAAATGTTCTTGATCAAATTGGCATTGACCGTTTAATGATTGATTTAGACGGAACAGAAAATAAAGGAAATCTTGGTGCAAACGCGATTCTTGGTGTTTCAATGGCGTGTGCTCATGCAGCAGCAGAGTCACTTGATATGCCTCTCTATGTTTACCTTGGTGGATTTAATGCAAAGCAACTTCCAGTTCCAATGATGAATATCATTAACGGTGGCGAGCACGCAGATAATAACGTTGATATTCAAGAATTTATGGTTATGCCAGTAGGCGCTGAAAGTTTCAAAGAAGCATTACGTATGGGAACTGAAATCTTCCATAACCTTAAATCTGTTCTTAAAGCAAAAGGCTACAACACAGCTGTAGGTGACGAAGGTGGATTTGCTCCCAACCTATCTTCTAACGAAGAAGCGTTATCAACAATCATTGAAGCAATTGAAAAAGCAGGTTATAAGCCTGGCGAGCAAGTACAGCTTGCAATGGATGTTGCTTCTTCAGAACTATTTAACAAAGAAGATGGCAAGTACCATTTAGCTGGTGAAGGTAAGGTCCTTACTTCAGCAGAAATGGTTGATTTCTACGAAGACCTTGTTTCTAAGTATCCAATCCTCTCAATTGAAGATGGTCTTGACGAAAATGACTGGGATGGTCACAAGCTTTTAACAGAACGTCTTGGTGATAAAGTTCAGCTTGTTGGTGATGATTTATTTGTAACGAATACGAAGAAGCTTGCTGAAGGAATTGAAAAAGGCATCAGCAACTCTATTCTTATCAAAGTAAACCAAATTGGTACGCTTACAGAGACGTTTGATGCAATTGAAATGGCCAAACGCGCAGGCTACACGGCTGTTATCTCACACCGCTCTGGTGAAACAGAAGATGCAACTATTGCTGATATCGCTGTTGCAACAAACGCTGGTCAAATCAAAACAGGAGCACCATCACGTACGGATCGCGTAGCGAAGTATAACCAACTTCTTCGCATTGAAGACGAGCTTGCTGATTTAGCTCAGTATAATGGCTTAAAGTCTTTCTATAACTTAAACAAATAAGCCTGATTTAATGTTAAAAAGGCACGAGAGGAATTCCTCTCGTGCCTTTTTGCTATGTTTCATAAGCTATTTCTCTTTAACGGTTGAACGTTTCACTAGTTCAGTTGTTAGCATGCAATGATTAGCAGGGCGTTCTCCATTGAGTAACTGAAAAATAATATGGGCTGCCATTGCTCCCGCTTCATACTTAGGTTGTTTCACCGTTGTTAAAGCCGGTTGCAAGTATCCAGCAAGCTGAATATCATCAAATCCGATGATTGATATGTCCTCGGGGATTTGGATGTTCTTTTCTTTAAAAGCTTCTAAGCCACCAATTACCATTTCATCATTGGCGTAAAAAAGGGCTTCCGGTAAATTACCTTGAGCAAGCAATAACTTCGTAGCATGGTAGCCACCTTCTTTAGTAAAGCCACCATTTAGATGCCATTTGGATTGATACGTTAAGTGAGCATCGTTGAGTGCTTGTTTGTAACCTTCTGTCCGTAAAATATTATCTCTTGAAGTAATTGGGCCACTAATAAAGCCTATCTCTTTAATTTCTTGTTCAATTAAATAAGAAGTTGCATTGTAGCCACCTTGCCAATTATCAACTTCGACGCAATAGATATTCTCATCTTTTAAAAATCGATCTAGCACAACGACAGGCATCCCTTGCTGTGCCGCTTGGAAAACGAGATCGTCTGTAATATTGTGCGCAAGCACAATCGCTCCGTCAACTCGTTTTTCCGTCAAAAACTTCGTTGCTGTCGATGAATCGCCACCAACTGAGCTACAGGCGACTAACCCATAGTGTTTTGAAGCGGTCACATCTTGAACGCCCTTAATCAATTCAGAATAAAATGGACCGGATAAATCACTTAATATGATGGCGATCGTATTTGTTTTCGTACGTTTTAGATCTGCAGCAAAACCATTCTTAGAATAATTTAGTTGTTTTGCTGCTTCGTGGACTTTCCGCTTCGTGCTGTCGCTAATCTTGTTGCTGTGATTGAGCGCATATGAGGCTGTTGAAAGGGCAACCCCCGCTAATTTTGCTACATCTTTTATTGTTGCCATCCGCAACCTCCAAATCACTTACTTTCAACCTTATTTATTTCTTATGATTATCTACTTAATACCTGAAACGTTAAAACCATCAACAATGTATTTTTGGAACAAAATAAATACAATTAAAATCGGTACTACCATAAATGTAGAACCAGCCATTTGTAGTCCGTAATTTGTGACATGCTGATCTTGTAAGAGAGCTAGTCCGACGGATAATGTATAGAGTGATTGATCACTTGCAATAATTAATGGCCAAATAAAGCTGTTCCATGAACCAATAAACGTAAGAATAATCTGCACGGCTAATATAGGTTTCGTTAATGGAATAATAAGCTTAAAGAAAATATAGAGTTCACCTGCACCGTCAAGTCGAGCAGCTTCAATTAAATCATCAGGAATCGTAACCATAAACTGCCTAATTAAAAAGATATTAAACGCAACAATGAGACCCGGCAAGACAATACCAGTCATTGTATTTGTTAACCCTGCCTCATTCAAAATAAGGTAGGTAGGGATCATTGTGACTTGACCAGGAATCATCATCGTAATCAGCACAACGGCAAACCAAAATTCTTTTCCTTTAAATTTAAATTTACCAAAACCATAGCCAGCCATTGTATTTAACAATAACCCACCCATAGAGAAAAAGACAATAATAAGGGTGTTCATTAAATAGATATCAAAGTTTAGATTTTGAAATAGATTGATGTAATGTTCAAAGGTTGGAGAGGCTGGAAATAATGTTGGTGGTGTTTGCAAGACTTCTCGATCATCTTTAAATGAACTTAAAAATCATCCATATAAAAGGAATCGATACAGCAATTCCTCCCAGTGTAAGAATTCCAATAATAATTGTTCGTTCAAATTTATTCTTTAATTCCAAAATGAACCCTCCTTAATCTTCAGATTTTCTAAATTTAAACTGTATAAGTGTAATCGTAATGATGAACAAAAATAGAATAAATGAAGCAGCTGCACCATAGCCGAATTGACTATATTGAAAGCCCTCTTGGTAAATAAGCAAAGCCATTGAATTTGTGCCATTCAAAGGTCCACCATTTGTCATGATAAACGGTTCTTCAAAAAACTGTAGCCAGCCGATTAGCGTGGTAACGGTAACAAAAAAAGTAGCAAATCGCATGGATGGAATGGTAATCTTAAAGAGTTTTTGAACTCGATTTGCACCATCAATATCTGCTGCCTCATATAGCGATTTAGGTACTGACTTTAATGCTGCTAAAAAAATCAGCATACTGACACCATTACTTTTCCAAACAGCGAGTGCAATAAGGGAAAGCTTTGCAATAAAAGGATCTTCTAACCACGGAACAGAAGCAACATCAATTAGTGAGAGCAAGTAATTAAACAAGCCATACTCTTGGTTATATAAGAACCCCCAAACAATGGCAATCGCCACGATGTTCGTAATGGAAGGCATGTAGTAAATAATACGGAATGTAGAAGAGAGCCACCGTCCAACAAAGTGGAGTAGGAGAGCGATTAAAAACGAACTACCAACCGCTAAAGGTACACCGATTAAAACATAGAAAAAAGTATTAAACATCGATTGTAGAAAGCGAGTGTCGCTAAATAACGCTATGAAATTGTCAATTCCTACAAATGATATCTGTGACCAATCTGCTAATTTTCTTAAATTCATATCGGTAAAGCTAACGCCAAAGGCAACAATAATTGGGAAAAAGGAGAACACAGCTAACAGCAAAACAGCAGGAGCAATAAATAAAAATGGGGTCATTTTCATTTTAAAACGATTCAATGATTTTCACCTCTTTAGTTAAATACAAGAAGGGTGCAGCTTCGTGCACCCTTTAATGGGAGTGTTATTCGCCTAAGATTCTGCTTACAGTTGCTTTATATTCCTCAATTGCCTGATCTATATCTTGGCCACCTCGATTTATCTGTTCTAGTGTCTTAATTAATTCTTGACCAAGTCGCTCAAATTCAGGGATAAGTGGGAGTGGCTGAGTTGCAGTCAATTGTTCACCAAAAGTACTTACCATGGTGTTATCCGCTAGTATTGGATTGTCCCAAGCATCCATTATTGCTGGAAGTTCACTGTTCTCTTCGTACCAGCGAACCTGTGTTTCTGGTTCGGCCATCCAGTTTAAAAATTCAAGTGATTGGTCTACTTTAGTAGAATTATGGAAGATTGAAAGATGAGCGCCGCCAATCATTGAATCGTTTGTTACAGCTTCTGGCATAACATGAACATCCCATTGACCTTCCAGTTCTGGAACACGCTCATTTAATGTGCGAATATCCCAGGGACCACTAATAAACATCGGCTTTGAACCTTCTTCAAATGCTTGGAAGAATTCCTTTCCCTCGCCCATTTGTGAAAGCTCTTCGTTGTAATACAAATGATGTAACCGAATCGCTTCTTCAAAAGCCGGGTCATCAAAATTGGCAGAACCAAGGTCTACATCGTAATTCCAACCTTGTTGCCATGCTAAAATAAATGGAAACTGAGGGTCTTCAGTTGGCAAATCAATGGCATATTGACCATCGCCTCGATCTGCTAATTGACGAGAGGCGTCAATCATGTCATCCCATGTGGTTGGGCCATCTGGATAGCCCACTTCCGCAAGCAAATCAGTTCGATAGTACAGGAGACGCGTATCTACATACCAAGGAACGCCAATAACTTGGTCTTCAAAATTTGTTGTGTCAATCGCGGACTCAAAAAAACGATCTTGACTAAGATTCTCATAATCAGCAAGGTGATCACTTAAATCAAGGAAAGTTCCTGCTTCTGCAAATTCAGCTACCCATGTTGTGCCGATTTGAAGAACATCTGGTCCATTTCCTGATGCTACGGCTGTAAGCAAACGATCATGAGCATTGCTCCATGGTATGGTTTGAACGTTTACAGTCATTCCTGTTTCATCTTCAAATTCTGATACAAAATCTTCTAAGCCGCCTGACATCGTCCAAACAGAAATTTCATTTTCGTTTGAGCTTCCACCTAATTCATTAGAATTACATGCTCCGAGCACAAAAACGGTTAAAGCGAGTGCCGAATACAACTTAATTTTATGTTTGTTCATAGTCAAATCCCCTTAGTGAAAACTAGTGTATTTTTAGTGAAACGTTTCTATTGATGATAGTATACAATGATTGAAATAGTTTTCAATAAATTTTAAAAAAACTTTTTAATCAACTATATCTACTTGTAATTAAAGGAAATAGTAATATGAATTGATTTATTCACTAACTGGTGAAACGTTTCGATATTTTATTCGTTATGAGTGATGATTTGTTCATGAAATAAGTGGCGTTGTATACTATAACTATCTTTTATACGTAGGAGCGATTTAGTAATGAAAGTGATTGTTGGGATAACAGGTGCGACAGGGGCACCTTTTGGTATAAAGTTATTAGAAGTGTTACAAAATAGCCAGGTTGAAACCCATCTTGTTCTATCAAAATGGGCAGCGGTAACAATAGCCCATGAAACGGACTATACAATTAAAGGTGTACAGGCTTTAGCAGATTATTCTTATTCATTTGATGATCAATCAGCTCGAATATCTAGCGGTTCTATGCGTATGGACGCCATGATTATTGCCCCTTGTTCAATGAAAACGCTCGCTTCAATTAGAAATGGAATAGCCGATAATTTAATTGCCAGAGCGGCAGATGTGATGTTAAAAGAACGAAAGCCTCTTGTACTAATGACGAGAGAAACCCCGTTAAATACGATCCATTTAGAGAACATGACTGATCTTTCTAGAATGGGCGTGACAATCTTTCCGCCGGTTCCGGCATTTTACAACCAGCCAGAGACACTTGAGGATATGGTTAATCATCTTGTTTATCGAGTGCTTGATCAAATAGGGATTGAACATCCTGACGCACAACGTTGGGATGGATTATAAAGTGAAGCATATACCTGATGAAATCGTTACTTATCTTAATGGAGAACAGCTAGAGAAAAAAAGCGATGTTGCGATGCACTTTGTGACAATTGATGATAATGGCTATCCCTATAAAGCAATGGTAAGCGTGGGAGAGGTGCTTTGTTTAACTGAAACTCAAATTCGAATGGCTCTTTGGCAAAAAACAAACACGGTTAATTATGTAATGAAATCCAAAAAAGCAACATTAATGGTGGTTATTCCGCCAACTGCCTATGATCTTCAGCTTGACGTCACATTTTTACGTTATGAGGAAGAGAGTGCTTTATTTGAAGCTACTGTAAAAAACGTCAAGAGTGATCGTGCGCCATATGCACAATTAACAAATGGTGTGCAGTACCAGTTGAAATCAGCTGGGCAGACAATTGAATTGTGGAAAAAAAAACTGAAACTCTTAAAGAGTTAACCTATTGTATCAACGTAAGCACTGTGATAAAATTAAAACATTGAATGTGTTCGTGGAGGTGTCTTGATGCAGCTGTTTCTAATGATTGCTTTAATAATTGTATCTGTTCTTCTTGTAACGAGTATCTTGTTACAACCAGGCCGTAGCTCAGGCTTAGCAGGAGCTATATCTGGTGGAGCAGAGCAGTTGCTTGGTAAACAGAAAGCGCGTGGACTTGATGCGGTTTTGCATCGTTCTACAATTGTACTTGCCGTGTTGTTTTTTGTTCTGACAGGACTTAATGCTTTCTACCTATAAGAATCGGTTATGTAGCGTCTGGAGACACATCCGGGCGTTTTTTTGTTTTTGTGTTTGAAATGAGTGGAAAAAAGGAAAACTCGCTTAATAGAGGTGATTAAACCATTGCGGTTAAATATACTAGATCAAATGCCTATTCCAACGAACCTAACAGCAGAAACACTAGCGATTCAAACGACATATTTGGTCCAAAAAGCCGAGCAATGGGGTTATGAACGGTATTGGTTTGCTGAACATCATGGCACGAAAGGATTAATTTCAAGTTCACCAGAACTTTGGATGGCCAGCATGGCAGCAAAAACAACAACAATTAAACTTGGGTCAGGTGGAATATTACTTCCACAATATAGTTCATATAAAGTAGCGAGTCAGCTTAATCAGTTAGCGGTTAGCTTTCCTGGAAGAATAGATGGTGGTTTGGGACGTTCGCCTGGAGGTACCGAAAAGATTAGGAGAGCGTTAGCAAACAACAAAGAGAGTGAACTAAATCAATTCTGGGACAAAGTGGATGATGTCATTAACTGGACACAAAACCATGCGTACAATGGTATAACGGCATCGCCATTTCCACAAACACCGCCTGATTTATTTGTTTTAGGCTTAGGAGAACGAAGTGCCATTCAAGCAGCAGAACGAGGTCTTGGTTTTGTCCATGGGTATTTTATTCAGCCAGTGCGTTTTAAAGAGGCTCATCTGGCCTACCAAAAAGCGTTTAATCGTCAAAAATTTAAAGCACCAGAGGCGCTAACGGCTGTTTTTGTGGTATGTGGTGAATCAGATGAACATGCTGAAAAACTTGCAGAGAGTCAAGATGTATGGCTTCTGCAAACTGAAAAAGGATTAGATAGTCGAATTCCTGCAGCGATTCCAAACCGATTAACTGAAAATGATAAAAACCGGATTCATTTGAACCGTAATAGAATGATTGTTGGCTCTTTAGCAACGGTTAAAGAGAAGTTAAATCGTCTTTCAGAACAAGCTAACTCTAATCAATTTCTTGTGCTCTGCAATCTATATGATTTTAATGAACGTATACGGTCGTATGAGCGGTTGGCAAATTTAATAACATCATAGAAAGAGGCGGTTCAGGTGATTGGATGCTTATGTATACATGGTTTTACAGGTGATCCATGGGAAGTTCAGCCTGTTGCTGATTCACTAGCTAAGCAAGATGACTGGCTCGTTTATACACCCGTATTGCCGGGACATGGAAAAAGCGCAACGGAATTGAAATCGGCTACGTATGAGGAATGGGTTTATGCGGTCGAGGTTGCAATTGAGGAGCTTGAAAAAAGATGCTCTACGCTGTATGTGATCGGTTTCTCAATGGGTGGAATGCTAGCAAGTTACATTGCGGCAAGGTATCCTGTAAATAAGCTTGTACTGTTGAATGCTGCGGCCCATTATGTAAATCCTAAACAATTTTTTAAAGATATGATTGGAACCATTCGTTTTCATATTACTGGTACACAGGAAGAAGACCAGCTAATTGAACTCTATGAGCAAAAGTTCAGAGAAACCCCTTTTGCCGCTGTTGGTCAATTTTTACAATTGATTCAAAAAACAAAGCCATATGCAAGCCGCATAAAGATTCCAACGCTCATTATTCAAGGTGAGTTAGACGGGCTTGTCCCGCTAAAATCAGCTTATCATCTATATGATGTCATCGAGTCGGAAGAAAAAGAACTACTAGTGATGAAACAATCACGACATATGATTTGTCATGGGTTTGAATCGGATAAAGTAATTAATGAGATCCAAACGTTTTTAACATCAAGTTAATGCAGAAAGGGCGAATAACAACATGAAGTTAGTAGCACCAAAACCATTTACTTTTAAAGCTGGAAAACGAGCAGTATTGCTCTTGCACGGCTTCACCGGAACAACGGCCGATGTCCGCATGCTCGGAAGATTTTTACAAAAAGAAGGCTATACTTGTTATGCGCCGCTTTATCGTGGACACGGGGTGCCGCCAGAAGAGCTTGTACAATATAGCCCAGAAGATTGGTGGGAGGATGTAGAGGCTGCTTACGCTCACCTTCAATCTGAAGGATATGATGAAATTGCCGTTTGTGGCCTGTCTTTAGGCGGGGTCTTTTCATTAAAATTGGGTTTTTCAAAACCAGTAAAAGGTATCGTCACGATGTGTGCGCCTGTTCGACCAAAAACAGAAGAAGCGATAAAAAAAGGCTTCCTGAAGTATTCACGCGAATATAAACTACTTGAAAAAAAAGCAATGGATCAGATTAAGAAAGAAGTTGCAAGCTTAGAAGAAACATCAATGGATGCCCTTTATAAACTTCGGGGATTGATGGATGAAGTTCGTACTGATTTAGATCTAATCTACGCTCCTTCATTTGTTGTACAAGCTCGGCATGATGAGATGATTGATACAGAGAGTGCAACCATTATTTATGATTCGATTGAGACCGACGATAAAGAAATAAAGTGGTACGAAAATTCCACCCATGTCATTACGCTTGGTGACGAAAAAGAACAATTACACAACGATATTTTGTTGTTTTTAAATGAATTAGACTGGTCAAACTAAAAAAAATTAAAGGAGTGAAACAATGTCTGGTCAACTAAATAAAGAAGATTTACTTGCTTTTTTTAATAATGAAGCAAAAAAACCTGTTTCGGTTGATGAACTTGAAGAGCACTTTTCAATCACTTCAAGTCAAGCTTTTAAAGAGTTGATTCATCAATTAAACGAGTTAGAAGAAACTGGGCAAGTCGTTCGAACACGAACAAATCGATACGGCACCCCAGATAAATTAAATTTAATTAAAGGAAGAGTTCAAGGTCACGCGAAGGGCTTTGCCTTTATTATCCCTGAAGAGGGTGATGAAGATGTTTATGTACCACAGGGATCTTTGCTTGGTGCAATGAATGGTGATATTGTTCTCGTACGAATTGATGAACGTTCAAACGGTTCACGCGCTGAAGGAAAGATAATTCGAATTGTCGAACGGAAAGTAACGGAGATCGTCGGAGAATATAAAGAGTTTCCATCCTATGCCCTTATTGTGGCTGATGATAAACGAGTTAGTGCTGATTTCCTTGTTACAAAAGGGAAAGAGAAAGGTGCTGCTGATGGTCACAAAGTCATTGCGACGATTACGAAATATCCAGAAGGGCGTTTTGGCGGAGAGGCAGAAATTAAAGAAGTCTTGGGTCATAAAAATGATCCGGGAATGGACATCCTTTCCATTATTTATAAATACAACATTCCGCAAAGTTTTTCAGAGGAAACGCTTGAGCAAGCAGAGCAGGTACCGGATACCATAGCAGAAAAGGATCTGAACAATCGTCGCGATTTACGTGAAGAAATCATCGTAACGATCGATGGTGCCGATGCAAAAGATTTAGATGATGCCGTTCAAGTAAAGAAACTCTCCAACGGTAATTACAAGTTAAGTGTACACATTGCCGATGTGTCTCATTATGTTCAGGAGAATTCACCAATTGACAAAGAAGCATCGGAGCGTGCAACAAGTGTATATCTAGTCGATCGAGTTATTCCGATGATTCCACATCGCTTGTCAAATGGAATATGCAGTTTAAACCCACAAGTTGATCGCTTGACGCTTTCTTGTGATATGGAAATTGATGAAAATGGCGGAGTGATTAGCCATGATATTTATCAAAGCGTCATTAACACGACAGAGCGGATGACGTACCGCGATGTGAATGAGATTTTGACCGATCAGGAAAGTGAACTAAGAGAGAAGTACGCACCCCTTGTTCCCATGTTTGAAGAAATGGAAGAGCTAGCGGCGATTCTTAGAAACAAGCGATTTACGCGAGGTGCAATTGATTTTGATTTTAAAGAAGCCAAAGTCCTTGTTGAAGAAGATGGTACGCCGAAAGAGGTTGTACTGCGTGAGCGCTCTGTTGCCGAAAAATTAATTGAAGAGTTTATGCTTGCAGCAAACGAGACCGTAGCTGAACATTTTCATTGGATGAAGCTTCCATTCGTGTATCGGATACATGAAGATCCTGACGCTGGTAAATTTGAATCGTTTCTTGAATTTATTACTGGTTTCGGCTATGTTGTCCGCGGAACGAGCAACACGATTCATCCTCGGGCGCTTCAGTCACTGTTAGCAGAAATCAAAGGTGAACCAGAAGAAACCATTATTAGTCGTGTCATGTTACGGTCGATGAAACAGGCGAAATACGATGTAAATTCTGTTGGACATTTTGGTTTATCAGCTGAATTTTACACCCATTTTACCTCTCCAATACGTCGTTATCCAGATCTACTTGTCCATCGTTTAATTCGCACTTACTTAATTCAAGGTAAAACCGATAAAAAAACGCAGGACAAGTGGCAGGAGCGCTTGCCTGGCTTGACTGCTCATGCCTCAGATATGGAGCGTCGCTCAGTAGATGCTGAACGTGATACAGATAACGTGAAGAAAGCACAGTATATGTCAGATAAAGTTGGTGAAGTTTATACGGGTATGATTAGCGGTGTGACCAACTTTGGCTTATTTGTTGAGTTAGAAAATACTGTTGAAGGGCTCGTTCATGTCAGTTATTTAACAGATGACTACTACCGCTACGATCAAAAGCATTATGCGATGATCGGTGAGCGTAGTGGAACGGTTTTTCGCATCGGTGATGAACTTGAAGTCAGGGTCGTTCAGGTAAATGTTGAAGAAGCCTCGGTTGATTTTGAAATTGTGGGTATGAAGCAACGTAAAGACCGCAAATCGAAAGCGAGACCGAAAGTAATTGAAGGCGGCGATCGTCGCAATGGAAAACCTAAAAGGCGGAAGTTAACAGGAGATCCCACTAAAGATGCAAAGCGTCCTTCAGGCGGGAAGAAGAAAAAGAAAGCCTTTTATGAAAATGCCCCAAAAGCAAAGCGTAAAAAAGGCAAGCGGAATAAAAATCAATCTTAACGTCTGAATGAGACTAAATAGGACCTTTGACTGTTCTTCTTAGAACAAGCTTGTTTAAATGTTTCTCTCCCTTTACACTAATTGGGGAAGGGAGAGAAGCAGCATGAAAACAGAATTTGGTATATTATTATTACGAGTTATAGCGGGGATAACATTTATCATCCATGGACTTGACAAGTTTAATGGAGGAATTGAAGCGACTGGTGAATTTTTTTCATCGGTTGGTATCCCAGCTCCCTTAGTAATGGCTAGCGTCGTGGCGATTATTGAAATCATTGGAGGCCTAGCACTAGTTCTTGGTCTTGGTACACGCATTTGTGGCGCTGTCTTTGCAATTGTTATGGGTGTTGCTCTTTTTACAGTGAAGCTCGATGCAGGCTTTTTAGGTGGGTTTGAACTTGATCTTGTCCTGCTTGCTGTCTCGATTTTGTTCATTTTAAATGGAAGTAATTTGCTTGCCTTGGATCAACTGTTCGGAAGAAAAAAGAAGCGCTTTGGATTTAAATAAATCAGTCATTCCTACGATGAAAAAGGAATTGAATAGAAAGATGTAGGTGGGACAATGTCTAATTCTGAAGGGAAAGTAGTCGCACAAAATAAAAAAGCGCGGCATGATTACTTTATTGAAGAAACATACGAAGCTGGAATCGTGTTAACTGGAACTGAAATAAAAGCGATTCGTGCTGGCAGAATGAACTTAAAAGAATCGTTTGCACGGATAAAAAATGGAGAAGCTTATTTGTTCAACGCTCACATTAGTGAATACGAACAAGGAAATCGCTATAATCATGAGCCAACTAGGCCTCGTAAATTGTTGCTTCATAAAAAACAAATTAATACGCTAATTGGGCAAACGCAGCAACAGGGCTATTCCGTTGTTCCTTTAAAAGTGTATATCAAAAATGGGTTTGCCAAAGTATTAATAGGGCTTGCTAAAGGGAAAAAGAACTATGACAAACGCGAGACGCTTAAACGAAAAGATGCAAAACGTGACATGGATCGCGCGATTCGAGAGCGAATGAAGGGCTAAAGCTTGATTTTTAAGCAATTTCTAGTATAATAAACAATTCAAGCGTTAGGCTTGGATTTACCAAAACCGGGGGACGTTTTGGATTCGACAGGGATAGGTCGTGCTTGCGTTGCGAGTCGAGGGGTCGGCCTCGTTAAAACGCACAAGCCAATTAACTGGCAAAGAAAACAACAACTTCGCTTTAGCTGCATAAGCTAAGCGGTCTCACCTCTCCATCGCCCATGTGGAGTGGCTGAGACTCAACTGAAGTGGGATACGCCTTGCTCCCTCCGCCTGAGGGAGCGGGAAGAGACCAATCAGGCTAGCTGCACAGAAGCCTGTCTTCGGGCTGACGTGTTAGCGAAATGCTAATACGAAGACTACGCTCGTAGAAGCGTAAGTGTCGTTGTCTCTGGACGTGGGTTCAATTCCCACCGTCTCCATATTAAGCTACAGTGTGTTATAAACACGCTGTAGCTTTTTTTATGAGTCATTGTGTAAACTGTTAGCGAGGATGTGATACAAAGATGACAAGTATTATTTTCGTAAGACATGCCCATTCAACTTATACAGCTGATGAAAGAAATAGACCTCTTTCAGCAGAGGGATTTCAAGCAGCACTGAACGTAAAGAACGTTCTAGAAGCCGTGAGAATTGATCGGTTTGTTTCAAGTCCCTACTTACGAGCAGTGCAAACCATTCAAGTTGCTGCAAACGCGAGAGGGATGGAGATTGAGGAAATAGAATTATTTAAGGAGCGGCTTTTAGCTGGCGCACCTGTAGATGATTTTAATTATGCCATCCAAAAAGTGTGGGAAGATGAGACTTTCGCATGGCCAGGTGGAGAATCAAACCAAGCAGCTCAAGCACGGGGTGCGTTTGCTTTAAAACAAATCTTGAATACCTATGCTGGAGAACAGATTGTTATCGGTTCTCACGGCAATTTAATTGCCTTAATTATGAATGCTCTTGAAAGCACGTATTCCTATGATTTTTGGAAGCGCTTAACGATGCCTGATGTATACAAGTTAGATTTCGTTGGAGAACAGTTGGATGCAGTTACACGCTTGTGGAGGGAATAACTGTAAGAAAAAAAGGATGTTCAAATCGAATCACAGTGTGTATAATTATAAAATATCTCGTTTTATTATACATTGTGAGGAGCAAGCAGCATGGAACGTTACAAACAAGAAAGCCATTTAGAAAAAAACCATAAGGTCCGTCATATTTTATTATTCTTACTTCCTTCTTTATTAGGAGTGCTTCTTTTTCTAGTTCCCATCAAAATTGATGATAGTTGGACCGTTATCATCGGCTATACATCTAGTTCAATTGAACAGGCGCTATCTGGCGTTCTACCTTCTTTTTTACTTGGCATTCTCATCATCTCTGGATTTATGTCTTTAGTTGCTTACTTTATTAAGCCTGCTTTTATTATGAATCAACCTTTCCTAAAAGGATTGTTTTATACGAGTCTCACATGGACATGCATTCGATTGCTCGGGGCAATCTTTGCTTTAATGGTCATGACTGGAACAGGATTTGAATTTATTTATGGCGGGGCAACTGGTGGGGAAGTTTTTACAAACTTATTACCAGTCCTTGCAGTTTGGTCAGTTGTAATGGGAATGCTTATGCCATTATTACTTGAGTATGGGTTAATGGAGTGGCTTGGAACACTTGCAAAAAAAGTGATGCGTCCTTTGTTTAACTTGCCAGGAAGAGCATCTGTTGATTCCCTTGCTTCATGGATGGGGAATAATATGATGAGTATTTTAATAACCATCAATCAGTATGAGAACGGCTACTATACGAAGCGTGAATCAGCTGTGATCGTCACGAACTTTACGATTACGTCGATTGCATTTAGTTTAATTATTGCTAGAATTTTAAACATAGAAGAACTTTTTGTCCCGTTTTATTTAACGGTACTTGTAGGTGTGTTTGTGGCAGCGCTAATTTGTCCACGTATTCCGCCATTATCCAAAATAAGCAATACGTATCACGGCGAACAACCCGGTGCAATTCAAGAAACAGTTAGTGAAGGTTCACTTTGGAAAAGTGCTTTTGGTAGAGGGGTAGAGAAAGCTAAGGTGGCTCCAAAGCTAGATCAAGTACTTAAGAAAGGCGCGTTTAACGCGCTTGATATTTGGTTTGGGATGCTACCGCTTGTCATGGCCATCGGTACAATCGCATTGATCATTGCAGAATTTACTCCTATTTTTACGTATTTATCGTATCCATTAGTACCCGTGCTCGAATGGGTGGCGATTCCTGAGGCGGCTCAAGCTGCTCCTGCTTTACTTGTGGGCTTTGCAGACATGTTTTTACCAGCTATACTAGGAGCAAGTATTGAAAGTGAATTAACGCGCTTTGTTGTTGGTGCCGTATCACTTATTCAGCTTGTTTATATGTCAGAAATTGGTGTGATGCTAATGCGTTCGAGTATCCCGATTTCGTTTTGGCAGTTACTCATTATCTTTTTACAACGTACGATCATTGCAATACCTGTTGTTGTATTGATCGCACACTTTATTATTTTTCTTTAAAAGGGGACAGCATGAATGTCACAAGAATGGAATAAACTCGCCGAAACAATTCCTTATCGTCTAGCACCAAGTATGGCAAAAGACCATCCGAACTTACCTGTTGTAAAAGAGGAAGGTTGTTATTATTACGGTGTTAACGGGGAGAAATATCTTGATTTCACCTCAGGAATTGCTGTAACAAATGTTGGTCATCGCCATCCAAAAGTTATTCAGGCGATTAAAGACGAATTGGATCATTTTACTCATGGTCCGATTGGTGTTATTCAATATGAGTCAATTTTAAACCTATCAAGTGAATTGGCAGAAATCATGCCTGGCGATTTAGATTGTTTCTTTTTTGGAAATAGCGGGACGGAAGCGGTGGAAGGTGCCTTAAAGCTTGCCCGTCATGTAAGCAAACGATCTTATATCGTCTCATTTATTGGTGGGTTTCACGGAAGAACGATGGGATCTTTAAGCGTTAGCACGTCAAAAGGAAAATACCGAAAGCATCAACCTGCTCAAGGCATGGCCTATCAAATTCCTTACTATAAACCAGGGCAACCAGTTGAGCAGGCGTTGGAAGAATTAGAGCAATCTTTCGCGACTTTGTTTGCACACCAAGTGTTGCC
Organism: Shouchella xiaoxiensis; assembly: GCF_016907895.1. Taxonomy (GTDB): domain Bacteria; phylum Bacillota; class Bacilli; order Bacillales; family Bacillaceae_D; genus Shouchella; species Shouchella xiaoxiensis. Next base: position 87,554 of record NZ_JAFBCV010000014.1, read on the forward strand.
TGAAGAAGTAGCAGGAATTATTATTGAACCCATTCTAGGGGAAGGTGGCTACATCGTACCTCCTCGTGAGTGGTTGCAGCGGATACGTGAAATCTGTGATGAACATGGCATTTTATTAATCTTTGATGAAGTTCAGACTGGGTTCGGACGTACTGGTGAATGGTTTGCTGCTCAAGCATTTAATGTTATTCCGGACATTATGGCTGTTGCAAAAGGAATTGCCTCGGGTTTACCGTTAAGTGCAACTGTCGCCAACCATAAGTTAATGCAGCAATGGACGCTTGGTAGTCACGCAACAACGTTTGGAGGAAATCCGCTTGCTTGCGCTGCCGCAAGAGCTACAATCGCTATTATTAAAGAAGAAAAATTGCTTGAGAACGTAAAAAAAGTGGGTACCCACGCGTATGAGCAGTTAACGAAATTGAAACAAGCTTGGCCGTTGATTGGTTCGATCCGCCATTTCGGAATGATGTTTGGAATTGAGATTATTAATCCTGAAACAGGTCAAAAAGATGGAGAAACGGCAATGAAGATTCTTGACCTAGCATTAGAGGAAGGCGTACTCTTTTATTTCTGTGGAAATGAAGGGGAAGTATTGCGCATGATTCCTCCACTGACCATATCAACAGAAGAAATTGATGAAGGGTTAGTTAAATTATCAAACGCTTTAAAGCGTCTATAACATGGAAAAGAACAAGCGTTTATTTATGCGCTTGTTCTTTTTTGTGCACACAGGGATTAGTCATGAATATACTGACTAGATCATTGCTGAAAAAGTGGAGGGCGTGTATGTTAGACAAAACTAAAGTTTGTTTTATTACATGTGTGAACGATGAACACCTTTACCGACGCGCTGTAAGTCATATTGATATGCTGCACCTTCCAAGGGGATTTACAATTGAAAAAAAAGCAGTACGCGAGGCGGGTAGCATGACAAGTGGTTATAATCAAGCGATGAAAGAAAGCGATGCAGCTTATAAAGTGTATATTCATCAAGATACAATGATTATTAATCGCATGTTTTTATACGATTTATTATTTCTATTTCAACATCATCCAACATTAGGGTTGCTTGGCGTAATTGGAGCAAAAGATATTCCTGCTAATGGAGTCTGGTGGGACAGTTCTGAAAAAGCGGGGAAAATTTTAGAGAATCGTACGACCTATGGGTACTTATCATTTATTGAAGCCGATTATGCGTATCAACAAGCTGCAGCGATTGATGGTGTGTTAATGGCAACGCAGCACGACTTAGAATGGATCGAGGAATTCGATGGTTGGCATTTATACGACACGACTCAGAGTTTAGTATTTAAAGCAGCGGGTTATGAAGTCGGAATTGCTCATCAACCCCATCCGTGGGTGCTTCACGAATGTGGAACTGAGTTTGATCAAGCAGCATACGTAGCGAACATTGAGAGATTTAATAGATGGAGGAAGACATTAAAAAACTAGGCAAAGCCTAGCTTTTTAATGTGTCGGGTTTAATCCAAAGTTTTGTATAATCCACCCAGCCAAATGTATTTAGTACGACATCCATCATTTTTGGTGGAAAGATGGCAAACTGTTTTATACGATACAATGGGATCATAATAAATTGATTGACTAATTGATGTTCTAAGCTTTCAAGTAATGATAAAGAACCATCAACACGATCTGGTGAAAAATAGGGTGTATCATCCAATGCGAATACATTCTGTTGACCGTAAATAATTCCATGTACATGAAAGAAGGCGTTTAAATAAGTGTAACAAGAGTCATCATAAACAAGCTGCTCTCCTAAAAGGAGGTGCGCTTCTTTTTTTTTGTTCGAGTGAAAAGAGTCATAGGGAATTACGTGAATATCAATTGTTATACCTGCTTTAGTTAATTGTAATTGAATCCACTCGGCATCTGCTTCATTCCCTGCCCCCTCGTAACTATAAAGCTGCAGGATTTGACCATCGTATTTACTTGCTTCAAGAAGCTGCTTGCCTGTTTCTTTAGATCGCTCTAGAGTCGGAGAGGTTTCTGTTTCTAACCGGAGGCGAGTTGCTCGAACAAAGCGATTCCCTTTACATGAACGGATTAAATCTTCTGGTTCAAGAAGATGATAAATGGCTTCTCTGAGTAGCGTATCATTCATTGGTCCTTTTGTTGTGTTAAGAGTTAGGAGTTTGCAGCCCTGATCCATTTGATCAAATTGATTTAAGTTTGCGTTTGATTGAAGTTCATATGGGTAGTGATAAAAATTCAAACGGTTATCAGATGCTAATTCATATGCAGGTTGATTGTCATAAAGGTGAGGGAAAAAATACATCGTTACATCCTCAAGTAATGGTCTTGATAAAAAATAGCGATCAAACGCGATCATTGTAAGTTTTTGATTGGTATTTTGAACTAATTGAAATGGTCCTGTGCCAATAGGTAATCGATTTGTGCTATCCTCATGCAAGATTGAACAAGGAAGGGAAGCGAGTATATGTAGAAACATCGGGTGCGGACGACTAAACGAAAATTGGCAGGTGTATGCATTCATACAGGTTATGGTATCTAATGATTGCAAGCCCCAAAACGAATGAATTTCTTCGAAGCGCTTTTTAACATCAGCACTTGTGAACAAAGCACCATTATGAAAATAAACACTTTTGCGTAAGTAAAAGGTCCAAGTTGAAAATGTCTCATCGCATGTCCAATGATGTGCCAGCTCTCCTGAGAACTGCTTTTTCTCATTAAAATTGACCAAGCAATTAAATAAATGATGCATGATGTGATTCTCCGAACGCCGATCAACAAGTGCTGGATTTAATACCGGTATTGGACGATAAGATGGGAAACGTAAATGATCACCTAATTCCTGCGCATCACTTTGGACGAAATAAGCAGACATCCAAGCTAAAAAACGTTGTTGATCTTGTGGTGAACATGCTTGGATCTGTTGAATAGCTAAATCTACTGAACCTGCTTTAGCACGACTTTGCGCATCTTCATAGATAAGCATACTTACTGACTTAAGCAATTCAATCCTCGATGTATTTCCTCTGCCTTGGCCAGAAGTCCACTTAATCCAGTCTGCCCGCTCCATTTTTTTAATTAATAGTTTTGCATTCCGTTCAGAACATGCGAACACATTCGCGGCCTCTGTAACAGTAAAGGACTGTTCGCTTGATTCCTTGATAACTTTGGTTAATGCCTGGTAATGGTCTAAAAGATTCATTCGCAACTACCTCTCATAAAAGGGGAAAAATTATAATTTTTAGTTTACCCTTTTTATCCTCTTTTTTAAAGGAGAAAATGGAAGAAGTGAAATGAGGTGCGCATTGACATGTATAAAGTCTATATTGCAAGTTGGAATGAAGCAAAACGAAAGGAGATTAGAGCCGCACTTAGTCAAATACAAGGGAGACTTCAGCTCGTTGATTATAATGATGTTTATGATGTTGAAGAGACAGGAACTACTTTTGAAGAAAATGCACTGTTAAAAGCAAGACATCTAAGCAAGCATACACAAGGAATTATTGTGGCGGAAGATTCTGGTCTTGTGGTTGAAGCTCTTAATGGAGAACCGGGTGTGAAGACAGCAAGGTTTTTCAGCGGAACCGATCATGACCGTGCGCATGAGCTTCAAAGGAGAATGGCTTCTGTTTCAATTGAAAAGCGACAAGCTTATTTTCAAAGTGTTGTTGCTGTTCTATTTCCAGATGGGACGATTAAAACCACAAGTGGTGTTCTCTCTGGTTGGATTTCGACTGCTCCTATTCAAGCTAAAGCAGGGTATGATGGCTTGTTTTTGCTTTCAAATGGGAAGCGTCTTGCGCAGGCAGATGATGTTTATGCTTTTACTCATCGACAAATTGCTTTGGAACAAGCGAAACGTGAGATTAAACATTGGCTCGTAGGAAGGCACAAGCATGAGTAACGAGAAGAAGAAAGTTGTTGGGATTGCACTTATTACAGCTATTGCTGTTTTAGGAGATTCCATGCTTTTTATAGTGCTTCCTTTATATTATGAAGAGTTTGGTTTAACGAGCCTATGGCAAGTTGGCGTATTACTATCTGTAAACCGATTCATTCGATTACCGATTAATCCGTTAATTGGTTGGTTTTATACAAAGTTTCAGCTCCGAACGGGTGTTTTTATTTCGCTGGGTTTAACCATTTTAACGACCCTCTCCTACGGTTTTATAAAAGAATTTGTCATTCTAATTTTCATGCGAATTCTCTGGGGGGTTGCGTGGTCACTTCTAAGGCTTGGTGGAATGCTAACGGTGGTAAATGTTGCTGGAAATCATAACAGAGGAAATTTAATTGGCTTATACAATGGTCTTTGGGGTTTAGGCGGCCTTGGAGGTATGTTGTTTGGCGGTCTGTTCGTAGAACTGTGGAGTATAACAGGAATTGTTGTCTTATTCGCAAGTTTAAGTGTAGCAATGATCCCTATTGTTCATTGGCTAGTTCCTCTAAAAACAGAAGAAGAACGCACGTCTAATGATCAAGAGCAGCATGGCTGGCTAGATGGCTTTACGGTGATTGTATTTGGAACTGGGTTTATAAAGGGGTTTCTACTATTTGGGTTCTTTGCTTCAACGATTAGCATCGTGATCGACCAAGTGTATCAGCAGAACTGGTCTATTGGGGGCATACTCATTTCTTCTGCTGCCATTGCCAGCATTATTCAAGCCATTCGATGGGGGTGGGACCCATTTCTAGCACCGTGGTTTGGTCGACTTCTCGATCAATCAAAAAGGCCTCAACTTTATCTTATTTTCGTCCTATGTATCATTGCCAGTTTATTTATGGTCCAGCAACAACGATGGTCGCTCATCGTTTTACTTATTGCTTTACTCATTTTTCAGTTATGTTCTACTTTTTTTGTCACGATGGTTGATACATTTGCAGCAACGATTGCTGTGAAAAATCCGGTTAAGGTTGTGACGATCCATACGGTCATGGTTGATTTCGGAGCGGCAATGGGTCCGCTATTTTCTTTATACGTAATTGATCTCTATGGTCTCCAAGTGATGTTTTCAATTGCTGCCCTTTTAGCACTGGTGGTTGCAGCAATATGGACGGTGTATTTCATTTTCCACAAGCGCACTTTCACTGAGAATGATTCGAAATCATAACTGGTCTATGCCCTGAATAAACTGGCATTGGAGGTGGATAGATGGAACGGAAGCCGAAGAAACCGAATCGAAAAGCTGAACAGGTCGAACAATTTAGCAGAAACAACTACAATCAAAAATTAACTACGAATCAAGGAACAAAAATAGCGAATGATGAAAATACATTAAAAGCTGGTGAGCGTGGACCAAGTTTGTTGGAAGATTTTATAATGCGAGAGAAGTTAAGTCATTTTGATCGGGAACGAATTCCAGAACGTGTAGTTCATGCCAGAGGCTACGGTGTTTACGGAAATTTTAAAGTATATCAATCGCAAGAGGCGCTAACAAAAGCAGATTTTTTACAAAATCCTAACGTCGAAACGCCTGTTTTTCTCCGCTTTTCTGAAGTTGCAGGATCAAAGGGCGCTGCTGAAACGGTGCGTGATGTGCGAGGGTTTGCTGTGAAGTTTTATACTGAAGAAGGGAATTTTGATTTAGTTGGTAATAATATCCCCGTTTTCTTCATTCAAGACGGGTTGAAGTTTCCTGATTTAATCCATGCAGTTAAACCAGAGCCAAACAATGAAATTCCACAAGCGGCAACTGCCCATGATACATTTTGGGATTTTATCGCAAATAATCCTGAATCAACTCATATGATGATGTGGATTATGAGTGACCGAACCATTCCTAAGAGCTTTAGAACAATGGAAGGGTTTGGGGTTCACACGTTTAAGCTTGTTAATGCCAGAGGAAACGTACATTTTGTTAAGTTTCACTGGAAACCTAGATTAGGGGTTCATTCTCTTGTTTGGGATGAGTCTCAGAAGCTTGGGGGCATTGACCCCGATTTCCATCGTAGAGACATTTGGGAGCTGATTGATTCAGGAGGCGAGGCGGTCTGGGAACTTGGCATTCAGGTCATTGAAGAAAAAGATGAATTTATGTTCGACTTCGATATATTAGATGCTACCAAGCTTTGGCCGGAGGAAGATGTTCCTGTTCGAATTATTGGCGAAATGCGTCTGAATCGTAATGTTGAAAATGTGTTTGCGGAAACCGAGCAAGTAGCGCTTCATCCAGGAAACATCGTTCCAGGGATCGATTTTACAAATGATCCACTTTTGCAAACACGTTTATTCTCTTATACGGACACTCAAATGTATCGGGTCGGAACAAATCATCAAGAATTGCCAATTAATGCACCAATTTGTCCTTTCCATAATAATCAGCGAGATGGGGCGATGCGATACATTGTAGATCAAGGAAATGTTGCCTATAAAAAGAATTCGATATGGAATAACACACCGAAAGAAGTTCCTCCCTCACAAGGAGGATTTGAAACGTATCCAGAAACGGTGAGCGGAAAAAAAATTCGCAAAACCGCACCTAGCTTCGCGGACCACTACTCGCAGGCGAGGCTGTTTTGGAATAGCATGAGCCACTGGGAGAAAGACCATATAGCAAATGCGTTTAGTTTTGAACTTGGAAAAGTAAAAAGCAAGGATGTAAGGCAGCAAGTTGTTACCCAAATTGGCAAAGTGAGCAACGCCCTTGCTTCAGCAGTAGCGGAGCAAATCGGAGTGAATAAAGCGAATGTAAAAGAATCTTCAGTGACAAAATCATCGCCAGCTTTAAGTATGGCTAAGACAAAGAAGATGGTAGAAACGTTAAAAGTAGGTGTCTTAGTCGCAGATGGGTTTGATGATGCCATGACGAAGGACATTTTGACTCGATTGCAGCAGGCAGACGTTCGCCTCGTTATTATTAGTGAAAAGCAACAAGCTGTAAAAGGAAAGAATATGAACAGGTTAGAAGTAAATGATAGCTTTTTAACAGCCTCTCCTCTTTTGTACGACGCTCTTCTTGTCGTAGGTGGTGAGAATTTAGATGAGTACACAAAAGCTGAGATGAAAAGCTATGTTCGAGAACAATATATGCATTATAAGCCGATTGCGTTTTTAAAACAGGCAGCTTTTATTGCTAAAGAATTGGGGATAGAAGGAGGTCTCGGAGTTCTTGTTGAAACAAGAGAGAATAAAAGTCAGTTTACGCAAGAGTTTTTAACCAACTTAGCGCAACAGCGTTTTTTTTCGAGAAAATAAGGATAAAGAGGCGGAGAATAATATACTTCGTCTCTCTTCTTTTAGTGGAGGTAAACATGATCTTTTTTGATTTAGATGATACATTGCTTAATCATGAAGAAGCAGAACGCAAAGGCGCTCTTTTGTTTAGAAATCATTATGATCAATTAAAGAATCGGACGGAGTTAACGTTTGAGCAACAATGGAAAACTGCATCGGCTCATTACTTCAGGCATTATTTAAACGGCAAAATCAGTTTTGAAGAACAGAGGATAGAGCGAATACGAGCCATTTTTTCAGATTCAATAACCACCAAAGAAGCAAGAGAACGGTTTGAGGTCTACATCGGCTATTATGAGAAAAATTGGAGTGCGTTTTCAGATGTACATAAATGTTTGCAGCGGATTTCAAAAGTAACGAAAATTGGTGTGATTACAAATGGAAAAAGAGAACAGCAAGTTAAAAAAATCCAGGCAATTGGATTAAGCTCGATGATTGATTTCCTAATTTGTTCTGATGATATTGGACAAGCTAAACCTTCTGTTAACTTGTATCATCATGCGTGTAATCGAGTTGGAAAAGACCCAGCAGTTTGTTTATATGTAGGTGATAATTTGAAAACCGATGTGTATGGAAGTTTGAATGCAGGAATGGAGGCGATTTGGTTGAATCGTAAACGAAAACCAGTTCCGATGTCTGTCAACGCTATTGTTTCTCTGTCTGAGTTGTCGTATTAAATGTAAATAAGAGAGCACTTTGCTCTCTTATTTACTCAAGAATAGGGTAATTGATTCTTATCCGTTGAATGCTGTTGGTAGCTTTGTTGAATTTGCGTGTCTTGAGTGGGGCTTAAGCTGTAAAGTCCTTTTCTAAACATCGTCTCATAGAGCGTACGTTGCATTTGTGAAGCTTCGTTGTTTGCTTGGTGAATCGTTTGATAATAAGCTTCATGACTCGCTTCATGTTCTGCTATCGAGTAAGAAACGGTTATATACTTCTCCGTTGAAAGCATATCGGTAATAAAATCTTGATCGGTCATACTCGTCGTTGTTGGCAACGGTATTTTTTGGTTTTGAATAGTATTTTGATTCACGCTGTCCACTCCTTATTGATATGTTGGTGCTTGCCCAGGTTGATTGAGCATACTTAATAACTGGTCATAATGACGTTGGTGCATCTGCCCTGCAGCATCAATCGCTTGCTTGATCTCTTGATCTTGACAATGTTGCGCATAAAAATGAGCCTTTTTGGCAGCTGTTAAATTCCAAGCCATCATGTCATTAATGTAATTTAAATCTTTACCAGTAAGTACGGCTGGGGCTTCTTGCAAATGAGCTGATGTTTGTGCCTGTGTTGATTGAGCTTGTGGTTGTTCTTGATTCATATTTAATCCTCCTTAGATGTTGACAGGTTTAAAGGTAGTATTTGAAAGACTGCATCTTTTATACAGAAGAAAAAAGGAAGAATTTGCAGAAGATTTGTATTGCAAACGCTATCATTATTCGTTATAGTTAAAGAAAGCTTGAGAAAAGCGATTTTTTATTGCTCAAAAAATGAATGAGTATTCATTCGTTTTTCATTTTGAGAGGAGGATGACAGAAAGAATGTCACGTCATATTCGGAAAACGGCTGTTATTGGAGCAGGTGTAATGGGAGCGAGTATTGCTGCTCATCTAGCGAATGCAGGGATTCCTGTCCTGTTATTAGATATGGTCCCTAAAGGTCAAGAAAGTGGTCATGCTGCTGTTGCAACTCTTGAAAAGAAACAAGTTCGAAATCAATTAGCGGATAACGCAGTAAAAAAATTAAAAAAGCAGAAGCCAGCTCCACTGGCATCACCTAGTAGTCTCGCGTTGATTGAGACTGGAAATTTAGAAGATGATTTAAGTCGTCTTAGTGAAGTTGATTGGGTCATTGAAGTAATCATTGAAAATCTAGATGCAAAAAAACAACTGTTTGAGAAGATCGATCAGGTTCGTAAAAAAGGATCGATTGTTACCTCAAATACATCGGGAATTTCAATTAAGGCGATGGCGGAAGGACGCAGCGCTGATTTCAAAGAACATTTTCTCGGGACGCACTTTTTTAATCCACCAAGGTACTTAAAATTAATTGAATTAATACCTTTGGAAGATACAAAGAAAGACGTCATTTCGTTCATTCGTCAGTTCGCAGAAGAGAAACTAGGTAAAGGGGTTGTAGAGGCAAAAGACACACCCAATTTTATTGCGAATCGAATTGGAACTTATGGCCTTCTAGTTACTGTTCATGAGATGGTGAAAAACGGATATACGGTTGGAGAAGTAGATTCTGTCACAGGTCCGTTAATTGGGCGACCGAAGTCTGCAACGTTTCGAACGCTTGATGTTGTTGGTTTAGATACGTTTTTACATGTTGCCAAAAACGTTTACGACGAAACAGAAGGTGACGAACGAGCGATGTTTGACCCACCTCAATTTATGAAGAGCATGGCAGAAAACGGCTGGATTGGTGCTAAAAGCGGTCAAGGGTTTTATCTTAAAAAAGATGGTGCGATTACACAATTAAATCCAGAAACAATGGAGTATGAGCCGAGAAATAAATTAAAAGCACCATCAATCGATCGAACAAAAGCAATAAAATCGAAAAAAGAAAAACTTAAAACGGTTGTATTTGCAGATGACAAAGCAGGGAATTTACTTTGGGCCATTATAAGTCCAGTCCTTGTTTACACAGCTGAAAAAACGTTTGAAATTGCCAACGATATACAGGCAGTTGATGAAGCCATGCGCTGGGGTTTTGGATGGGACTTGGGACCTTTCGAGCTTTGGGATGCATTAGGATTCAGACAAACGGTTGAAAAAATACAAACAGATGGTCACGTTTTACCGAATTGGGTAATTGACATGTATGAAGCAGGTAGAGAGTCGATCTACCAAAATGGTCAGTTCTATGATCAATCAGGAGATAAGCCTGTTAGAAAACATGAGAAACATCTTTCTCTTAATGTTCTAAAACAAAATCATACCATTAGTAAAAATACAGGGGCTTCATTGATTGATATTGGGGACGATGTGGCTTTACTCAAGTTTACTTCGCCGAACAACTCCATTGGTCTTGATGTTATTCAAATGATTAATAAAGCTATTGATGAAACGGAAGCGAATTACAAAGGGCTTGTTATTGGTAATGAAGGCAGAAACTTCTGTGTTGGTGCAAACTTAATGATGATGTTAATGGAAGCACAGGATGATAACTTCTATGAACTGGATATGGTTGTACGTCAGTTTCAGAAAATGACTTCGCGAATCCGTTATGCCAACGTGCCTGTAGTTGTAGCTCCTTATCAAATGACGCTTGGTGGCGGCTCTGAAATAAGTTTGCCAGCTGCGAGCATTCAAGCAAGCCATGAAACCTATATGGGACTAGTAGAGGTTGGTGTTGGCTTAATTCCAGGTGGAGGTGGGAACAAAGAGCTTTACCTCCGCAATCTTGAGCGCTTTGGTGACAAAACACCTGCACAATTGCAACAAGCAGCGCGTGAAACTTTTGAAAAAATAGCAACTGCAAAAGTATCTACTTCAGCTGCAGAAGCTCGTGACAATGGTTTCTTATCTAGCAGAGATGCGATTGTAATGAATGACTTATTCGTTAACTATGAAGCGAAGCAAAAAGTGATTTCCCTTTCTGATGGTGGCTATCAAGCACCAGGCAAAAAGAAAATCCCTGTTACAGGCGAAGCTGGCTATGCCACGCTAATGCTAGGTGCAGAAATGATGAAGTGGGGCGGTTATGCATCTGAGCATGATCTAAAAATCGCTAAGAAATTAGCATTTGTTATTTCAGGTGGACGACTAAGAGAAGGTACGCTAGTTGATGAACAGTATTTACTCGATTTAGAAAGAGAAGCGTTCTTAAGCTTAATTGGAGAACCGAAATCACAGCAACGTATGCAATATATGCTTTCAAAAGGAAAACCACTACGTAACTAGGAGGGACTATTCGTGAGAGAAGCCGTTATTGTATCTGGCGCGAGAACGCCAGTTGGAAAGGCAAATCGAGGCGCTTTTGCGCATGTTCGTTCGGATGATTTAGGAGCGATTGCCGTTAAAGAAACAATCCGACGTGCGAATGGCGTCGATCCTACTGATATCGAAGACGTCATTATTGGATGCGCAATGCCTGAAGCAGAACAAGGTATGAATATGGCGCGTAATTTAAGTGTGCTAGCAGGAATTCCTCAATCGGTCCCTGCTGTAACGATCAATCGCTATTGTGCATCTGGTTTACAAACAATTGCTTACGGGGCAGAAAGAATTATGCTTGGTCAAAGCAAAATGATTATTGCCGGTGGAGCAGAGTCAATGAGTATGATCCCTATTGGCGGTCATGTCATTAAACCCAATCCTAAACTAATTGATGAAGCACCTGAATACTATATGTCAATGGGCTATACCGCTGAAGAGGTAGCAAGACAGTATGACATCAGCCGATCGGATCAGGATGCATTTGCAACCGAAAGTCACCGTCGCGCAGCTGAAGCCATTTCAACTGGAAAATTTAACGATGAAATTGTTTCGGTTACTGTTAGTGAGCAAGTTCTCGGTGAAGATGGAAAAGTGAGCCTGCAAGAAAGAGAAATCGCTGTTGATGAAGGAGTTCGTGCTGATACATCCGTTGAATCTCTTGCAAAATTAAAACCAGCTTTTCAGCTAAAAGGAACGGTCACTGCCGGAAACTCATCACAAATGAGCGACGGGGCAGCCGCAGTTCTTCTGATGGATAAAGAAGAAGCACTTGATCGAGGATTAAGTCCACTCTTAAAATTCCGTAGCTTTGCAGTTGCAGGTGTTGCACCAGAAGTAATGGGGATTGGTCCAATTGAAGCGATTCCAAAAGCGGTTCGTCAGGCAGGTCTTCAGCTTGAAGATATAGGTTTGTTTGAATTAAATGAAGCTTTTGCTTCACAAGCCGTAGCGATCATCCGCACATTAGGCATTGATCATGAAAAAGTTAATGTTAATGGTGGAGCTATTGCACTAGGGCATCCTCTTGGATGCACAGGTTCTAAATTGACGCTATCACTTGCTCATGAGATGAAACGACGTGGTGAACAGTTTGGTGTTGTCACGATGTGTATTGGTGGAGGCATGGGCGCAGCAGGAGTATTTGAATTAATTTAATCGTGAGAGGATGTTAATGATGAGTGAGACAACTGAAAAATTGCTTAAAGGTGGAAGTTTTTTACTAGAGGATATTGAAGCCTCGCAGTATTTTGCTCCTGAAGATTTTTCCGAAGAGCAAATCATGATCGCCCGCACGACAGAAGGTTTCGTTGAGAAAGATGTAAAACCATATGTTGAAGCAATTGAAAACCATGAATTTCAACATACGACAAGATTGCTCAAAAAAGCGGGAGATCTTGGTTTACTAGGTGCAGATGTACCTGAAGAGTACGGTGGCATCGGTCTTGATAAAATTAGTTCTTCATTAATCTCTGAACGGTTTAGTCGTGCTGGAGCATTTGGATTAAGCCATGGTGCCCACGTAGGGATTGGAACGCTACCAATCGTTTTCTTCGGATCACATGAGCAAAAGAGTAAATATTTACCTGGATTAGCAACAGGAGAAAAGTTTGCCGCTTACGCATTAACCGAGCCTAGTTCTGGGTCTGATGCTTTAGGAGCAAAAACAACAGCTATTTTAAATGAAGAAAAAACGCATTATGTGTTGAATGGAGAAAAACAGTGGATTACGAACTCTGCTTTTGCTGATGTATTTGTGGTCTACGCAAAAGTTGACGGAGAGAAATTTACTGCCTTTATCGTAGAAAAAGAGTTTGACGGCGTGTCAACAGGACCAGAAGAAAAGAAAATGGGTATTAAAGGATCATCTACACGTACACTAATCTTAGAGGATGCTCAAGTTCCTGTAGAGAATGTGCTTGGAGAAATTGGACGCGGGCATATTATTGCCTTCAATATTTTGAACATCGGTCGTTATAAGCTAGGTGTGGGCTGCATTGGTGGCTCAAAAGCAGCACTTGAGCTTGCTGCTACGTATGCAACAGAACGGAAGCAATTCAAAACGCCAATTGCATCATTTACACTTATTCAAGAAAAATTAGCATCTATGGCAACGGCTATTTTTGCCAGTGAAAGCGCTATTTATCGTACAGGTGGTTTAATTGAGGCCCGCTTTGCAAGCTTAACTGAAGAAGAGCAAAAAGATGGTCGCGCCGTTGCGAATGCGATTGCCGAGTATGCGATAGAATGCTCATTAAACAAGTTTGATGGTTCAGAAACGCTTGATTTTGTTGCAGATGAAGCGGTGCAAATTCATGGCGGTTATGGCTTTATGGCTGAATATGAAGTTGAGCGAATCTACCGTGACTCTCGTATTAACCGTATTTTTGAAGGAACAAATGAAATTAACCGGATGCTTGTACCTGGAACTTTAATGAGAAAAGCATTAAAAGGCGAATTGCCATTCTTGGAAAAAGCAACGGCATTACAAGAAGAATTAATGATGCTTATGCCACAAGAAATTGAAGAAGAGCCATTAGCGCAAGAAAAGTACCTACTTTCAATGGCTAAGAAAATCTTTTTGATGATCGCAGGAACTGGCGCGCAGAAATATGGTCCAGAACTTGAAAAAGAACAAGAGGTTCTTGCTGTAGTTGCTGATATTGTTAACGACATTTATTCGCTTGAGTCAGTTGTTCTACGTACCGAAAAAGCAATTGCTTCAAGTTCTGTTGAACAACAAAAGCAAAAACTACTAATGACTGAAGTGTTTGGTCAAGAGGCGATTAATCGAATTGAAGCCAATGCGAAAAAAGCGTTGATTCACGCAGAGGAAGGCGACACGTTACGCACAATGCTATCTATGTTACGCAAGCTAACGAGACATAACCCTGTTAATGTTGTTGCAAAGAAGCGTGAAATTGCTCAAGGTGTCCTTGCTTCAAAAAAATATGTTGTTTAATTTAGTTACACTTTGAGGGTTATCCCTCAAAATAATATAGCTCCTCTCGCAAGGAGTGTTCTCCTCATTAAGGAAACAGCGATTCGCTGTTTCCTTTTAAAGTTGTATTGGCGACTCTGTCTATGTCACAATAAAGGTCAGTGATATACAGAAGGAGGTCTTTAAATGTCAGTTAAACTATACGAATATCCGAAATGTGGAACGTGTCGAAATGCGAAAAAGTGGCTTGAACAAAACGATGTGACGTTCGAGGCTGTTCATATTGTCGACCAAACACCTTCAAAAGAGCGAATAAAAGAATTGCATCAAAAAAGCGGGCTAGAGCTAAAATCATTTTTTAACACAAGTGGTAAAAAATACCGAGAACTTGATTTAAAAAACAAACGTGATTCAATGTCAGAAGACGAACAATACGAGCTTCTTGCTTCAGATGGAATGCTAATTAAACGCCCAATTGTAACAGATGAAACAAGCGTTACTCTTGGTTTTAAAGAAGAACAATTTAAGCAGACTTGGATATAAGTAGAAAAAAACAATTCTAATAATAAGAATCGCTCTTTTCTAAGAAACATTCTTCTTTTCGAGAAGGCATTTTTCATGTATGATTACAAGCGTACAAGTTATTTGTTGGAGGGATAGTATGAGTAAATTACCTAAGGAACTAAAATATTCGGAAGAACATGAATGGGTCAAAACAGAAGGTGACAAAGTCCGTATCGGAATTACTGATTTTGCTCAGTCAGAATTAGGGGATATCGTTTTTGTTGAGTTACCAGAAGTTGGTGACGAGATTGAAGCGGACGAGCCTTTCGGAAGCGTTGAGTCTGTAAAAACGGTTTCTGAACTGTATGCTCCTATTAACGGCCGTGTTGTTGAAGTCAACGAAGATCTTGATGATTCGCCTGAATTTGTTAATGAATCGCCATATGAAAAAGCGTGGATGATTGTTGTAGAACCAACAAACTCTGGTGAGATTGATAAGTTAATGTCTGCCGAAGAATACAGTGAAATGATTAATGAAGAAGACTAAAAGCCTGCCAACGCAGGCTTTTTTTTGTTGGCTGATCTTCCCTAGCATAGCGTAATACGCCATAACGCATTCTATAAATAGACATTGAGCTAAAGGGGAGATCGAAGTGGAGAAAGTCAATGTTACTCAAAAGGTTGTCGCAAAGTATGAAGAGGGGCATTTAAAGCTTTATTTGGACGGTGCTTGGATTGGTGAAGTCATTGAAACCAATCAAGGACTTCAACATACGATGAATGCAGGATTTTCATTTGAGGAAGATCAGATTTTCCAAATGCAAAATGAGAGTTGGAATGAAGTTAAGTCGTTTATTGAAGATAGTTGGCACTAAAAAGAGCTACCCAATTTAGTGGTTATTTCGTATAATTAATTAGAGAGGCGAAATAACTGCTAAATGGGGTTACATAATGGCTTTAGTACATACAAAATTATTACGTCCAGTAAGTGGGTACAGCCGGACGATTCGTTATTTCTTTTTATCATCAATGGCCTTCAATTGCGCAATGGGTATATTTATGGTGATGTACCCGTTTTATGTAAGAGAACTTGGGTTTAGTGATGCTTTAAATGGAAATATAATTGCCATTCAAGCAGGTGCAACCGCTATAGCTTTGTTACCAGCAGGGTTGCTTGGTGATAAGTACGGGCGGAAACAAATGATCTTAATTGGTGCCGCGATGCTTGCTGTTAGCTTTTTTATTCGAGCAATAGGCATTTCAGAATGGATATTGCTGCTTGGAGCGGGTTTAACAGGGTTCTTTTTTGCTTTTTTGCAAGTATCCGCAATTCCATTATTAGCTGAACATTCAAAAGACAAGCAACGAGTTAAATTATTTGCGCTCCACGCCGCGATCATGATGGCAGCCAATGTGATTGGACATTTATTTAGCGGATTGATGGCAGATGCTTTACATCAGTTTACTTCATTAACAATGCTTGATGCTGTTCGTGTAACATTATTGCTCGCATTTTTGTTAGCATTACTTTCCTTTATTCCTCTTCTTCAGGTAAAGGAGACCGTACAAACAAAGAAAGTGCAAAAAGTGGCGCAAGGTTTAAACCATCGTCCAAGAAAGCAGGAATGGAAGCTAATCTGCTTGTTTGCAGGATCAAGCTTAATGATTGGATTTGGCTCTGGTTTAGTTATCCCTTATCTGAACTTGTACTTTAACGATCGGTTTGATTTAAGCTACTCGGCAATTGGTCTTGTATTGTCATTGGGGCAAGCAATGACGGTATTTGCCATGTTAATAGGGCCGCGTGTTGTTGATCGGTTTGGTGAGGTTAAAGCGGTATTTATACTACAAATGGGTTCCATTCCGTTCTTATTGCTAACTGCCTTTACAAATGTGCTTTGGTTTGCCATTATTGGTTTTTTATTTAGACAAGCTTTAATGAATGCTGGTAACCCCATTCAAGCTGCGCTTGTGATGAAGCTAATCCATCCGAATATGCGTGGTACAGCCAATTCGGTTACGCAAATGGTGTTTCAACTTGGATGGGCATTGATGGGTCCCGTTTCTATGAGTATCGTTGCGCTGTATGGTGCATATACTGGGTATGCGGTTGTCTTTTGTATTACTGCTTTCCTTTATGTTGCAGGCTCAGTTTTTTTCTTACTTGTCTTTCGGAACAGGGAACCCCTTGTACAAGAGTCTCAATCGGCTTAACGGTTGACGGCTGGAATGACCCGTGCTATGATTTCATTACTTTAAATGAACGATTAACAACATACTCTTATCCAGAGTGGTGGAGGGACTGGCCCGATGAAACCCGGCAACCGCAAGCTTATGCTTGAAGGTGCTAAATCCTGCAAAGCGCGTGCTTTGAGAGATGAGATGATTGAGGATACTTCCCTTTCTGTCATCCGGCAGAAAGGGTTTTTTGATTGGAGGAAACATAGCGTGATTACGTTAAAAGGAATAAGTAAAACGTACAAGACAAAAAATACAACCGTAAAGGCTGTTGACCAAGTCAATTTAACGATTGCCGAGGGACAAATATATGGTGTAATCGGATACAGTGGGGCTGGCAAGAGTACATTAATTCGCTTGCTAAATGTTCTTGAAAAACCAACTACGGGAACTGTGGTAGTAGATGGCACAGAACTAACGAATTTGCCAAAAAAAGAGTTGCGGAAAGAGCGTCAAAAAATTGGAATGATCTTTCAACACTTTAATTTACTATGGTCACGAACGGTTAGAGAAAATATCTCTTTTCCACTAGAAGTTGCGAAGCTGCCAGCACAGGATCGAAAAAAAAGAGTTGAGGAATTAATTGATTTAGTTGGTTTAAGGGGAAGAGAAGATAATTACCCTTCTCAATTAAGTGGTGGTCAAAAGCAGCGCGTTGGCATCGCTCGAGCACTTGCTAATAATCCAAAAGTGTTATTATGCGATGAAGCTACCTCAGCTCTTGACCCTAAAACAACAAACTCGATACTGGATCTATTAATCGATATTAATCAGAAACTAAACTTAACAATTGTTTTAATTACACATGAAATGCATGTCATTCAAAAGGTTTGTCATGAAGTAGCTGTGATGGACAATGGTCAGATTGTTGAACAAGGGGCAGTTCATGAAGTTTTCAGGAGACCAGAGAAGAGCATGACGAAAGAATTTGTAAAACAATTGTCGCAATCAAATGACGAAGAACCTTTATGGGATGAAATAAAAGTGAACGAAGGTGAAAAACTTGTTTCGCTAACCTTTGTCGGTAATCCAGCAGAAGAATCACTTGTGACAGATGTTATTCGTCGTTTTCCGATTGATATTTCCATTTTACATGGAAACATCGCTAAGCTTCAGCAAGGATCTTACGGTAAATTGTATTTCCGCTTAGCGGGATCTGATTTTCACATTGAACAAACGCTTGATTATATCCGTTCAAAAGAAGTTGAAGTGGAGGTGATTGAGCATGCTTGATCAATTATTTCCGAACGTGGTCTGGGATTCATTTTGGAATGCTGTAAGTGAAACGTTATACATGGTTGTCATTGCTACAGCATTCACGTTTGTAATTGGGATATTGTTAGGCTTGTTGCTCTATCTAACAGCTAGAGGGAACCCTTGGCAAAATTCTATTGTTTATGGAATTGTTGGCGCGATTGTCAATGTGTTTCGAGCGATTCCATTTATCATTTTGATTTTATTACTCTTACCTATAACAAAGTTCATTACAGGAACGATTTTTGGTCCGTCTGCTGCTTTACCAGCTCTTATTATAGGGGCAGCGCCATTCTATGCTCGGTTAGTGGAAATTGGTTTAAGAGAAGTTGATCGTGGTGTCGTGGAGGCTGCTGAGGCAATGGGTTCTTCTAATCGTCATATTGTTTTTAAAGTGTTGTTGCCTGAATCAATGCCAGCACTTGTATCAGGAATTACGGTTACAACGGTTGCTTTAATTGGCTTTACAGCAATGGCTGGTATTATTGGTGGCGGTGGCCTTGGTACTTTTGCATACCAACAAGGCTTTCAACGAAACGCAGGTGACGTTATGATGATCGCAACAATTGCGATCGTGGCGATTGTATTTCTATTTCAATGGATTGGGGATTTTATCACCAATCGATTAGATAAAAGATAAAACAAAAAGGAGAGAAACAATGATGAAGACATTTCTAAGAACAATAGGTGTAGTTGGTGTATCGTTCGCGCTCGTAGCATGTGGGACTGCCGACGAAGAAGAAAACAATTCTACTGGTGGCGATGGTGAAGGAGAAGGCGAGGAAGAACTTACAACAGTAAGCATAAGTGCTTCAAACGTGCCTCACGCCGAAATTTTGGAGTTTGCAAGTTCACAGTTAGCTGAAGAAGGTATTGAACTAGACATTCATATCGCCAATGATTATATTTTTCCAAACGTTGGGCTAGACTCAAATGAATTTGATGCGAACTATTTTCAACACCGCCCTTATTTAGAATCACAAATTGCGGAGAATGGGTTTGATTTTACAGAAGCAGGAGCAATTCATTTAGAGCCAATGGGGTTGTACTCACAGGAACATGACAGCATTGATGCGATTCCTGACGGAGCAACGGTCTTAATGAGTAATTCTGTAGCTGACCATGGTCGTGTGTATTCGCTTCTTCATGAAGCAGGTCTGATTACGCTTGAAGAGGGACCTGGAGTTGATGTAACAGAGCAAGATATTAGTGAAAATCCGAAAAACCTTACGTTCCAAACATCTGGGGTTGATGCAGAGTTACTTCCTACTGCATACGAACAAAATCAAGCAGACATTATTGCTATCAATTCAAACTATGCAATTGGTGCAGGTTTGTCTCCATTGGAAGATTCCCTCTATATTGAAGAAGGGGATGAAAACAATCCGTATGTAAACTTAATCGTTGTTCGAACAGGCGATGAGGATCGTCCGGAAATTCAAACCCTTGTTGACGTTCTTCAATCGGAAGAAGTTCAGTCCTTTATTGAAGATGAGTATGCAGGGGCGGTTGTTCCAGTACAATAAAATAGGTGAGGCGGCGCAAAGGCGTCGTCTCTTTTTTATGGATATGGCTGGCGCTGAGGGTAACATACTTGTAAACTAAAAGAGCGTAAGGAGGTAGGGGAATGGAACGTAAAAAAAAGGACATGCGTTACTTATGTTATCCGTATATGAGAGAAAGCGCTGCTACGGTTGATTTTGAGATTCGAACAGATTCATTAGCTGTCCGCATTGGAGCTGCTTCTGCTTTAGTCAACGCATTTCCTAATTTAAAGCAACACTTAATCAGGTTAACGGAAATGGCTTATCATGTTAATGGATCAGTCCGAGGCAACTTGGCTGTGACTGAGAGAGACTTAGAGGAGTTAAGCCTGCTTTATGATCAATATGTAGGAGAAACAAAAGAAGAGCTTAATCAATTTGTTTTACCGCTTGGTTCAAATGAGGCAAGTTCGCTACATATCGCTAGAAGTGAAGCAAAAAAATCAGTTAGAGCCCTACATAAAGTTAGCCAAGAACGAGATGTACCGAACGTATTATTTGATTATATTCATTTATTGGCGAACGTTCTTTTTGTAATGGCCGTTTATGTAAATAAACAATTAGGTATAGCGGAAATTCCGTTTAAAAGTAAATCGTACCCGAAAAAAAGGAGAGAATCAGAAAATGATTAAAAAAACCATTGTCCCATTAACGCTAATAGCGCTTTTAGCGGCCTGTGGAGATACAGATGAAGATACACAGCCAAATGAGAGTGAGCAAGGCGAAGACAGCAATAGCTCAGACTCATATACCGTTACAGACGATCGTGGGGTTGAAGTAACTTTTGATGAAAAGCCAACGACAATCGTCTCGTTAATCCCCAGCAACACGGAAATTATTTTTGCATTAGGCGAAGGGGAGAATGTTGTTGGTGTGACAGATACAGATGTGTACCCTGAAGAAGTTGCCGACATAGAAGTTGTTGCTTCATTTGAGGACATTAATATTGAACGATTACTTGAACTCGATCCTGATGTCATTATAGGTTATACCTATTCTGGAGGCGACCAGATGGCTCCTCTAGAAGATGTTGGGCTGCCCGTTTTTGCAATTGATTCTGCAACAAGCTTTTCCGATGTATTTGACGATATTGATCGAATTGCAGAAGTATTACATGTGGAAGATAGCGCCCAGCCTTTAATCGAGAGGATTCAAGCACAGCTTGATGAAGTAGCTGACATTGTTTCCGAAGTTGACGAGAAGCAAATTTACTTCGAAATTAGTCCGTCACCAGAGCTCTTTACCCCTGGCTCAGAAACATTTCAACATGAAATCATTGAAGCAGCCGGCTTAGAGAATGTTTTTAGTGATCTGGCTGATTGGGCGGGAATAAGTGAAGAACAAGTCATTGAACGTAATCCTGAATTAATTGCAACGACTGTTCATTACGTGGATGATTCGGTTGAAGAAATAAAACAACGTTCTGGCTGGGATTCGATCGACGCAGTGATTAATGATGATGTTTATTTATTGTCTGCTGATATAATGGATCGTCCTGGTCCGCGCATCGGGGAAGCAGTCCAGGAGCTTGCTGAAACTGCTTATCCTAATTTGTTTGAATAAAAAAATCTAAGTATGGCTTTTCCAATCTCGTTCATACTAACGTTAACTTGCTTTTAGAAGGAGAGATGAAGTTTGAATCGGGAAGGTCATACATCGACGGAACACCATATGATGCAATATAAAAAAGGCGTAGGCTCGTTTGAAGAAAAAATGCCAATCTTTGCGGAAAAATACAATGAGTTTACGGAACAGTGTTTTAATGAAGGCGCGCTTTCAAAAAAGCATAAGCACTTGATTGCATTAGGGATGAGCATCCATGCACAGGATGAATATTGCATTATTTATCATACAAAAGGCTGTTTAGATAACGGTTGCTCAGAGGAAGAACTGCTTGAAACAGTCTCTGTTGCGACGGCGTTTGGAAGCGGAGCGGCACTTAGTCAAGGGGCAACTTTAGTGCAGGAAGCGTTTAGAGAATTAGGAAACGACCTTCAATAGAAGAGGAATAGGAAGCATTATTCTGTCTGAGGGGTTTTAGATATACTCAGTCGGGTAACCAGTAATAGAGTAGCCTATATGCTACTCTATTCGTTTTGCATGACGCAAACGCTTCATGCTACGATTACGGTGTTGGAAAAAAAGAGACCCAACGCTTTTAAACAAGAGAGGATGAGAAACGATTACGAACATGCAACTTTCCTACACGAGTGAAATGGAAAAAGGATTACAGCAAAGACATGGTATCAGCTATGCGGAATACGAGAGCAGTTTAGACAAACGGCTAAAGATCGAGCAAGAGCGAACAAATGAACATGATGCATGTAATCGGCTTGTTCAGTCGATTCAATCACAAACTCCTTAACGATAAAAACAACTCAAAGCCTGGCGCAACTAGCGTTAGGCTTTGTTTTTAAGATTAAGCACGTATTTCTAATTCAGGCTCCTTGAAGTGTAAGGACATTTGTTATAAAATTAGAATGAGAATAGATTAATAATCATTAAAAAAAGCATGCAAGTCTGCTCAAACAAGCGGGCTTGCTTAATTCATGGAGGGAATACACATGTCTGTACCTAACTTAAAGATTGAGAATCTACACGTTTCAATTGACGATAAAGAGATTCTAAAAGATTTTAATTTGGAAATTAACGGTGGCGAAATCCACGCAATTATGGGACCTAACGGAACGGGTAAGTCTACATTAGCTTCTGCAATTATGGGTCATCCGAAATATGAAATTACGAGTGGTTCTGTCACGATGGATGGCGAAGATGTATTAGAAATGGAAGTTGATGAGCGCGCACGTGCAGGTATGTTCCTTGCAATGCAGTATCCAAGTGAGATTAGCGGTATTACAAATGCGGACTTCATGCGTTCAGCAATTAATGCAAACCGTGAAGAAGGCGACGAACTTTCTCTAATGAAGTTTATCCGTAAAATGGACGAGAAGATGGATGTTCTTGATATGGATCAATCTTTCGCACAGCGTTATCTAAACGAAGGGTTCTCTGGTGGTGAGAAGAAGCGTAACGAAATTCTTCAACTACTAATGCTGGACCCGCGCATTGCGATCCTAGATGAAATTGATTCAGGTCTTGATATTGATGCATTAAAAGTCGTTGCTGAAGGTGTAAACCAAATGCGTGGCGAGAACTTCGGTTGCCTAATTATCACGCACTACCAGCGTCTACTTGACTATATCACTCCAGATAAAGTACACGTAATGATGCAAGGTCGCATCGTTAAATCAGGTGGAGCAGAACTTGCTGAGCGTCTTGAAGCAGAAGGCTATGACTGGATTAAAGAAGAGCTTGGAATTGAAGATGAGCGCGTCGATGCGGGTCAAGAAGCATAAGGTTAATCAGTCAACGCTTTAACGATAAAACAGCAAAGGATGGTACGTATGTCAGTAGAGACAAATACAATTATCGGTACCGAAGAATTAATTAGTCGGTCCGAAGCAAATAATGAACCAAAATGGCTAACGGAACTACGTGTATCTACATTAAATAAAGTAGATTCACTAGAATTACCTAAGCCTGATAAAACAAAAATCCATAATTGGGATTTCATTTCGTTCAATCAAGCGATTGGGCAAAAGAGTACTGTTGCAAATGTGGACGAGCTTGCTGCTGAAATTCGTGCATACATTGATGAAGACGCAACTGGAAACAGCTTATTGGTTCAAGATAACGCCTCAACGGTTTATCAAACAAACGCCGCTGAATTAGCGGACAAAGGTGTCATTTTCACGGACCTTGCTACTGCATTCGTAGAGCATGGTGATTTGATTAAAAAATATCTGTTTTCAGAAGCTGTATCTACTGATGAGAATAAGCTGACTGCAATGAATGCGGCGTTAATGAATGGTGGAGCATTTGTTTATGTTCCTAAGAACGTTCATGTTGAAGTACCTCTTCAAGCGCTCTATGCCGTTTCAGATGAGAATGCAGGATTATTTAACCATGTCTTGATCGTCGCTGAAGCGAATAGCTCCGTAACGTATGTTGAAAACTATGCGGCTTATGGTCAAGGTGCTAAAGTGGCAAACATTGTTGCGGAAGTTTATGTCGGTGCAGGTGCACGCGTTTCCTTTGGTGGAGTTGATACGCTTAATGAAACAACGACTACGTATGTTGTGCGACGTGGTCATGTAGATCGTGATGGTCGAATTGAGTGGGCACTTGGTCAAATGAACGATGGTGATACAGTTGCCGACAACACGACTTATTTAATGGGCGATGGCTCATTTGCGGATGCGAAGCTAGTTACTATTGGTACAGGTGAGCAAAAGCAAAACTTTACGACATTAATTAAGCACTATGGTAAGCATTCAGAAGGATATATCTTAAAGCATGGAGTTATGACTGGCAGAGCTTTAGGCATCTTTAACGGTATTTCAAAGATTGAAAAGGCCGCTACTAAATCTCATGGTGAACAAACGGAACGTGTGTTAATGCTTGGTGAACGTGCACGTGGTGATGCCAACCCGATCTTACTCATCGATGAGGACGATGTAACGGCTGGACACGCAGCTTCAGTTGGCCGAATTGATCCGCTGCAAATGTTCTATCTCATGAGTCGCGGTATTTCTAGAGTTGAAGCAGAGCGTCTAGTTATTCATGGTTTCTTAGAGCCAGTTGTTGCCCAGCTTCCTGTTGAGTCAGTTCGTAAACAAATGCGTAATGTGATTGAAAGAAAGGCGAAGCGATGAATGCATATGAGATAAAGAAGCTGTTTCCGCTCCTTGATCAACAGGTGAATGGAAATCCTCTTGTCTATCTCGATAGTGCGGCTACTTCTCAAAAGCCGATTCAAGTCATTGAGAAACTTGATGATTATTATCGCCGGTATAACTCAAATGTCCATCGGGGGGTGCACACTCTCGGTACAATGGCGACAGACGAGTATGAAGGCGCTAGAGATAAAGTCCGAACGTTTCTTAATGCAACAAGTTTGGAAGAAATCATCTTTACTAGGGGTACAACGACTGCGTTAAATCTTGTTGCTCGGAGTTACGGTGATGACTATGTCCACGAGGGTGATGAGATTGTTATCACGCCGATGGAGCATCATTCAAACGTTATTCCGTGGCAGCAGCTTGTGAAAAGAACAGGGGCGGTATTAAAGTACATCCCCTTGCAAGCGGATGGAACGATTGATCTTGTAGATGTCGAGAAAACCGTAACAGAGCGGACTAAGATTGTTTCAATTATGCATGTTTCAAACGTGCTCGGTACGATTAACCCAATCAAAGAAATTGCAAAAATTGCTCATAAGCATGGCGCAGTTATCGCAGTTGATGGGGCTCAAGGTGCTCCTCACATGAAAGTTGATGTACAAGAGCTTAACGTTGATTTCTATGCCTTTTCTGGTCATAAAATGGGTGGACCAACAGGTATTGGTGCCCTTTACGGTAAGAGAGCGCTTTTGAATAAAATGGAACCAATTGAATTTGGGGGCGAAATGATTGATTTTGTTGGCCTTCAGGATTCAACGTGGAAAGAGCTTCCTTGGAAATTTGAAGGAGGTACGCCAATTATTGCCGGAGCAATAGGTATGGGTGCTGCAATTGATTTTGTGACCGATTTAGGGTTTAATGAAATTGAGCAACATGAAAAAGTATTAGTTGATTATTCATTTGAACGATTGGCTGATTTGAACGATTTGACAATCTTTGGACCGAAACATCGTGCCGGTGTCGTTACATTTCAGCTAGGTGACGTTCATCCCCATGATGTGGCGACGGTTCTTGATGCAGAAGGAATAGCTGTTCGTGCAGGGCATCATTGTGCGCAGCCATTAATGAAATGGCTTAACGTTGTCGCAACAGCTAGAGCTAGTTTTTATGTCTATAATACAAAAGAAGATATTGATGCTCTAGCAAATGGATTAGTCAAAGCAAAGGAGTACTTTAGCGATGTCTTCTCGTGATTTAGATACGCTTTATCGCCAAGTGATTATGGATCACTACAAGAACCCACGTAATCGCGGGGAAATTGAAGGCGATGTAAGAACGATAAACTTGAACAATCCGACATGTGGGGATCGTGTTCAAGTTCAGATGGAAGTAAAAGACGGAAAGGTTGACCGCGCTTTGTTCACAGGAGAAGGTTGCTCAATTAGCCTTGCTTCTGCGTCAATGATGACACAAGCTGTAAAAGGGTTATCAATTGATGAAGCTTTAGCATTATCAACACTTTTCTCAAATATGATGCAAGGAAAAGACTATGACGACGAGGCATTTGATTTAGGTGATATTGAAGCTCTTTCAGGAGTAACAAAATTCCCAGCACGAATTAAATGTGCAACGCTTGCTTGGAAGGCGCTTGAAAAAGGGCTTGACGAAAATCAGTCTTCATAAAAATAGGAGGGATTTCGAATGGCAAAAAAAATGCCAGATATCGGAGAATACAAATACGGGTTTTCGGATCGTGATGTGTCTATCTTTCGTTCAGGTCGAGGGCTGACAAAAGAAATCGTAGAAGAGATTTCTCGAATGAAAAGCGAACCACAGTGGATGCTTGACTTCCGCTTGAAATCACTTGAGCAGTTTTATAAAATGCCAATGCCTCAATGGGGTGGAGACCTCTCTGAGCTAAGCTTTGACGATATTACTTATTACGTAAAGGCGTCTGACAAAACGGAGCGCTCTTGGGATGAAGTGCCAGAAGAAATTAAAAACACATTTGATAAGCTTGGAATTCCTGAAGCAGAACAAAAATACCTTGCCGGTGTATCTGCGCAGTATGAATCCGAAGTTGTTTATCACAACATGAAAGAAGACTTGGAAGACCTGGGCGTTATCTTTAAAGATACGGATACAGCTTTAAAAGAGAACGAAGATATCTTTAGAGAACACTTTGCTTCTGTTATTCCAGCTGCCGATAACAAATTCTCAGCATTAAACTCAGCTGTATGGTCTGGTGGTTCATTCATCTACGTACCAAAGGGTGTTAAAGTTGATACACCACTGCAGGCTTATTTCCGAATCAACTCTGAAAACATGGGTCAGTTTGAGCGAACATTGATTATCGCTGATGAGGATAGCTCTGTACACTATGTAGAAGGTTGTACAGCTCCAGTTTATACAACAAATTCACTTCACAGTGCGGTTGTTGAAATCATTGTTAAAGACAATGCCTATTGCCGTTACACAACGATTCAAAACTGGGCACCAAACGTATTTAACCTTGTAACAAAGCGCGCTGTAGCAGATAAAGGGGCAACAATGGAGTGGGTTGATGGAAACATTGGCTCTAAGCTTACGATGAAGTACCCTGCTGTTATCATGCGTGGCGAAGGTGCAAAAGGAACGATTCTTTCAATTGCGATTGCAGGAAAAGGACAGCATCAAGATGCTGGAGCAAAAGTAACGCATCTTGCGCCGAACTGTTCATCGACGATTGTTTCTAAATCAATTTCAAAACAAGGCGGTAAAGTAACGTACCGCGGTATTTGTCACTTTGGACGTAAATCAGACGGTTCAAAATCTAAGATTGAGTGTGACACACTTATCATGGATAACGAGTCGACATCTGATACAATTCCGTATAATGAGATCTTGAACAACAACATTACGCTTGAACACGAAGCGACTGTCTCAAAAGTATCAGAAGATCAGCTCTTCTATCTAATGAGTCGCGGTATTGGTGAAGAAGAAGCAACTGAAATGATCGTAATGGGCTTCATTGAGCCATTTACGAAAGAACTTCCAATGGAATATGCGGTTGAAATGAACCGTTTAATCAAGTTCGAAATGGAAGGTTCAATCGGTTAATTAGTAGAAAAGAAGCCTTGGCATGCCGAGGCTTCTTTTGTTTTCTACGAGTTGCAGGATCTATAGATATTGGGACTAGACATTTGTATCTGCCTAATTCTCAATTTGAAACACTTTCATTTCATTTAACTCCTTTTTACGTTAAACTAACAGAAACATGATTCAGGAGGCATCTCTGTGATTTATATAGGTTTAACCGGTTGGGGCGATCATATGGATTTATACGAGGGTGTTAAGCCGGCAGAAAAGCTCCAAACGTATGCTGGATATTTTCCGATAGTAGAGCTTGATTCCACTTTTTATGCTGTGCAGCCGGAATCAGCGATGCGGAAATGGGTGAAAGAAACGCCACAAACGTTTCAATTCGTTGTTAAGGCTTATCAAGGAATTACTGGGCATCAGCGTGGAGAATCAACGTTTTCATCAAAAGAAGATATGTATCATGCTTTTAAGCAATCGCTGCTTCCTCTAGTTGAATCAAACAAGTTAGCAATGGTTCTATGTCAATTTCCCCCATGGTTTGATCTTCAATTAAAACATGTTCGTGTGTTACGATCTGTTAGGAAACAATTGGCTGATTTTCCTGTTGCGCTTGAATTCAGACATCAATCATGGTTTCAGCCACAGTTTCGGAATAAAACACTTGATTACATGCGTGAAGACAACTGGATTCACAGTATTTGTGATGAACCACAGGCTGGTTTAGGCTCAATTCCGACAGTGCTTGAACCAACAGATATTCATAAAACTCTTATTCGTTTACACGGAAGAAATGTTCACGGATGGAATGGTCCACGTAATGGAAAAAGTTGGCGTGAAGTTCGTTATTTGTATGATTATAATCACAAAGAATTAGCAGAATGGAAAGCAGCGATAACGTCATTATCAAATCAAACGAAGAATTTATATGTTGTTTTTAACAACAATTCAGGTGGTCATGCGGCGAAAAATGCCCTCACGCTTATTGAGCAAATGAATCTCAACTATAATGATTTAGCTCCTCGCCAACTGGATTTGTTTTAAATGAGAGTAGACATTACGGTTGTTGAGATAGAATGAACAATTAATTTTTTATTCAGAAGGCAGAAAAGCTTCATTCGCTGTTAAAAAACAATTTGAAATGACTCCATGTAAGATACATAAGCCTCATATAATAGTAGCTTTTAAAGTCTACAGTTTGGGCATGCTTTAGCATTAACTAAACAAAACAGCAATTACGACTATGCTAAAAAAGATAAATTAAAGCAATGAATTTGTCACTTATGAATTTACGGTTTTCTATCCCGTGATGCTAGGAGGTTACTGGTGAAGAAGCAGGTTACACTTTATCATACAAATGATATCCACAGTGGCTTCAAGCAGTGGTCGAGAATTGTTTCTCATATAAAAAATAACCGCTCTCCGGACATGCGTTACATTGATCTTGGCGACCATGCAGACCGGTCAAACCCGATGACAGAGGCGACTGCTGGTCATGCTAATATAGAGCTCTTGAATGCAGCAGGCGTTGATTTTGTGACGATTGGAAACAATGAAGGAGTGACATTCTCTAAGGAAATGTTAGAGCGAATGTACGGACAAGCTTCTTTCAAAGTGGTTGTGGCAAACTTACTTGATGTTGAAACCGGAAAAGAGCCAAAGTGGGCAGTACCCTATTTGGTTGATACAATGGATAACGGTCTCCGTATTGGTTATATTGGCTTTACAGCAGCAATGATTTATTTCTATGAACAGCTTGGCTGGGAAGTTTCTTTTTCTATTAGTAAATTGAAAGAAATGGTTGAATTCCTAGCGCCGAAAACAGATGCAATTGTGCTATTGTCTCATCTAGGGTTACCTAAAGATGAAATGATTGCACGTGAAGTACAAGGGATAGCAGCTATTATTGGCGCTCATACGCATCATGCATTACCAAACGGAAAAACAGTCAACAATACGGTTATTGCTCAAGCAGGTAAGCATGGTAATTATTTGGGTGAGTTAACACTAACGTTTTCAAACAATCAATTATATGAAGTGAAGGAAACATTATTAGATCCAGCTCTGTTTGAACGTGATGAAGAGACTTTTACTCTATTACAAGTGCTTGAAGAACAATCACAGATCGCCTTGAGCGAGCCGGCAGTTTATTTAAGTCGTCCTTTAGAAATTGATTGGTTTCATTGGTCTGAAAGTGGGCAAGAACTATGTGATGCGCTTACTACTTGGTGTAAGGAAGAAATTGGCATGCTAAATGCGGGGGTTTTGTTAGAAAGGCTACCAGCAGGTCCAGTAACAAATGGAGACATTCATCGAATCTGTCCGCATCCAATTAACCCTTGTATTGTCGAATTAAACGGCATAGAATTAAAAGAGACGATTGAACGAGCACAAACGGATGAAATTGTTCAGTTGCAATTAAAAGGTTTTGGCTTTAGAGGTAAGGTGCTAGGCTTAATGCTCTTTTCAGGTATTGAAATAACTGCTAAGGGCATTTTTATTCAAGGAAAACCAATACAAGCAGAGCAGAGCTATCGCTTAGCGACGTTAGATATGTACACGTTTGGTTTCTTGTTTCCACATATAGCTGAGGCTGCTAATAAAACCTATTTATTGCCTGAATTTTTACGAGATGTCCTGTTTGCTATGTTAAAAAATCGGAACTAAAGCGAATCATTTCTCATAAGGTGTGGAGATACCATCTTGATGAGGAGTGATTGTTGTGATCGATGTGCAACCGATTTTAATAGAGGGCGAACACTTTGTCGCCATCACGGTTAAGCTTCCGAAGACTAATTTTATGGCTGTAACATGTGATACGGGTTATATCATGTGTGGAGCTTTAGATGTCGCCTTATTAAATGAAAAATTAAAAGAACGAGAAATTATTGCTGCTCGAGCGGTAGGCGTACGTACGATTGAGCAACTGCTTGATGCACCGTTAGAATCGGTAACGCTAAAATGTGAAGAACTAGGAATCTTTAAAGGGACGATTGGCAAGGATGCCTTATTAAAAATGAAGCAAGCGTAATAGAAGGGATGAACAACTAAATGCAGCAATACTTACAGCTATGCGAGCACGTGCTTACGAACGGCTCGCAAAAATCAGATCGGACAGGCACTGGTACAATTAGTACATTCGGCTATCAGATGAGGTTCAATTTAGAAGATGGTTTCCCTGTTATTACAACAAAAAAAATACACTTACGTTCGATCATTCATGAGCTACTTTGGTTTCTTAAAGGCGATACAAATGTGGCTTATTTACAAGATAATGGTGTTCGCATTTGGAACGAATGGGCAGATGAAACAGGCGAACTTGGACCCGTTTATGGAAAACAATGGCGCTCATGGGAAGGTGCGAACGGAAAAACGATTGACCAGATTAAAGAAGTAGTAGAACAAATTAAAACCAATCCTGATTCAAGGCGTTTGATTGTGAATGCATGGAATGTAGCAGAAATAGATGAAATGGCGCTTGCACCATGCCATTGCCTGTTTCAATTCTATGTTCATGATGGGAAATTATCGTGCCAACTTTATCAAAGAAGTGCAGATGTTTTCTTAGGCGTTCCGTTTAATATAGCGTCATACGCACTATTAACAATGATGATGGCGCAAGTGACTGGGTTAAAGCCGGGAGAATTTGTTCATTCATTTGGTGATGCTCATCTCTACTTAAATCATCTAGATCAAGCAAAAGAACAATTGACTCGTGATCCAAAACCTTTACCAACAATGAAGCTAAATTCTGAAGTGACTGATCTTTTTGCGTTTACGTACGATGATTTTGAACTTCAAGAGTATCATGCACATCCACATATCAAAGCAGAGGTATCTGTATGATTTATTTTGTATATGCAAGAGATAGGGCATATGGAATTGGCAAAAACAATGACTTGCCATGGCGCTTACCAGCTGATTTAAAGCATTTCAAAAAAACGACTACTGGTAAAACGATTTTGATGGGGCGAAAGACCTTCGATTCTATGAACGCACCATTACCGAATCGACGTAATTTAGTGATGACAAGAGACAAACATTTTCAAGCTGATGGGGCAGAGGTTGTGTATTCTGTCGAAGAGGCAATGAAAAAAGAAGAGGAGCTCTATGTTATTGGTGGGGTAGAAATTTTTAAATTGTTCTGGGATAGTTGCGACAAGCAGATTGTTACGGTAATTGATGAAGAGTTTGCTGCGGATACCTTTATCCCTCCTCTAGATGAATCTGAGTGGGAATTAATTGAAGCCGTTGCTGGTACGATGGATGAGCAAAACCGCTATCCACATGAATACCGTACGTATCAACGAAAACGATAAAAATAACAGTTCGAAGTCTAGTCCCTCCTGCATAGAATAATGAGGAGGGGGTGGGCTTGTTTTGCGTAAGCGATTTGGAAAGCAACCAATTAAAGGATCAAAAGCGAGCGGTGGGCCATTGCCATTTCGATATGTTCTCCTTTTTTCAGCAATTTTATTTGCTGCGCTGTCTCTTCAGGGCCTTTGGTTTGTTGACTCACAATTAAGACCGATAATCTCTCAAATTGCGCAGCGAGAAATGGAGCGAGTCGCTACATATACGATTGAGCAAGCAATGACCGAAGAGTTATCTAAAATGGATATGAGTGATATCTTTTATAAAGAAACAAACTCGGATGGAATGGTTGTTTTTTTAGATTTAAATGTTCAAAAGTATAATGAAGTGTTAGGCAATGTACAGCATCGTGTCCATGAAGTAATGAACGCGGTTCAGCGTGGAGAGGTTAACAGCTACGGGGATGATAATGCCGTTGTCGCTAGAATTCCTCTTGGTCGTGCCTTTAATAACGCACTCTTAACGGATGTTGGTCCTGGTATTCCCGTGCGCTATGCGTTGATGGGGGACCCAAGGGTACAAATGCGTGATGAAGTTGAATCACTGGGGATCAATAACACGCGAATGTCCTTTTATGTGTCAATTGATATCTCAATGGATGTCATTTTACCATTCTCGGAAACAGCTGAAAATATATCCGTTGAATTGCCTGCTGGTTTTGCCTATGTAATGGGTCCAGTCCCTGAATTTTATGGAAATAGTGGAGGATTTGTTTATCCAGCTATAGGAGACAATCAGCCTGAATAAAATTCAGTTTTTGTCGTATTTTGTCATTGTTTTAGACAAGATGGTATGCTATTATTAATGATGAATTGAATAGGAACACCTCATCTGCTTGTGATGAGGTAGAGGCGCAAAACCGATTAGTACATGTCTGGAGTTTGAACGACGTTAAAAGATATGGAAAGGCGTTTTTGCCGAAGCTGAAAGAAACGTTCATTTCTTTTGGGCTGGGTCGTCACTGAATAAGTGGCGGACTGTCACAGGAAACTGTGGAGGACTACTATGGATGGGACTGTTTGTTGTATTTGACAATGATGGACTTCACGCCATGATTGTCTTTTTTTATGCAAACAACCTAAAAAGGAGAGGTTTTTTTGGAACATCTTGGTTGGGTTTCACTTATTCCGCCGATTTTGGCGTTAACCTTAGTGATCGTCACTCGAAAAGTTTTTATATCTTTAGGGATTGCTATTTTGGTCGGGGCATTTATTGCATTTGATCAAATTGAACAAGCTTTTGCAGGAATTTTCCAAACAATAATTGGGCTTTTTATCTCTTTTGATGCGCTTGATGAACCAACTTTTTCTGGCGTTTTTCAATCGATTTCTGACGCTGGATTTGCTTTAAACGATTGGGAATTGTATATTATTCTTTTTCTTATCTTGTTGGGGATTATTGCGAGTTTAATTACCTTTTCAGGCGGTGGAGAAGCGTTTAGCCGTTGGGCTGGAAATCGTATTAAGACGAGAAAGGGTGCTTTGTTTCTGCCTTTCTTCTTAGGACTTGTTATTTTTATTGATGACTATTTTAATGCCCTAACCGTCGGGAATACGAGCAGACCATTAACAGATCGTTATCGGGTATCTAGAGCAAAACTCGCTTATATTGTTGATTCAACCTCTGCACCGATCTGTGTCATTATGCCATTATCAAGTTGGGGCGCATATATTATCGGGATTATGGCTTCCATTTTTGCTGCAAATCAAATCGTCGCCTATAGTCCTTTTGAAGCATTTATATATACTGTGCCGATGAACTTCTATGCTTTAATTGCTTTACTATTCTTAGTGCTAATCATATTGTTTAACATTGATATCGGTCTAATGAAAAAGCATGAAGATCGTGCGAAGGAACATAATCAATTAACGGATCCTGAAAAAGGAGATGTTGCAGGTAGTTTAGATGAAAAGCTTCTTATGAAAAACGGTCGCATTTATCAATTGTTTGCACCACTGCTTGTGTTAGTGATTTCAACTGTAGCTTTATTATTGTATACAGGGGCGCAAGGTGCCACGAGTGAAGGGCTCCCAGTAACGATCTTAAACATGATGGAATATACCGATATTGGTTTATCATTAGTAATTGGTAGTGCTATCGGATTAATCGTCAGCCTTATTGTTACGTTGACGGCAAAACCTATTATGGGTGATTTCGGTAAAGCGATTAAGGCTGGTGTAAAATCCATGCTGCCTGCCATTGGAATTTTAATTTTAGCCTGGACTACGATTGATATGATTGGCCGACTAGGTACAGGTAACTTTTTAGCTTCGTTAATCGACCAATCGATTCATCCAGGATTTTTACCAGTAATGATCTTTTTAATTGCAGCATTTTCAGGCTTAGCAACTGGAACTTCATGGGGAACATTCGGAATGCTATTGCCAATTTCGGCTCAAATTGCTGTTACTGTAGAGCCAACGATGCTTATCCCGATGTTTGCTGCTGTATTAGCGGGCTCAATCTTTGGTGATCACATATCACCAATTTCAGATACAACCATTTTATCAGCTGCTGGTTCTGGCTCTCATCATATGGATCATGTTATTACGCAACTACCGTACGCACTTATTACAGCTGTCATTTCAACAATTGGGTTCTTAATCCTTGGATTTTTGGGCGCTATTACGGCTTGGATTGTTGTTATTCTTTTACTGGCGATTGTTGTTGTCGTATTACAGTCAATCAACCGAAAAA
This sequence comes from Shouchella xiaoxiensis, assembly GCF_016907895.1. Classification (GTDB taxonomy): domain Bacteria; phylum Bacillota; class Bacilli; order Bacillales; family Bacillaceae_D; genus Shouchella; species Shouchella xiaoxiensis. The sequence goes on from NZ_JAFBCV010000014.1 coordinate 122,038, forward strand.
CGGCAACTTCATCTAATTAAAGAAAAAGAGCAAAGCATTCATTATGCTTTGCTCTTCAGATTGTCGAGAAAGCCTTGGTTCTGTGAACCCAGGCTTTCTCTTATGGTCTTTTGATTGGTCCCAATGACGAAATTTGATGGTGAAAAGG
>NZ_JAFBCV010000015.1 GCF_016907895.1 Shouchella xiaoxiensis
TATACGTTTTTGCCCATGCAAAAACACCTCCGAATTTGTACTTTGTTCAAGTGTACCATTTCGAAGGTGTTTTATAGTGTCTCATTTTCTTAGGTCAGTCTACTCGCGTACATGCTTTTTATTAATGTTTTAAAAAAAAGAAAAGAAGGAATGGAAGTACAGGCTAAATACGAAAGGGTGTTACCAATGAATCAGCTCATTCTCGTTATGAAAGATGAAGATCATCAAAAGCCTCAATTAATATGGAAAAGCAATCAGGTAGATGATAAGGAAAACAACGAACTATTTGAACAACTTGCAGCGCAATTTGATGAATACAAGGTAGAAGCGATCGAAAAAAATGAACCATTCGTTACATTGCAATTAGAACCGGTTGAAGCAAACGAAATCGCTTCTTATAGCAGAGACTTCTCAATTGATGCCGAGAAAAAAGACCTGCTTCTAAATCAATTAAAGAAAAGCAATTTAGGTGAGTAGAAAACCAGCGCGGACCAGTCCGCGCTGGTTTTTTAGAAGAAGTCAATTAATCCTGGTTCATTACCTGGAATGAACCGACAGAATGAAGCAATTGCCTCGGCTTCTCCTGTAATTTGCCCACTCTTCAGATAAAAAGAAGGGCGACGATAGCCGAGCAACAAGCCGGTTAACGTTCCGATTGTTAGACTGAATTGAGGAGTGTCTTCGGTTCGTATACAGCTAATATGATTTTCATCAACCGATAAGGAGAAGGTCTGATTGTTCCACTCTGCAAATTCGTCCATAATAGTAAAGGTAAAATGCCCCTTGCCTGCAAACGGAAAAACAGACATAAAGCCTTCAACATCAACGATTCTAGCCATGAAGTAAGGGGAAACCTCTGCTTTTGTATGTGGATCAGGTAAAAAATAATGAAGTGTATCTGCGCCAGTAGCCGGTATAGAGGCTGATTGAATCATGGAGTCGTGTTGGCCAATGAAAGAAAAAATCGCTTCCAGCGCGGCGATATCGTTATAAATTAACTCATTGACCTCTAGCTTATTCTCTTTTACTTGGTACACCATATACGCGGCTGGAGTGCCTGAGTTATCAGTGTAAAGGGCTGTGTGAAAAGACGCGTACTTTTCTGCTAGGTTTCGCCACCAAAAATCTTCTCGGACTAACATTCCGTGACTGCATTGGTGTTGATAAAGTGTGCGAATACGCGGGTCGTTGAAAGAAACCCGTTCTATACTTCCATCGTAAACCGGCGCTGGCTTTGGCAGCTGCTTCTCCGTTAATTCAAAGCTTACCTCGTCGCAGAAAATCTCCCAGCCGTATTTTCGATAAAAAGGAACGGAAAATGGAGCTAAGTAGGATAGTAGTTGGCCATTCTCTTTCATCGTGTAAAGTGCATGATGCAAAAGATGTTTAACATGACCTTGACGACGGCCTTCTGGATAAGAGGCAACGCTCGCTATCCCACCCATCGGAACGGTTCTACCATGTAGGTTGACCTTAAGCGAGAGCAAGGTTAGTTTAGCTTGAATGGTGTCACGATGCTTTAATGCGAAATGCGCTGCGTGAGCTTGATCCCAAGCCCGTTTCGCTTTTTCACGCTGTTCTTCTTTGTCAGTAACTTGAAAGGCATAGCAGCCTAAATCATAGGCTTGCTCGAAATCTTCTCTGCCTAATTGATGAACGTCCACCAAATCTCCCCCTTTCTTATCTCGTTCAGTTTACCATGATCGATTGAACCGATGGAACTATGGTACAATCAAAAAAACTAGTTAAATGAGGTGTTCGTGTTGGAACAAGCCCTTACCTATTTACAACAGCATCGGGAAGAACATTTACAGGAATTAAACGATTTTTTGAAACTGAAAAGTGTAAGCTCATTATCCGAACATAAGCAAGATTTACGAGATACAGCCCAGTGGTTAAAAGAAGCATTTCACCGCGCCGGACTTGAAACAGTTGAAGTAATTGAAACAGCTAAGCATCCGGTTGTGTATGCAGAGTGGCTTGGAGCCGGTCCGGAGGCTAAGACGATCCTTGTATACGGTCATTATGATGTACAGCCAGTTGATCCGCTTCATTTATGGGAAACTGAGCCGTTTGAACCAACGATTCGTGACAATAAGCTCTATGCGCGTGGGGCTAGTGATGACAAAGGGCAGACATTTATGCATGTGAAAGCCGTTGAGGCAATGCTAAAAACCGAAGGAAAGCTACCGTTTAACGTGAAGTTTCTTGTCGAAGGAGAAGAAGAGATCGGTTCACCCAATCTTGATACCTTTGTTGAACAAGAAAAAGACAGGCTTGCGGCCGACGTCCTTATCATCTCCGACACGCCAATGCTTGAAAAAGGAAAACCTGCAATCTGCACAGGTCTACGAGGCTTGGCTGCGATTGAGCTAAAGCTAAAAGGCACGAAGGGCGATTTGCACTCTGGATTGTACGGAGGGGCGGTTCAAAATTCGCTGCATGCGCTTGTTCAGCTGCTGGGCACAATGCGTAACGACAGCGGCAAGATCATGGTTGAAGGCTTTTATGATGGAATTGAAGAACTTTCTACTGAAGAAAAAGAAAGCATTGCAGCACTTGGTAGTGGAGATGATTCAATGAAAGCCGAAGTTGGTGTCGATGAATTATTCGGAGAACCAGGGTACACGGCAAGGGAACGGACCTGGATTCGACCAACGCTGGAAATTAACGGTCTGTTTGGTGGGTTCCAAGGTGAAGGAGTAAAGACCGTTATTCCTGCTGAGGCAACAGCAAAGATTACGTGTCGCTTAGTCCCAGGACAAGATCCAATTGATATTCTTGAAAAGATTGAAGCGCATGTGAAAGCAAACACCCCGCCAGGAGTGACGGTTGAAACAGAACGTCATGATACCGGTAAGCCGTTTGCCGCTCCAGTCACGGATGAAGCATTTGCAGCGGCAGCGAGAGCCTACGAGCGTGTGTACCATACAGAGGTTGCCTACACGCGGATGGGCGGCTCGATTCCTGTCGTAGAAACCTTCGATACGCAATTGCATATTCCAATTGTGTTAATGGGATTTGGACTACCGAGTGAAAATTTTCATGCGCCAAACGAGCATTTCCATCTTGAGAACTATGACAAAGGCTTAGAAACGATTTTGGCATTTTGGGACGAGCTTTAACAGTAAGGACAAACGAATAAAAGGGAAGGGAGAGGAACTCCCTCCCTTTTTGTGTTGAATGCGGTATGAGAATTAACAAACTGCAAATAATAAGGCGAACAGGAATACATCCCCTATTAGAATGTAGTAAACTAAAGAAGAATGAACGTATCGGGAAGGGGTCAATTGCATGGGTTTGGAAGAAACACCAACAATTAGATTAATTGCGTTAGATATGGATGGGACGTTGTTAAACGACAGCCATGACATATCGCAAGGTAATCGAGAAGCGATTGCAGAAGCGCAGGAGTTAGGCGTTCCTGTCATGATTGCAACAGGTAGAACACGTGCGACTTGCGGAAAGTATGCTCAGTCACTTGGACTAAATACGTTTTTAGTCACAGCGAACGGTGGAGAGATTTATGACCATAAAGGCGAACTTTTCTCCGCAAATCATTTGGCCAAAGAAGCGGTTGATCATATTTATGAGTTAACTGCTGAACACGGTGTGCATGTCTGGGGTGCATCGTCAACCAACTTATATCGCGGTGAACTACCAGAAGAACGCCACAGTCAACAATGGCTAAAGTTCGGTTTTGACACGGAAGATGATCAGATACGTGAGCGTATTCGCACTGAATTACAGGGGAAGGGTATAACCGAAATAACCAACTCCAGCCCAACAAATATTGAAGTGAATCCAATTGGAATTAATAAAGCAATGGCGATTAAACTCGTTTGTGAAGAATTGGGCATATCAATGGATCAAGTCATGGCAGTTGGAGATAGCCTCAACGATATAGCCATGATTGAACAAGCAGGTTTAGGAATTGCAATGGGGAATGCCCAAGACATCGTTAAACGAAAAGCAGACTGGATTACGGCAACCAACATAAATGATGGTGTTGCCGCTGCGATACGAAGATGGGTTGTTTTACCACATGAGATGAGTGAAGACAGCGAGTGAAAACTCCTGTCTTTTTTTTTGCGTTGAAAAGAAATTCCTTGACAAAGTTGGGACAGGTAATTAAAGTTGCATTAAAGAAACTTTATTGTGGACAGGAAATTATTAAGGATTAATGCATACATTAAAAAAGTGACAATTTTAGGGGGAGATTGAAGATGAAAAACCAAACGCTAAAGCTAGGTATAGTAATGATTGGAGCGACAGGAATATTTGCTGCCTGTAACGACAATGGTGGTGACAGTGAAACGAGCGATACAATTAATGTTGTTGCGACGATTGCCCAAATTGGTGAGCCGCTTGAGCAAATAGGCGGTGACCTAGTTGAAGTCGAAACGATTATGGGACCAGGTGTAGATCCTCACCTATACGAGGCAACTCAACAAGACATTCAATTGTTGCAGAACGCTGATGTAATCTTTTACAATGGTCTAAACTTAGAAGCGCAGCTTTCTGATGTCTTTGAGAACGTCGACACAAATGCGTTGGCAGTCGGGGAAGCAGTGGATACAGGTGATCGCTTAGAGGATGAAGAAGAAGCGGGTATGGATGATCCGCACATCTGGTTTGATGTTAACCTGTGGACGCAAGCACTTGATTCTGCTGTAGAACGTTTAAAGGAAATGGCTCCAGAACATGCAGAGACTTTTGATGAAAACAAAGAAGCTTATTTTGCGGAATTAGACGAACTTCATACGTATTCGGTCGAGACACTTGCACAAATTCCGAGTGAACAGCGTATATTGGTTACGGCTCATGATGCTTTTCAATACTTTGGACAAATGAACGATATGGAAGTAGTCGGCCTTCAAGGGTTAAGTACAGAAGCGGAAGCAGGAATTGCCGATATTCAATCGACAATTGATACAATCGTTGAAAAAAATGTACCTGCTGTATTTGTGGAAAGCAGTGTAAATGATTCATCGATTCAGGCAGTCATTCAAGGAGCGCAAGAAGCAGGGTTATCTGTAGAACTAGGTGGAACACTATTCTCAGATGCGATGGGTGAAGCTGGTACCGATGAAGGAACGTACATCGGAATGTACCGCCATAATGTCGATACAATCCACGATGCATTAATGCAGGAATAAGCGAACAACGATGAACAAGATCATCAACAGGAGATGAAAAAGCATGGGTGTTCTTCATGTGAAAGACGTAAGTGCAGCATATCGAAAAAATACCGTATTAAAAAACGTTTCTTTTGATGTAGAAGAGGGTTCATTAACTGGCATTGTCGGGCCAAACGGAGCAGGTAAGTCAACGTTAATTAAAACGTTACTGAACCTGCATCCGCGCCTAGCAGGTGATGTTACGTTTTTTAACTCCGATTTTAAAAAAGAAAAAACACGCGTTGGATATGTGCCACAACGTGGCTCAGTTGACTGGGACTTCCCGACAGATGCCTTAGATGTTGTTTTAATGGGGTTATATGGAAGAATTGGCTGGCTAAAATGGCCGATGAAGCGTCACAAAGATAAAGCGATGGAAGCACTCAAAAAAGTTGGAATGCAAGATTATGCTAAGCGTCAAATCAGCCAATTGTCAGGTGGACAGCAACAACGCGTTTTTCTAGCGCGCGCATTAATTCAAGAAGCCGATTTGTACTTTATGGATGAGCCGCTTGCTGGTGTGGACGCAGCAACAGAGCGGGCAATAATGGATATTCTAAAGCAACTGCGTGAAGCCGGAAAAACCGTTCTGGTTGTGCACCATGATTTACAGACAGTCGCAGATTATTTTGATCATGTCTTATTTTTAAACAAAACCGTTATTGCTCACGGTACGACTGAAACAACGTTTACATCCGACAACATTGCCAAAGCATACGGAGGTGCTGTGCAATTTATGAAGGAGGGAGCGGCGAATGTCCATTCTGCTATCCATTAATTTTCAATGGGTTCTTATTAGCACCATCCTTCTTGGCATTGCATCTGGCATGTTTGGTACCTTAGCCTATTGGAAACGTCAAAGCTTAATGAGTGACGCGCTCTCGCATGCCGCACTACCCGGTGTTGTCATTGCCTTTATAATTATCGGGGAGAAGAATTTATTTGCGCTTATACTAGGAGCGGCGGCAAGTGCACTGCTTGGCGCTTGGTTTATTCATGTTATTCGCTCGTCCAGTCGAATTAAAGAAGATACGGCGATGGGCATTATTCTCTCCGTTTTTTTCGGGGCTGGAATTGTCTTATTGTCCATTGTAAACCAATCCGCTTCTGGGAACCAAAGTGGTTTAGACACGTTTATATTCGGTCAGGCAGCAAGCATGGTGCGGACGGATGTGTATACAATGGCTGGCCTAGCTATTGCCATTATTTTATTAATCGTCATCGCCTTTAAAGAATGGAAGCTTTATTTATTCGATAACGATTTTGCACGAGGCTTAGGGCTTCCCTCATCTGTTATGAACAGTTTTTATGTTATCGGGCTCGTGACGACGATTGTTATAGGAATTCAAGCAGTAGGCGTTATTTTAATGGCAGCTTTGCTCATTATCCCTGCAGTAAGTGCACGCTATTGGACGAACTCGTTTAAAACAATGATGGTTCTTTCAGCTATTTTTGGCGGATTCTCGGGCGCTGCGGGTACATTTCTAAGTGCGCAAGGCGCGGGCTGGCCAACAGGTCCCTTTATCGTCCTTTCAGCAGCGGTTTTCTTTTTGTTTTCTCTCTTGTTCGGAAGAGAGAAAGGCCTAATTGTTGAGCGTTTAGAGTTTAAATATCAGCAGCGAAAAGCGATAGCGCAAAATGAGGCTCCTGGCATGTTGAAAGAAGGTGGGCAGGAATGATTTCATATGAAGGCTGGATTTTAATTACAGGTGCGCTTGTTGGAATTACGTGTGGAATTGTTGGTGCGTATCTTGTTTTACGCCGAATGGCGATGATGGCGGATGCAATTAGCCATACGGTTTTACTTGGTATCGTCGTCGCATTCTTAATTACAAGTAGATTAGACGGCGTTCATATGCTGATCGGTGCCGTAATAGCCGGGTTGTTAACGACGTTCTTAGTACAATGGTTTCACTCAAAAGGTGTTCAGCATGATGCGTCGATCGGTGTGGTGTTTACAACGTTATTTGCGATTGGGGTTATTCTCATCTCCACCTCTGTTGGCAATGTTCACTTAGATGTGAAGCATGCCTTAATGGGGGAAATTGCTTTTATCCCATGGAATACGGTGAGCTTATTTGGTTTTGAGATACCGGTTGCCACACTCACCTTACTCATTGTACTAATCATTGTTCTGACGCTGATCCTTGCTTTATATAAAGAATGGAAGTTAACGGCGTTTGACCCAGCGCTTGCTTTAAGTCTGGGGTTACCCGTTGTCTTTCTTCATTACTTGTTTATGGGACTTGTCTCCATTACAACGGTAGCGTCCTTTGATGCTGTCGGGGCGATTATGGTTGTAGCGATGCTCGTTACGCCAGCAGCAGCTGCTTATTTGTGGACCGAACGCTTATCGGTCATGATTGGACTAAGTGCTTCGTTTGGGGCAATATCGGCGATAGCTGGTTATTATGTCGCTCTATGGTTAAATAGTTCGATTTCCGGAGCGATGGCGATGATGACCGGGGTTGTATTCTTAATTAGCTTCGTTGCTTCGCCCACTCATGGACTTCTAGCCAAATGGATTCGTCCGCCAGAAAAAAAGAAACAGGTTCCTACTAATTAGGAGCCTGTTTCTTCTTGTAGTTGTCTAAGCTGTCTTGATAATCGAGCAAACTCTGCGTGGTTGCGATCATCAAGTGCTTTATCAATCGCTGCGCGAATCAAGTTCATCTGATTTTCTGCAGTAACATGGGCAAGAACTTGGTTTGTTGCTTGTTCGTATGCTTGAAACTGCTTATACTGCCGGTAAGGTCGATGAATCGGCGTTTCGACTAACTGGCGGTATAAATGGTTTAAACGACGTCCGTAAAAGTGAACGATTAAATAAATTGGCTGGGACGGATTGGTTGTGATGTCTTCCAATGCTTTTGAGACATCATCGGTTTTTCGTTTTCCGTGAACATAAAAAAAGCCTGTTTCATCGGATTGTGTACTAGCGACTACCAAAGTCCGCCCACGAGGCTGAATGGTTTCTACGAATTGGAGCTGCGTGAGAAGATGGGGGGTTGACTGGATATGGATAAGAAGCGCCCGGGCATCTCTATGTTTTAAATGATGTTTCTCAACGAACCATTGTAGAAAACGCTTTTTTAATTGATTGCTCAAGCACTCCCCTCCTTTTTATCTATTAAAGCATGAAAAAAGCCGCAACTCTAGAAAAAGAGCGCGGCCTTGGTTTATTAAAATGTAAATTGAGCATCTTGGTTCGTGACAACCACGATTACTTTACCTTGATCAAGTCGCTCTTCTAATTGCTCTGATTCATTCTCAGAAAAACCGAGTTCTTCAAACTGCGCTCGAAGCTCGTCACCTTTTTTTCTAAACGTATTCTTAACGGCTGTTCCAATCCCCGTTTCAGACATAGAAACTTTGTTTGCATCGGCGTTATCAGCAACACGATCCGTTCGATCATCATCGTGCGTAATGACATAAATATCATCTTCTAATATATTTCTTGCTTTTAACGCTTGAACAACGTCAACTACTTCTTCATCATTAAAAAATTCTTTGTATACAGGTTTCATTGAAAATCGCCTCCTGGTATATGGATACCCAACCGTTTTTTCTTAAAACATGGACAAAGACCTATTTTTTTTGAAAGAAAAAAACAGACAATCGTTGTGTATTGTCTGTTAAGGATGATCTTCTTAAATTGCTGGTGGCTGCTGTTGTTTAATAATCCGATTTTCTAACACAAATGGACCAAACGGAATAATTGATGCAATACTGGCAAGCAAACTTGTTTTAAACGTCCACTGTTTGCTGAAAAAGAAGGAAGCAACAAACAACATATAAATGATAAAGAGCACACCATGCGCCATTCCAACGATTGAAACAGCTTCATGAATATCGAACATATATTTAAGCGGCATTGCAATAAACAATAGTAAGAGCAATGAAGCACCCTCGGTATAACTAACCCATTTGAACATTGATAACCCCCACCTTTCCATTCATTGATAGTATAGCAGTGTTTGTCCGAGATATGTATAGCATCGTAAAAAACAGATAAAAAGGTCGAGAGTCCTGTCACAAGAAGGTAACATTTTAATGAAAATGGAAGACCAGATTAGTGAAGAATGTTTCAGAAAAAACGATGTGCTATACTAGCGTTGAGGTGAAACAATGGAGTTTAGTGAACGGAATGTAACGATAGATGATGAACGAGCAAGAGCGATTAAATCAGGGTATCCCCTATTAGATAAAGAGGATGTTTCGATGCAGCCAGAGCAAGAAGGCGATATTGTTTGCATAAGAAATAAAGCAAACGAATTCGTCGCAAGAGCCTATTTAGGAAAGCAAAATCGTGGTCATGGCTGGGTCCTAACAACAAAGGAGCATCAGAAAATCGATGCATCTTTCTTTCAAAATAAAGTCGAGAGTGCAGTAAAAAAGCGAACGGACTTATATAACTCGAATGAAACAACGGCTTTTCGTGTCTTTAATGGCGAAGGAGATGGGATTGGCGGTTTGACGATTGACGATTACGATGGTTTCTATCTACTGACGTGGTATAGCGAAGGTGTTTACACCTTTAAAGAGTTTATCGTGCAGGCATTAGTGAATACCGTTTCTGTAAAAGGTATATATGAAAAGAAGCGCTTTGCAACCGATGGAAAATATGTGGAGGACGATGATTTTGTATACGGGGAACGAGGTCAATTTCCGCTCGTCGTTAAAGAAAGCGGGATGTTTTTCGCTGTTTATTTAAATGACGGACCGATGACCGGCATCTTTTTAGATCAGCGGAATGTAAGAAAGCAAATCCGTGATCGCTATGCGGCAGGGAAAAAAGTGTTGAATCTATTCTCTTATACAGGCGCGTTTTCCGTGGCTGCCGCACTCGGTGGTGCCTCCCAAACAACAAGTGTTGATCTTGCTAACCGGAGCAGAGCAAAAACAGAAGAACAGTTTCTCATGAACAGCATTCCACTTGAGCAGCAAAACATCGTTGTAATGGATGCCTTCCGTTATTTCTCTTATGCGAAAAAGAAAGAGCTTGAGTTTGATCTCATTGTGCTCGACCCGCCAAGCTTTGCCCGTTCGAAAAAGCGTACATTTAGCGCAGCGAAGGACTACAAAGCATTGGTTAAAGAAGCAATACCTGTGACAGCCCAAAATGGTGTCATTATTGCCTCAACCAATGCTGCCAATGTGTCGCTGAAGCAATTTAAACGAATGATTGAGTTAGCCTTTAAAGAAGAAAACAAAGCATATAAGCTTTTAGAAGAGTACGGCGTCCCAGCCGACTTTGCAACGACAGAAGCCTATCCGCAAGGAAACTATTTAAAAGTACTGATGATACAAGTGCTGAGCAAAGGGTGATCAAATGAGTAAAAAAGTAGTATTAGCAGAAAAGCCATCTGTTGGTCGGGATTTAGCTCGTGTACTTGGTGCTAATCAAAAAGGACATGGCTATTTTGAAGGAAAAGAATACATCGTAACCTGGGGACTGGGTCATCTCGTTACCCACGCTGACCCGGAACATTACGGAGAACAATACAAAAACTGGCGCTTAGAAGAGTTGCCGATGTTGCCGAAGCGCTTAGATCTCGTTGTTATTAAACAAACGTCAAGGCAGTTTCACTCAGTAAAAAAAGTCTTAAATCGAAAAGATGTTAGTGAAATCATAATTGCGACAGATGCAGGACGTGAAGGAGAGCTTGTTGCCAGATGGATTTTAGTGAAAGCTCATGTCAATAAGCCTGTTAAGCGTCTATGGATTTCTTCTGTAACCGATAAGGCAATTAAAGATGGCTTTAAGAAACTGAAGGACGGCAAGCAGTATGAAAACCTCTATGCTGCCGCCGAGGCAAGAGCCGAAGCCGATTGGTATGTGGGTATTAATGGTACAAGAGCGTTAACAACGAAGCATAACGCCCAATTATCATGCGGACGCGTGCAGACACCAACGCTCGCAATGCTTGCTGACCGCGAAAAAGCGATTCAATCATTTGTGCCGAAGCCATTTGAAACGGTGCAGGTAAAGACGCAGGACGGTCTTGCGCTGCGCTGGTTTGATGAGAAATCAGGTGATGAACGTATTTTTGATGCGAAAAAAGCTAAAGAAATTCAAGCGAAATTAAACGGCAGTCAGCTGACCATCACAAACGTGCAGGCCAAAACAAAGCGTGTCCCCGCGCCACATCTCTATGATTTAACGGAACTGCAGCGGGAAGCGAATAAGCGCTTTGGTTACTCTGCTAAAGAAACGCTTGCTTCGCTACAGCGTTTGTATGAACAGCATAAAGCGGTGACGTATCCACGGACCGATTCGCGCTTCTTGTCTTCAGACTTAGTCGAGACGTTAAGTGAACGCCTGCAGGCAATTGACGTGCAGCCGTTCCGCAAAACGGTTGCGACAGCAAAAAAACAAGGGTTATCTCATGCGAAAAAACAGATGGTGAATGATGCGAAAGTGTCCGATCACCACGCGCTAATTCCAACAGAGCAAGCGGTCGCAGCGAGTGCAATGAGCGACAAAGAATACAAACTGTATCAGCTCATCGTCCGCCGCTTTTTGGCCAATTTCTTTCCGCCAAGTGAGTTTGAGCAAACGACGGTTGAAGCAAAAGCGAATGAAGAGCTGTTGCGTACAAAAGGAGAGCGACTGATCACACCGGGCTGGCGTGCCGAAGATCTTGATGAAAGTGGAGAAGAAGCAGAAAGCAAGCTGCCGCAGTTAACAAAAGGTGACAATAAAGCAATTGCCAATGTGAGCTTAACGCAAGGGAAAACGAGTCCACCTCCACGCTTTAATGAAGGTTCTCTTCTAACGGCGATGGAAAAGCCTGCGCAGTTTATGGCGGAAAAAGATGCAGCTATTTCAAAGACGCTTGCTGAAGCTGGTGGGATTGGTACCGTTGCGACAAGAGCCGATATTATTGAGAAGCTCTTTTCAAGCTTCTTAATTGAGAAGAAAGGCAAGGAGCTTTATGTTACATCTAAAGCAAAACAACTGCTTGAGCTCGTTCCTGAAGAACTAAAATCAGCTGCTCTAACCGCGGAATGGGAACAGCGTCTTGAGCGCATTGTCCAAGGAAAAGAAAAGAAAGCTGCGTTTATTGCGGACATGAAGGAATATGCAAAATCGGTTGTAGGTCAAGTTAAAGCAGACACGACAACGTTCCGTCATGACAACAAAACGGGTGAGAAATGCCCTGAATGCGGCAAGTTTCTGCTTGAAGTAAACGGAAAAAAAGGCAAAATGCGTGTTTGTCAGGACCGTGAATGTGGCTACCGCAAAAACATCGCAATGACAACAAACGCCCGTTGCCCGAAATGTAAAAAGAAGCTTGAATTACGCGGTCAAGGCGAAGGTCAAGTCTTTGCTTGTGTATGTGGGCATCGTGAGAAAAAAGCCCAATTTGAAGAACGACGAAAGCATAGTAAAAATAAGAATGTCTCCAAGCGCGAAGTGAATAATTATATGAAAAAGCAAAACAAGGAAGATGATTTCGCAAACTCAGCTTTAGCAGAACAGTTAGCAAAGCTAGGTTTGAATAAGAAAGACTAAATCGAACCGTGTATCGTTCATTTGCGATACACGGTTTTTTTACAAGCTTTACAAACACTTTGCAAAACTTCGCTCGAGCTAAATCATTTCTTAACACCCGTTTGCTACAGTTTACTTGTACATAAAAAACGGTTGAGGAGATGGTTTGATGAAGAAACGATTCAAATCTTATGCAACGCTTGGACTTGTAGCAACGGTCATCCTTGGAGGAACAGCAGTATCCGCATCAGATGGTGGAGAACCAGTTGAACCAAGTAACCAGGCAAAGAACGTCATCTTCTTAATTCCTGATGGTTTCTCACAAAGCTATGCCAACAGCTATAAGTTGTATAAAGATGAGCTACCAATTTGGGATGAACTGAACCTATTCCGCTCCCACGTCATGACGCATTCGAGCAATGAAGCGATTACCGATTCAGCCGCGGCAGGGACGGCGTTTGCGACAGGAAAGAAGACCGATAACGGAGTGATTGGTTTATCTCCTGATGGGGAAGAGCTCCCGACCATTGTTGATATTGCTAAGCAGGCTGGAAAACGGACAGGACTTGTTTCTACATCAACGATTACCCATGCCACACCAGCCGCTTTTGCTGCAAAAGTAGAGTCTCGTGGTAGTTATACGGAAATTGCCAAGCAGATGATTGAAAACGACAATCTTGATCTGTTATTTGGAGGAGGACGCACTGAATTTCTCCCACCTGAAAGCGGCGGAATTCGTGAGGACGGACTTGATTTGATCGATTACGCTGAAGAGAATGACTATACATATCTTGAAACAAGAAGACAGCTTTTGAACTGGGATGGGGAAAGTGAAAAGATGCTTGGTTTATTTGCTGAAGAAGCATTGGAACCTGCATTTACTCAGCGGACGGACGAGCCTAGTCTAGGGGAAATGACGGAAACGGCTATTGAATTCTTATCAGCCGATGAAGATGGTTTTTTCCTAATGGTTGAAGGTAGCCAAATTGATTGGGCCGGTCATGATAATGATCCTCTCTATGCGATGACGGATACGGAAGCGTTTGAAGAAGCAGTCAAGGCCGCAATTGATTATGCGGAAGAAAATCAAGATACATTAGTTGTAATGGTTGGCGATCATGATACAGGTGGCATGGCTGTACACGCAAGCGAAGCAGCGCATCCGAAGCATTTAAAAGAAGTAAATGCGCTTGGGCTGGATATGGCGCAAATGGTTGACCACAACTACTCAAACCTACGAGACGTTTTAGAAGAACAAACAAACTTTGAGTGGACGGATGAAGAATTGGACGAATTAAAAGAGGCAGAATCGTTGAAGCTGGCAATCAACCACGCAATTAGTGAGAAAACAGGTTTCGGCTGGTCCTCTTATAATCACACAGGAATTGATGTCCCACTCTACGCCTATGGTGCAGGAGCTGAGAAGTTTAGCGGCACAATTGATAATACGGATGTTCCGAAGAAAATGCTTGAAGCATTAGGCTTAAGCGGACTTTAAAAAAGACATTGGCGCTCGCGCCAATGTCTTTTCCTATTTATTTTTTCGAGAAGTTCTCGACAAGCTCTTTTACGTCAATGCCGCTTGAAGCTTTTAATGTTTCTTGTAGACCAGCCATCAAGTCAGTCGCATAACCAGTAACGCGGTTAGCGCCACCGCCTTCGCCAGAACCTGATCCTGTGTCCACGACCGTAATTTTATCAATGTTTGAAAGTGGTGATGCCACTTCTCTTGCATATTCAGGCAGCATTTCGATAACCATGCTTAGTTTAGCTGCTTCGCCGTATTTCTCAAATGCTTCGGCAATCTTCTCTTTTGCTTCTGCTTCTGCAAGACCTTTCAGGCGGATAACGTCTGCTTCAGACTCCCCGCGAGCACGAACCGCATCGGCTTCTGCAAGACCATCAACCCGTACTTTCTCAGCTTCTGCTTTGGCCATCGCTTCAACGCGGTATTTATCCGCATCGGCTTCGGCAAAGTGTTTGCTCTTCTGTGCTTCGGCTGACTGCTCGACGGAGTAACGATCGGCATCGGCTTTTTTCTTTACTTCTGCATCATACTGTCGTTCACGACGAACAATCTCTTTCTCTTCGAGCTCAATTTGTTTCTGACGCTCAATAATTTGAATTTGCATTTGTTGTTCGGTTACGTCCTGCTTAGAACGCGCTTCTTGCAGGTGGTAAGCTTGGTCAGCTTGGGCTTTTGCTTGTTCCTGCTCGCTACGGTAAGCAGCCACTTTTAACTGATTGTTTTTCTCGGATTCGGCAATTTCCGTTGCTCGCTCAATTTCAGCACGTTTTGCTTGTGTATTTGCATCAGCTTGACGGATACGGGTTTCCTTTTCAGCGTCCGCCGTAGCAATATCTGCATCACGCTTTACTTGAGCAATTCGTGGTTTACCAAGTGATTCTAAGTATCCATTTGTATCGCGTAAATCTTTAATCGTAAAGGAGACTATAATGAGTCCCATCTTTGCTAAATCCTGTGAAGCTACTTTTTGAACTTCTTGCGAAAACCGTTCGCGGTTTTTATAAATCTCTTCCACCGTCATTGAGCCAAGAATCGAGCGCAAGTGACCTTCAAGTACTTCTTTCGCTTCCTGTTCGCGGTCTTCCCGCGTTTTACCAAGAAACTGCTCCGCTGCAGTCGCGATCTCACCGATTGAACCCCCAATTTTAATAATAGCGGTTCCGTCAGCGATAACAGGTACGCCTTGTTCGGTATACACTTCAGGCGTTTGTACATCTAACTTACTTGAAAGCAACGATAGAGGTTTTGCTTGTTGGAAAACAGGCATGACGAACGTACCGCCACCGCGGACAATCTTAATTCGATTGCCTGCCTCGTCCATATTCACGTTTTTCCCACCAAGATAGCTTCCCGTTACGATCAAAGCTTCATCAGGTCCGGCCGTACGGTAGCGAGTAACAAACACGCCGAGAAGCACAGCTAATATAACAACAACAATACCGATAATAACCATAATTTCCGTTGCCAAAATAAAGTTCCCCCTTCAAATCTGTAAGTTAAAAGTTAAAATGAGTCCTCAAAATCAAGTGGTGCTACATAAGCAATGCCGTGCTCTATTTTAACAATCACGACATTTGTTCCAGATTGAATGACCGTACCATCAACGCTAGAGGCGGTCTTTGAAATGGTCCCGCTATCTCCGCGCATGATCACTTCACCAAAGCCATCCTCAGGAATGGATAAAATGATTTCGCCTGTCCTCCCCTCTAAATCTTCATCACTATACGCATTTGATTCTTCCGTATGCTGAAGAGGCGTCAAGATGAAGAGATTAAATAAAATTGCGAGAATAAGTGCAATAGCCACTGCAATAGCAGCTGAGACCGGGCTTGTAAAAGGTGCAAAGCGTTCTAGTATGTAAGCCGAGGCCCCAAAAAAACTTAGCGTTGAAAGAATTAAAGTCGGTGAAAGCCAGCCATCAAAGACGTCAAACAAGCCATCGAGCACATCTGATAGTAAGACATAGATGATGGTGAGGCCACCGCTGACGAGAAGGATGGTGAAGTACATCGTTGTTAGTTCCATATCGTCACTCCTTTAACCTAAGTTTACTTTATATACGTAGGAAATAGGTGGAGAAGTTTCAAGAAAATGAAGAATGTTTTTTAGAAACGTAAACGAATGAGAATTTATTTCAACTATCTGTATAATGATTAAATAAAGGAGCTGGAGGTGTTCGGAGTGAAAGATGAAAAAGAATTGCCAGAACAGAGAAGAGAGAAATTGAGACAAGAAGAACTGAAGAACAATTCAATGGGGAACTTTTCAGATGCGGTTAATCGTTCACAAGGAGGTGGGTTAGTAGATTTAATCAACAGTCTAGGTTGGAAAGGGACTGGGGTTACTCTTTTCATTATAGTAACTGTTTTTATCCTATACAGGTTATTTTTTTCAGGATAATAACTGCTCAATGTCATTAGATGAAAGAAGTTTGTAGGTATTTGTCGATTTAAATTTAATTTTACTTATTTTAGCAGAATGTATATTGGGAAATATCTAATTTATCTTACATTTATTGTTTATTGCCTTTAAAATGGAAGTATTAAAAGAAAGGAGGTGGTAGGATGATTGAAACGAAACCATCAGAAGAAGTCGGTGCGAAAATCGTAGAATGGTACAGTTGCATTATCGCTCGTTCAATAGACGAGGCTGTTCTGTTACACGATGAAATTAAGCAGATGCTGAAGACGATGGAGCCTAGTGACAGCATTCTTGCCTACTATTCGCTTGTGGAATACCGCTATACGATGATGAGGGATCAAGCAACGAATGAACAAGCCGGAGAGGAAATGATTGAGCGCGTTTCATCAACAATAGATGAATCGGTCGATCATATGCTGCGGTACATGTACTATTTTGTAAGCGGTCAACATGAATTTATGCATCATCGCTACCGTTCTGCTATTCGCTTGTTTCGCAAAGCCGAGCGCCTGCTCGAATATGTGAATGATGAAGCAGAAGAGGCGGAGTTTCAATATTATATGGGGATGGCGCTTATGCAAATAGGGCATAATGCTTATGCTTGTTCTTACCTAGAAGAAGCAATCGTAATGTTTAAGCGGTTAGGTTATACGGAACGAATAATTTTTTCTACAAATATATTAGCAGGAATCTATTCAATTTCAAATATTCATGATAAAGCGAAGGAAATACTTGATGAAAATATATCCTTAAGTGCAAACTTTCCTTATTCAAGTCACTTAGTTACTTTTACAATGGGGATAAATGCTTACAGAGAAAAAGATTATTATAGTGCGAAAAGATATTTTGAGCAGAATATATCATCCGTAAAGTTTAAAAATTATCTTGTAACAGCAAAAGCTAGATATTGCTTAGCAAGAGTATTATTTATGCTTGGGTATCAGGATGAGGGAGAAAAAGAGCTAAAACAAGCAATTGAGGATTTAGAGCAGAACAATAGCAAGGAGTTCTTAATAAGATGTAACATACTTAAAAAGATTTTTGTGGAAAAGGATTTTATAGGTTTAGATCAAGAATTTGATGTATTAGAAGAACAAAATATGCTTTATGCATGTGAAGAACTTTCAGAAGAGCTGGCCACTATTTTTCATGAAAAACAAGAACTGGAAAAGGCACTTAGTTATATGAAAAGAGCTTATCGTGCAAAACAAAAAACGTTATCATTAGGAGTTGGTCTAGATTGAAAAAGTGGCTATTAGCAGTTGTTTTATTAGGATTAATAGCAGTTTCTCCATCAGCAAATACAGCTCTAGCAGATGTTGAAATTGAAACTTATGTTTTGCCTCATGGTGGACACTAACAAATGTGCCTGTGGGATAAAAAGTAATTTAAGGACTGTAACCTGTTTATAGCTTCAGTCCTTTTTGTATTACCCAATTTTTACTCTCCCAAGTTCATGCTTTTTTACATTAAAATATTAACCGCTTTTAAGTTAGTCTGATACCAAGGTAAAATCAATTATCATTATAGAAAAACAATTAAATCAGAGGAATAAACATTGCTCCCGATATTAATGAAAAAAACTGTGCGCCCTCGGCGACACAGTTTAATTTAGTTTCTTTAACGCTTTTTTTGCTGGGCCTTCAATGACGTCTCCTGTATAGGAGAACCGTGATCCGTGGCATGGGCAATCCCAAGTTAAGTCGGCGTGGTTCCAGTTGCATTCGCAACCGAGGTGGGTACAGGTTGTATCGACAAGGTGGACGTTTCCGTCGTTGTCTTTAAACGCCCCCGCTTTTTTGCCGTTATGCTTCACAACGGCTCCTTGTCCGTGATCGAGTTCATTTACATCTTCAACTTTGTGATTTAGCTTTCCTTGTATTAAATGCTTTGCGACGTTTACGTTTTCCTTGATGAAATGACGGATGCTTGGATCTGCATGGAAACGCATTGGGTGATAAAGTTCACTGTATGAACTGTTTCCGTCAATAATTAAGTCACTCAGTAATTGCGCCGCGCAAACGCCGCCAGTCATGCCCCATTTTCGAAAACCGGTTGCGGTGAGCACGCGAGGCTCAAATGTCGAAAGCGGACCGATGTAGGGAATATTATCAAGCGTCGTTAAGTCTTGGGCAGACCATTCTTGTTCAACTGAAAAGGATTGAAACTGGATGTCGGCAAATTCTTTTAGTGCATCATAGTGATTCCGCGCATCCATGCCTTGTCCTGCTTTATGGTGGTCACCACCAACGAGGATATAGGACTTACCGTTTAATGATAATCCCCGTAAAGAGCGCTTTGGTTGTTCTGCACATAAATACATCCCTCCTGGCCAAGTGGTGTCACTTGAACCAGCGACTACATAGGAGCGGTCAGCTTTAAGTCGTGACATATACAGGCCGCCACCATCGATAAAGGGAAAATGGGTTGCGGCAACAACAACTTTTGCTGTGACGGTCTGACCGTCCTGTGTATGAACCGTTACCGAATCTTTTTCATTTGTTACTTTTGTACAAACCGTATTTTCAAACAGCTGCGCTTGATTTGACTCAAGCTTTTTACACAGGTGAGCTACGTAACGCAAAGGGTGAAATTGAGCTTGATTGGAAATTTTAAGGGCTGCGCGAATTTCTAACTCAATCGGCAGGGAAGTGACCCATTCGTATGGAATATTTAATTTGTCATAAGCTTTCATTTCACGGCGTAATTGATGTTCGCCGTGGTGTGTTGTTGCATACAAAAAGGTATCTTCGTCGGTAAAGTCACATTGAATTTGTTCTTTTTGAACAAGGTTGCGTACGAAGGTTAGCGCATCGTTTTGAGATTGGTAATATTGCGATGCCTTTTCTTTTCCGAAAAACGAAAGAAGTTCGTCGTATATTAGGTCGTGTTGGATTGTCAGCTTGGCAGTGCTATGTCCAGTTGTTCCTCTGCCAAACTGGTTTGCGTCAAGTACAGCTACTTTTTTTCCGGCTTCAGCCAAAATATAAGCGGTTGTTATACCTGTAATTCCACCACCAACAACGGCAACATCTACATCTATATTGGCTTCAAGCGTAGGATACGCGGGATGATCTGAGGATAATTGCCAGATTGATTGAAGTGTAGATTGTGGTTCATTCATGGGTGACGCCTCCATCTATTGTAGTCTGTTATCTACGATAGACAAAAAAACAGGCTTTTAACCCAAAGTATGCTAAATTTTAACTTTGTCATCCTTTTTTAATGTAAAAAGATCAGAAAAGTTCGCGTAATCGCCATTTGTTTAAGTAGGCATTTGCTATACAATGAACAAATAGAACAAAAGCGGGAGGGGCGCCTATGAATAAGAAAGTCGAGAGCGGACTGTTATTTGCCTGGTTTACGTCGCTCGTTGCTACGCTCGGCTCGCTTTATTTCTCGGAAATAGAGAAGTTTGAGCCGTGTGCACTTTGCTGGTATCAACGAATTTTCATGTATCCATTGGTTATACTGATTGCGGTTGGTGTCATACGAAAAGATTCTGGCGTAGCGATCTATGCAGCGGTCTTATCCGGTATTGGCATGTGTATATCGATTTACCATTACGCAATGCAGAAGCTTCCGATTAATGAAGATGATGTGATTGGCTGTGGTCTTGTTTCGTGTACAGGTCAATACATTAACTGGTTTGGTTTTATCACGATTCCGTTTTTAGCAGGAACAGCATTTATTCTTATTTTTATAACAAGTTTATACGTTATTCGAAAACGTAAGGAGTGAAAAGCATGAAGCGATTAGCAATTATTGGTGGAGCGGTAGTCGTTCTTTTTATCGCGCTCATCGTTATTCAAAATATGGGGCAAAACGACAAGTTGGCAAACAACACGCAGTACGATACGGATGATTTGCGCCCATCCACGATTGATCAGTTGGACAACCCAAATTATCAAAACATCATCATGCCTGATGATTTAGCTAGTAAGCTCGAAGCTGGTGAAGATGCAGTTGTATATTTCTTCTCACCAGAATGTAGACATTGTGTGGAAGCAACGCCTGTTTTAATGGATGTTGCGGGTGACGAAGATATTGAGATCGACCAGTTTAATGTACTTGAATATAACGATGAGGCGGCACCTTACCAGATCCAGTCAACACCAACGATTATCGTGTTTGAAGATGGTCAAGAAGTACGTCGCATTGACGGCAATCGACCTGAAGAAACGTTTCGCGCCTTTTTAACGAATCAAGAAGTTGGATCGTAAGGCTGGGACAAAAGCATATGTATAGAATGAAGAGACGAATGATCCTACTTTGGATTGATCGTCTTTTCGTATATTCCAGGGGGAATGAGCGTAAGGAGAACCTCCTGCAGGACAGCACGAGTCTGAAGACTCTGGAGTGGCGGTTTTCCACGGAGGAGGCTGAGGCCGTGTCTGCGGAAAGCGAAGGATTCTCCTGTAGCGGTTCAGTAGCAGTGTTTGTAGAGCTCGTTCTATTCCAACCTTTTTAGTCGTCCGACTCAGGACTAAAGTCTTCATCTATTGGGTATAGTGTTTATCTAAGCCAATTAATGGAGGAGTCGGATGGAGAAAAAGTTACGTACCCCATTTAAGTGGGCTGGTGGTAAACGGCAATTATTGCCGCTACTGCATCAGTATGTGCCACTGCACTATGAACGCTACATTGAACCGTTTGCGGGAGGAGCTGCTCTGTGCTTTTCGTTAGCGCCGCCGAAAGCTTTGATTGGAGACGTAAATCAACCGTTAATAAATACCTATAAGGTGATACGTGATAAATGTGAACAGTTACTAGAAGATTTGCAGCTTCATCAGAATCAAGAAGCATACTATTACGCCATGCGAGATTTGGACCGTCAAGCTAATTATCAAGCGCTCTCTGCCGTTGAACAGGCATCCCGTTTTTTATTTTTAAATCGAACATCCTACGGTGGGTTGTATCGCGTTAACAAAAAAGGTCAAGCCAATATGCCGTTTGGCCATTATAAAAAACCAAATATAATGAACGAAAAAGTCATCCGGCAAGCAAGTTCCTATTTGCAACAAGAGCATATTCATATAGAAAAAGCTGATTTTGTGGAGACGGTATTACAAGCAGAAGAAAATGATTTTGTCTACTTTGATCCACCGTATTATTCGGAATCAAAGCGGTCGTTTGGGGCTTACACAAAACCATTTACGTTATATGATCATATTCGACTGAAGCGAATGTTTAAACAGCTCGATGAGCGCGGCTGCTACCTGTTACTTAGTCATTCAGATCATGCAATGGCAAGGGAACTGTACGGTGAATACCCGCTTTTTGCAACAAATGCGACAAGATTGGTGAACGCAAATGTACATGAGCGCATGGGCGAAAAAGAAGTACTGATTATGAACAAGCGTTTGTGGGATGAAAAAGCAGTTCTTGCATAGGGAATTTAATTATGGTAAGATTAATCTTTGAGAACACGGAGCGCCTTTTGTGCGGACGTACAAAATAAGTCTTTTGTAAAAGTAATTGATTAATAAGGCTGTCTCGATGTTGAAAGCGAGCCTTGCTACTGGCTTTTTGCATCAAGACAGCCTTTTCTATGCGCGAGAGGCGTTTCAATAAATTAATGGGGAGTTTTTAACACTTGGCACAATTTGAACAATTTGGTTTGGACGCATTAGTCGTTCAAGCTTTAACAAAGATGGGCTTCACAGAAGCTACACCAATTCAGCAAGATACAATTAAGCTCGTGTTGGATGGTAAAGATGTAATCGGTCAAGCACAAACAGGAACAGGAAAAACGGGAGCGTTTGGTATTCCACTTATTGATCGAATCGATGCTACAAATCCGATCGTACAAGGTTTAGTTCTTGCACCAACTCGTGAGTTAGCGAGTCAGGTAGAACAAGCTTTAAAACAATTCGGACGCGATAAAGGTGTTCGCACAACTGTTGTATACGGTGGCGAAGACTTCGGAAAGCAGATTCGTGCACTTAAAGCACGCCCGCATATTATTGTTGCGACACCAGGTCGTTTAATGGATCATATGCGTCGCAAAACAATTCGTCTTGAAACGGTTCAAACCGTTGTCCTTGATGAAGCAGACGAAATGTTGAACATGGGCTTCATTGAAGACATCGAGACGATCTTAGCAGAGACACCAGAAGACACGCGCCAAACATTGCTTTTCTCAGCAACAATGCCGCGTCGGATGGAGTCACTCGCAAGCAAGTTTATGAAAGACCCAACTCGCATCGCTGTAAAGGCGAAAGAAGTAACAATGGAAAACATTGCACAACAGTATATTGAAGTACATGAGCGTGAGAAGTTTGATGTGCTTTGTCGCTTGATTGACCTAGAGACACCGGAACTTTCAATTGTTTTTGGTCGTACAAAGCGTCGTGTTGATGAGCTTGGAGAAGCGTTAATTAAGCGTGGATACCGTGCAGAAGGTCTTCACGGTGATTTAAACCAAGCGAAGCGTAACAGTGTCCTTCGCAAGTTTAAAGAAGGTTTGATTGATGTACTTGTTGCAACAGATGTAGCTGCACGTGGCCTTGACATTAGTGGCGTCACTCACGTCTTTAACTTTGATCTTCCACAAGATCCTGAGAGCTACGTACACCGTATTGGTCGTACAGGTCGTGCAGGACGTTCAGGGATTGCAATTACGTTGTCAACGAAGCCTGAAAGAGACCATGTGAAGTTGATTGAGCGCGTATCTAAGAAGCGCATGACTCAGCGTCCAAAGCCTACGTATGAGGAGGCGCTTGAAGGACAAAAGAAGGCAGCTCTTCTTGAACTTCGTGAACTAGCTTCAGAAGGTGGTCAAGATCATTACCGTGTTGCTGCAAAAGAATTATTGCAAGAGACGGACGCAGTAACGGCATTGTCAGCAGCGTTGAAGTTGCTAACTAGAGAGCCTGACCAAACGCCGGTTAAATTAACAAGCGAAGCACCACTTCGTTCGAAGAAGCGTCCTGGTGGAGGCGGCGGTGGCCGTGATGGTCGTCGTCCACAAGGAGACCGTCGTTCATACAGTGGTCAAAAACGTCGCGACGATCGTCGTAGTGGCAGTGGAAGCGGACAAAAACGCAGCTGGGCTAATTCTTCAAGCAGAAGCGGTTCAAAGCGTCCATCATAAGGAATAGTGAGCTTACGGATTTTCCGTGAGCTCTTTTTTTGTAAAAAAAGTCATTTCTGTGTTACGCACCTGTATTTTATGATACGATCATGTTTAAGCAGATCTATACATAGTGTAAAGAGAGATACATAAATTAAGGAGCGATTTAATTGAACAATGTAAAACGTACAGGAGAACGAGTGCTTGGTATAATTGGACTCGTCATCTTCATGATTGGGGCTTTGTTATTTGTCGCCTTAGAAGTTGCGGAAAACCAAGGCTTTTTTGAAGAAATTGCGGTGGAAATGACCAACGAGAATAGTGATCTCCTTGCTGAACAAGGTGTTGCCCCGTTAACTGAGCAAGAAGCAAATGAATTTCTTGAAGTGGTTTCGTCGCTGAACTTCACAATGTTTGCGCTTGTTGCTTTTATTGCAGCCGTAGCGGGAATTGTTGCAGTTGTCATTATTAAGAACAAGCCCGTGATTGCAAGTATTTTATTCCTCGGCTCAACGATTTTGTATGCGGCCCTTGCATTTATCACGTTAATTTTTGTAGGACCATTAATTCCAATGCTGCTTTATATTATTGCGGGGATTATGGCACTAGTGCGTAAGCCAAAACAAGTAGACCCAGTTTAAAAAAGTGTCCCCAGGGCGCTTTTTTTATTTGAGAAGTTAACTGATATGTATGTCAGATAATCTAACAAATCGATTGCAGCTTGGCTGAAATCATCATAGAGTAGTAGTAAGAGAAAAGATGATAGTGCATCTTAAATTCAGGGGAGTGTTCGAGATGACGACACAAGCGCCAACGAGAGAAAGTTTGATTGAGACAATTCGGGAAACAATTGCAAAGAAAAATGTAGAGCTTTTGCACATGCAGTTTGTTGATATTGAAGGAATGTTGAAACATGTGACGATTACAGCTGATCAGCTTGATCAAGCAGTAAACGGAGAAACGATGTTTGATGGTTCTTCAATCACAGGGTTTACACCAATTAATCAATCGGATTTGTATTTAAATCCGGACTTAACCACGTTTGCAGTCTTGCCTTGGACAGAAGAAGAAGGTTATTCTGAAGCGCGATTCTTGTGTAGCGTAAAAAAGCCAGATGGCTCTGACTTTGATGGCGATCCGCGCAACGTTTTGAAAAAAACAGTAAAGCGTGCTGCTGATAAAGGCTATTCCATTAGTGTCGGGCCGGAACTTGAATTCTTTTTATTTGATACAGATGAGTTTGGTCAACCAACCCTTCGTACACAAGATGTTGGTGGATACTTTGAACCATCTCCAAAAGATGATGGAGAAAAAGT
This sequence comes from Shouchella xiaoxiensis, assembly GCF_016907895.1. Classification (GTDB taxonomy): domain Bacteria; phylum Bacillota; class Bacilli; order Bacillales; family Bacillaceae_D; genus Shouchella; species Shouchella xiaoxiensis. Next base: position 25,019 of record NZ_JAFBCV010000015.1, read on the forward strand.
CCGCTTAGCGATTTACAAAGCACTTCGAATGATGGGCTTTACAATCGAGGCATCACACCATGAAGTAGCTGTTGGTCAACATGAAATTAACTTTAAATATGCCGATGCGCTCGGTTCAGCCGACGCAGCGACTACGTATAAATGGGTTGTAAAAACGGTAGCAAAACAATTCGGTTTACACGCGACGTTCATGCCAAAACCACTTGGTGGAGAAAACGGGAACGGCATGCACGTGAACATGTCCTTGTTTGATATCGAAAAGCAGGAAAATAGCTTCTACAATGAAGATGATAAGATTGCGCTCTCAAAAACAGCGTATCACTTTATTGCTGGACTACTTGATAATGTAAAAGATTTTGTTGCGGTGACAAACCCGCTTGTTAATTCATATAAGCGCCTTGTGCCAGGTTATGAAGCGCCTTGTTATATCGCTTGGTCTGCATCAAACCGTTCTGCGCTTGTACGTATTCCAGCAACTCGTGGAGCTGGAACGCGTGTTGAAATTCGCTGTCCAGATCCATCGGCGAATCCGTACCTTGCCTTCGCCGTTGTTGCGTCTGCAGGTCTTGACGGAATTGATAACGAAACAGAATGCCCTGCTTCGGTTGATGCTGATATTTTCAGCATGACGGCTGCTGAGATTAAGGAACGTGGCATTGAGAACTTACCAACAAGCTTAGAAGCAGCTGTAAACCGTTTTGAAACGGGAGAAATCGGCCGTAGAACGCTAGGTGATCATGCGTTCACTGTATACGTAGCCCTTAAGCGTAACGAGTGGGATGATTTCCGCACAAGTGTTCATGCTTGGGAGCTTGATGCGTATCAAAGCAAGTTTTAATTACGAAAGCTCGCTGCAACGAAACGTTGCAGCGAGCTTTTTTGTTAAGGTGCTTGTTCTAGGGCAAAGGGGACTTGGTGCGGTATAAACGTATATGGTGAGTCTTGATAATTGTTAAAGGAGACCACTAGATAGGATGGCTGATATGTATTTTCTTCTTCATTATAAGGAGCGGCGATTAGTGTGCTATCGGTACTTGTTAGCACGATGTGTAACTCATCTTCTTGATAGAATACTAAATAGTCGTTTTTCCAATGAATACTTTGATTGCCGATAAAAGAAGCGAGCTGTGGCAGCAGTATAAAAATGAGGAGAACATACAAAAGCCGTTTTTCTAACTGACGCTTTTGAATACTTTCCGGGATAAGGGCCTGAAACAACTCCTTAAACGTACCCTCTTTTTTAATTTGCCTTAAGAGTGTTTCTTGATAAGAAATCGTATCTCTACTGAAGAAAGGCATAATAAATCGATAAAGAATAAGGAGAAAAACGAAATAATAGAATAACTCAAATTCAAAAATAATGCCGGTGGCGATGTAAATAATGATGCTTGGAATGAGATTACGAGCGACGGCTTCCCAAAAAGGTGAAAGCTGTTTGTAAAACCATTGCAGGGCAACTTGAACAATGTAAACGGCAATTAAGAAGCCTGTTACCGCCGTAACAGCGATGATAATATGGTTTAAATAAATTTGTCCAAACAGTGCATCATCAATACCGTAATAAGAAAACTGGCCCATTTGAAAGCGATAGGCAACTAAGTAGCCGAGGACGGTTGCCATTGCAATAATAATAGCGGAATCATATGAAAAAAATTCTGTTGTTACTTTTCCTGTTGGTTTTATACCTCGCTTGCGTTTTCGCTTCATCTAGTCGGTTTCTCCTTTTGCAGACTTCATTGACAATTGTAGCATGCGCGCATACACTATAGTTATCAGAATCATGCAAATGGAGATGGTTTTTTTGACCGCAAGTTTGAAAACTAAAAAGAAGTACCACAACATACATAAGTCGAAGAGGTTGTTCGTTTTGAAAAAGCTATTTTTCAAACAACAACTTCTTTTTTTGTGGACTTTAGTAAGATAGAGGGGTGAAGCTATGATTGCATTAACAGGTGATTCGTTGACATTTAAAGAGCTTCAACGAATTTTGTACAATGGAGAAAAAGTAGAAATTGATCAAACCTGTCTCGAAACCATACATCAGAGTAGGCGGGCGGTTGAAACGATTGTTCAGGAAGGTAGAACAGTCTATGGCATTAATACGGGCTTCGGTAAATTCAGTGATGTGCGGATTGATGTTGAAAACGTAGAGGAACTTCAACGCAACTTAATTTTGTCACATGCTTGTGGAGTCGGACCGTTGTTTTCTGAGCGTGTCACCAAAGCAATGACCCTTCTTCGAGCGAATGCGCTTGTAAAAGGCTATTCGGGTGTGCGGCTAGTTGTTATTGAGAAGCTATTGGAGTTTGTTAATTTAGAGATTTACCCGTGTATTCCACAACAAGGATCGCTTGGAGCAAGTGGTGATCTAGCGCCCCTCGCTCATTTAGCGTTGGCATTGATGGGCGAGGGGGATGTGATTTACAAGGGGCAACGTATGTCAACAGCTAGCTGTTTTCAGCTGCTTGAGATAGTTCCGTTAACACTGCAAGCAAAAGAAGGGCTTGCGTTAATAAATGGAACGCAGGCAATGACGGCAGCTGGAGCTGTTGCTTATATGGAAGCAGAGCGACTCGCTTTTCAAGCGGAATGGATTGCTGCCTTAACAATGGAAGGTTTAAATGGGATTATTGATGCATTCGATGAGGATATTCATATTGCCCGAGGGTACCCTGAACAAATTGAAACGGCTGCAAGAATACGTGCGCACTTAGATGGAAGTCAGCTAATTACAAGGCAAGGAGAGATCCGTGTCCAAGATGCTTATTCACTCCGTTGTATTCCCCAAGTGCATGGAGCAACCTGGCAAACGTTGAAATACGTTAAAGAAAAGTTGTTAATTGAAATGAATGCAGCAACAGATAATCCACTTATTTTTGATGAAGGCAATAAGGTCATCTCCGGCGGAAATTTTCATGGTCAGCCGATTGCGTTAGCGATGGATTTCTTAAGCATTGCTGTGGCAGAATTAGGGAATATCTCGGAGCGCCGGACGGAAAGGCTCGTTAATCCTCAATTAAATGACTTACCACCGTTCTTAAGTGCCAGTCCTGGATTGCAGTCAGGCGCGATGATTATGCAGTATGTGGCGGCTGCGCTTGTGTCTGAAAACAAAACGCTCGCACATCCTGCAAGCGTCGATTCCATTCCCTCTTCGGCAAATCAAGAGGATCACGTCAGCATGGGCACAATTGGAGCGAGGCATGCGCTGCAAGTTATTGCCAATGTGCGCCAAGTGTATGCAATAGAAGCGATTTGTGCGATGCAGGCGGTTGAATACCGTGGGTTTGAGAAGATGGCGCAGGCAACTCAATCACTTTATCAAGAAGCGCGGCTTATTGTCCCTTCGATTGTAAAGGACCGCGCGTTTTATGTAGATATTGAAAAAATGAATAGTTGGCTCGATGATGTTGATATCGAACACATTGAGCAAAAAAAGCCTCTCGCGTGAGAGGCTTTCTTTTATTTAGAATCAAAGTGGTAGGCACCATGGGCAACGGAACCGACATACTCGTTTAAGCGGCTACCGTGTTTAATCGCTGCGGTGACGAAGTCTTTGGCAATATGAATTGCTTCGCCAACTTCTTTTCCTTTAGCGAGGTTAGCGGCAATGGAAGCAGCGAACGTACAACCAGCGCCGTGCGTATACGTCGTGTCAATCTCAGCGGATTCGAGCAACTCAAACGTTTCACCGTTATACCAAACATCTACGGCGTTGGCTGAATCAAGCTTGCTCCCGCCTTTAATCACAACATGCTTCGCGCCAAGTTCATGAATCGCTTTTGCTGCTGTTTTCATATCTTCAACAGATTCAATCTTTACTCCTGAAAGCTGAGTCGCTTCGAATAAATTAGGCGTAACCACAAAGGCTTTTGGTACAAGCACATCGCGTAAGCAAGCATCTGTTTCTGGATTTAAGGCTTCATCTGCACCTTTGCATACCATAACTGGATCAACAACAAGCTGATCAACACCATACTCGTCCACTTTTTTAGCAACAAGTTCAATAATCGCAATTGAACCGAGCATGCCTGTCTTTACGGCATCAACGCCAATTCCTTTTAACACCGTGTCAATTTGTTTCTCAACAATCGCCGGGTCCTGTGGAAATACTTCATGCGCCCAGCTTTTAAATGGGTTTTGCGCAACGATTGTCGTTAACGCGTTCATACCGTAAACACCAAGTTCTTGAAACGTTTTTAAATCTGCTTGAATGCCAGCACCGCCACTCGTGTCTGAACCAGCAATTGTTAATGCTTTGTATCGTTTCATATGCGTCTCTCTCCTTTTATCTATCTTGTGCTTATTATACTAAAAGATTTGCAATCATTAAAGCAAGCGATTGAGGTGGAAATCGCTTACTCTTCTTCCGATAAAAAGGATAGAGAGGCAGGGAGGAAGAATATGATTCAGAAGAAATTGATTGGTGGCTATGTTGCCATTGCTGTTTTAATGCTTTGCCTAGTAGGAGCAGTCTCGTTTTTTGGAGGATCGGTTAAGGACGTTCTTCATGAAAATGGAACAGAATCTTATCACACATTTGAACAACAAAATGAATCGTTGCAGATTTGGAATGAGATTGAAGCAAATGTAGCTGCTGCTTTGATCTCCGGAGAAGCTCCCGCTATTCCAGCAGATGTTCCTGAAGAATGGACAGAGCTTGTTACTCAGTTAGAAACAGCAGTTATACCAGCAATTGTCGAAGGCGACCTTGATGCAGCAAGAGTAGCATGGAATGCACAATTAGTTGAAGCAGGAGAGATTGGTGGATCTATTTTGCTAGAACAACAAACACTACTAGAGAATGGCATCGGGCAAATGGAAGAAGCAAGTGCAATGATTAATAACCAGATGCTAGTAGCTTGGGTGATTTTAGTTGTATCCATCGGCGTTGGGTTAGCAATTGCAATTCAGCAAGCGCGGATGGTTTTGATTCCATTGAGACGCCTCCTGCGCAGGTCAAACCAAATTGCCGATGGAGATTTTTCGAAAAAACCATTGCGACTTCATGTGAATGACGAGTTTGGTTTGTTTACACAGTCTTTTAATCGGATGACTTCAGAATTAAAAAAATCACTTGAACAAACAGCTGCTGCTTCAGATGGACTTGTAACGACTTCAGCTCATTTAACAAATCAAGCAGAGAAAACAATTAAGGATGCTAGCTACATTGAGTCTGCAAGTAAAGTTGTTGAGAGTGCGATCGCAAAACAAATAAAAACGAGTCAGCAAAGCGTTCAATCCACAGATGATTTAGCTCAACGAGTTGAACATATTACACTGGCCCTCTCTACCGCTGAGGACGCAACCGAAGCCGTTCATACCCTTGTTCATGATGGCACAATAAGAGTAACCGAATCTTCGAACCAAATGGACATTATTGCAACAAATACAGATCGAGCATCTGCCTTTGTCAATCAATTAAGCGGACGCTCTCATGAGATGCTACAAGCTGTCGATAGTTTAAGTGGCATTTCTAAGCAAACGAACTTACTTGCGCTTAACGCTGCGATTGAAGCAGAACATGCGGGTGAACACGGGCGAGGGTTTGCTGTTGTCGCAGATCAAGTCCGCAAGCTTGCCGCCGAATCTGAACAGGCCGCAAACCGAGTCGATCAAATGATTCGGTCCGTGCAAGCAGATGTTCTAAGCGTGTCAGCAGAAATGAAAACAGGAGAGGCTGGTATTCTTGCCGGAAAAAATGCGATGGAAGAGATGCGTGCCGTCTTTGAACAAATCCAAGAAGCGGTTGAAAAGCTTAATCAAGAAATCTATATTGTTTCGAATGCAACGCAATCGATTGCTGGAAGCACGCTTGATTTAACGGTGCTTATTTCTGATTTGAAAGAAGCGAGTGAGGAAAGTGGCGAACAAACGAAGAAAGCTGCACTTGCAGCAAGTGAACAACTATTGGTTATGCGAGAAGTGGTTGAGCATATCCTAAGAATAGAAGAGACTGCGCAGCATTTACAGGTTGCAGCTCAGACATTTAACTTAAAAGAAGAAAAAATGGAAGAGGAATAGGAACCCTTTTAAAAATTTCCATAGCGTAAGATGATAAATGCATGTATAATGATTCATTATATCTTATACTTATCCGTTCGGGGGATTTACAAATGAAAAGGGACATTACAATAAAAAATACATTATTATTTTTAATACCATCTTTAATCGGAATCTTTTTATTCATGACGCCACTTCCGTCAGTTGATGGCGATGGGAATTCGACCGTGCAGCTGCCGGTTAAATTTGCTGCAGATACGGTAATGGACGTCGTTCCAGAGAATGGACTTATTCTCACTGTAGCAATTGTGATGGCTATATCGGCCGTGTTATCGATTATTGCTACTGCCAGTAAAGGCAATCAGTCTGAGAAAAGCTCGTTTTGGTTTGATATTTTTGCAACAACACCTATCTGGATTGTGGTTCGTATCGTTGGAGCGATCTTCGGATTCATGGCATATTTTGGATTCGGTCCTGAATTTATTGTTTCAGGAGATACAGGCAGTCTTCTATTAGCTGATTTACTTCCGTTCTTATTTACGATCTTCTTATTTGCTGGACTACTGCTACCGTTACTGCTGAATTTTGGCTTAATGGAGTTTTTCGGTTCACTCTTAAAAAACATTATGCGTCCGTTATTCCGTTTACCAGGGCGTGCATCGATTGACTCAATCGCCTCATGGGTTGGTGATGGGACAGTTGGGATCATGATGTCAAACCAGCAATACGAGTCGGGAAAATATACAGCTAGAGAAGCTTCGATTGTTGCTTCAGCATTTTCAGTTGTCTCGATTACATTCAGCATTACAATTTTAGCGATGCTTGATATTACACATTTGTTTTGGCAGTTCTTTTTAACCTTGTTTGTAGCTGGATTTATCGCTGCTGTTATTACGCCACGTATTCCACCACTTAGCTTGAAGTCTACCAAGTATATTGATGGAAGTGAAGGAAGAGAAGAGCCGAAGGTGAAGCAACCTTTCTCAAGTGGTTTTGTTCAAGCGGTAACGCGGGCGGAAGATAGCTTTAAAAATGGAGACAACATTAAAAGCGGTTTGAAGAATGTGTTTGATCTATGGTTTGGTGTCTTACCAGTTGTCATGGCCATTGGTACATTGGCGGCAGGTGTAGCGACGTTTACGCCTGTGTTTGAATGGCTTGCTGTACCGTTTGTACCAATCTTAGAACTAATGAACGTTCCAGAAGCGGCCGCAGCAAGTCAAACCTTGTTGATTGGCTTTGCGGATATGTTACTCCCAGCAATTATTGCCGATTCATTAGGAATTACCACAGAATTAACGTTGTTTATTATTGCGGCTTTGTCCGTATCTCAACTTATTTACATGTCTGAAACAGGTGGCGTATTAATTGCCTCAAAGATACCGTTTACGTTCTTAGATGCAGTTCTTGTTTTTGTGATTCGGACGATTATTACGTTGCCAATTATCGTGTTAATGGCTCATATACTGTTGTAAACAGGAAGAATCGGCATCTTAGCCGGTTCTTTTTTCTGTTTGTCAGTAAGCAATTAGAGGCGTATGATTAAAAAAGAGAGACAGAGGAGGAGTGTGCCGTATGTCTATTTTGCATAATGACTGGCAGGAAATCATTGGAGAAGAATTTGAAAAACCCTATTATCAAGAGCTACGAGCATTTTTAAAGGAAGAGTATCAGAATGAAGTGATCTATCCTGAGATGGATGCGATTTTTAATGCGTTGCATTCAACCGCTTACGAAGATGTAAAAGTCGTCATTTTAGGACAGGACCCTTATCATGGTCCGAATCAAGCACATGGCTTGAGCTTTTCTGTTCAGCCGCATATTACAACCCCGCCCTCGCTGCGAAATATGTATAAAGAATTAGAAGCTGATCTGGGTTTTCCTCCAGTTGATCATGGTTACTTACAAGCTTGGGCAGATCAAGGTGTGCTTTTATTGAATACCGTTCTGACAGTTCGAAAAAAACAGCCTGGTTCTCATCAAGGTAAGGGGTGGGAGCTGCTTACGAATGAAGTTATTAAGCAACTCAATGCGCGTGAAGAGCCAATTGCTTTTGTTTTATGGGGAAAGCATGCTCAGAAAAAAGTGTCACTAATTGATACGCAGAAACATCTTGTTATTCAGTCGGCGCACCCAAGTCCATTTTCAGCTCATCGTGGATTTTTAGGTAGTCGTCCTTATTCAAACATTAATCAGTGGTTGGAAGGAAGAGGCGTAGAGCCAATCCAATGGCAGCTCCCTTTCAAAGCGGACTTATCGGCTTCAGATGATGAGTAAACTGTTATTCTTTGCGTCTTCGTTCGTGGTCGGCTGGGTTATGCAAGCGATTGGTCTGCCTGCAGGATGGTTACTTGGAGCGTTAATGACAGGCATGATTTGGTCTTTTTATATAGAAAAATTGATCTTTAGAAGTGAATTATTTACGCTGTCCCTAGCCCTTGTTGGTGTTGTCATTGGGTTCATGGTTGTACCAGAAGAAGTGTGGGCGTATCGAACCTTGCTGCCTGCGTTTATTCTGACATTAACGCTGACGTTGGTTGGCGGCATCGCCCTCGGAAAGTTATTCGGGAAATGGACGGGACTAAGTGGGAACACAGCTTTTTTCTGTTGTCTTCCAGGAGGCGCGTCTGAGGTCATTGCTCTTAGTGAAAGGTATCAGGCTGATCAGCGCATTGTTGCAGCTTTTCATACGGCAAGAATTACGCTATTTGTATTTTCTGTCCCGCTTATTGTGGGGCTCGGTGCGCAAACTTCAGCAATTGACCTTGTTGTTCCTGAGCAGGCGCTCTCATGGGATTTCATTTTAGTCGGAATCGCTTTTCTACTTGCGCTGTTCGTGTTTGGCTTAAGTCGTTTTCTAACCTTTCCCGGCGCACCAATGTTTATAGCCATCATATTTGGGTTTGCGGTACACCAGTGGGTCGTTCCTGCTTACAGTATGCCAAGTATTGTCATGGGAGTAGCCCAAGTATTAATTGGCTCTGTGATCGGCATGCGTTTTGATCGAAAAACACTGCACGAATTAAAACGAATTGGGAAACCGAGTATGCTGACACTGGCACTTTATATCCTCATGAGTCTAGGCTTGGCTTTCACGTTCTTTCTTTTAAGTCCACTGCCATTTTATACGACGCTTTTGGCGATTGTCCCTGCTGGAGCGGCAGAAATGGCCTCAACTGCTGCGACCTTGCAAATGGATGCAACCGTTGTAGCAACCTTGCAAATGTTACGTGTGCTTGCGTTATTTCTAGCCTTACCCTTTTTAATCCGTTGGTTCGCGAAAAAACCAATATAAAAAGCAGCTACGCCAACTCGGCATAGCTGCTTTTTCTTATTGAATCGGTGCTTTAGGTTGCGGCATCGTTACCGGTTGGCTTTTAACAGATTGATACGCACTTGTCATTGCTTGTGCATCCGAATCTTTTAGCTGAGGTACTTGATAGTATTGGTGCTTGTTCTGATAAAGGAAAATTTCATAAGCAAGCTCAATGAAATTAGGTACCGTATCAGCAACAATTCGACGAACAATTGGGTTTGTAATCTCTGAAGCTGCCATTCCCATTAAGGAAGCCTGTCCTTTAATTAAACCGAGCATGTGGGCAGAGAGTCCTGCTTCTTTTACGTCGGCCATTGAGCGGTTTGGCTTTTTTGGTTGGGAAGGTGTAATGCCAAACTGGACATCGTGCGAAAGCTTCATTTTGTAAACGCCAGTAGATTCACTTGGTTTTTGCCCAGTTGAAAAGGCTTCAGCAAGCACGTTGTACTGACTTTCAATGAATGAATACTGACGATCAAGTAAGGCGAGCAATTCTTGATCTTTAATAAACGTTCGAAAAATCATGAACTGATCAAGAACATTTATCATTCCAGCAATGATTTCGTGGCTATCAAATAAATCATGACCGCCATGATTTATTTTTGGCATGACTTGCTGAGAATTTATTGTCCCTTGCTGCTGCATCCCTTGTTGATTCATTTAATCACGATCCCTTCACGAATAGTAACGGGCTCACAACCCAGAATTAGTGTAGGCATCACTTAGGGAAACTATGCTAGAGAATTTACCCAAAAAACCATGTCAGATAAACTGACGTATTTATGGAACAATTCCGACATCGGTCTATAATAACCGTTATAGCTAGATATCGTGTGAGGGGGAGACGCACTTGGAAGAAGGAATCATCTTAATGGATAATCTGTGGTTAACGGTTGCTGCAATACTCGTTTTACTCATGCAAGGTGGATTTATTTTGTTAGAGGCTGGTTCAACAAGAATGAAGAACGCCGGGCACATTGCCGGTAAAACGGTGTTTACAGTTGGGATTGCATCACTTGTCTTCTGGGCAGTTGGTTATGGTTTTATTTATGGAGATGGAAATCCGATTATTGGTCTTTCTAATTTCTTTTATGGTGATTTTGCAGATGGATATGGGTCTGTTGATTTCTTTTTCCAATTAACGTTTGCAGCGATTGCTTTAACGATTGCTTTTGGGGGATTTGCTGAACGTGGTAAATTAGCAGCTTATGCGATCTTTGCCGTTCTATTCTCCGCTTTTGTTTATCCGCTTGTTGCGCATTGGATTTGGTCTGATGATGGTTGGTTAGCAGGCTTAGGAAAACAAGATTTCGCTGGTTCAACCGTTGTCCATTTAACAGGTGCAATGGCCGCATTAGCAGCGACCATTATGCTGAAGCCTCGTTTAGGTAAATACGGTAAAAACGGACAAGTGAATGATTTATCCGGTCATAACCAAGTATTTACGGCGCTAGGTGTGCTAATCCTTTGGGTTGGTTGGTTTGGGTTTAATGCTGGATCAACAGGTGGGGTTGCAGATGCATTCTTTGGTTATGTTGCTTTAAATACACAGCTTGCTGCAGGTGCTGGAACAATTGCTGCTTTATTCTTAGTTTGGGCAATCAATGGCAAAGCTGATGTGCCGACAACATTAAACGGTGCTTTAGCAGGTTTGGTTGCCATTACAGCATCTTGTGCGTTTGTAGAACCGTGGGCAGCCGTCGTGATTGGTGTAATTGGTGGACTCATCGTTGTCGTGAGTATGAAAATGTTTGATAAATTAAAAATTGATGACCCGATTTTTGCTTTAAGCGTGCATGGCATCGCGGGTATTTGGGGGACGTTATCAAACGGACTGTTTGCAACACCAGAGCTTGCTGCTTATAACGGAAGTGGAAGCGCCGGACTTTTCTACGGTGGCGGTTTTGAGCAATTAGGCGTTCAAGCATTAAGCGTTGTTGTATGCGCATTGTTCGCTTTTGTTGCCTCATACTTACTTCTGTTAGTAACAAAAGGTCTTGTTGGTGGCACGCTCCGAGTAACGGAGGAAGAGGAGATTTTAGGTCTTGATATGAGCGAGCATGGTTCGTATGGTTATCCGGAAAACGTCCAATCATCACATAGTAAAACAGGATCTTGATGATGGATTTGAATGCAATAAACGATAAGCTTGAACAGCATGAACAAAAACGGCTGAATGCCGTAAATCAAGCTGTAAAGCAAACGATTGCGGAGCTAGGGGACATCCCAGCTCCCTTTGCGTTTTTTTTGATGGGTAGTGCAGGAAGAAAGGAGCAGCTGCATGCGACGGATCAAGATCATGGATTGATCTGTCATTGCAGCGACGATCAGCTCCCATATTTTCGTAAACTTGGACAGCAGATCGTTATTCGAATGGAGCAAGCAGGATACGAACGGTGTTCGGGTGGGGTAATGGCCTCAGAAGTAAGATGGTGCAAAACGAATAAACAGTGGGAAGCGCAACTATCTGATTGGCTTAATCAGGATACATTCGAACACATCCGCCACTTGCTTACCTTTTTTGATGGTAGGGTCATTTACGGAGAAGCGGCTTATTTAGATGAGTTAAAAAAAGCGATTTTCATGGCGATTGATGAGAATCCCAGGCTCCTGTCTCGCTTTGCAGAAAACACAGGGAGGGTGCCACTTGCAATGAACATTTTTGGAAAACTTCTTGTAAAAAAGCATGGGTCAAATCAAGGAACACTTCATATAAAAGAACAGATCTTGTTTCCTTATGTTAATGGCATGCGTTTGCTCGCATTGGCGGAGAAAAGGCTTGAATCATCAACACTTGAACGAATGAAAGCTTGCTCAAATCATCTAGACACTACAATGATTAACTCATTTTCTGCGCTACTGGAAGCGCGGCTGAACTGGCAGACAGAATATCAAGCCTTCGCACACTTAAACCCCAAGTTTCTTTCAAAAGAAGAGCAAAAACAGGTAAAGCAGTGGGTTATTGAAGGAAGAAGACTGTACGACCATGTTGAAAAAGTAGTTGATGAACATGTTTAACTTTATGCGTCAGCTCTCAGCACGCTTAACCACAATGGATTCCTCATATCAAGCACCAAGCGCAAGCGATATGGCGAGACTTCGCTTTTATCAAAAAGAAGCGCAGCGTGATGTGTTGAATGTCCCGTTTCAAAAGTTGCCAATCGTTGTGTTTGATTTAGAGACAAGTGGCTTTAACCCTGATCAAGGCGACAGTATTCTTTCGATTGGGGCCGTTAAAGTGACTGGATCTGAGGTTCACGATGAACACTTTTATCATACAGTGAAGCCGAAGAAGGAACCGAGTCAAGCTATTTTAGATTTAACGGGCTTGACGATGAGAGAGTTAAATCAATCTGCATCGATTTCTGAAGTTCTGCTGGCTTTTTATGAATTTGCAAAGTCAGCGACCCTCGTGGCTCACCATGCCGCGCACGAACGAGCGTTTATGCGGCATCTTACCTGGCAGGAGCTCGGGCGGACGTTTACGCATCGTCTTGTTGATACGTCATTTCTAACTTCGATCACGGCCCAGCATCTGGAACATTTCGAGACGTTGGATGAGTGGTGCGCCGAATATGAAATTCCGATGAGCCACCGCCATCACGCGCTTGCAGATGCGCGGATGACGGCGAACTTATGGACAAAGCACATTACAATGGCGGAACACAGTGGATTTACTTGTTTAGCTGATATCTACAAGGAGCTTGCGACGAGAAAATAGGTAGATCTCTGTTTCATTTTTTAAATCAATTCATGCTATGATAAGCAGGTATCCGGAAGGAGGAGCACTTGTGCTTATTAAAGTAGAAGATTTAATCACGCAAATGGAACGCCAAATAGAGAATCTGCGTCGCTCTGCTGAACAGGACGATGTCGCGCGTGCGAAAGAAGCGGCGTTAATCATTGAAAGCTACTGTCAGCTTATTACAGCAAATGCTGGCGAGGTAAAGAAACAAGAGATGCCTGCTTCCTACGCAGTGCAGCAACCGCTGCCGACACTAACACCGCCAAAGCAGCAGCCGATCGCACCAACAACTGGAAATGACGATGGTGACGACAAGCGAAATCTGCTTGATTTTTAATTAGGGCTGTTCAATTTCACAAAAAGTGTCGAAGATGTTCATTCATCCTTCTGCACTTTTTTAATTTTTCAACCTACCTTTCACTTCTCAGAATAGGTGTTTGTTCTAATCTGGTCATTCTCAGGTAGGTGCTGTGAGCTTTTTTACCAAGTACAATTAGTGAAAAGTGATTTTAATACAAAAAAGGGCTGTCCCGATCAAGATCTTAATGATGATCTTGATTGGGACAGCCTCTTTCCTTAGGGGCGCCATTCAACAAACACACCGTTATTATGTGATTCATTGTCTTCAACATAATTAGGCTGTACGTGCTTTGCTTGCAGTCCTTGTTTGAACATGAATGTAAGGACGGGGTCAGTTAACTTGCCCGTCTGCACAAGCTCGACATATTGTTCTGGCGTGTAGGTGTGGGCGACGATGTGGTAACCGGGGATACGACAGACGGTCGCGTAGCGGTCTAGCTTTAAATCACGCACCGTTTGTTTACGGGCATCATAAAACGCTTTAGCTACACCTTGTTTGCGTACAGAAGGACGGACGCATAGGTCAATTCCATAAAGGGTTTTTCCCGTTGGATCATGCGTTCCTGCAATCAAGCCATTGTCACTCACTTCTGCCCAAGTGTGGGGCTGATCCGCATGATTGACCAAGAGAGATGTAGCGGAACCGACAACTTCACCATTCCATTCTGCTAAGAGAGCGCCTGTCGGAAACGTTTTAACATGGGAAGCAATTTCTTCTTGGCTCCACCAAAGTTCCGGTGGAAAAGGAGGTGGGAAGGCTTCTTTCTGTACCTGCAACAAGCCATCATAATCTGCAAGAGTATAAGGTCGAATGGTAATCATGAGACTGACCTCCTTCTGGTTACTTTTATAAGTAGGATAGCATGTCTGAAATAAGAGAGTCGAATATCTGGTTTTACATATGCTATAGTAGAGGCATTGATGAGAAGAAGGTGAAGAAAAATGGCAAAACTATTTCTCTTATTAGGTTCCATTATAATGGCTTTAGCCGTCGCAATTGGTGCTTTTGGTGCCCACGGCCTAGAGAGTCGACTAAGTGAACGAATGATGAAGAATTATCAAACGGGTGTTCAATATCATATGATTCATGGGTTAGGTTTAGTGGCAACGGCAATTTTAGCAGTGAAGATGGGTGCTAGCGGACTTTTGCAAGGAGCGGGCTGGGCATTCATCCTCGGAATTGTGCTGTTTTCAGGTAGTCTATACGTTATGGCTTTAACGGGTATCACGAAGCTAGGAGCAATTACGCCGATTGGTGGACTAGCCTTTATTGTTGGCTGGGTATTACTTGGAATTGCTGCTGTTCGTCATCTCTAATGCAAAAAAGCTTGAGCACAATGCTCAAGCTTTTTTTATCGTGGTGAGTATTGGGACAAGCTTGGTTCAGATCCATAATGATACGTATAATCAATGGGCTCATCAAATGTAACAAAATCCAAATTAACCATTAGCAATAAGTAATGTTCACCTGTTTCAGGATTTCCTAAAATAATATGGTCGCGGCCGGCTTCTTCTATGCGTCCGCGAAAGACACGGGCGTTCCATTCGCTGTTTCCTTCAAACGTTTGATGAACGGTAACGAATTTCCCTCTGTTTAAGCGAAGAATGTTCTCGATGAAGGATTGTTCAATCGGCAACATGCTCATATCTGATCCTTGCACAGATGTAGGTGTTTGTTGCTGAACAAAACCAGGTACGCCATAGTTCTGTGAAGAGAAATAACCTTGTTGTCCCTGAGGCTGCTGTGAATATTGAGGTTGCTGCATTTGCTGTCCGTAGTTCTGCTCCCCGCTCATTTGTCCATAGCCTTGCATTTGTTGACCGTATCCTTGCTGCTGCCGTCCGTCTTGCCATTGATTCGGGTACATGTACACCTCTCCTTACATCTAGTAGGTATTAAAAACTTCCTCACATTCTGCTGGCGTTGGTTGATAAAAACAATGCGCTTTGTAGCGTCCTGTATTCCACTGGCCCCACCACTCTGCTGGACAAGGACCGTCTGGGCGGAAAAACCATAATGAAAACTCAGCTGGATGCAATCGTTCACCGTTTACAACTCGGCGAGCTAATCGTCTATCTCTTTCACGAGCACGTTGATAAAAATAGCTTTTTTGAACGGCTTCAAATCCTCCTGGTGACTGAAAAGCCATATCAGGGATAGAATTTACGTTTGCAAAGTCTAGACATCTGACTCGTGTTCGATTAACCATGACGTTGCCTGCCATTAACATGCCTTCTTCGCCTTCACCCTCAGCTTCAGCACGCATTAGACGAGCAAGTACATCAATATCACTCGATGATGCTTTAATGACTGCCATTCTTCCACCTCCACAAAGATCGACTGACTATTTACCAAGTTCGGAAGCGTGTGCAACCACACAGGTTCGTTTAATCATATGAAGAAATAAAGAAGTTATGCAAAAAAAAGAATTTAAACAATTTGTTGAAATCAGTTTAAGTAGTGTGTTACTGTGTATATAGATATAAACACATGAACAGTGGAGGTGAGGTGAACAGATGAAAAAGGGCTGGCATTTAATGAAGGTTGAATTAGCGTACATGCCATTAAAACGCTGGATCTACTTGCTTGCAACAGCCTGTATAGCAGGGATTTCAATGGGTCTTATCGTGCCAATGCTCCTTGAGAACGCAATGGAAAGATCACTGCATTTCCTCGTTGGTTTTTTTATGTTCTGTCTTTGGTTTATGTATCCAACCATGGTTATTCGTGGCGATGCCTACCGCACAAAAGATCCTCATGCAAAAATGGTCGTGCCAGATATTTATATACTGCTGCAGTTAATGCCGTTGGCGCATAAAGAAAAAGCGTGGAACCGATTATTGAGCATGTTGCTTTTTGTTCTTCTATTTAATGGATTCGCTTACGCGGTTGCTGCAGTAACGATGATAATTGATGGAACAATCTCGACTATTGGGTTAGAGACGCTCGTTTATTCAGCAATAGGTTGGCTCCTGTTATCAAGTTTTAGCGGTCTTTTATTTGTTATTTCAGAGCCAGAATCACGCCAATATAGGCATCGGGATATGGGCATTTTTTTAATGGCATTGTTGCCCTTTATAGCAGTATTTGCTTTAATCGGCTGGTTGACTGATTTATGGTTTTTTGGAATTTTCCTTGAAGGCATTGTGTCGATGCCTCTTATGACTGTGGTTATTCTCGCTGTTCTTTTGATTGCCGGGGTCCGAGTCAGCATCAAGTACTTGGAACGAACCTTTGCAAAGGTTGATTATTATGTCTAGTTTACTGCCAATTACAATTGATGATATGAGCAGAACACCAATTTACGACCAAATCGAGGCCCAGATAAAAACATTAATTATCAGTGGGAATTTACCACCAGGAACGGCATTGCCATCGATCCGCAAACTAGCAACGTCTCTTTCTTGCAGTGTGATTACAACGAGGCGCTCTTATCAAAACCTTGAACAAAAGGGATACATTAAGACCGTTCAAGGTAAAGGAACCTTTGTGAATGAAATGGCGCAAACTGACCAAACAAAACAAAAAGAAGAGGCAGTAGAGAGCGGACTGAAACAGGCAATTGAGAGCGGTTTTCGCTACGGCTTTACGACAGAAGAGCTTGAGGCAATGTTTCTCAAACTACTAAGGCAAGGAGGGAACTGAGATGATTGTTTGTTCTGAAGTGGAGAAGAAAATTGATTCCACCTTTTCCGTTGGTCCATTAACGTTAACGGTCGAACCAGGCATCGTTACCGCTTTAGTCGGTTCAAATGGTTCAGGAAAAAGCTCACTATTACGGCTGATTTCAGGCCTTATTCAACCTGATCAAGGTTCAATATCCCGTTTTCAAAGAGAGGAAACGAACTGGCGCGAGAAAATAGCATTTATCCCTCAGTCGAGTAAGGGTTTTGAGAAATATACACTCGGCCATCTTGCTGCAATTCATCAAGTAGGCTTTAAGAATTGGGATCAGAAGAAGTTCGAATCATTACTTAAGCGATACGATCTCCCAGTTGATAAAGATGTGGAGGAGCTGTCGGGTGGGATGCAGCGTCAAGCGCTTGCAGTTCTCGCATTATCAAGGAGCTCAACAATGTTAATCATGGATGAACCATTGGCTGGAGTCGATGTCCATGCACAGGAGCGGCTTCAGCAAGACTGGCTTACTTATTTAGAAGAAGATCCAATCAGATCGATTGTTTTTGCAACGCATGTGCCGGATGAAATAAAGGATTTAGCTGATCAAATAATCTGTATGAACGCAGGTCATCTTGTTGGCAAGTATGAAAAAGATGAGTTGCTCTCACGCTATGCTCGTTTTTGGACGAATGAATCAATTGAGCAGGTACGAAACCTTGAAGGCGTTCATTCCGTATTTGAGAGAGGACCTCAAGTAGAAATCCTTTCAGAAGACCGTGAGAAAACAGAGTTAGCGCTCCTCGAGAAGCAACTAAATGTGACGCTGATTCAACCGATGAAAATGGCAGAAATTCTAAGAATGTTATTAAAAGAAGGAGAGGAAATAAATGACGCTCATTATTAATGATGTAAAAAAGAAGTTCGGGCAGCACCACGCAGTTGACGGAATATCACTTCAGGTAGAAAAAGGCTCAATGTTTGGCATGTTAGGAGCAAACGGAGCAGGAAAAACAACGACCTTTCGAATGATTTTAGGTCTGCTTGATCCAACTGAAGGGGACGTAAAGTGGAATGGAAATAGACTTTCCTATAAATATACAAACTTAATTGGTTATTTGCCGGAAGAAAGAGGCTTGTATCCTAAATTAACCGTTCGTGATCAGCTTATTTATTTAGGGAAATTAAAGGGCATGAAGAAAAACGCCATTATTGAAGAAATGAAGTTTTGGCTGGCCCGCTTTAAAGTAGAGGAGTATGAAACGAAGAAAGTAGAAGAGTTATCAAAAGGAAACCAGCAGAAGATCCAGTTCATTGCGGCTGTTTTACATAAGCCTGAATTATTAATTCTTGATGAACCTTTTAGCGGGCTAGACCCAGTCAATTCTGACATGCTGAAAGCTGCCGTTCGTTATTTACAAGAGCAGCAAACAACAATTGTCTTCTCCAGTCACCAAATGCGTAATGTAGAAGAAATGTGTGAAGACATTATGATGCTAAAACGAGGTAAGGCGGTTCTGCACGGTAATTTGAACGAGATTAAACGTAGTTATGGCATGAAGTCTGTGTCCATTCGCGCTGATTTTGATTTAACATTTCTTAAAAACAGTCCACATGTTGATAAGTTTACGGAGGCAAAAAATGGTGTAACGGTTCAGGTGGAAAATGAAGAGAAAGCGAAAATCATTTTTCAAGAACTAGCCGAAAAAGGTTTTGTACGTAAGTTTGAAGTAGAAGAACCAAGCTTGCATGACATCTTTATTGACAAGGTAGGAGGGGACGCAAATGAATAATTTCTGGACGATTGTTGGTCATACCGCATCAAGCCGTTTAAAAACAAAGTCTTTTGTTATCTCTACAATTATAACAATGGTTTTGATTATAGGAATTGTTAATATCGGTACGATTATTGATCTTTTTTCTGGAGATGATGAAGGCTCAACGCAAAATATAGCAGTCGTAGATGAATCTGATGGCGCAACAGAAATTGCCGAGGCGTTAGCAGCGCCACCAGAGGATGAAGAAGCATACATTTATCAGCTTATTAATCAACCTTTGGATACGGTAATCGAAGAAGCTAGAGATGGCGAATATGATGGCGTTGTTCAGTTAACCGGAACAACGGAAACACTTAATGCGACGTTTTATGGAGAAAACAATGGCATGGCGATGGATGTCCAGCAAGAGGTCCAACGCTTAAAAGAAGGCTATATGACGAGTGAACTGGATATTGATGAAGCTCAGCTTGCAGCGGTGTATCAACCGATTGGTTTTGAGCAGATGTCTCTTGAAGACGGAGAAGCAACTGAGTCAGCAGGTATGGGGATTGAAGCGAATATAACTGTATTCGCAGTTGCATACGTACTGTTCTTTATCATCATTACGTACAGCACGATGATCGCTACGGAAGTCGCAACAGAGAAATCGTCACGCGTAATGGAGTTAATTGTTTCAAGCGTCAACCCGATTGTGCAGATGTTTGCCAAATTAACCGGGATTGGCTTGACCGCATTTATAAATATTGTAACGATACTAGTTGCAGGTATAATTGGAATCTATGTAGGTGGCAATACGATATCGGACTTTTTATCAAGTGATTTCATTGATATAACCTTAATCGGCTATGGACTCATTGTACTGTTTCTCGGCTACTTCTTATTCGGTGGTATTGCAGCAATGCTTGGTGCACTAGTAAGTCGAACAGAAGATGTGCAACAAGCGGTACAGCCTTTGATTTATCTGGCGATGATTGGATTCTTTATTGTCACATTTGGAATGAGCAATGCTGAAGCAGCGTTTGTTAAAGTAGCCTCATACATCCCATTCTTTACACCACAGTTGATTGTGCTGCGTATTGGTTCTGGCACAATTGAAGTGTGGGAAATCGCATTACTATTAGTGATTCTGGCTATTAGTGCAGTAATTGTGAACCTTGTCGCCGCACGAGTCTATAAAGGTGGCGTGTTAATGCACGGAAAATTCTCCTTTAAAAATGGGATTAAACAGGCACTTGTTTTATCGAAAAAAGAAAAATAAAGATCCTTTTAAACAGGTTTGTTCTTGGTAGACGAGTGTGGTAAGATGGAAATATTGTGAAGCGGGATGATGGGAGGTGAAAGAGGGATGCTTGATATTTTTATGGAATTGACGCTTCTTTGGTTAAGTGTTGGTTTACTTGTTCCGATCATGGCTTGTTTAGCATATGAAAACATTCGACTCCATCGAATTCATGTGAAAATGAACCGGACGGTACGAAACACTGATACGACAGGGCGTTTGAAGTTAATGCCTCTTTCACCCGTTTTTATTCGAGTCAGACCAAAGATTCCATATTTCCGCGATAAAAGCTGCCAAGATGATGATGACCTGTTCTTTGTTGTCTAAGGAGATTCAGCTAGAGACAACAAAGGAGGAACAGATAAAAGATGAAAAGAAGAGTGTTACTGACGGCTAGTTTACTGATGATGGCGCTTGTATTAGCTGCCTGTGGAGTAAACGAGCCAATTACCGCAGAATCTGAAGGGTTCTGGAATTCGTTTTTTGTATACCCAATGTCTTTTTTAATTCAATGGTTTTCTGATTTAACCGGGGGTCATTTTGGTTGGGGAATTGTTATTGTCACGATTTTAATTCGACTGCTAATCTTGCCACTTGCGTTAAAATCACAGAAAAGCTCGCGAGCGATGCAGGCGTTACGTCCACAAATGCAGGAGATCCAAGAGCGTATGAAAGCTGCTGCGGGTAACCCTGAAAAGCAAAGAGAAGTACAAGCTGAGATGATCGGGCTTTACCAAAAGAATGGCGTTAATCCTGCTGCGGGTTGTTTACCTGCCATTGTTCAAATCCCAATTGTTATGGCTTTATACTTTGCGATCATGCGCACGGAAGCAATTGGTATGGGACCTGAAAGTGATTTTCTATGGTTTAACTTAGGCGAAGTCGATTATGTTCTACCGTTCATCGCTGGTTTAACGACGTTTATTCAGTTCAAGATGTCAATGAGCCAAATGCCTGCAAACCCATTAGGTGAAGGAATGCCAAATCCAATGAGCATTATGCTGTGGATTTTACCAGTGATGATTATCATCGCCGGATTAACTTTACCTTCTGCACTAGCCCTTTACTGGGTTATCGGTAATATCTTCATGATTATTCAAACGTACTTCATTATTGTCAGACCGAACATGACGAAGGAAGATGTTAAAGAAGATCGAGCATAAGAAAAAAAGCGCCCAAGGGCGCTTTTTTTTATACGTAAAAGTAATGAGCAAGCTGTTCTTTTTCAAGAATATTTCCGACGTAGAACGAGCCAAATTCGCCATAACGTGCAGAAACTTCATCAAAGCGCATTTCATAAACAAGCTTTTTAAACTGCAGCACGTCATCTGAGAATAACGTCACGCCCCATTCCCAATCATCAAATCCGACAGAGCCAGAGATGATTTGTTTTACAATTCCAGCATAGCCTCGACCAATCATACCGTGACTGCGCATCAAGTCTTTGCGCTGATCCATCGGCAGCATATACCAATTGTCTTCACCTTGTCTGCGCTTGTCCATCGGATAAAAGCAGACATGCTTCCAACGCGGGAGCTGTGGGTATAAGCGTGAACGTACATGTGGATTTTGATATGGATCTTCATTGGAGTCGCCAGCTAAGTAATTGCTAAGTTCGACAACTGAGACGTACGAATAAGTTGGAATGGTGTAGCTAGCTAAACCTGATTTATCGAGCGCAAGCTCAATCACGTTTAATTCTTCCATTGTTGGACGTAGAACCATAATCATTAAGTCCGCTTTTTGCCCAACGATTGAATAAAGCGCATGGCTTCCTTTTCCTTCTGATTCGGTTTGATTCCAGTTATCAAGTAGGGCAGTAAATTCATTTATCATTTGTTCCCGTTCTTCTGAAGGTACCGTCTTCCAAGAGGTCCAATCAATCTTACGGAAATCATGTAAAACATACCAACCATCAAGCGTTTTTGCTGCTTCGTTCATGTGACACCCTCCTAAATAGCATTAATCTACTTCAACTATACCACATGAGGATACCATTTTTTAAATGAACAAATTAACGACTTTTTTTATTCACAAAATGAGCAAGCGCCATGCGGTGTTCTTTGGATTCACTTGCTTCTCTTTGTGCTGTAACTTCACGTTCTAATACCTCAGCTAAATGGTGGTCAAAACTTTCTCTGAAATTTTCTTTCATTAAACGGTACGCTGTAGGTGGGAGTTTTTTGCAACGCTCGACATACGTATCTAACTCCCCGATGCTATTGATTAACCCAATTGATTTAGCTTCATTTACGTCAAATGTGTCCTTTAGCGCAAGCTCAAGCGCGGTTGGATAACCGACGAGTCTTGGCAGGAAGTAAGATGCTCCAGCATCTGGTACAAGCCCAATCTTTAAAAATCCAAGTCCAAAGACCGCTTCTTTATTAGCTACTCGATAATCACAGGCGAGGGCAATGCTTAATCCGGCGCCAACAGCAATTCCGTTAATAGATGCAATAATTGGCTTGCCAATATGTGACATTAATGTGATCAACCGATTGTACGTTTCTCTTAGGACGCGGCCATAATTAAAATTCTCAATATCATTAAGATCGACTGCTTTTAAATCAGCCCCTGAACAGAATGCATCTCCGCTACCGGTTAAGACAATGACCTTTACATCTTTTCGTTCATCTGCTTCTTCAAATGCATCATAAAGCTGTTCGTGCGCCTCTTGGTTTAAGGCATTTTTTACTTCGGGGCGGTTTAGTGTAATCGTCGCAACATCGTTTTCTACATGTAAGGTAACAACTTCTGTATTCATAAGATCCTCCTGATTTTTTCATTCATTCTACCTTAAATCATTCGCTAAAGAATGACAAATACCCTCTTTTTGAATGTAAGCGCAATCTAAATGTCTATTTTTAAAATTGACGCTTTACGTAAGTCGGTTTCCTTTTTTATTAAACAAGGGTATCCTAAAATAGAGGTAGATTGAAATAAAATAAGGGGGTTTTTAAACGTGAGCGATTTATTTGCTGACATTAAACAGCAGGTAGGGTCACTTAAGCCAAGCATTGTTTTGCCTGAGGGCACAGATGAGCGGGTGTTGGAAGCGGCGGTTAAGCTTTTAACAGACCAAGTAGTTGAACCAATTGTGATTGGAAATAAAGACGAGATTGCGTCTCTTGCAGATAAATTGAATTTAATTATTGCCGATTTAACGATTATTGATCCGAAAACCTATTCCCATTTAGATGAGATGGTTGAGGCTTTTGTTGAGCGTCGTAAAGGAAAAGAAACAGAAGAGTCGGCGCGCAAGCTGTTAATGGATGTTAACTATTTTGGAACGATGCTTGTTTATATGGAAAAAGCAGATGGTCTTGTAAGTGGTGCTGCTCATTCAACAGGTGATACGGTACGCCCTGCCTTGCAAATCATTAAAACGCAACCAGGCATTAAGCGTACATCTGGTGTGTTTGTTATGGTGAAAGAGGACAAGAAATTTGTTTTCGGAGATTGCGCAATTAACATTTCTCCAAATGAAGAAGAGCTTGCTGAGATTGCAACCGCAACGGCTGATACAGCTAAATTATTTGGGATTGATCCTAAAGTTGCGATGTTAAGTTTTTCAACGCTTGGCTCTGCATCTTCACAGGAAACGCAAAAAGTTTCCGCAGCGACAAAGCTTGCACAAGAAAGCCGTCCAGATCTTGTTATTGACGGCGAATTCCAATTTGATGCAGCGTTTGTTCCAGCTGTCGCTCAGAAAAAGGCGCCAGATTCTCCATTAAAAGGAGAAGCAAACGTATTTATTTTCCCAAGTCTTGAGTCTGGGAACTTGGGTTATAAGATTGCCCAGCGTCTTGGTGGGTACGATGCGATTGGGCCAATCCTTCAAGGTTTAAACAAGCCTGTAAATGATTTGTCCCGTGGGTGTAACGTTGATGATGTCTACAAATTAAGTCTCATCACTGCCATGCAGGCCATTACGCAAAAAGCGGCACATGTATAATAGATGAAAGCGTTCGGGATTTCCCGAACGCTTTTTTTATGGACGCAAACAGCGGTTATGTCGATCGACCACTCGCTCAAGCTGAGCTTCATAAAGCAATTCTTCTTCAGCAGAAAGAGGATCTTCATATAAGTGTAAATTAAGGGCATTTGCACTAGTTTTAGCTCGTTCAATAATTTGCGCAACGGTATAATTTTCATTTAGAAGTTCATTTAAAGAAGCCATTACCACTGGTTCAATTTGTGGGTAGTCAAACTTTGGTTCACTGTCTTGCACGGCTATTTTATACATATTCTTTACAGCAATGGCTCTTGCTGAACCACTTCCAGTAACGCATAAATAAATTTGGACAGCAATGCCGTTTCGAATCCGCCTTTGGGAAATTCCTGCGAATTTCTTGCCGCCAATGCTTAAATCATAGCTTCCTGGACAGTAAGAGCCGATAATTTCACCTGTATCAATTTGCACCTGGGGAAACATATGGCGAATAAGAGACACCATCCGCTCATAGCCTTCATTAATTGAGAACGTTGCTTCACCAGGAAAGATCAGCGAGATGTTTAATACACCTTTATCAAGATAAACAGCAAGTCCACCGGAATTGCGAACAACAACGTCAATGTGTTGCTTTTGTAAAAAAGTAAATGCCTCCTGAATATATGTCAATCTCGTGTCTTGTGTACCAAGGACAATTGTATCATTGTGTACCCAAAAGCGTAATGCAGATTGATTTTTCTTACCAGCAATTGTGCAAAGCATATCATCATATGCAAACGAACGGAGTGCACTTTCGCCCATGTAATTCGTACTATTATCAACCATTCGGCATTGTTCGAATGTGCCAGATGCAGACTGAAAAACCATGAAATCCTTCCCTTCACCTAATTAATGCTAGTATACCATGAAAGAATCGTTCCTATAAAAAGGAAGTTGCGCAAATGCGATTCAACCGTTATACTGAAAAAAGTTTTACAAAGAAAGCGATTAACAAGATCGCCTTAAAAGAGAGAACATTATAGAGGGAAACGATTGAACGATTGAACACTATTGCTTGTAGAAGATTGGGGGAAATTAGATGAATAAACTGACGATTAAGATTTTAATAGGACTATTTTTGGGAGCCGCTTTAGGTCTCACCATGCCCGCTGTTTATCAAGAAGGATTTGATTGGCTTAATCAATATGTTCTTGATCCAGCGGGTTCAATCTTTTTAAGATTAATTATGATGGTTGTTGTACCACTTGTATTTCTTTCCTTGGTTGTAGGGGTTTCTGACTTAGGAAGTCCAAAACAATTAGGCCGAATGGGTATGAAAACCATTGCGTTCTTTTTAGCAACATCTGCCATATCGTTAACATTAGGTATCGCTGCGGCTTTAGTTATACAGCCAGGAACACCGAACTTACTTGGTGAAGGTGTTGCTGAAGAATATCAACCACCTGAAGCTGTTCCGGTGATGGATACATTAGTAAACATCATTCCTGAGAATCCGATTCAAGCTATGGCTAATATGGAGATGCTGCAAATCATTGCATTTGCAATTTTTGTAGGACTGGCAATGGCTGTATTAGGTGACAAAGTGACTACTGTGAAATCCTTCTTTACACAAGCAAATGACATTATGATGAAAATTGTAACCTTCGTAATGGGATTTGCGCCAATCGGGGCGTTTGCTTTAATTGCTTCTGCTCTAGGTGAAGCTGGATGGGGCGCAGTTGGAGACTTACTAGCCTATATGCTGACTGTAGTAGGGGTTCTGTTTTTCCATATGTTTGTTGTCTACAGTTTAATCGTGTGGTTCTTAGGAAGAATGAACCCACTTACCTTCTTTAAAGGATTTGCTCCGGCAATTACGATGGCTTTCAGCTTGTCGAGTTCAAATGCTGTCCTACCATTATCAATGAAGTCAGCACAGGAAAACTTAGGTGTTTCTAAGCAGGTATCTGGTTTTGTGCAGCCGCTTGGAGCAACGATCAACATGGACGGTACCGGAATCATGCAAGCCGTTGCGACTGTATTTATTGCTCAAGTTTACGGGCAAGATCTTTCACTTTCAGCGATGCTTGTTATTGTGTTAACAGCGACCTTAGCAAGTATTGGCACGGCTGGTGTACCTGGTGTTGGAATGATTATGCTTGCGATGGTGCTAGCCTCTGTTGGCTTGCCAGCAGAAGCGATTGGCTTAATTATCGGGGTAGACCGTATTTTAGATATGATGCGTACATCTGTTAACATCACAGGTGACGCGGTTCTTGCTGTAATTGTTGACCGCAGCGAAAAGAAGCGTGGCGCGATCGACGAAAACGGAAACGCTACTGAAGCGTCTTAATAAACGAATAAACCTGAGTGAGGGAGTTGTGTCAGCACAGCTTGCTTCATTCAGGTTTTTCTTTTTCAATTAGAAAAGATGCTTTTGTTGCAGAGAACTGACGGATATAATAAAAGAAAAAAGAGGATAGGGGGGACGGAAATTTGAACAAAGAACTTAAAGAAGAAAAAGTATTTAAGGACCCTGTCCATCGGTATATTCATGTCCGTGATCAACTCATTTGGGATTTGATTGGAACAAAGGAATTTCAACGATTAAGACGAGTACGTCAACTAGGAACAACATCGCTGACGTTTCACGGCGCGGAGCATTCGCGCTTTAACCATTCGCTTGGTGTGTATGAAATTATGAGGCGACTCACAACAACGTTCTCAGGCAAAGTGCACTGGCGCGAGGAAGATCGGCTTTTAGCGTTAACCGCGTCGCTGCTACATGATATTGGGCACGGCCCATTTTCCCATTCCTTTGAGAAAGTATTTGATACTGATCACGAAGAGTGGACACGGAAAATTATTCTTGGGAAAACAGAAGTGAATCAAGTATTGATACAAGTTGATCCCACATACCCTCAAGCAGTCGCCGATGTGATTGAAAAAACGTCGGCTAATAAATTGGTAACGAGCATGATTTCCAGTCAAATTGATGCCGATCGCATGGATTATTTATTGCGTGATGCCTATTATACGGGCGTTAGCTATGGTCAATTTGATTTAGAGCGCATCTTGCGCGTCATGCGACCAACAGAAGATCAAGTCGTTGTGAAAGCGAGTGGAATGCACGCGGTAGAAGATTACATAATGAGTCGTTATCAAATGTATTGGCAAGTGTACTTTCATCCAGTGACGCGAAGCTCTGAGGTCATTTTAAGCAAGATCTTAAAGCGAGTAAAAGCATTAACAGAGGGCAACTATTCGTTTAAGCAAGAGCCGATTCATTTTCACTCTATCTTCTCTGGGGAAATGACGCTGCAAGACTATTTGCGTCTTGATGAATCCGTTATGCAATTCTATTTTCAATGCTGGCAAGAAGAGACAGATCCAATTTTAGCCGATCTATGTGATCGCTTTTTAAACCGACGTTTGTTTGATTACGCTGAATTTCATCCAAAAGAACGGATTTATGATTGGAGCAGACTGACGCAGCTGTTCGCCCAAGCAAACATTGATCCTGATTACTATCTTGTGATGGATTCTTCTTCTGATCTGCCGTATGATGTTTATCGCCCGGGTGAGGACGAACGTATTCCGATCCAATTATTGTTGCCTGATGGAAGCTTAAAGGAGTTATCCAGTCAATCGGACGTTGTTGATTCAATTTCAGGTAAAAAACGAACCGATCACAAATTGTACTTTCCAATTGACCTTATCATAAATGACCAGATCGATCCTCAAATTAAGAGCGAAATTCGCTCCATTATCGGCTGGTAAGGAAGGAGATAGGCTGTGCTTACAAATCATCTTCACCTCTTATCTTTTTTTGCGATAACGGGTGAGGCGATCCCTAAAAGTAAAATTCAAAAGATGGCTTATATCGCAAAGCAAATGGGTATGCCATTAAATGAACGGTATCACTTTCATCGGAATGGACCGTACTCAGAAGCGTTAACGGTGCGCATTGAAGAGTTGTGTAACCTCCACTTTCTAGAAGAGAAGCGTGAGAAAGGAAGCGTAACGTATCATTTAACTACTCAGGGACAGACATTTCTTGATCAATTTCATTTTTCACCTAATGCCTTTGAATCACTGTGTCAGAGGTTAAATCACTGTTCGAATGTCTCATTAGAAATTATGTCTTCCATTCTCTACTTTGAACAACGAGATGGACATGCTGGGAATTTTATTGAGCGGGCACGTTCAATCTATGAAGAAAGAGAGCTGACAGATGCTATGAACAGCTTAGAAAAACAAAGAAACGTCGGTTTGTTTAACTAATGCTCACAGTATTACATCTTCTTTTACAGCCATTTTGTAGTTATGGTGAGCGGTTTTCGATAAACTAACAATAGTCTAAGAAAACCAGTTGAAGAAGGGTGGGACCATCTTGGTCAGCTTCGCGGTGATTTTACTATTGTTTGCTATTGGCATCCCTTTGCTTCTCATATTGTTTTTACATGCACCATTACTTGGAATACTGGCTGTTGCAGTCATTTGTATAAATTGGTTTATCGTACCGAATCTTTATCGGAAATATACGCGTGTACACCACTCGCAAAAGAAAGACGGACTTTCCTAGGAAAGTCCGTCTTTCTTTTATTTGTCACTTGTCCGAATACCGGCTTGTGCAAAGTTCGTTGGCTTCATCTCGTTAATAATGATGGAAACACGTTCTGGTGGCGCATCAATTGTTTCGGAAACGGCTGCGGTCATTTTTTCTACTAATGCTTTCTTCTGTTCATCGGTACGCCCTTCTAACAGTTGAATGGTTACGATTGGCATTAAAAAAGCCCCTTTCATCTTTAAGTATGTCCAGTATACCAGATGAAAAGGGCTTCTTATAAAGGAATTACTCGTTAAATTGAGCAAGCAGTTGATTTACTTGACTATCAACTAAATCAGCTACTAAAACGTAACGATCAGGCGCGAAACCAAGTTCATTAAACGGATAACAGGTTGTCACCGTTAGCTGCGCTTCATCAGTTGAAACGATAACCGTGCGATCATCTTCATCAACAATGCGAACTGTATGCACAACATAGGTATAGGTTCCACTTTTTGTTTGAACAATCAGTTCGTCGCCCTCGCCAACGTCGCCTAAGTTGCGGAATACGGTGTTGTTATGACCAGAAAGAACGGAATTATCGGCTTCACCAGGCAACACGCTCCCCGCAAAATGGCCAACGCCGCGATCCAACTCCGGATCATCCGTTCCGTGAATGAGCGGAAATGCTGTGTTTAAAACTGGAATGGTTAAAACACCCATTTCCTCGCCAATCTCAGGTTGCCAGTTAAGAACCTCTTCGTTATATGCTAGTTCAACGGCATCATTCTCACCTGCTAATTTAAGTGGTGCCGGCACAGATGCCAGCACCTCCTCCTTAGGCATCGTTTTAAAAAGAATGTAGCCATGCAGCAGCTTAAATCCAGTTGTTGTTGTCAGGTAGAGCCCACCAACAAGTAAACTGAGAGCAAATAAGGTCAGGAAAACCTTTTTCTTATTTGTTTTTTTTCGCCGAGCCAAGGTTACGCTGCCTTCTTTTCACGTAGAACACGACGGAATACAACCGCACCAACAACCATTAAGCCTAAACCAAGCATCATATAAAGCGGATAGTCACTTGCTGTTTTTGGCATTTTTGCGCCATCAACGGTTTTAGTAAGTTTGCCAGACTGAGTGTTGTCGTTGCCGTTAGTATCACTACCGCCAGATGAAGGGCTCTGTTTGTCCGACAAATCTATATCATCAAGAGATGGTTTTTTGTTTTTAGCATCTTCCACTTCTTTACCAATATTATTAACGTCATCTACTACTTTTTTAACGAAGTGTGAATTAAACATTTCAGCTGTAATGTAGAAATCAGCAAGGAACTGCCCGTCTGCATCATATAATTTCACAAGCAAATCATATCCTTTAATTGCGTTTCCGCTCATTAAAGTCTCAAAAGTGATTGGTTTTGGATCTTCGCCAACTTTATCCAAGAAGAATTCAGGATGAAGATCAAGAACATCGATTGCTTTTTGACCAATTGCGAATAATTCAGCAACATCAGCTGCATTTAACTCGCGAATCGATTCAAATCCATCGAATTGATACGCTCTATTTTTTAAATCTTCAAGATCGCTAGCAAGGTGCGGGTTGTTTTCGCTAATGTACCAGAAATGATCATACAATCTAAACTCTTCCTCATATGAAAGCGAAAACTCTTTTAAGAATCCTTCAAAGTCAGGATAGTAATAGTCTTCTTCTGTCTCAATGTATAAAATAAAATCCACAATCCAATAAAATGTGTTGTAAAAAACAAAATCAAGCGGGGACATACCTTCAAACCACTCGTCAAGATAAGCAAATGCATCTTCACTTGTAACGCCATAAACGTCTGCTAATTCAGCAACAATGTTGTTAACATCTTCTGTTGTTAAACGGTATCCAAGCATTTCAGCAAGTTCGTCTACACTTTCAAAATCATAAAGAGACATCTGATAAAAATCAGTAAGGTGTGTAACAAGTTCTTTTTCCGTAACTTGTGCTTCTTCAAGATATTCGTCAAGCTCGTCCTGGTTTAAATCATGTGCCAAACTAAGACCTGGTGTGATAAGTGCAAGAATCAATGAAAAGATGAGTGATAAAGATAATAATTTCTTCATGTGTTCCCCCTATATTCGATTGTAAGATTTTGCCTAGCAAAAAGTATTATATAGTCAAATAGACGTATTTGTCAGCAAATTTTTGATTATTTTATAAAAACTTTATAATATCAGCTAGATGTTCTAAATTTCGACTAAATACTCCAAAATACTCTATGATGCTTTTAGCTGATGAGCGTGAAATGCTTCCTGCAAATAAGTGTGATACAATGCAGGAAAGATAATCTGGAAAAAGAAAGAGGGCGGATGAACGTGGATTTGCTCAATAATGATAATTTAAAGAAAGCGAAAAAATCTTCAAACTTTACGATTTTAAGCAATGACTCAACGGACGGACATGGCGGATATGGAGCTGGAACGATTAATTTGGATCATGTTACGCCACTATTTATTGATATAGATGAAGAGGAAGCGTTTGTTGATATGGGGGCCTTGCACGCGCGTTCATTAGTAGAAAAGCGTGTGAAATTCATTTCCAACCAAGAAGAAGTCCCAACTGAGGGCTTAAAGCGCTATTGGCTTGTATGGGTAACGATTGGAATGAAAGAGAAGAAACCATACTACAGCGGCGTTGCTGGTTGCTATATGACGGTAAATAAGCAGGCGAAACGCGGGTACAAGAGTATGCCGGAGCATGTGAATAACATGGATAAATCGATGAAGGGCAAGATTTTTGTTGATCAAATGGATTATGCATCACGTCAAGTGCTCAAGCAGTTCCTGCAAAATCACAACGAGGCGTTTTGGACTCATTCAGAGAAAGAACTCCATGAAGCGTTGGATCTGAACTGATTTTGAACAAATTGTGAATAAGTATGTAACATACTTGTTTCTTCACGCTTGTTCGATTACTCTTAAGAATGTACTAGGACAAAAAAGTAGCCGAGCGGTGTTTTCACCGCTTGGCTATTTTTTTATAGTTGGTTCAATTCGTCCACAAGTTCAGAGAATGTCTTCATTGCTGCTTCAACTGGCTCTGATGTTGTTAAATCAACGCCTGCGCGTTTTAATAGTTCAAGTGGATCATCTGAGCTACCGCTTTGCAAGAAGGTTAGGTAGGATTCTAACGCGCCTTCTTTTTGCTCAAGAATACGAGAAGCAATTTGAATCGCTGATGCGAAACCTGTTGCATACTGGTATACGTAAAATGCTCTATAGAAGTGAGGAATGCGCGACCAACCATACTTCACTTCATCATCAAAGACGATGTCTGGTCCGTTGTAGGTGCGGAATAATTCTTCGTAAAGCTCATTTAGGCTTTCTGCATCAAGTGGCTCGCCTGCCTCAGCACGTTCGTGTGTTTGTTTTTCAAAATCAGCAAACATGACCTGTGTGAAGAATGTTCCTCTAAATTGTTCAATGAAATGATTAAGTAAATAAGCACGCATTTTCGTATCGGTTGTTTGATTGAGCATGTAATGAATTAACAAGATCTCATTTACAGTGGAGGCAACTTCAGCTACAAAAATACGGTAATTAGCTGTAATTTGCGGCTGGTGCTTACTGGAATAATGGCTGTGTAAAGCATGACCCATTTCATGAACGAGTGTGAACAAGCTATTCAAATCATCATGATGGTTAAGCAGGACAAATGGATGTACGCCGTAGACGCCCATATTGTACGCGCCAGAACGCTTTGCCGGTGTTTCTCGTACATCGATGTAACGCTTTTCTTTAAATTCCTTTAACCGCTCAACATAGTCGGTACCTAATGGCTTTAAGGCTTCAATCATTTTATCGTATGCTTCGTCATAAGGAATTTCTGCTTTAACCCCAGAAACGATTGGTGCATTTAAGTCATACTGTCTTAATTCATCCACACCAAGCTTTTCTTTGCGAAGACGAGCGTATTGATGCAATGGTTCTATATGTTTTTTGGCAGCATCAATTAGTTGCGTGTAAACAGTAAGGTCAATGTTGTCAGAAAACAATGCTTTATGAATGGCCGAGTCATAATTGCGCACCTTTGCCATTGTTGCATTTGTTTTGACCTCAGCGGCGAGCGTTGTAGCGATGGTGTTATTGAGTTCAACATACGGCTTGTAATACGCTTTATACGCTTCTTTTCGGACGTCTCTATTCTCATCTTCAATCAGCTTTGAATACATCCCTCGTGTAAGCTGTACGCGTTCGCCTGCTTCATTTGTTACCTCGCCAAATTGAATATCAGCGTTATTTAACATGTTAAACGTGTCTCCAGGTGCTTGGAACGACTCGCTTAGCTGGGAAAGTAGCTCTTCTTTTTCTTTTGTTAATACATGATCTTTGAAACGAAATGATTTCCAAAGCTCATCTTCAAAATACTCAAGCTCTTTTTCCTCTGACAAGTAGCTACGTAATGTTTCTTCTTCTAGACTTAGTAGAAACGGCATAAAGAAAGAAGTGGATTCGCTTACTTTTACGCCGAGTTTTGTTGTTTTTGAGCTTAGTTTCTGAGCGTGAGAATCTCTTGTATCAATGTCACTTAAGAACATTGTATAAGCAAATACTTTTCTAATATGAAAAGAAAGCTCTTCTTGCGTTTTTAAATAGTGAAGCAAGCTGGATCCATCGGTAATCTTACCATCGTATTCTTTCAGTTTGTCAGCGAGCTTGGAGCATTCATCTAGCTTTTCTTGCCAAGCTTCTTCATTGGCAAAAAGGTCGGTTAAGTCCCATTTCTCTTCATTTGGTACATCTTTCCGTGATTGATAAGTCTTCATGTTGATCTTCCTCCTAAACGAGTATCTCCCTCTAGTTTAGCACTCATCGCTAGAATTATGTTTAATCGCGACTTCAATTTTTAAAAGGAATGCGAATTTTGTCAAATAATTAGGAAATATTAGTCTGTAGCCTATGCTATACTAATTAGAAAGGGTGGTGAATGATGCTTACAGCAGAGCAACGGAAAGCAATTCACGGTTTGCAGCAAATTGTAGAGAAAGAAGACGTCATTCAGCTTAAGTTAAATTGGGATATGTTGGCGAGTGAAAATCGATCTGTCAACAGACCGGAAGATTATTTTCATTATGACGCAAATGGAAGGTTACTTGGTTTTTTGGCTATTTATCAATTTGGCGATAAAGTAGAATGCTGTGGAATGGTTGACCCGATGGCAAGAAGACAGGGGATCGCCCAAAAACTATTTAATGAGGCAGTGAAAGATTGGGAAACGGCGTCACAATTTCTGATTAATACACCCGTTTTATCCAGTAGCGGTGCTTCCTTCTGTGAAGCAAATGGAGCGAACTATGCGTTTACAGAACATCAATTGGTTTGTAGTGAACTGCCCATTCCTTATACGAAAACAGGTGTTAAAATTAGACCTGCGGTTGCAAATGATGAAAAGATGATTTTACAATTCGACGAAGATGGATTTGGTTTAACGAAGAAAGAGGCAAAATCGCTTTATTCAAGTCGTGGGACACAGGGAACTTACATGATTGAAGAACACGGAGAACCTGTAGGAAAACTACGTCTTGATCGGCAAAAGAAAGAAAGCTGGATTTATGGTTTTGTGTTAATGAAAGCGAAGCGCGGCAAAGGAATCGGACGCGCGGCATTAACGGATATTGTTCATCGAGAGGTTAGCAATGACAAGACAGTTTGGCTTGATGTAGCGGTCGATAATGAGGCAGCGCTATCCTTGTACAAAACATGTGGTTTTACGGCAGATGGTGCGCAAGCTTATTATGCCTATAAATAAAGAAGACGTCCCGTCATCCAAACGGAACGTCTATTTTTATTCTAGTTCAAACTCTTCGTCTTCTTCCAGCACATCCGGCTGACTTGGATCGCCGTCTTCAATACTAAACCATTTGAAGAATCGTTTAAAAAAGCCATCTTTCTTTTCTTCCGGTTCTTCTTGTAATTCTTCTGCAGCTTCAGGAGAAGAACAGGATTGAATCGGTGCCGTTCCTTGCAGAAAAGCTGTTTGTCTTCCACCAGGACATGCGTCATTAGCGAGTAATCCAGTGTGAGGGTCAATCGTCGCATACTCTACACCAGCTGGTTTCTTAAAAGGAAGCTTTAGCTCGTCCTTCATTGAAAATTCCATCAGGTCAGCCCAAATACGTTTAGCGACCTGACTTTCTGTCTGATTGATTTCTTTGTCTTTATCGTAACCAGTCCAGACGCCGATAACAAGTTGCGGCGTATAGCCTACCATCCAGCTATCTCTAGGGGTCGAACCAGACTTACCAGCTGTAGGATGTGTGAGCTGTTTGGCGACGCTACCTCCTGTAACAGAGGTATAGCTATTAAGCGCTGGCTCAAACACACCTTGCATCATATGCGTTAGTACATAAGCTGTATCTTCGTGCAGTACTTGGCGTACTGGGGGTTTCTGTTCGTAAACAAGCGTTCCATTTGTATCGGTCACGCTGCGAATAAAAATCGGTTCGATTTGTTTTCCACCATTTGCTAGTGGTGAGTAAGCATTTGTCAAATCGATGATGGATACAGGCTGAGCGCCAAGAGCAAGAGAAGGCCTTTCAGTAAACGGACCTAAACCCACGTTTTCTCCAACAGAAACGAGTTCACTTGTGCCAATGGAAAGGTGAGTCTTTACGGCATAAATATTATCGGAATAAGCAACGGCTTCCAGCATCGTGATGTAATCATCGGCATAGACATTGTTGAAATTTCTTGGTGCATACTCCTCGCGCCCATCATCATAAGAAAAAGCTGTCGCTTCACTTAAAAAAGTGGACATCGGAGTAAATCCACTTTCAAGCGCTGCATAATAGAGAAATGGCTTCAGCGTGGACCCTGGGTTTCGTTTTGCTTGCGTGGCCCGATTAAAGGCACTGGCCTCATAGTCTTTACCGCCAACGAGTGCTTTCACTTCACCATTGCGAGGGTCGATCGCGACTAAACCAACCTGCAGCTCGGAATCGGGCATATGGGTATCGACTAATTCTTCCGCTTTTGCTTGAATGGCTGGATCAAGCGTTGTTTCAATTTTTAATCCGCTTGTTCCTATACGATCTTCATCAAAATCAGTTTGTTGATTGATTAGCGCTTTTACATGATCTTGATAATAAGGCGCAATTTCCTGAGCTTCAGTCGCCGCTTGATCTACAAACGCCAGCTGCTCTTTTTTAGCTTCATCCGCTTCTGCTTGCGTAATAAAACCAACGGATGCCATGCTGTCTAAAATTAGTTCTTGTCTTGCTTTTGCGCGCGGCAGGTCATTACGCGGTGAATAATAGCTTGGCCCTTTTGGAATACCTGATAACATAGCTGCTTCTGCGAGAGTTACGTCTTTGGCAGATTTGCCAAAAAAGAGCTGGGAGGCAGCTTCAATTCCGTAAGCACCATGTCCATAATAAATCGTATTCAAGTAGCCAGTTAAAATCTCGTCTTTCGAAAAATTCATTTCTAAGCGCAACGAATACAATAGTTCGTTCCATTTGCGCATATACGTTTTATCGTGGGACAGGTAGAGATTACGAGCGTACTGTTGCGTTATGGTACTTGCACCTTGTGCTTTATTTCCAGACTGGATGTTTGCAAGTACGGCACCACCGATTCGTTTTAAGTCAAAGCCATAATGGGAGTAAAATTTACGGTCTTCTATGGCAATCGTAGCTTGTGGAATGTATGGCGCCATGTCGTCTAACGTAATTGTAAACCGATTTTGTCCATCTTCATCATTACCAATTATCGTGCCGTCACTCGCTAAATACTGTGTCGGAAGTGCAAAATCAATTGGTGGAGGACCCTGCATGCGTGTATAAGAGAGAAGGACGATTAAACCGAGCGTAAAAGCCATAAATAAAAGCAAAATAAAGCGAAACAATAATCGCGTCCGTTTAAAGCGTTTCCGCTTGTTTCTTGTAGCTGGTATCAATTGGCTCACCTTTCCTTTTAAAGGATACTAACCAGTTTGGGAAGAAACGTTAAATTTTAAACAGGAGTTGCAATTCCGTGGACATCCGATATACTTGCTCTTAGCATAGAAAACTAGTGCACAATAATGGTTGATTGATGAGAGGTGACGATCGTGGAATTTTGGTTTACAGAAAAACAAACAGAACGATTTGGCATTACAATGAAAATAAAGAGAACGTTGCATACAGAAAAGACTGATTTTCAACAATTAGATATGGTTGAGACAGAAGAATTCGGTAATATGTTGCTGCTTGATGGTATGGTAATGACGACAGAGAAAGATGAGTTTGTCTATCATGAAATGGTCAGTCATGTGCCGCTATTTACGCATCCTAATCCAAAGCATGTATTAGTCGTTGGTGGAGGCGACGGCGGGGCGATTCGTGAAGTGATTAAGCACCCGTCTGTTGAAAAAGCAACGCTTGTAGATATTGATGGCAAAGTGATTGAGTACTCTAAGAAGTATTTACCTACAATTGCCTGCGCATTAGAGGATGCCCGTGTTGATGTTCAGGTGGATGATGGATTTATGCATATTGCAAAGTCTGAGAACCAATATGATGTAATCATGGTTGATTCCACAGAACCAGTTGGACCAGCTGCGAAATTATTTGAGCGTGGGTTCTATGAAGGGATTTCAAAAGCGTTAAAAGACGATGGCATCTTTGTCGCACAGACGGACAACCCGTGGTTCCATCAAGAGTTAATTACGACTGTCTATAAGGATGTGAAGGAAATCTTCCCAATTACGCGTCTTTACACAGCGAACATTCCAACATACCCAAGTGGCTTATGGACATTTACAATTGGTTCAAAACAGCATGACCCACTGGAAGTACCAGAGTCACGCTTCCATGAGATTGATACAAAATATTACACGCCGGACATCCATAACGCTTCCTTTGTACTGCCTAAGTTTGTCCAAGATTTACTGAAGTAGGATGGTGAAGAGCTAATGCGCTTTGATGAGTCTTATTCGGGCAAAATATTTATTATGAGTCGTGCAACCTATGAAGAAGCTGACGCTGTTATTTATGGAATGCCAATGGACTGGACGGTTTCTTTTCGTCCAGGCTCGCGTTTTGGCCCTGCGCGTATCCGCGAAGCATCACTCGGATTGGAAGAATACAGTCCTTATGCAGACAAGCATTTAGAAGAAGTCGCTTATTTTGATGCTGGCGATATTCCATTACCTTTTGGAAATGCTGCGAGAAGCTTAGATATGGTTGAAGAATATGTTGATACGTTAATCAAGGACGACAAATTCCCGCTTGGATTAGGTGGAGAACACTTGTTATCTTGGCCAATCTTTAAAGCGATGTATAAAAAATACCCAGACTTAGCAATCATACATATTGATGCACACGCTGATTTGCGCGAAGAATATGAGGGGGAAGTATTGTCTCATTCAACGCCAATTCGAAAAGCTTGTGGTTTAATTGGGCCAAGCAATGTTTATTCTTTCGGGATTCGTTCTGGAATGAGAGAAGAGTTTGCTTATGCAAAAGAGTCGGGCATGCATTTGTTTAAATACGATGTGGTGGAGCCTTTAAAACAAGTGCTTCCACAACTAGCAGGAAGACCTGTTTATGTCACAATCGACATTGATGTACTTGATCCGGCCTACGCTCCAGGAACAGGAACAGCTGAAGCTGGCGGCATCACTTCAAAAGAACTGCTTGAGGCGCAAAAATTAATTAGCGAATCGGACTTGCAGATTGTTGGTGCTGACTTAGTAGAGGTAGCGCCTGCTTATGATCAATCCGAACGAACCGCTATTGCCGCAAGTAAATTTGTTCGAGAAATGCTGCTCGGGTGGGTTCATAAGAAACAAAAATAAACAGGGAACACGCAAGGAAGCAGCTTGCGTGTTTTTGAGTTAAGTAGAAATGAACAAAACAAGTTCAAACATTGCAACCCGTATACAAACGCAGTAAAATAGAATAGGAAGATACTGCGTGTATGAAATATAGAATGGATGAATAAATAATGAAACGAAAAGTCCAGATTTCATTTCAAACAATGACTTTTGTTGAAGGACAAGAACCTGATTCATTTTCATTTCAAACAGAGGGCGACTTGTATGTGAAAGGGAATGCTTCTTATCTGAGATTTAAAGAAGCGCATGCGCATCAACAAGATGTGTTCTCAACAATGAAATGGGATGGAAAAGAGCTTATGCTCATTCGACAAGGAACGATTATTATGAGACAAAGCTTTGTCGCTAAGCAAGAAACGCTTGGACGCTATGTAACACCTGAAGCCTCATGGGAAACAAGGGCAAAGACGGACACATTACTTGTCCAATTACCAAAAGCAGCAAAGCAAAAAGGAAAGATATATATCCGCTATCAGTTCTTTTTACAAGGACAAGCTACAGGAGAGCATGAAATTAGACTATCGATTGAGCGAAAAGATGAATAGATGCCTTGCAAGGAATCGCTTGGTATTCCTTGCATTATTTTATTGAATAAGTGATCTGGTAGATGTGAGAAGGAGAGCCTCAAAATGAACAGTATGGAACAACGAAAAAATCAATTAATACAAGAAATTCATGAAGCTGTTTTGCGTGCAAATTTAGCGGATTTAGCAACGATTCCCATCGTCATCTTAGAAGCACCTAAAGACAAAGCCCATGGCGATTATGCCACCAATATGGCAATGCAGCTGGCGAGAATTGCCAAGAAAGCACCGCGTCAAATTGCTGAAGAACTAGTCCAGAACATTGATAAAGAAAAAGCCGGAATTCGTGAAATTGATGTTGCTGGTCCTGGCTTTATTAACTTCTTCATGGATAATGCCTATCTTCGTGATATTATTCCAGCTGTATTAGAAGCAGCTGAGCAGTATGGCGAGAGTAAAGTAGGAAACAATGAAAAAATCTTAATCGAATTTGTTTCGGCTAATCCGACTGGAGATCTTCATTTAGGGCATGCTCGTGGTGCTGCTGTAGGAGATTCACTCGCGAACGTAATGGAAAAAGCCGGCTTTGATGTAGCGAGAGAGTATTATATAAATGATGCTGGAAACCAGATTGATAATTTGGCTTTATCTTTACAAGCGCGCTATTTGCAGGAGCTTGGGCACGATGCAACGATGCCTGAGGATGGCTATCAAGGTAATGATATTATTGAGATTGCAAAAGAGCTTAAAGCCGATGTGGGAGATGAGTATGTCCACTTAACTGAAGCTGAGCGTCTTTCCTTGTTAAAAACATACGGTTTGAAAAAAGAGCTAGATAAAATTAAGCAGGATTTACAGGCATATCGCGTTGAGTTTGATCATTGGTTCTCAGAAACATCATTATATGAGTCAGGTCAAGTTGAACGTGGCCTGCAAGTATTGCGTGAACAAGGTGAGACGTATGAGCTTGATGGAGCTACTTGGTTGCGCTCCACGACTTATGGCGACGATAAAGATCGTGTGCTCGTTAAACAGGATGGGAGCTATACGTATTTAACACCGGATATCTCTTACCACTTAGACAAATTCGATCGTGGTCACCATCGTTTAATAGACGTTCTTGGCGCAGACCATCATGGGTATATCCCAAGAATGAAAGCTGCCATTCAAGCATTGGGCTATGATGCAAACCGTTTTAATGTCCAGATCATTCAAATGGTCTCGCTCTTCCAAGGCGGAGAAAAGGTAAAAATGAGTAAACGAACTGGGAAAGCAGTGACGCTACGTGAACTAATGGAAGAAGTAGGCGTTGATGCGACGCGTTATTTCTTCGCAATGCGAAGTGCAGACACTCATCTTGATTTTGATATGGATTTAGCTGTCTCTAAATCAAATGAAAACCCTGTGTATTACATTCAGTACGCACATGCACGTATCTGTTCCATCCTTCGTCAAGGAGAAGAGTTGGGGTTAGCATTTTCCGTAGATACAGATTTGTCGGCACTAACAGGTGAAAAAGAATACGATTTGTTAAAGGCGATTGGTGATTTTCCAACTGTAGTTGCCGAAGCTGCAGTAAAGCAACTGCCACAGAGAATTGCCAACTATGCTTATGATTTAGCACAGACTTTGCATAGCTTCTATAATGCGAACCGCGTCATTGATGAGGAAAGTAAAGAGACTTCAACGGCAAGATTAGCCTTAATGAAAGCAACGCAAACAACGATAAAAAATGCGCTTGCCTTAATTGGAGTTCAAGCGCCGGAGAAGATGTAAGCAATGGACGTTCTTTGGTGGCTTCTCATTGGACTGTTTTTTGTTGCCAGCTTTGTTGGACTCATTGTGCCGATTATTCCCTCGGTTCTCGTTTTATGGGGAGGATTTCTCGTTTAT
This sequence comes from Shouchella xiaoxiensis, assembly GCF_016907895.1. GTDB lineage: Bacteria > Bacillota > Bacilli > Bacillales > Bacillaceae_D > Shouchella > Shouchella xiaoxiensis. The sequence continues at coordinate 65,874 of NZ_JAFBCV010000015.1, forward strand.
TTGTTTGCTCTTTCTGGAACGCTAAGCGTCTGGTTCTGGATAGGAATGAGTGTGTTAACGGTCTTTTTATTAGTCGTAGACATTTTGGCGAATATTGTGTTTGTCAAGCGAACAGGCGGAACCAAATGGGGTGAACGGTCTGCCTTGATTGGCGTCCTAATTGGTGCGTTTGTGTATCCTCCATTTGGATTAATTTTAGTTCCGTTTGCGCTCGTTTTTATCACCGAGCTCATCCAGCAGAAAACGGCAGGAGAAGCAGTTAGGGTTGCTTTTGCTTCCTTTCTTGCCTTCTTAAGTGGCACCTTTGCAAAAGCCGTTGTCCAAGTTGTAATGATCGTTTGGTTTTTTATAGAAGTATGGTTATAACGCATAAAAAGACGACTTATCTAAGATAGGTCGTCTTTTCATTGTGAAGAATACAAAACGTAACCTGTAGCAAGTGGAACTGGATGTATAAAGCAAGTCCTATTACAGTAGTCCAACAAATGGGGTTGCGATACGTTCCTTTACCTTATCAAGCAATGGTCGTTTGAACAACTTCTCTTCGGTTACGTTTGTCGATGTTGAAAGATCATAATCAAACACAGTCTGCATAGAAGAAACGAGAGTAGGGTCCGTTGTGATGCAGGACATTTCATCATTTAAATGCATGCTGCGCCGATCAAAGTTGGCTGTTCCGAAAAAACAGGTTTGCTTATCGACAATCATGGCTTTAACATGATAAAAACCGCGGTAATAATGATAAACAAGAACACCCGCATCAATTAATTCACGTAAAAAAGGGGTGGCCCCGTGCTTGACCAGAGGGTGGTCTGCTTTTTCCGGTAAAACAAGTGAAACCGTTACGCCACGTTTGGTTGCGGCAAGAATGGACTCTTGCAATGCTTGAGTCGGGATAAAATAGGGTGAGCCAATTAACAGTGATTTTGTGGCATCATTAATTAGCTTAAGCAGCTGCTCCTCAAGGCCAACGCCTTGTGTACTTATAAAATAAAGTGGCTGTTTTCCCTCGAGCAAAGTTGGATAAAACGATTGGCGATTTGGAAGCTTTGTTTCTTTTGCAAAATCGGTCAGAAATTGGCTTTGGATTGGCTTACTGCCTTCACCTGTTATTCGGAGATGATAGTCACGCCAGAAGCCAAAAAAAGGATTTCTACTCAAATATTCATCGCCGACGTTAAAGCCACCAATGTAGCTAATCGCACCATCAATTACCGCAAGTTTGCGGTGATTTCTCTGATTAAAAGAAAAAAAGAATAGGGGCCATCGCGCGGGGGCTGAGCATTGATAATTTACGCCTGCTTTAGCAAGCTGCTTTTTTAATTTACGGTTAATCTTGCACCCGAATTGATCAACGAGCAGCCGCACTTCAAGATTTTCTTTAGCCTTATCGCAAAGAGCGTCAATAACCCGCTGACCGGTCGAATCACTGCGGAAAATATAAAATTGAATATGCACATGTTTCTTTGCACTGGCAATATCATTTAATAGAGCGTCAAAGAAATCTTCCCCGGTTATAAAAAGCTGTGTATCGCTGTGATAAGGTCCTGATAAGGAAGGCTCATCTTGACGTCGCAGTTGGCGTAAGCCCTTATTGAAATCAAATCGACACCACAAACAGATTACTATTGCAATTGAAGCAACGATTATCAACCACAACATCACTCCTCTTCCTTTCTACAGTAAGGTAATCACTCAAGTTTACAATCATCTTATCGTTACCCAAAAGACAAGAAACATCCAAAAAGATAAAAAAAATTACATTGACTGAATGCTCATTCATTCATCTTGTGTTATACTACGCTTAACAATGGGTTGGGGAGGTACATTATGGAAGTCAATACAGCATTACTCATAACAAACTGGGCTTTATTTATTCTTGTAACCGGTTACGCTGTTTTCTTGTTTGCTTATCTTGTCATCACACGCATTAAATTTATTCAATTGGGTAAAAAAGCAGAATTCGACCATTCGATGAATGAACGGATGCAAGAAATCTGGAAAAATGTATTTGGTCATAAAAAATTAATGAAAGATAAGAAAAGTGGGTTCATTCATATTCTCTTTTTCTATGGGTTCCTGCTTGTGCAGCTTGGGGCAATCGATTTAATCTGGAAAGGCTTAAACCCGGGAAGTCACTTGCCATTAGGGCCAGTTTATCCTTATTTTACGCTTATGCAAGAGATTGTCGTGGCCATGATTTTAGTTGCTGTTGTCTGGGCATTTTACCGCCGCTATATGGAAAAGCTTGTCCGTCTTAAACGTGGTTGGAAAGCCGGGCTTGTCCTCATTTTTATTGGTGGATTAATGATCTCCAAGACAATCGCAAAAGGAATGGAAATGATCTGGCTGGGTAAGGAGCTATCGTTTTACGAGCCACTAGCGTCAGCAGTTGCTTTTGCTGCTAGCAGTATTCCTGTTTCAGTAGCCAGTACGCTGTTTTTTGTCTTTTGGTGGGCTCACCTCTTGTTCTTGCTTACTTTTTTAGTGTACGTACCGCAATCAAAGCACGCGCATTTAATTGCTGGACCTGCAAATGTATTTTTAGGAAGAACGCACAAGGTCGGTCGTCTTGCTACAGTTGACTTTGAAGATGAAGAGGCGGAAAGCTTTGGTGTGGGGAAGATAGAAGATTTTAATCAAAAACAGCTACTTGATTTATACGCGTGTGTCGAATGCGGTCGTTGTACGAATATGTGTCCAGCTACGGGAACAGGTAAAATGCTCTCGCCAATGGATTTATTATTGCGGATGCGCGATCATTTAACGGAAAAAGGGGCAGCGATTACGTCACGCACACCGTGGATGCCAGCATATGCTTTTGGCGGAACACAAGCAAACACACTTGCTTCAAAAGGCAGAGATGAGGCGGCAGCTGGCTACGATGTATCTTTAATCGGCGATGTTATTACTGAAGAGGAGATCTGGGCTTGTACAACATGCCGCAATTGTGAAGATCAATGTCCGGTAATGAATGAACATGTTGATAAAATTATTGATTTACGTCGTTATCTTGTTTTAACCGAAGGCAAAATGGATCCTGATGCACAGCGAGCCATGCAAAACATTGAACGTCAAGGAAATCCTTGGGGAATTAGCCGGAAAGAACGCGAAAACTGGCGTGATGGTCGTGATGATATTGACGTACCTACCGTGAAGGAGTTAAGTAAAAAAGGCGAGGAATTCGAATACTTATTCTTTGCAGGTTCAATGGGTGCATACGATAATCGCAGTCAAAAGGTTGCACAATCGTTTGCTAAATTATTAAATCTTGCAGGTGTCTCATTTGCGATCATTGGCAACAAAGAGAAAAACTCGGGCGATACACCAAGACGCTTAGGAAATGAATTTTTATTCCAAGAACTTGCAAGCGCTAACATTGAACTGTTCCAGAAAAACAATGTCAAAAAAATCGTGACAATTGATCCACATGCATACAATACGTTGAAGAATGAGTATCCTGATTTTGGTCTAGAAAATGTTGAAGTTTATCATCATACGGAACTTCTTGCAAAATTGTTGCAGGAAGGTAAGCTAGTTCCGACGAAAGAAGTAAATGAAACAATTGTGTTCCATGATTCTTGTTATCTTGGACGATATAATGATGTATATGATCCGCCACGAGAAATTTTGAAACATGTGCCTGGAGTAAAAGTTGTTGAGATGGAGCGCAACCGTGAGAATGGTATGTGTTGTGGCGCAGGTGGAGGCCTAATGTGGATGGAAGAAGACAAAGGCCAGCGCGTAAACGTAGCTCGTGCTGAACAAGCTCTTGCAGTTGCTCCATCCGTTATTGGGAGCGCCTGTCCGTATTGTTTAACGATGTTAAGTGATGGAACAAAAGCATTAGAAAAAGAAGATGACGTTCAAACGCTCGACGTAGCAGAGATTTTAGAGAAATCAATGGAACAGACAGCTTAACAAGATTCGCTTAGCGAATCTTGTTTTCCCAAAATTAGTGACCGAGCGTTCGCTCGGATAAAGGAGACAGGTCGATGAAAACCGTTATAGTTAGTGGCGCACGCACTCCAATTGGAAAAATGGGTGGAGCTCTCGCTTCATTAAAAGCAACAGAGTTAGGTGGAATCGCATTAAAAGAAGCGTTAAAGCGAGGTGATATTGCTACTGATCAAGTTGATGAGGTCATTATGGGCAACGTGCTTCAAGCAGGAGTTGGTCAGCTGCCATCACGACAGGCCATGCAACATGCAGGGCTGCCATGGTCGGTTAAGACGGAAACAATTAATAAAGTCTGCGCTTCAGGAATGCGCGCCATTACGATGGCTGACGTAGCCATTCGTGCCAACGAAGCAGAAGTCATCTTAGCAGGTGGCATGGAGTCGATGTCAAACGCGCCTTACTATATGCCAAAAGCCCGGTTCGGGGCAAGAATGGGAGATACGTCGCTAATAGATGGTATGGTTTATGACGGTTTAACCTGTTCTTTTACGAATGTTCATATGGGTGTTTACGGCAATCAAACAGCAGAAGAGTTGAATCTTTCACGAGCTGAGCAGGATCGATGGGCGGAAAGAAGCCAACAAAAAGCAGTTGAGGCGATTGAAAGCGGTATCATGAGTGAGGAGATCGTACAGGTAGAAGTGAAGTCTCGAAAGGGTACAACAGTTGTTAAACAGGATGAGGCACCTCGCGCAGGAACAACGAAAGAAGCGCTTGCATCACTTAAGCCTGCGTTTGGAAAAGATGGAACGATCACTGCAGGAAACGCCCCTGGGGTAAATGACGGTGCTTGTGCAATGGTGCTTATGAGTGAAGCAAGAGCAAAGCAAGAGCAAAAGCAAGTATTAGCAACAATTGTTGCACATGATCGAATTGCGGTTGCCCCAGAGGATTTTCCGAAAACACCAGGACTCGTCATTAAGACGTTGTTGGATAAAGCTGGAATTGAGCTTGCGGAGATTAAACGCTTTGAAATTAACGAAGCGTTCGCAGCCGTTGCGCTAGCAAGCAATCAGTTAGCGGGGCTTGATGAAGAGAAAGTAAATGTCAACGGTGGTGCGGTTGCATATGGTCATCCAATCGGCGCAAGTGGGGCTCGAATCGTGCTTGCGCTGGCGTACGAACTGAAGCGTAGTGGCGGAGGATATGGCATTGCTTCCATTTGCAGTGGTGGTGGTCAAGGAGATGCGGTATTAATTCATGTGGAGGGTCAGGAATGATTAAAAATGTAATGGTCATTGGTGCCGGACAGATGGGTGCAGGTATTGCTGAAGTGTTTGCGGCAAAGGGATTTTCCGTTTCCTTACACGATCGTGAAGAAGCTCTTGCAATCAAAGGAAAAACAGCGATGGAAGCTCGTTTGCGGAAATTAATTGCTAAAGGATACGCTGCCGAGGAAGATGTGCAATCAACGCTTGAGCAGATTCATCCAACTGCGGATTTAAGCGTAGCAAACGAGATGGATCTTGTCATAGAGGCAGCAACTGAGAATATGGAGATTAAGAAACAGATATTTGCAGAGCTTGATCAAGTTGTTGGACCGAAGACAATTTTAGCGACAAATACATCCTCGTTGCCAATAACAGACTTAGCAAGCGTCACGCAAAAACCTGAGCGTGTCATCGGTATGCATTTCATGAATCCAGTTCCGCGCATGAAGCTAGTTGAGGTCATTCGCGGTCTTGCTACAACGGATGATGTATTTGAAACCATTGTAAGTTTATCAAAGCAGCTTGATAAAGTGCCTGTCTCGGTTGAGGACTTCCCTGGATTTGTTTCAAATCGTATTCTAATGCCGATGATTAATGAAGCGATTTTTACTTTGTATGAAGGAGTTGCGTCCGCTGAAGACATTGATACGGTTATGAAACTTGGAATGAACCACCCAATGGGGCCACTTACACTGGCTGATTTCATTGGATTGGATACTTGTTTATCGATTATGAATGTACTCCATGAAGGTTTTGGTGATGACAAGTACAGACCGTGCCCGTTGCTGAAAAAGTATGTTCAAGCTGGTTGGTTAGGGAAAAAATCAGGTAGGGGGTTCTTCCAGTATGAGTAACGTGATGTTCAACGAAGAACAATTAATGATGAAAAAAATGGTGCAGGAGTTTGCAAGAGAACAAATTACACCTGTCATTGAAAGAATGGAAGAAGAAGAGTACTTCCCACGTGATGTTTTGAAAAAAATGGGGGATTTAGGCTTGCTCGGTGTACCCATTCCTGAAAAATATGGCGGGGCTGGAATGGATTTTGTTTCTTACATCATTGCCGTACATGAAATCTCGAAAGTTAGTGCGAGCATCGGCTTGATTATGAGCGTTCATACATCCGTTGGAACAGTACCGATTGTTTTATATGGTACAGAAGAGCAAAAGCAAAAATATGTTCCTAGACTCGCTTCTGGTGAAATGATCGGCGCTTTTTGTTTAACTGAGCCCAATGCCGGTAGTGATGCAAAAGGGTTGCAGACGAGAGCGGTAAAAGATGGAGATAACTACGTTTTAAATGGTTCAAAAGTGTTTATTACCAATGGGGGCGAAGCAGGAACGTACCTTGTCTTTGCGGTAACGGATCCAAGCGCGGGTTCTAAAGGAATCTCTTGTTTTATTGTAGAAGATGGCACCGAAGGACTCTTAATTGGAAAGAAAGAAAAGAAACTTGGACTTTATGGATCTTCCACGACAGAAGTGTTGTTTGAAGACTGTCGTCTAAGTCGCTCTCAGCTGCTTGGTGAAGAAGGTGAAGGATTAAAAATTGCGCTAGCCAATTTAAATTCAGGACGGATCGGCATCGCGGCACAGTCGCTTGGAATAGCTGAAGCGGCGCTTGAAGCTGCAAGTGGTTACGCAAACGAGCGAAAGCAATTTGGCAAGAAGCTGCTTGAACATCAAGGTTTAGCGTTTAAGCTTGCTGACATGGCCACAGATACAGAAGCTGCTAAGCACCTTACTTACGCAGCGGCTTTCCTAAAAGAACAAGGTCTACCATGTGCGAAAGAAGCATCTATGGCTAAGTTGTTTGCTTCTCGCACAGCAATGGATGTTTCAACGAAAGCCATTCAAGTATTCGGCGGCTATGGTTATATGAAAGAGTACCCGGTGGAGCGCTTTTTTAGGGATGCAAAAGTGTGTGAGATTTATGAAGGAACAAGTGAAATTCAACAGATGGTCATTTCGCGGCATTTATCTAGCTAGATGCAGGAATAATTACTTCATGATACGATAACGGTGGCAATCATGTAGCAGGGAGTAGGTTGAGAACATGACTAAAAAGATCGTTCCATCGATGGTTAAAGATGAACAATTAATTAAAAAACGGCGAGAACAGATGATAAAAGGAGCGGTCAGTCTCTTTATAGAAAAAGGCTTTCACCGGACAACAACTCGAGAAATCGCGAAAGAATCTGGATTTAGTATTGGAACACTTTACGAATACATTGGGACTAAAGAAGATGTACTGTATTTAGTGTGTGACTCCATTTATGATGAAGTGATGGACAGTGTAACCAGTCAACTCGATTCTAAGGGGACAGCATTAGAGCGTTTAAAAAAAGCCATCCGTGCTTATTTCTCTGTTGTGAATGAGAAGCAAGAAGAAGTTCTTGTTATGTATCAGGAAACAAAGTCATTGCCAAAAGAGACACTTCCCTATGTATTAAAAAAAGAGTTTGAGATGGTTACGCTTATGACTTCTTTCATTAGAGAGTGTGCCAAAAGCAACGAAATGACCATTTCAGAGAAGGAACAAGATCTGCTTGCTCACAACATCCTCGTTTTAGGTCAGATGTGGACATTTAGACGTTGGGCCGTCCAAAAGAATCAAGATATTGATGAATACATTGAGCAACAGACAAAGCAGCTACTTGCGTCTTATGTGCAATAAATACCGCGTGGCGATAACGCCTGCGGTTTTTTGATTTTAACTGGTAATAAACTTTATTCTTGTTTATAATGGGACGTATGATTTTATCAGCTAATGGCTTACAATAGATAGGCGAGACTAATTTGGATGATGATGGAAAGGGTGTGCTCGGTTGTGGTTGAATTAAATGCCTTAAGTAAAGAAGAACTTGCAGAAATGTCCATGGTAGAGACGGCTTATGCGCTTATGGTAAGTGAACATAAGTCTTATAATTTTTATGATTTGCTGGAGGAAGTTGCAAAACGAAAAGGACTCTCAAAATCTGAAATGGATGCAAAAATTTCCTTTTTATATACAGACCTTAATATTGATGGACGCTTTTTAACGCTTGGCGATAATCAGTGGGGTTTAAAAGCATGGTATCCACATGAACAGTCGGAAGAAGAAATTACAAGTTCAGTTAAACCAGCTAAACGTCGTAAGAAAAATAAAGATGATGAAGACGAGGATTATCTACTGGATGACGAGCTAGAGGAAGACGAGTTCGAAGATCTTGAGGATGAGCTTGATGAATTGGCTGATGAAGAAGATCAAGATGACGATGAAGAAGATGATAGCGATGAATTCTCTGATAAAGATGAAGATCTAGATGACTATGGTGACGAGGAAGAGGACCAATCCGAGGAAGAAGAAGATTAATTGTTTTCTTGACTTCTGAGGTAGGAGTCGGTAAAATCATTTTTGGGCTCATCATGAGCTTATATAATGGAAATGATAAACAAAAGTGCGCCCCCATCTATGGGTGACGTGTCACTTTTGTTTTTTTTTTTTTTTTGATAGATGTACGTATAAATTCAAGATCCCCTTAAAATTGAAGGAGGAAATGTGATGTCAACAAAATATATCTTTGTAACAGGTGGAGTTGTCTCTTCTTTAGGGAAAGGTATTACTGCCGCTTCTCTTGGTCGTTTATTAAAAAACCGAGGTTTGAAAGTAACCATTCAAAAGTTTGATCCATACATTAACGTCGACCCAGGAACAATGAGTCCTTATCAGCATGGGGAAGTATTTGTAACCGATGATGGTGCGGAAACCGATTTGGACTTAGGTCACTATGAACGATTTATTGATATTAATTTAAGCCAGAATTCAAACGTAACAACAGGACGCGTTTATTCAACTGTATTGAAAAAAGAACGTCGTGGCGATTATCTTGGCGGAACGGTACAAGTTATTCCTCACGTTACGAATGAAATTAAAGAGCGTGTTTTTAGAGCAGGTCGCGAAACAGGTGCAGATGTTGTTATTACGGAGATTGGTGGAACTGTCGGCGATATTGAGAGCTTACCGTTTCTAGAAGCAATTCGCCAAATTAAAAGTGATGTGGGCATGGATAATGTGCTTTATTTACACTGTACGTTAATTCCTTACTTAAAAGCAGCGGGAGAAATGAAATCAAAACCAACGCAGCACTCTGTAAAAGAATTACGTTCTCTTGGTATTCAACCAAACGTCATTGTGGTGCGGACAGAGCGTCCAGTACCAAGTGAAATGAAGGATAAGATCGCCCTTTTCTGTGATATTCGAAAAGAAGCAGTTATTGAAGCGAGAGATGCGGATACGCTTTACCAAGTACCGCTTGATCTTCAAGCGCAGAATCTTGATCAAATTGTTTGTGATCATTTGAAGTTAAATCCTGGGAAAGCGAATATGGACGAGTGGAATGCACTTGTTGATCGCGTAAACCATTTATCAAAGAAAGTACGTATTGCATTAGTTGGAAAGTATGTTGAACTACAGGATGCTTACTTGTCAGTAGCGGAAGCGCTTCGTCATGCTGGTTACAATGTTGATGCTGATATTGATATTAAATGGGTTTACTCAGAACAAGTAACAGCTGCAAACGTTGCTGAACTGCTGCAGGATGTGGACGGAGTTCTAGTTCCAGGTGGATTTGGTGATCGTGGTATTGAAGGTAAGATTGAAGCAACACGTTATGCCCGCGAGAATAAAATTCCGTTCTTAGGAATTTGTCTTGGTATGCAGCTAGCGTCGGTTGAGTTTGCGAGAACGGTGCTAGGTTTAGATGGAGCAAACTCAGCTGAGTTAAATCCTGAAACACCCTATCCAATTATTGATCTCTTACCTGAACAAAAGGATGTAGAGGACTTAGGTGGAACGCTTCGTCTTGGACTATATCCATGTAAGTTACAAGAAGGTACGGTTGCTCGCACAGCGTATGGTGAAGAAGTGATTTATGAGCGTCATCGTCATCGCTACGAGTTTAATAATGAGTACCGTGAGAAAATGGAGCAGGCTGGGTTTATCTTTTCTGGAACAAGCCCAGATGGACGCTTAGTTGAAATTATTGAGGTGGCGAACCATCCGTTCTTTGTAGCGAGTCAATTCCATCCTGAATTTGTTTCAAGACCAACAAGACCTCAACCACTATTTAGAGAATTTATCCGTGCTTCCTTGGAAGGACAAGCTTAAGATACAGCATATGCTGTATCTTTTTTTGTGGAAGCCCTTGTTTATTGTTTGAAATGATAAAATTATAAAAAAAATCGATGTTTCAGAAGAGCTCGATTCGGTTATAGGTAGTGGCATCAACTTCATGAAGAGGGGATACAAAGATGAAAGCAGAAATTATTCATACCAATCGGTTCTATTATGAAACAGCGGTTGAGCAAAGCTTAAATTCGTTTCGCTTAAAACCAAAGACGGACGAGTTACAGCGATTGCTGTCTTATCGAGCTGATATTAATCCTGCATCAACAACGGCCCAGCAGGTGGATATTTGGGGGAATAATGTAGAGACCTTTTTTATCGCGCAATCCCATCAATATTTAGAAATTAAGACAACGTCGATTATAAGTGTACAAAGAAGCCCAATTATCGATCATCTTGATTACACAACGGAAATGAAGCGTATCTTTCATTCGGAGCTGTTTCAAAACCAATACCTTGCTTCACTAAAACAAACGCCTTATACGTCGATCTCATTTGATCAAGCAGAAAAGGTTGTAACTGAAGTAGGCGATGCATCAAATCCGCTCGTTTTTTCCAAGAACCTTATGTCCTATTTGTTTGAAAAATTTACTTATGATACGGATGCTACCGATGTAAACACGCAAGCGAACACGGTCATCGAGTCTATGCGGGGAGTCTGTCAAGATTATGCCCATGTAATGCTCGGGATCTTACGCTCACAAAAAATTCCAGCACGTTACGTAAGTGGTTATCTCTATGTCGGAGAAGATTCTGCTTTAATTGGAGATGCGGCTAGTCACGCTTGGGTAGAAATTATGGCCCCCGGTATTGGTTGGATTGGACTTGACCCAACGAATAATGTGGAAGCCTTGGAAAATCATATCATTGTTTGCACAGGCAGAGATTATGCGGACGTTAGCCCAGTTGAAGGTGTTTATCGTGGTGGTGGGCAATCCTTAGACGTAAGCGTTGGTGTACGCTTATTAGAAAAATAAAGCAGGGAGGAATCCCTGCTTTTTAGTCTTCAAATTCAGTAAGAATGTCTTGAACAAGAAGGTGAAGTTGGTTATAAAGAAATAGAGCGGCAATTGTACCTGGATGACCAATGCGATTTCCTTTATCATCAGGGACAAGCCCTTTTGTTGCATGAGTAACTAAAAGCACATCACACGCATCTGCAATAGAGTCCATTTGTTTAGATGCAACAACAATTGTCGGTGTTTGCGATCGTTGGCATAATTCTAGTAATGCTAGTGCTTGATTTTCTGATGTGTCTGATAAAAACAATAAGACTCGGTCTCGAGACGTCAGCTGCTGATTGTCTAGAATCGTGGAATGCGGCAGAGGTTCAGAACCAGCTGTTACAGCAAGTTCAAGTGCGCCAAATGGATCGAATGCCTTAACGTAAAGTGTGCCATCAGCGGAAAGAGCTTGGGCAAGTAACCTGCCTGCATCTTCAAATGATTCAACCTGTGTTTCATTTATTTTTTTGAACAAACCGGTCAGTTGTGTCGTGTACATTTTATCCAAAATACTCGTATCCTTTCAAACCAAATGATTTGCCTATCATTTTAGAGGGAAGGTGCGTGGATTGCAAATAAATAAAGGAATGGGAAGAAAAAACGCGAATTAGATTAGAATATACGTTGGGAGTAAAGGGAGGATTCGTATGAACCATAAAGTGCTTATCGTTGATGATCAGTTCGGAATAAGAGTTCTGTTAACTGAGGTGTTACAAAAAGATGGTTATGAGATGTTTCAAGCAGCGAATGGGAAAGAGGCATTGGATATCCAGGCAATGGAGGATATTAGCATTGTTTTATTAGATATGAAAATACCTGGCATGGACGGTGTTGAAATACTAAAGCAATTAAAACAAAGACAGCCATCTATTAAAGTCATTATGATGACGGCTTATGGAGAACTAAAAATGGTTAATGAAGCACTGGAAAATGGTGCGATCAGCTATATGGCAAAACCGTTTGATATTTCTGATGTTCGTCAAGCAATCCGAAAAAATTTGATCAGCTGATCCAATCGTAAATTGGTATCGCTTTCTTAGAATTTCCGTCTCTTTCCTACGTTACATCCAAAAAAGTTATGCTATAATGGACACGATCTATGTATTAGTGTGCAGAGATGAAGTCGAATAACAGCGTTTTTTTGCTAACGTACATAACTTCACTATCTGAGGTTATTTTAACAAAGAAATGTTGGACCCTCGTTCCGTCTGTTGCAGAGAATTTAAGGAGGACAATTATGCCTTTAGTGTCTATGAAAGAAATGTTGAACAAAGCGAAAGCGGAAAGCTACGCTGTTGGACAATTTAATTTAAACAACCTTGAGTTTACTCAAGCGATTCTACAAGCAGCAGAAGAAGAGAAATCTCCTGTTATACTTGGTGTTTCCGAAGGTGCCGCTCGTTACATGGGTGGATTTAAAACCGTTGTCGGATTGGTTACAAACTTGATGGAAGAATACAATGTCACTGTACCAGTTGCAATTCACCTTGATCACGGTTCAAGTTTTGAGAAATGTGTTGAAGCGATTCATGCTGGATTCACTTCTGTCATGATTGATGGTTCCCATTATCCGCTTGCTGAAAACATCGCCTTAACAAAGCGCGTTGTTGATGTTGCACACGCACTTGGTGTCTCTGTTGAAGCTGAACTTGGTCGCATTGGTGGACAAGAAGATGATCTTGTTGTAAGTGATGCTGAAGCGGCATACGCGATTCCTGAAGAGTGTAAAGAGCTTGTTGAAGCAACAGGCGTTGATTGTTTTGCTCCTGCTCTTGGTTCTGTGCACGGTCCTTACAAAGGTGAACCAAACCTTGGTTTTGATCATATGAAGACGATTGATTCTATGGTAGGTATTCCACTCGTATTACACGGTGGAACAGGGATTCCGACAAAAGATGTTCAAAAAGCAATTGAATTTGGTCATGCGAAGATCAATGTAAACACGGAAAGCCAGATTTCATCTGCTAAAGCAGTTCGTGAGACACTTGAAGCTCAACCAGAGCAATATGACCCACGTAAATATTTAGGACCAGCTCGTGATGCCATCAAAGCAACAGTCATTGGCAAAATGAAAGAATTTGGTTCTTCAAACAAAGCATAATAAGCTGATTGCAAATCGAATAAAAGCAGTCCCGACGGCTGCTTTTATTTTCATTTTAAATGTAACCGTTTTTTTAGAAAGGGGATACGTATGAAATTTTTTATTGATACAGCCAATTTAGACGAAATTAAAGAGGCGAAAGAGCTTGGAATATTAGATGGGGTTACAACAAATCCATCATTAGTAGCAAAGGAAAACGTTGATTTCCACGAGCGAATCCGACAAATTGCCGCAGTTGTGCCTGGAAGTGTAAGCGCAGAGGTTATTGCTTTAGACGCTGAAAACATGATTAAAGAAGGAAAAGAATTAGCTGCAATCTCGGAAAATATCACGGTAAAAGTACCGATGACAGTTGATGGGTTAAAAGCAGTTCATGCCTTTAGTGAGCTGGGAATTAAAACAAACGTAACGCTCATTTTCTCCGTACCTCAAGCTCTTCTAGCAGCGCGTGCTGGAGCAACATACGTATCACCTTTCTTAGGAAGACTAGATGATATTGGGCATGATGGTCTTCAATTAATCTCTGATCTAAAAACGATTTTTGATACGCATGGTTTGCCTACACAAATCATTGCTGCCTCCGTTCGTCATCCAATTCATGTAAACGAAGCAGCAAAACGAGGCGCACATATTGCAACCATTCCATTAAAAGTAATTAAACAATTGACGCTTCATCCGTTAACAGATAAAGGAATTGAAGCATTCTTAGCTGATTGGAACAAGTAAACAGACGTAATGATGGAATCCAACCGCTTTTAACGAAGTTTGGTTATGCGGCACACGTATGATTAACTGGTAGTAAAGGAAGGGATTTTGATGCATAAGTTACTAATTGAAGGTGGCCACACGCTTGAAGGTTCGGTACAAATAAGCGGTGCGAAAAACAGTGCGGTCGCCTTAATTCCAGCAGCTATTCTAGCGGATAGTCCTGTTGTGATTGATAATCTACCCGCTATTTCTGATGTGGAGCTTCTCGCTGAATTGCTTCGAGAAATTGGTGGCGAGGTTGAAATGGATCAGCAGATGATGAAAATTCATCCAGAGAACATGGTTGCCATGCCGCTTCCGAATGGTCGAGTGAAAAAATTACGAGCTTCTTATTACTTAATGGGTGCGATGCTTGGTAAGTTTAAAAAAGCCGTAATTGGTCTTCCTGGTGGATGTAATCTAGGTCCGAGACCGATCGACCAGCATATTAAAGGTTTTCAGGCACTTGGCGCAAGAGTAACAAACGAGCAAGGTGCGATTTATTTGCGTGCGGATGAACTTTATGGTGCGAAAATCTATTTAGACGTTGTTAGTGTTGGGGCAACAATAAATATTATGCTTGCTGCCGTGCGAGCTAAAGGTAGAACAGTCATCGAAAATGCAGCGAAAGAGCCAGAAATTATTGATGTGGCAACGCTGTTATCTAGTATGGGTGCACGGATAAAAGGAGCTGGCACGAACGTCATTCGAATTGATGGAGTCGATCAGCTTCATGGCTGTACGCATTCGATCATCCCCGATCGAATTGAAGCGGGAACGTATATGATTATGGCCGCGGCAATTGGGCAAAAGGTGAGAATTGAGAACATTATTCCAACGCATGTTGAATCTGTTACGGCGAAGCTTCGCGAAATTGGTACAGATGTTGAGGTGGATGATGATCAAATTATCATAAGCAGGGGCGTTGCAAAAAAAGGTGTCGATATTAAAACCCTTGTCTATCCTGGTTTTCCAACGGATCTGCAACAGCCTTTTACCAGTCTACTGACAAGCGCTGAAGGAACGAGCATCGTGACTGATACAATTTATGATGCCAGATTTAAACATGTGGATGAACTCAGACGTATGGGTGCAAGTGTAAAGGTCGAAGGTCGTTCAGCCATTGTAAACGGGAAATCGTCGTTGCAAGGGGCAAATGTTCGCGCGAGTGATCTGCGAGCAGGCGCTGCTTTAATAATTGCTGGTCTAATGGCTGATGGCATTACCGAAGTATCCGGTCTCGAACATGTTGATCGTGGCTATGAACATTTAGAAGAAAAGTTAAGCAATCTAGGCGCAAAGATTTGGCGCGAAGAATTAAATGAAGAAGAGATTGAACAAGCTAAGCAAGCATAGAAGAAAGTCAATCAGGAGGATACATTAAATGGAACGTAGTTTATCAATGGAGCTTGTCCGTGTAACAGAAGCAGCAGCGCTTGCATCAGGACGTTGGATGGGAAGAGGCAATAAGGAAGAGGCTGACCGTGCAGCAACTGAAGCAATGCGTGATGTGTTTGATACGATTCCAATGAAAGGAACCGTCGTCATTGGTGAGGGAGAAATGGATGAAGCACCAATGCTTTATATTGGTGAGAAACTAGGAAATGGCTATGGTCCACGAGTTGACGTGGCCGTTGATCCACTAGAAGGAACAAATATTGTTGCTTACGGTCAATGGAATGCCTTAGCTGTGCTAGCTGTGGCAGATCATGGTAACTTGCTACATGCACCTGATATGTATATGGATAAACTAGCAGTAGGCCCTGAAGCAGTAGGAAATGTCGATATTGATGCGCCAGTACTTGATAATTTAAAAGCGGTAGCAAGAGCAAAAAACAAAGACATTGAGGACTTAGTAGTTGTTATATTAAACCGTTCGCGTCATGAGAAACTAATTCATGATGTGCGTAAAGCAGGAGCTCGCATTAAACTGCTACCTGACGGCGATGTTGCAGCGGCTGTTAATACGGGATTTGATGATACAGGCGTTGATTTATTAATGGGTTCTGGTGGAGCTCCTGAGGGCGTCTTGGCTGCTGCTGGCTTGAAATGTCTTGGTGGTGACTTCCAAGGCCGCTTGCTTCCTCAATCTGATGGTGAATTAGAACGTTGTAAGAAAATGGGCATTGAAGACGTCAATAAGTTGTTTAGAATGGAAGACTTAGTAAAAGGCGATGATTGTATCTTTGCTGCTACAGGTGTAACGGACGGAGAACTTTTAACAGGAGTGCGTTATAAAGGGATGAACGCCGTTACCCAATCAATCGTTATGCGAGCGAAGTCTGGAACGGTTCGATTCGTTGATGGAACACACAGCATGAAGAAAAAACCAGGATTGGTTATACGTTAATAGTTGAGGGGGATTTACGGATCTCCCTTATTTATGATTGATTATTTTACACAGATATGGTTAAAATAAACGTTAGAATACCCTTCATCAAAAAACTTTCTCCAATTTCCTTCCTTTGTTCATTCTCATTTAAAAACAACTAAATACGGTGGCTAAACGTTTACCGTTAAATAAAAAAGAATATTTATAGAAGTGTGGTGACCTTTAGTGAGCGTAAGTATTGCTGATTTAGAAAGCATGAAGCTGAAAGAGCTTTATGAACAAGCTAAAACATTTAAAGTCTCTTATTACAGTAAACTAACAAAAAAAGAATTGATTTTTGCTATTTTAAAAGGACAAGCTGAACAAGATGGTCTTTTATTTATGGAAGGCGTTCTCGAGATCATTCAGAGTGAAGGGTTTGGTTTCTTAAGACCGATTAATTATTTACCAAGTACGGAAGACATCTATATATCGGCTTCACAAATTCGTCGCTTTGATTTACGTAATGGGGACAAGGTCTCTGGAAAAGTAAGACCACCGAAAGACAATGAGCGTTACCATGGTCTGCTACATGTGGAGGCTGTCAACGGTGATGCGCCTGAAACAGCGAGAGAGCGACCTCATTTCCCAGCGCTAACGCCTCTGTACCCCGATGTAAAGATTGATCTGGAATCAAAACCAGGACGTGTTTCTTCTCGAATCATTGATATGATTTCGCCGGTCGGATTTGGTCAACGTGGATTAATTGTAGCTCCTCCAAAAGCCGGAAAAACATCACTAATGAAAGAAGTTGCTAATAGCATTGCGGAAAAGCATCCGCATGTTGAGCTCATTGTCCTTCTTATTGATGAACGCCCGGAAGAAGTAACTGACATGGAACGATCAATTAAAGGAGAAGTTGTAAGTTCAACTTTTGATGAAGTGCCTGAAAACCATATCAAAGTAGCCGAACTTGTGTTAGAACGAGCAATGCGTTTAGTTGAACATAAAAAAGACGTGGTTATTTTAATGGATTCCATTACGCGTCTTGCTCGTGCGTACAACTTAGTTATTCCACCGAGCGGTCGTACTCTTTCTGGTGGTATTGATCCTGCGGCGTTCCACCGGCCAAAACGATTCTTTGGTGCTGCAAGAAATATTGAAGAGGGTGGAAGCTTGACGATTTTAGCGACTGCTTTAGTTGATACCGGTTCACGCATGGATGACGTGATTTATGAAGAATTTAAAGGGACTGGAAACATGGAGCTACATCTTGATCGTCGCTTGGCAGAGAGACGCATCTTCCCTTCTATCGACATCCGTCGATCTGGAACGCGCAAAGAAGAGTTGCTTATGCCAAAACCACAGCTTGATAAGCTCTGGACGATTCGTAAAACCATGAATGAGTCACCGGATTTTACCGATCAATTCATTCGTCGAGTAAAAGACACGAAAACAAACTTAGAGTTCTTTGAAGCCATGGAAAAAGAAATGGCAGGAAAAAAGCGGAAATAAACATTTGAATAAAGTTCATCTTGCAAATCGAGAAGGACCTTGTTATAATTTCGATTATGTGAGGAAAACTCTGTTTCGAAGAGATTCAGGGCAAAAGGAGATGAAACACATGAAAACAGAAATCCATCCAAAATATCAAAAAGTTGTATTCTTGGATACAAGCACAGGCTTTAAATTCTTAACTGGATCAACTCGTGGTTCTGGTGAAACAATTGAGTGGGAAGACGGTAATACGTATCCACTCATTAAAGTTGAGATTTCTTCTGATTCGCACCCGTTCTACACTGGTAAGCAAAAGCTTGCTGATGCAGGTGGTCGTGTCGATAAATTTAAGAAGAAGTACAACCTATAAGATACAAGAAACAGGCAAACCTTTTGCCTGTTTTTTTTGTGTGTGGCAAAGAGGGTAAGGGGGGAGCTTATGGCGCAGCTTTTTTTCAAGTATGGCGCGATGAACAGCGGAAAATCGATCGAAATTCTAAAAGTAGCAAATAACTACGAGGAACAAGATAAGCCGGTTCTGATTTTTACATCTGGAATTGACACACGTGATGAAGTGGGTTATGTCTCAAGTCGAATTGGGTTACGAAGAAAGGCATTGTCTGTCTTCCCAACAACTGATATTTTTGAAATTGTTCAAGCTTGTAAAGAGAAACCATACTGTATCTTGATTGATGAAGTTCAATTTCTGTCAAAAGAACATGTGCTGCAGTTAACAAGAATTGTCGACGAATTAACCATTCCTGTCATGGCTTTTGGATTAAAAAATGACTTTCAAAATGAATTATTTGAAGGTAGTCAATATATGCTTACATATGCAGATAAAATTGAAGAAATGAAAACAATCTGCTGGTTCTGTCATAAAAAAGCGCTAATGAATTTAAGGGTTGATGAAGACAATAAACCGATTTATACAGGCGACCAGATTCAGATTGGAGGCAACGATTCCTACTATCCTGTTTGCCGCAAATGCCATAAAAACCCACCACTGTAACTGCTGCATGTGAAGCCCCTGTCTGTGGAACCCTAAGCATTGCCATGGTCTTGGCAAAAGGGGGAAACGCATGAGAGTGATTAAAGTAGGTTTAGTTGCGCTTTTTGTTTTAACAGGTTGTTCAACGGAGGGCATGGATGCAAACAGCATTCATCAAAAGCATGATTACGGCATGGGTGCATTTGGACCGGGTCCATTAAACTTTGAGCATATGCAGGGAGAAACGTTTGAGCCTGGTCAGACGAATTTGGGCACAAGTTATATTAATCCAAGCGTACCGCACCGCACGCTTGAAGAGGATGCCCGTCAGGTCGAAGGTATTGTAACGAAGCAGGGCTTTCGTTCAGGAACTGCCTTTGTAAACGGAGGTCACATCTATGTAAAGGCCCATCCGAATGAGCATTGGAGCAAAAAAGAGACGGAACAGCATTTAATTGATTTGAACCGAGCGTTTAAATCAGAGATTCCAAGGTATCGTGTGCACGTCCGCTAAAAAAAAGCACCTCGACATGAGATCGAGGTGCTTCTTTGTTATGAACGTCTGCGGGCGGTTTGCTGTAATGGGTCCCAGACGCTGTTAAAGGGTGGAGAATAGCCTAAATCAAGGTCTTCCAACTCTAACATCGTCATCCCGTGATAGAGCGCTGTAGCTAACACATCGCAGCGCTTATCGACACCCTTTGTGCCAATGAACTGACCACCTAAAACAGCCCCTGATTCAGCGTGATACTGTAAGCGAATAACAAGTGGTTCATGCGTCGGATAATAAGCTGCGACATGAGGGAGTTTTGCTTGCACGCACTTATAAGGGAAGCCCATCTCCTCAATCTCACGCGAGGAAAGACCGGTCCGCGCCAATGTTAACTCAAAAAATTTGTAGATTTGCGTTCCGACAATGCCCTTAAAGGCTCTAGGATTTCCGCTCATGTTCAAGCCGGCGATACGTCCTTGCTTATTGGCATGGGTGCCAAGCGGGGCGTACGTATCCTTTTGAATCATGCGGTTGTATTGGGTTGCACAGTCACCTGCTGCGTATATGCAATCAATGTTGGTTTCCATGTATCTGTTGACTCGAACAGCGCCGTTCTGGTCAAAATGAATGCCCGTTCCTTCCAAGAACTGTGTGTTCGGGCGGACGCCAACCGCAACAATAACAAGGTCTGTTTCACAGACAGACAAGTTGGTCTCGATACTTGTTACATTGCCGTTATCATCGCCGTTAAATCCGATAATATCGTGGTTTAAATCAAGCTGAACGCCTTTTTCAATTGCTTTTTCGTGGATGTGATCGGTCATCTCCTTGTCGAAGTTCATAGCGAGTCGAGCGGAGCGCTCAAGAATGCGCACTTGATGACCATCTTTACAGACGTTTTCAGCAATCTCAAGACCGATTGAACCACCACCGATAATGGTAATGTTGCGTTTCTGTCCAGTAATTTCTGAGAGTATTCTTTTTGCGTCAGGAATCGTTTTTAATGTATATATCCCTTTTAAATCAGGGTTTTTCCAGTCTGGAATAAAGGGTCTAGCTCCTGATGCGACTAGGAGCTTATCGTAGGGTACTTCGAATTGGTCTCCGTAAACGATTTTTTTGCTCACATCAACTGACGTTACTTCATGGTTCGTTCGTGCATCAATGCCGTATTTAGTCCGGTATGTGTCTGCCGTGCGAGCGACCAACTTTTCTTCGGAGTCGATTTCGCCACCAATCCAATAAGGTAGGCCGCACTGAGCATAGGAATAATGTTCTCCTTTTTCGAGTACGGTAATATCCGCTTGGTTATCTTTACGAACAAGCTGCATCGCCGCACTCATACCTGCAGCATCGCCACCTATAATGACATATCTCAATAAGATCCCGCCTTTAGAATGAATTATTGCTAGTATTCCCGTCATGAGCTGTTAACAAACCGATTGGAAGTCACATTGACCGCTGTAAAGCCAATATACTATAATGAGGAAGGTATCCACCGCAATAAAGATGAGGTGACATTATGTTAGAACGATTACAATCGGTAGAAGATCGTTACGATTATTTAAACGAACAGTTAAGTGACCCTGAAGTAATTAGTGACGCAAACAAATTAAGAGAGTACTCGAAGGAACAATCTCAAATTGAAGAGACGGTTCAAGCGTATAGAGAATACAAGCAAGCAAGTGAACAGCATGCTGAAGCAAAAGCAATGCTCGGAGAAAAGCTAGATGATGAAATGTACCAAATGGTTAAAGAAGAATTAGAAGAGCTTACAAACCAGAAAGAGCAACTTGAGTCTCGATTAAAAATTTTACTGCTTCCGAAGGACCCGAATGACAATAAAAACGTAATTGTTGAAATCCGCGGGGCTGCTGGAGGAGATGAAGCGCAGCTTTTTGCCTCTGATTTGTTTAAGATGTATCACCGCTTTGCAGAAATGCAAGGGTGGAAAACAGAAATCATCGAAGCTCAAGCGAACGAAATTGGTGGCTATAAAGAAATTATCTTTATGGTAAATGGAACAGGTGCTTATTCAAAGCTTAAGTATGAAAATGGTGCCCATCGAGTTCAGCGTGTACCAAAAACCGAATCAGGTGGTCGGATTCATACATCTACTGCGACGGTTGCCGTTCTCCCAGAAGCAGAAGAGGTTGAAATTGATATACATGAGAAGGACATTCGTGTAGATACGTTTACTTCCAGCGGACCAGGCGGGCAAAGTGTTAACACAACAATGTCGGCTGTTCGTTTAACGCATTTACCTACTAATACGGTGGTTTCTTGTCAGGATGAAAAATCTCAAATTAAAAACAAAGAAAAAGCAATGAAGGTTCTCCGCGCACGTATTTTTGATAAAGTTCAGCAGGAAGCTCAGGCTGAATATGCGGATGCTCGTAAAAGTGCAATTGGTACAGGAGATCGCTCAGAGCGCATTCGAACGTACAATTTCCCGCAAAGCCGCGTGACAGATCACCGCATTGGATTAACGATTCAAAAGCTTGAACAAATTCTTCAAGGTCAGCTTGATGAAATTGTCGATGCACTTATTGTCGAAGAGCAATCTGAAGCAATGAAGCGGGCTGCAGAATAATGGGACCAAAAATATACGAAGCTCTTCGTTGGGCTTCGTCTTTTTTGCTGGAAAAAGAACTTGAAGCGCCAGCAGGTGAGTGGCTGCTACGTCACCACACTGGTATGGAACGTTCCTCATTACTTGCGAGCATGCACGATGAACTGAGTGAACCGGTTTGGCTTGCCTTTCAAGCTGATGTGGAGAGATTAACAACCGGAATTCCGGTGCAACACCTCATTGGAAGTGAACAGTTTTTTGGTCGTACTTTTCGTGTCTCTGAGCATGTTCTCATTCCGCGACCGGAAACGGAAGAACTCATAGCACAACTGCTTGAAAAAATGCCTGAGAAACCACTTTCCATTGTTGACATTGGTACAGGCAGTGGGGCAATTGCAATCACGATCAAGTTAGAACGTCCGGACGATCATGTCGCAGCGATTGATCTATCGAAACAGGCGCTTGAAGTGGCAAAGGAAAATGCAGTACGTTTAAGTGCAGCTGTGGAATTTCACCAAGGGGACTTACTAGCCCCCCTCGCTGGGCAAACGTTTGATGTACTGATTTCAAATCCTCCTTATATTCCTGAAGGTGACAAAGATTCACTCTCTATTCAAGTGAGAGAGTACGAGCCGCACGGGGCGCTATTTGCCGGTGTTGATGGCCTTGAGATCTATCGCCGACTTGCGCGTGAGATGCCCAAGTATACAAAGGTCGACTCAATTATTGGACTTGAAATAGGAGCTGGGCAAGGAGAAGCCGTACAAGCATTATTCAAAAGTGCTTTTCCCAATGCAAATGTAGATATTTGTTTTGATATAAACAAAAAAGATCGAATGATTATTGTTTCTGGAGATATGAGTCGTTCATAATGTCGAACGGTTTTTCGTTTAAATCAAGCCGCCCCTGACCAAGCTATGGAGGAAGGGGCGGTGCTTACATTGAAACCAAAAGCAATCATTTATCTATTAATCTCTTTATTCGTCGGTTTAATGAGTTGGGAAGCGCAGAACGCACAAGCAGAAGGACAGTTTCATCAAGAAGTGAGTGCTGAAGATGCGATCCGTTTACGTATATTAGCAAATAGCGATTCAATTAGTGATCAAGCTGTAAAGCGTGACATTCGTGATGAAGTCAATGCCGAAATAACAAAATGGGTAACTGAGCTAGATTCAATTGAAGACGCAGCTGCTGTCATTCAAGGAAACATGGCCACGCTTGAAGAGATCGTTGCTACAGAGTTAGCAAAAAAAGGGCTGGACCAATCGTTCACAGTAGCGTTTGACAGCGATGTCTCTTTTCCAACTAAATTGTATGGAAATATCGTTTATCCAGCTGGGCTTTACGAAGCCGTACTTATTACGCTTGGTGAGGGTCAAGGAGAGAACTGGTGGTGTGTGTTATTCCCACCATTATGCTTTGTTGATATGGATAATGCTGAGGCTAAACAAACAGAAGCGGAAACACTGCAGGAAGAGCAAGAAGTGGAAGAAGAAGTTGAAACCTCTTTTTTTATTGTTGATATGTTTGAATCTGTCTGGGATCGGTTATTTGGATAATAGGAATATTGGTACAAGCTCCCTCATAGGATGAAACAAAAGGGGGAGACTTGGATGTCTTTGACGGTTAGAAAAATGGAGCAAACAGACTTACTGGCGATTCAGCACTTATTTGCGCGTGTTGGCGCTCAGACACAAATAGAAGATAATTGTTCATTTGTTGTTGTGGAAAATGCAGCAGGATCGATTGTTGGTACAGTTGGTCTGGAGAAATCTGGTGACGTTGGCCTGTTAAGAACAATGGTAATTGACAGTGAGAAAACGCATTCAATGGCTGCGATCGAGTTTATTCAGCTGGCATTGGCGTTTGCCCATACAGAAGGTGTAAAGCGCGTTTTTGCGCTCAGTTCGGGAAAAGCCGAACTGTTTGAGCCACTTGGATTTGAACAATTTTCAGTAACGTCAATACCACATGAAATCCAACAGATGGATCATTTTCAAGCCATCATGAAGGAAGATCAGGCAACGGTTTGGTCTTATGACTGTTCGCCTTCTTAAAATAAGCTGTGGATTTGTGGATAATATCTGTGAATAGCGAAAGGGTCAATTTTAAAAAAGGGTGATTTATCAACTTATAAACAGGTTATCCACAGACCGTGGATAACCTGTTTTTTCCTACTATAATAAGATTCAATCTATTAAGTGATTGCTCTTAAGTGGTGATATATAAAGGTTTTGTGAAAATGCTATAATGGAAAATGGAGCTAAGAAAGAGGCGAACAGATGATGAGTTATAAACAAACAAAAACATGGGTTGTGGATAGTGGAGAAGAAAGTGAGGAGCAAATCCTTGATTTACAAGAGGCGGGAATGTGGATAAGGGATGGAAAGCTTGTGGCGTTTCCGACTGAAACGGTTTACGGTCTTGGTGCTAATGCGTTTTCAGAGGAAGCAGTTCAACGCATTTTTGAAGCCAAAGGCAGACCAAGCGACAATCCATTAATTGTTCATATTAGTGATGAAGAACAACTAGATGGTTTAGTAACAGAGGTCTCAAATAAAGCGAAAGCATTGATGGAAGCCTTTTGGCCGGGTGCATTAACGCTTATTTTTAACGCGAAGCCAGTTGTTGCAAAAAACGTGACAGCGGGTCTTAATACGGTAGGTGTGCGCATCCCTTCACATCCTGTAGCGAGACAATTATTAAGAGAAGGACAGCTACCTGTTGCGGCACCTAGTGCAAATCGTTCAGGTCGGCCTTCCCCGACCACAGCCGCTCATGTATTACTTGATTTAGACGGAAGAATTGACGGGATTGTAGATGGAGGAGAGACTGGTATCGGACTTGAATCGACTGTCTTGAGTGTTGTGCACGATCCACCAATTCTTTACCGACCAGGTGGTGTGACTGTAGAGCAGATTGAAGCGATTATTGGTGCGATAAAGGTTGATCCCTCCTTGCAGCAATCAGTGGCGCAACCACTATCACCCGGTATGAAGTACGCTCATTATGCGCCAAAAGCAACTGTTGTTTTAGTTGAGCATCGCGAAGAATTAGAAAGAGCGGTTGTCGAGGCGAAAAATCATGGCAAGAAAGTAGGCGTGTTTGCGACCGTTTCGAAATCAGTTTCCTATGCAGATGAAGTGATTGTTGCCAACGGCTTGGAAGAGGTGGCGCATATGCTTTACGGTACGCTGCGAGAATTTGATAAACGAAATGTTTCCACCGTTTTTATTGAGTCTGTGCCAAAAGAAGGACTGGGACTGGCAATCATGAATCGACTTGAAAAAGCAGCTGGGAGTAAAAAATGAATGAAGAATTGGGCTATATGCCACGACCAAAAGACGATTGATCGTTAAGATGATCGTCTTTTGGTCGTGGCTTTCAAATAAATAAACACAATACATCTAGTTCTGCCGATAGTCACTATGTTATGATCATTCCATAAAAGTAGAAATGAGGGAATATATGGGGAAATCAGCACCGTTTTTTTCGTATTCAACTTATGTTGAGAAAGATACTGATCTTGTTATAGGCGCGATTCACATGAAGTGGGAACGAAAGGAATGGGAAATACCTTATTACATTGTGTCAGATGAGGTATTTGCTCTGGAAGAATCGGAATTTGATAATAAACCAGACGTGCAGGATATGTTAGGAATGATTTCTTTTTTCTATAATGAATCAGACTTAACGTTAACGAGTGTGCTAATCCTAAAAGACATTCCTGAAGACTTATTAAAGATGAGTTCTTTTGGAGAATGGCTTGATGAATGGCAACGCTATTTCCTTTTAAGCGGTATAAGTGATGTTGGTTATATTCTATCCACAAATATGGACTATAGTGAAGAACTAGCAGAGCAATTACGGGAGCATGGATTTGATGAGGTGCTCACTTCTGATAAAGAAGCAAAAGCATTTTATTACTATTCGTCTGCTTATATACAGCCTGTGGATTATCCAGATGATGTAGATGGAGCAGTATTGCAGAATATGAAAGATAACGGTATGGATATGTCTTTGCCGCATGAAGTGGAGATTATATTAGTAGCGCCTAATAAAAGAGCGGCAAAAAAAGCAGCGAAAATAGTGAAGTTGCAAGGGTATGATGTTGACATCCAAGATGAGGAAGAGGGTGTCGCGTTAATGTGTACAACGGAAATGGTGCTAACCCATGCTTCAATCGTTAAGCGCTTAGAAGAATTAACGGAATTAACAGAGGAATTTGGGGTTGAAATTGACGGCTGGGGCGCGATGATTGATTAAACGCTCCTAATAAAGTAATCGTTTGACCGAGGATCAGTGGACAACAATGTCTGCTGATCCTTTTTCTGTTTAATCAGCCTGTCTAAAACCAGAAGGACGTGCATACATTCAAATAGCATGTTTTTGTGGGAGGCGTTAAACAATGCACGAGATTGTGACGATATGTATAATGGCAGCTGCTTTAGGAATGGATGCATTTTCGGTAACGCTCGGAATGGGCATGATGGGCTTGAGGGGTCGACAGATCTTTAAAATTGGTTTAACAATTGGTGCTTTTCATATTTTTATGCCTCTGCTCGGAATGGCTACAGGTCAATGGCTGTCGAGTAAGTTTGATGTCATTGCGACATACATAGGCGGAGGATTGCTGCTCATTATCGGTGTACAAATGATTTTGGCCTCTTTCTCAAACCATGAGGATGATGGGAAATTAAAACCAGTTGGGTTTGGTTTACTTTTGTTTGCCGTTGGTGTCAGTCTCGATAGTTTTTCTGCAGGCCTGTCATTTGGAATTTTAGGAACAAAGGTCGTGTTAACGGTGCTATGTATTGGTTTTATGAGCATGGTATTGTCATGGCTTGGTCTCTTAATCGGCTCCAAGTTTCATAAATATATTGGAGCGTATGGTGAGTTACTAGGTGGGCTTGTGCTTATTGGATTTGGCTTGAAAATTATGCTTCCGCTTTAATCATTCCTTTCATTTGGTTATGCTAGAATAATGGAAAAGAAATGAAGGAGTGGATAGGATGAAGAAAAAAAGAGTTTTATTTGTATGTACAGGTAATACGTGCCGTTCACCATTAGCCGAAGTGTACTTAAACCACTTAGCGTCAGACCAGTATGAAGCAAAATCAGCTGGTGTTTTTGCTGGGGTTGGGGCACCAATCTCAACCGGATCAGCAGCGGTCTTACAGGAAGAAGGGATTGTATTTAATCATCGCTCTCAACCTGTATCGGCAGAATTAATGGAGTGGGCTGATGTCGTGTTGACCATGTCATCAAGTCATAAGCAGCTGTTAAATGAGCGCTATCCTCGTAAATCCATTCAAACATTAAAAGAAGCTGTTGGTGATGAAGCGAGTGATATCGCCGATCCTTTTGGTGGATCAACTGAGCAGTATCTCGCTACAGCTAATGAAATTAAGTCAGCAATCGAACGTTTTCTTAAACAAACAAAAACATAAAGGGTGAATAATGTGGAAGTGAGAACGAATGTCCGAAAAGGGTACAAGTTTAGCATACGAAAAAAAATGGTTTTTGGATTTAGTGGTGTCGCTGTTATTACATTTGCAAGTAGCGCTATTATTTTGTACTTTTTTGCGGACTTCTTAACTTCTGCACTTAATATAACTCCCCAATGGGTAACGCTTGGTGTGTTACTTCTCGGCGTTTTGTGGAGTGCGCTTTTAGGATTTCTTTTTTCAGCTTTTATTACAAAGCCACTTAATCAATTAGAGCTTGCGGTAACGGAAGCGGCTGCGGGCAGAATTGAACAGGAAGTCCATCTTTCCAAGTCTGATGATGAACTTCGTGCGCTCGGAATTGCCTACAATCATATGATCAACAATCTAAGAGAGATGGTTCAAGATATTGAACAAAATTTTTCGGAGACGGATAAGCGTGTGCAGAAACTGAGTGAAGCAACAACGCGTTCTTCCAATCAAGCTGAACAGATTGGGTTAACAATGGGTGAAATTGCGAGTGGTGCAGAAGGTTCGGCACAGGCGATTCAGGAAACAGTATTCTCTCTTGAAAATACAACCGACATGGCCAATCAAATGAAAGAAAATGCACGGCTATCAACGGACCGGTCGCTTGAAATGGTTTCATCGCTTGAACGTAGTAGAGAAATTACAGCGGCTTTAGTAAAGGGCATTAGTGATCTAACGAATAAGCAGGAGCGTTCGCTTGATTCAGTTCACCGGTTAGAACAGCAGACTCAAGAGGTAGAAACGATTACCACATTTGTTGGATCAATTGCAAAACAAACGAATTTGCTCGCATTAAATGCGTCGATTGAAGCGTCTCGAGCAGGAGAGCATGGACGTGGTTTTGCTGTTGTGGCAAGTGAAGTGCGCAAATTAGCTGATGAAAGCACTCAGGCTGTAGCGTCTATCACTGAATTAATTGGTACAATTCAGCAAGAGGTCAAGCATGTTGTGCTAGCGATCGAAGAGCAGGTTCAAGTTGCTCGTACTCAAAGTGACGAAGGAGCACGAACGACCGAAGCGATCACAGAGATGGAAAGAACCGTTAAGACGGTAGCCGATATGATAAAAGTAATCTTAGAGTTGTCGGACAAGCAGCAGCAATCAATTGAAGCGAGTTCTGCTAAGACAGAAGAAGTAGCGGCGATTGCCGAAGAAACATCGGCAGGAGCACAAGAAGTGACAGCAATGACAGAAGAGCAGGCGAAAGCGTTGGAAGAGGTTGCAACGTTATCACTTGATTTAACAAATCAAGCCAAGCAATTGAAGACAACGATTGAAAAGTTTACAATAGAATCAAACCAATAGAAGCGTCGTTAACGGACGCTTTTTGTAATGCTAAAAACACAAGGAGTGTTTCGAATGAAAATTGCAATTGCTTCTGATCACGGTGGAGCGAATTTAAAGCAAGAAATCGTCAAGCTTTTAAATACGCTCGAATTGTCATATGAAGATTTAGGTGGCGCATGTGGACATTCGGTTGATTACCCTGACTATGCTTTGCCGGTAGCGGAAAAAGTAGCGAATGGTGAATTTGACCGAGGAATTCTTATCTGTGGAACGGGCATTGGCATGTCAATTGCTGCAAACAAAGTAAAGGGTATTCGCTGTGCGCTTGTTCATGATGTATTTAGTGCAAAAGCGACAAGACAGCATAATGATACAAATATGCTAGCGATGGGCGAACGTGTAATTGGACCAGGTCTTGCGGAAGAAATTGTTCGTGCTTGGCTCGGAGAAGATTTTGAAGGTGGTCGTCACAGTAATCGTATTAATAAAATTACTGATTATGAAAAGAAATCCTTGTAATGAGGATTGAAGCTGAACTTGGTACTCTGTTAAACGAGTTTCAACAACAGGCTCCTTTAAAAAAAGGCTCGTTGTTTGTTATAGGTGCTTCTACAAGTGAAGTGGGCGGTGGCCAAATTGGTCAACAAGGTTCTGAGCAGCTGGCGAAGGAACTTTATGCCGCATTCAAAGCGTTTCAACAGCAAACAGGTGTCCACTTAGTGTTTCAATGCTGTGAACATTTGAATCGAGCGTTGGTTGTGGAGCGAGAAGTAGCGGAATCTTTTCAGCTACAGGAAGTGTTTGCTGTGCCTGTTCGAAACGCAGGTGGCGCTATGGCTGCTCATGCATATCGGCAGTTCGATGATCCTGTTCTTATTGAGTCGATTTCGGCGCATGCCGGGGTTGATATTGGGGATACCTTTATCGGTATGCACTTAAAAGAAGTGGTTGTACCGCTGCGTTTAAGTCGCAATCAGCTAGGATCGGCACATGTTACGTACGCAACAACAAGGCCAAAGCGCATTGGTGGAGAACGAGCTGTTTATCATTTAAGTGAATAATTGTGATTGTTTATATTAAAATTTACGGAAAAAGACTATGTTTTTTCGGTTTTTTAAGATAAAATCAATGGATATTAGACTAAAAAACGAACGGAAGCGGGGAATGGACATGGCTGATTTAAAAACACAGGATCCAACATTATTTGAGGCAATTGAACTGGAGTTAGGGCGTCAGAGAGATAAAATCGAATTAATTGCTTCTGAGAACTTTGTAAGTGAAGCGGTAATGGAAGCGCAAGGTTCTGTACTAACCAATAAATATGCAGAGGGTTATCCAGGACGTCGTTACTATGGTGGGTGTGAATACGTCGATATCGCCGAGAATATCGCTCGTGATCGTGCAAAGGAATTATTTGGAGCGGCCTATGTTAATGTGCAGCCGCATTCAGGTGCCCAGGCGAATATGGGGGTTTATTTCACAATCCTTGAGCAAGGCGATACCGTGCTTGGGATGAACCTTTCTCACGGTGGTCATTTAACGCATGGTAGCCCGGTTAACTTTAGTGGCGTTCAGTATAATTTTGTCGAGTATGGTGTGCGTGAAGACGATCAAACAATCGACTATGACGTTGTCCGCGAGATTGCAAAAGAAACAAAACCAAAGTTAATTGTAGCAGGCGCAAGCGCGTATCCGCGTGAAATTGACTTTAAGAAATTTAGAGAGATTGCTGATGAAGTTGGGGCTTTCTTGATGGTTGATATGGCGCACATTGCCGGTCTTGTAGCCGCAGGCGTCCATCAAAACCCAGTACCACACGCCCATTTTGTAACGACGACGACACATAAGACGTTGCGTGGTCCTCGTGGTGGAATGATTTTATGTAATGAAGAAACGGCAGAAGAATATGGTAAGAAGTTAGATAAGTCGATTTTTCCTGGAATTCAAGGTGGTCCACTCATGCATGTGATTGCAGCTAAAGCCGTATCGTTTGGTGAAGCGCTGCAAGATGACTTTAAAGCGTATGCTAACCAGATTGTTGTTAACGCTAAGCGCCTCGGGAAGAAGTTGCAAGCAGAAGGTGTTGATATTGTATCAGGCGGTACGGATAACCATCTATTGCTGATGGATTTACGTTCCCTCAACTTAACGGGAAAAGTGGCGGAAAAAGCGCTCGACTCAGTTGGAATTACAACGAACAAAAACACCGTTCCGTACGATCCACAAAAACCGTTCGTAACAAGTGGGATTCGTATCGGAACTGCGGCCGTTACTTCAAGAGGATTAGACGAAGAGGCGATGGATGAAATCGGTGAACTTATTGCGTTAACATTAAAGCATATTGAAGATGAAGATGTATTGAAATCTGTTGAAAAACGCGTTGGAGAATTAACACAGAAATTCCCTATGTATCCCAATTTGTAATACAGGAAGCAGTTATCTATAAAGATAACTGCTTTTTCTAGTAGCTTATTTAAGATCGCTCTTGAATGAACAGGTAGTTTTCGGGTAAAATCGTTCAGAAGCATGTCGAAGAATGACGATTAACGAAAAGGAAGTGAGCCAATGGGTAAGCTGCATGTACTAGACCATCCACTGATTCAACATAAGTTGTCTTATATACGTGATAAAAATACGGGAACAAAAGAATTTCGTGAGCTTGTTGACGAAGTGGCCGCTCTGATGGCATTTGAAGTAACTCGAGATTTACCGCTTGAAAATGCAGAAGTTGAAACGCCGGTCGGTCCAGCACAAGTGAAAAAACTAGCAGGCAAGAAACTCGGTCTTGTGCCGATTTTAAGAGCTGGGATTGGAATGTCCGAAGGCATCTTGCGGATGATTCCAGCGGCGAGGGTAGGCCATGTTGGCTTATACAGGGATCCACAAACATTGAAGCCAATTGAGTACTATGTCAAGCTTCCAAATGACGTTGAGGAGCGCGAGCTGATTGTTATTGATCCAATGTTAGCAACGGGAGGGTCAGTTGTTGAGACGTTGAACAGCTTGAAAAAACGTGGCGCAAAAAGCATGCGTTTAATCTGTCTTGTTGCAGCTCCTGAAGGTGTTGCTTATGTACAAGAAGAGCATCCAGATGTGGACATTTATTTAGCGGCTCTTGATGAGAAGTTAAATGAAAAAGGCTATATCGTTCCAGGACTTGGAGATGCTGGTGATCGCTTGTTCGGAACGAAGTAAAATGTAGAAGAAGAGCCCAATTGGGCTCTTCTTTTTCTATATGTTTAAGTGCATAGAATGTCCCTAGCTTCGCCATACTACACGGTACGACACGTTGTAGGGGAGATTAAGTATGAATCAATTACGTGGCATTGGGCGGGTATTATTTATTGGGTGTATCGCTTTAATTTACTCAATAAGTACGGTACCGAGTGCATGGGCAATGCCAACTGAAGAAATGAGTGAAGAAGGTTCAAGTAAGCGAATTGTTATTGTGTCTGCTTCCGGAGATGTGGAGATAGCAGTTGATGTCGTAGAACGAACCATTTCTTCGGCGACCATTAGACATGTCTATAAAGATGTATACGGTGGATTTTCTTTAGAAATTGATGAGAAGGATATCAATCGTTTAAGTGATTTAAGTGTGATTCAGCGAGTAGATGATATTGCACATTATCAGCCGAGTTTAGAAGGAAGTATCCCTTTTATTGGGGCAGGCAAACAGCTAACTCGAAGTGATAGTGGATCTAGTAATGGGTTAACGGGTAAGGGCGTAAAAGTTGGCGTTATCGATACCGGAGTTGATTATAAACATCCTGATCTTCGCAATAATTACAAAGGCGGTTATGACATTATTGATGAAGACGACGATCCGATGGAAACGAAGATGAGTCAAGGTCCTCCTACTTTACATGGAACTCATGTGGCTGGAATTATTGCAGCGAACGGACGGATAAAAGGGGTTGCGCCCGAGGCGGAAATATATGCGTACAGAGCCCTTGGTCCGGGAGGGCAAGGAACGACTGAACAAGTATTAGAAGCAATTGAGAAGGCTGTCGCAGACGAAGTTGATGTGATTAATTTATCCCTTGGCAACACCGTCAATGGACCAGATTGGCCAACAAGCTTAGCTCTTGATCGGGTGGCTGAAAAAGGCGTTGTTGCTGTTGCATCAAGCGGAAATAGTGGTCCGAACATGTGGACTGTGGGCTCACCCGGGACATCCTCAAAAGCCATTTCAGTTGGGGCTTCGTTGCCACCGGTTGAATTTCCTTACCTTACCGTAAAACAAGATAAAGATAAGCGAATTGAGCTCATCCCTCTTGCAGGTTCAAATCCATGGACATTAAAACGAGAATTAGAACTAGTTGATATGGGGCATGGATTGATTGGTGATTATAAAGACAAGCAGGTAAAAGGAAAGCTAGTGCTTGTAAAACGAGGACGTTCTACATTTGCAGATAAAATGAGCACGGCAAAAAAAGCAGGAGCTGCTGGTATTCTTGTCTATAACCATTTAGACGGTGACTTTACCGGAGGAACGCTCGAACCAATTGACTTAATTGGCGGGAGTGTGTCTAAAGAAGTAGGGGAAGAGCTGGTTGCACTTATACATGAATCAAAAAAACCAGTTCATGTACAGACGAAGTTTGAACAGAAACAAGATTTAATTGCTGGATTTAGTTCAAGAGGTCCTGTAACTGAAACGTGGGAGATGAAGCCTGATTTAGTTGCCCCGGGTGTTGCAATTCAGAGCACTGTGCCAAATGGCTATTTTGCTTTGAATGGAACAAGTATGGCAAGTCCTCATGTTGCTGGAGCAGCGGCATTACTTATTCAGAAGCACCCTGATTGGACACCTGAGCAAATAAAGGCGGCTTTAATGAATTCCACTAAGCGCTTGAAAAATGAGCAAGGAGTCGAGTATTTGCCTCATGAACAAGGTGCTGGACGACTTCAAGTTGATAAGGCGTTAGAAGCAACAACACTGGTCTATCCTAGCTCGTTAACCTTTGGAGCATGGAGTGGGAAGGCGGCACAAACGAGAAGGACATTGTCCGTTACGATCGAAAATACGAGCGACCAAGAAAACCGTTTTACCATTGATCCCCCTATTGGAGAACTCGATGGTGTGAATTGGGAATCGGTGGAAGACGTAACGATTCCACCAATGCAAAAGCGGGAGGTCACCTTAACGGCAGAAATTAATCCAGCACTTCTGCAAAATGGACTTCATACGGGTCACGTGAAAATTAAAGGAGATGGCTCTGAGGTCAATCTCCCCTACATGTTATTTATGGAGGAGCCGAACTATCCTCGCGTAATGGCTTTTCAGTTTGCGCACAGTGATAAAGCGCATGGGTACTATTATGAATACTATCTACCTGGAGGAGCAGAGGAGTCCGGTGTTGCTCTTTATGATCCTGATACGTTTGAATTCAAAGCACATTTAGTGAAAAATAAAAAATCAGCTAGGGGAATGGTTAGTGGTGAACTCGACCATCTAACCGTTGAACCCGGAAGGTACAAAGCGCTTATTTATGCAAAAAATGAAGGGAAAGAAGATACAATCGAAACCTTCATTGATATTGGCGAAGAGTGGTTGCCACCTGTAAAAAAAGAAAGATAGTCAGCAAAGAGATTCTCTTTCCAGGCTGTTGAGAAAGTAATTTCTCAACAGCTTTTTCTTATTTATAGACACCTAAACAAAAATACTCTTGTTATAATGGAAAAAAGAACGGAAAC
>NZ_JAFBCV010000016.1 GCF_016907895.1 Shouchella xiaoxiensis
TATCCTTTTCACCATCAAATTTCGTCATTGGGAGCAATCAAAAGATCATAAGAGAAAGCCTGGGTTCACAGAACCCAGGCTTTCTCGACAATCTGGACAAAACAACAGGGCTAGCCCTGTTGTTTTGTTTTACATTCTATTTCTTCCCCTTCAACCGTCGAAAAAGCTCCAGCTGTTCCTCGAGATATCTAATCTCATCATCAGTCAAATCTTGAAATTTATTTTGTTTAAGATCAACCAATTGATCTCTTTCAATATAACCAGCTTTTTGCATTAATAGCTCTTGAGGAAGTTTTAATGCTTTACTTATTTTGTTTATGACATTCGCAGAGGGGATGTCTTTTTTTCCATTTTCTAATTGTGAAAGGTACGAATGGGAGACACCTGAATATAATTCAAGTTGTCTAATTGTCATCTGCTTTTCTTTTCTGAGACTTCTAATAAATAATCCAAATTCTTCTGCTCTCATATAAAATCACCTAAAGATAATTATATTGATCATGGTTACTAAAGTACAAAATTCTTCGTCAAAAATGGTTGCTAAAGTGATAATGAATTTATAATATGGTTATTAAAGTGAATAAAATACATTTTATTATTACTAAAGTAACCAAATTCACTCGAAAGGAGACCTCCTCATGCCACAAATTCCTTACGGCGTCAGGTCATGTTTATTCACGGGGATCAGTCACAACATTGCTTTCTTAACGAAACAAGTGGAGACCATTCTTCAATCAGGACAAGGTACGTGGAAAAGTTACGATACGAAGCTGCATCATGAGGTGAAAGAGGCGCTCGAGTGGTATCAGCAGTATGCGGTCAAGGAGCTGTTTCACGTAGAGGAAGACTTAAGAGCGTTTGAGCAACTGCTGACAAAAGTCCATCAAAAGAAAGAGTCAGCTCCATAACCATGCAGGTAAAACAACCTGCATGGTTTTTCTTATTTAGACTCCTTTTTCATTCGTGAGAAAAACGTGAGATTTGCGATAGAGAAAAGAAAGGTTACATCCGTATACTCATGAATGAAAGAATTGCAAAGGAGCGAATGGAAATGAAGAAACTACTTTTACTGGTGATTGTATGGGTCATGATTTCCCTCTATCCTTCTATAGGATATGCGGAAAGTCTATCGACACCTTCTGGTATACCGACAGCTAATATTGAAGAAACCGTCGATTCGATCATGGAGGCTTACATCGAAGAAGATGTGCCGGGAGCCTCTGTTTCGATTGTGCAAGACGAAGAAATTGTTTTTCAAAAAGGCTATGGGTTAGCCAATAGAGAGAATGGACAACCGATTCATCCTGAAAAAACGTATATGGAAGCTGGTTCGGTTTCAAAGTTGTTTACGTGGACCGCGATCATGCAATTGGTTGAAGAGGGGCAAATCAGCCTTGATACAGATGTTCGCCCGTATCTAAAAGGAGGGGAGTCAGCGCTCACGTATGATGAACCGATTACAGTGGCTCATTTGATGACCCATACAGCGGGGTTTGAAGAACGGGTGGAGAATTTGACGGTCTACGATCCTGACCATCTATTTGAATTGGAGGACTACTTAGCTCCTGATAGACAACCAAAGCAACTGTATCCGCCTGGAGATGTGGTAGCTTACTCCAATTTCAGTACGAATCTTGCAGGTTATATGGTTGAGGAATTGACAGGTATGGCTTTTGCTGATTATGTTGAGCAATTGATTTTAACGCCTTTAGAAATGGGGCAATCTACATTTGATATACGCTATGATCGCATTCCTGGTTTGATGGACGAGAAGGCGATTGGATACACAAAAAAAGGGACGGAGTGGGTCGCTAAACCAACTGCTTATATTAATGATAATCCTGCTGGTGGTTTAACGACGACAACAAATGATCTTGCTCATTTTATGCTAGCTCACTTAAATACGGAGCAATCTGGATCATATGTCTTATTCAACGATCCACAAACATTAGAGACGATGCATCAGACATTGTACACGCCTCATCCTGATATGGCAGGAAATGCCCACGGATTTTGGGAGCGTCAAGCGGGTGATCATCGTGTTTTAGAGCATGGGGGAAATACAGATGCGTTTAGCGCACTTCTTTCCATCGTGCCAGATGAACAGTTTGGCATTGCCGTTATGACGAATATGGATGGTGAGATGGCAGGAGCGAGACGAGAACTAACGGATGTTTTGATTGGGAAGTCGACAGATAAACCAGAAGCCGCAGGTGACATCAACCATAGTGAAGAGGTAGAGGGTCGTTACCGGTCTGCTCGCTCTGTTGAAACAGGGCCAATGAAAATCATGCCTTTTCTCTCTGATGCTGATTCTGTTATTTCCGCTAATCAAGAGGGTGGAATCACGTTATCAATTGCTGCTCTCGGTCTAGAATTAGACTATGTGGAAACAGCTCCATATTTGTTTGAAAAAGTGACAGAAGAGTCGTCTTTACTTGATAACGCAGGAATGAATACAAATCACTTATACTTTAAAACGAACGATGCCGGTGAGGTTGAGCAATTATCATATGGCGTCATTGCAGATGAATTACCTATATCGTGGTTAGCGTCACCTTATGTCGCTTATGGAATAGCAGGAGGCGCTGCACTGTTTTCACTTGTTGGTCTTGTATGGGGAATAGTTGGCTTTATACGAAAAAGGAGGCACCAAACCCATATGACTTCTGTGCATAGAGGGGTAATAGCGTGGTCCTTCATTGGTGTTTTGACTCTTGGTCTTTTTGGCGCCATTGTTGTTCAATTGGCTAACAATCCGTTTCAGCCTTGGTCTAACTTTACCTTCTACGTGATCGGATTTTGGCTGCTTCTCATCGCTTTTCTGGCGTTGCTTTATCCAATTGTAAAAGGGTGGCGTAAGCAAAAGGGCTTGTATTTGATCAAGGTGTTTGTTGTATTACTAGGCTGTTTATTGACCGGTTTGTATTCCTTGTTATTCTTTCTTAACTTTCTCTATCTATAAACGATCAAACCCGTGCTTTAGTAAGCACGGGTTTTTTGATGACGTTAAACGAGTCGATTTAGAAAGCTACTTGCATCGCTATTGAATTTCCACATAGTCCCGAACTTGTCTATCAGCATGCCGAAACTGGATGACCAAGGAACAGAAGAAATGGGCATCAGTATCTTCCCACCTTTAGAAAGTTCCTCAAAATAACGTTTATTTGTTTCGTCGTCTCCATTAATCAAGCTTATGATCACGTTGGTTCCTCTTGTTACTTCACCTAAGACGCTTTGCATAGAAGGCAGTACGTCTGAGATCATCAGGATGTTTTCGGAAAATGTAATCTGAGATTCCATGATCATATCCTGTTCTTCACCACTAAGTGGAACAGAAGGGTCTTGCGGGATAGAACCAAAGTTCACTTTCTTAACGGTTCCTTGTAATGCATGTTGATAAAAATCGAGTGCCTCTTGTGCTTGCCCACTAAATTGTAAATATGCGATTGCGTTCATTTTGTCTAACCTCCTCATTGGTCTATTCGTAGTATACTAGACAGTAGGTGACAACTGTCTGTCGTATATAGGAGGGTGTTATGCAAAAAGTTGAAAGACTTCTTTCCATCATCATGATTCTGTTAAAGAAGGAGGTCGTGTCTGCATCAGAATTTAGTCAACTCTTTCAAGTGACAAAACGGACGATCCAACGGGATGTGGAAGCGTTAAGCTATGCAAACATACCGATTTATGCAAAGCATGGCCCGAGTGGAGGGTATGCCTTAATGGAAGAATATAAATTTGACAAGCGATTGGTTAATCAGAAAGACATTGAACATATCCTAGTGGCGCTAGATGGATTTGAACAGTTGACAACGAACAGCGATATCCAGTTGACGATTCAGAAAATAAAAGGGATGAGTTCTACGAATCTAGCTTCAAAGATGGATGTAACGTTTTATCAGTCGATTGGGAGAAGTGAAACAAATGAAGAGCTTTCTTATGTGATGAAGGCGATTGAGAACCATTGGTTACTGGCGTTTGATTATGTAGATCAACAAGGGCGAATTAGCCATAGGCTCGTTGAACCGTATAAGGTTCAATTAAGGGAAATGAATTGGTATGTCGTTGGCTATTGCCTAGAGCGTAGCGATTTTCGAACATTTAAGTTGACGCGAATAACAAATATAAAAAAAAGAGGATTATTCACACCGAGAGAACAGAAAATGACGAAAAAACAAAGCATTATACAAGAAACTGTTAAACCTTCTATGACGAGTGTGAAGATCGAGCTGGATATTCGTGTTCGAGATCAATTCATCGAACGGTTTGGGCGCGAAGCTGTAGTGAAGAAGACAATAAGGACGTACAGTGCAATCATCCCACTTCCTGAAAATCAGTATGCATTTCAATTTCTTGCAGGTTTTGGAAACAAGATAAAAATTATAGGTCCTACCCATTATCTTGATCGCTACACGTCTTTTTTAAGAGAAGCGTTAGCATTGTATCAATGAATTTATGTCATCTATTAGTGCCAAACGGAAGAACGACAAAAGAAGCCACGCGAAGATATCGTGGTCTTTTTTTAGCGCTAATATAATTCTAAGTGGTTCACTTTGCGGACAGCTAGAAACGTAATCAGTAAACCAATAAAAGCCAATACGATCGGCACATATAAAATATTGATAAGGGAAAACTCTGGGCCGAATGAAGAACTTGTGACTATGACGATAAGAATGGAAGAAAGGATAGTCGCTGGCGTTGAGAATTTTAGTAAACCAAAGTATAGAGGAACAAGAGCTGTTCCGGCAGCTACAAGATTAAAGCCCGTCAATACTAAAAGTTGATTAAACAATTGGTCACTCGTAAATTGAAGGTTATCGGAGAAGTGAAACCACTCATGCAAACCAATAAAACTTAACACAACAACTAATGTTGAAACCATCATTGTAAACAGAGTTAGGAAGAAAATAAAAACGAGTTTTGATGCCATTATTGTTTTTCGACTGATCGGGTAAGAAAAGAGAACGATGCTCGTCCGATTTTTAAATTCGTCAATAACCATTCTTGAAATGAGGACAGACGCAAAGACAATAAACGGTCCGCGTATCAACACTCCAGCAAAGAGATAAAAATCGGCACTTGATTGAAAGACAACTTCATTTTCTAGTTGTTCAATCACCGTAAAAAAATAGAGCAAGGCTAGAATAATTCCATTTGCAAGAAGGGCGCCTTTTATAAACCATCCGATTCTGTATTTTTTTAATTCAAGCTTTATTAAGTGATACATTCTTTTTCCTCCAAGCGATCATTTTTGCTGTAAGCCGATTTTGTGGATAAAATAGTCTTCTAAAGTGGTCTGCTTTGTCCGAATGGATTCAATTTCCACATCTCCTAGAATCAATGCTTTTGTCAGTGAAGCTTGAGAGACTTCGTTCGAGAAGATCCGAATGGTACGGTCTTCAATCAATTTAAAATTCGTGACGGCTAATTGATCATGAAGAATGACGGATGCTTTTTTGGGCGAGCTCGTCACTACCTCTACATATTCGGTATTTTGTTGTTTTAACTGTTCCATTGACGTTTCTTCAATTAATCTACCTTGTTTAATCATGCCAACAGTATCGGCAATTTGTTCAATTTCACCGATGATATGGCTAGATATGAGGAAGGTCATCCCATATTCTTTATTTAGTTTTTTGAAGAGTATTCTCATCGATTGGATGCCCTCAGGATCCAATCCATTAATTGGTTCATCAAGAATAACCAATTCAGGCTTTGTGACAATCGCTCGTGCTACAGAAAGACGCTGTCTCATTCCTAATGAAAAGTGTCGCGGGATTTTATTCGCATCGTTGCTCAAGCCAACCCACTCCAATACCTCAAGAATAGCATCTCTGTCATGATAGCCCATGTAAGCACAATGCAATTCTAGGTTTTCCAAAGCCGTCATTTTCTCATAGAAAATAGGGTATTCAATCATACTTCCAATCCGGTGTAGATATTGATAGGAAGTTTCAGTTAGCGGGGAGCCAAAGAGTTCGATGTTCCCTCGGGATGGTTTGATTAAATTCATGAGTAGTTTCATGATCGTAGACTTTCCTGCCCCATTTGAGCCAAGAAACCCATAGATTTCGCCTTTTTTAATGGTCATGGAAACGTCCGATACAATCTCGTTCCCATTGTAGATTTTGGTTAGGTTTCGCGTCTGAACAATTGGGTTCACTAGGCTTTACTCCTCCTTTAACTCTTATATGTCTAACTGTACAGTTTGAACCTATCGTTTTTCTATCGGAATTCTCACAAAAACCTCAAGAAAAGAAGTTACGGGTTCACTCGTTTTAATTTACATACAAAGGAAGTCTTCTCATTGGGTTTAGAGACTACAGAGATGGTTCCTTGCATTTGTTCTACAAGTCGCTTCGTAATGGTTAGTCCGAGGCCACTTCCTTGGAAATGTTTGTTTCTTGATTCTTCAAGCGTATACATTCTCTCAAAAATCTTTTGCTGGTCTGATTCTTGAATGCCAGTACCACGGTCGAATACTTCTATGGAAATGTACGGAGCCTCTTCAGAAACGTGCAAGCCAATCACTTTTCCACTGGCACCATAACGAAGGGCATTTGAGAGCAAGTTAGAGAGAATTCGGTTTAGTGCTTCCTCGTTTGCGAGCGCATAAAGAGGGCGGTCAGGAAGATCAAGATCGACCGTTATTCCTTCGTTTGTGATCAGTTCGTAAAACATAAGAATCGTTTGCTTGCAAATCTCTGTTACATTCACTCGATCTAAAGGAATCTGCTTGTCTCCTGCTTCTAGCTTGGCTAAATCGAAGAACGAATGAATTAAGCTGTTTATTTCTTCTGTTTTTTCATAGACGTGGTTAATGATGCGTTTTTGCTCGCTTTCAGACATGGATGCTTGAGCTTGAAGCATCTCGGCATAACCAGCAATGACGGTCAAGGGCGTTTTCAAATCATGGGACATATTTGCGAGCATGTGCTTCATGGATTGTTCGGTACGAATAAAGTGGCTCGTGTGCGCTCGATTTTGATCAATCAGTTTATTTAACGCGATTAACAAGTTTGCTACATGCCCATCTGTTGTTGCAAGTAAGATGGGGCTACTTATTTGATTTTCAACGATTGGCGTGACTTGTTTAACGATCGTATCTAATTGTTTTTGCAGCGTTCGCTTAGAGTAAAATTGAAAAACAACGACAATCAATAAACAAGCAATCACAATAAGTAACAAGAGGATCATTTGAATTCACCTAGTTTATAGCCGATTCCCCAAACGGTCTTAATGTACATAGGTTTGGTTGGGTCATCTTCAATTTTTTCGCGAAGTCGACTAATATGTACGTTGATTACATGGTCGACTCCGTAATAGTGATCATCCCAGACGGAATGATAGATTTGTTCTTTTGTCATGACTCTTTTTGGGTGTTCAAAAAACAACTTTAGAATCTTCCATTCTTTAGAGGTGAGCGTTAATTCATGGTCACCCTTTTTCACAATGAAAGTCTCAAGATCCATTTCAATTTCATGAATTGATAAACGCGTACTTGAATCGGGATCATCAACGTTCGTGTAAAGAGTGGAACGACGAATGGCCGCTTTTACCCGTGCTAAGAGTTCAATCATAGAAAAAGGTTTTGTTAAATAATCATCAGCACCAAAGCCTAATCCAAGAGCTTTATCAGACTCACTATCTTTTGCTGACATGATAATGACGGGAATATAGCTTTTTTTTCGAAGCGCAAGCAAGAAATCCATTCCATTGAGCTCGGGGAGCATGATATCTAGTAAAACGAGATCAAAGGGCTCTTCCTTAAACTGGGTGACTGCTTCTTGTCCAGTAAACACCGGGACAATCGTAAAGCCTTCATTTGTTAGATACGTATGAACCATTTCGCTGATCGCTTTATCATCTTCTACAAGTAAAATCTTTTGCATGGAGACACCGTCTTTCTGTTTTGAACAATTGATCTTTACATTAAAACACATCTTGGTACATGTTTTATAGGTGTCTTTTAAAAGGTGTCTGAGATAAGCTAATAAGAAAACGTCCGTTTAGGAGGATCATGCTACATTGAAGCGAAGAATAATGTACATAAGCAGTCTGCTTACGATCGGGTTTATGGTGACTGCATGTCATAGCGCGACAGGAGAAACAACAATCTATGTTGCAACAGACGGGGACGATCATTATGAAGGAACGATTGATCGACCACTGAGAAGTTTAGAAGCTGCTGCGGAAAAAGCAACAGCAGGATCAACTATAGTCGTTCGCGAAGGCACCTATTTCGAACCACTCGTTGTGCAGCACAGTGGGACAAAACAACAGCCAGTTCGTTTTGAAGCGTACCAGGAAGAAGATGTTTATCTAAGTGGTGAACAATTTGAGGATACGTTAGAGGATCAAGCATTAATTGAAATTAATGGACATCATGATATCACGATTGACGGGTTCACTATTGGGGATCTTACGACCGATCACATTGATAAGACCGTTATAGGGATACTTATTACTGGAGCGAGTCAGAATGTTTCATTGGTTCATAACACGATTGAAAACGTGGCAACTACAGCAATTGAGGGAAATGCCCACGGTATCGCTGTTTATGGAAATCATCCAATAACAGATCTTCTAATTGAAAGCAATACCTTAACAAATCTGTCGTTAGGATTAAGTGAGGCCCTTGTTGTGAATGGAGATGTAAGCCGATTTACCATTCAAAATAACCACGTGTATGAAACGGACAACATCGGAATCGATGCAATTGGTTATGAAGGTGTTGCCTTAAATAAAGCAAATGACTATGCACGCGATGGAGTCATTCAAGGAAATCGAGTTCATCATAATTCTAGCTACAACAATCCAAGCTACAACCAAGATTATAGTGCTGGTGGCATTTATATAGATGGAGGCAGCTCGATTATAATTCGAGACAATACGGTTTATCAAAATGATATTGGGATCGAAGCGACTTCAGAACATAAAGGAAAATTTGCTAGTGAAATAGAAATAATAGCAAATGAAGTCTATGACAATCACTATACAGGGATTGCGATTGGAGGATATGATTCGGAGCGAGGGGGCACGAGTCACACGCGAATTGCTGAGAATGTTTTGGCGAATAACGATACAATAGGGTTAGAAGGTGGCCAGCTTCTGATTCAGTATTACTCGTATTCAAATCGCTTCGAACAGAATCAGTTAACGGCTAGTCCCACGGGTCTGTTTATCAGTAGTGAATACGAAGAGAATCACAATACGCTTTTTAGCAAGAATGTCTATGTAAACAACAATCAGCAAGAACCTCGATGGTTATGGAACAGTGAAGAGGTTGATTCCCTGCCCGCTTTTCAACGTCTTACTAGGAGTGATAATGGCTCTGTTTACTTACATGAACCTATATAGAGTTAGAACGGTTCATTGTAAAGTTATAAGGAAAACGTATATAGTAAAGCCTAAAAAAGAGTAAACCAATTTACGGTCTACTCTTTTCTTTCTTTTTCGGATACCCAATTATAATGGCAACACTTCCGCAAATAGCGATGAGCATTGGATAGAAGGAGTAAGGGACAATGCTGACGGGTGAAATACCTGCCACACCTGC
This sequence comes from Shouchella xiaoxiensis, assembly GCF_016907895.1. Taxonomy (GTDB): domain Bacteria; phylum Bacillota; class Bacilli; order Bacillales; family Bacillaceae_D; genus Shouchella; species Shouchella xiaoxiensis. The sequence continues at coordinate 9,563 of NZ_JAFBCV010000016.1, forward strand.
GGCAATTAAGAGCTGAGCGCCGTAAGGAATTAGTCCTTGGACAGTGCATGAAAATAAATCTAGTACACTTGCCGATTTCCTAGGCTCAATCGCATACTGATTGGCAATGTTTTTGGCAAGTGGTCCAGCAATCATAATGGCAATTGTGTTATTGGCAGTCGAGAGATTCGTAAGGCCAACTAGACCGGCAATCCCAAATTCTGCGCTTTTTCTCGATTTCACTCGTTTTGTGACGAGTTGAAGGAGAAATTCAATGCCTCCGTTTAACCGAATCAATTCCATCATTCCAGCGATGAGAATAGCGAGGAACGCCATTTCGTACATGCCTTCCATACCTTCACCGATGCTTTGCAAGAGTTGCAACAGTTGAAAGCTCCCATCTGCTAAGCCGATAATTCCTGCCAACACAATCCCGAGAGCCAGAACAATAAAGACGTTCATTCCGGCAATCGCAAAAACAATAACCAACAAATATGGCACGATTTTATACCAGCTGAAGCTCGTGTATTCAATTGGCGCGCTTTCGCCGGAAGTTAATGTCCATAAGAGGATGCACGTGATAATTGTAGCTGGCAAGACAATCCAGAAATTTACTTTAAACTTGTCCTTCATTTGTGCACCTTGGGAACGAACTGCTGTAATGGTGGTGTCAGAAATGAACGAAAGGTTGTCGCCGAACATGGCTCCTCCAATAATGGCGGCGATGATTAACGCTGTAGGAATATCTGTGATCTCGCTAATGCCAACGCCGATTGGTGCTAATGCGACAATCGTCCCAACCGATGTTCCCATCGCTAATGAAATAAAACAAGCAATGACAAACAAACCAACAGCAAGTAAGTCTTGAGGAACGACTGCTAGCGCCAGCTGAACAGTGGAATCCACGGCACCCATGGCATTTGTTATGCCAGAAAAGGCGCCAGCTAATAAGAAGATCAGCACCATCAGCATGACATTTGGATGCCCGGCGCCTTTACTAAAATGATCAATTTTTTTTGAAAAAGATTCTTGTCGGTTCATTGCAAGCGCAAACGCACTAGCGATTACAATGGCGACAATAACCGGAAACGCATAAAAATCCCCGGTTACGATTCCTGCCCCGATAAATAAACTCAAGAAAATGAGAAAGGGGGTTAATGCCCATGGATTCGGTTTCGTCATTAATGCGTGCACACCCCTAAATAGAATTTACTAACAGACTTGCTCAACGTGATCGTTGAGGCAGATTCTAACCTAAAAAAAAAGCCAAATTCTTTTGTCAGTTTGTAGCATGATGAAAAAATGGCTAAGTCATACACAAGAAGGTAGCATAACAAAAAAACGCTCGATTGAAAATCTTTTTTTAATGGAAGGGGAAAAAAAGAAGTGTTGTTCATCCATTTTTCTTTCCGCTCATGCAATCTCTTCCATCATCAACATACTGTTGTCAAACATCATGGAGTTTCAAAATCATATAGGTTTGGGGAGGTTTTTGTTAATCCTTTTGTTGCGATAACTGATGAATTAGACGAGTTTAAAGAAAACTTAAAGATTATTTTATAAATAGTAATGAAGATCCTCTTTTGAGAATTTAAAGTCAATGTTACCCTTAAATAAGGCGTCTAAATTAATGGTGTAGTTCTTGTTCAGATTCATGATAATATTGATACTTTTGAAAAAATATTTCTGGAAATCCACATCTTTCATATGATTAAAAGGTTACTGATTTACTAGATCATGTGGAGAACTTTGATAACTGGAACTTCATAAGGAGGCTTCTTGATGAAACAACCCTTCCGAATCCTGCTCTTAATTCTCTTTTCGCTCATTCCATTCGGATTCTTAGCGATGTACTGGGACTTTGTTGGACGCACAATAATGGGTTACGGTATATGGATCATTGCTTCACTCGTCAGTGGCTTTTTGGCTAAACGATGGCTTTCGTGGAAATTGGTTTTTCTTGTTCCATTGCCGTCAATGCTCTTATCCTATGTGCTTTTATGGTTACCTGCTGATCCTTATTGGGATTCGTTTTTCAAACCGTTTACTGCCTCGTCGGCTTTAGGTTTCTTTTCTCTTTTGCAATTAATTCCGTTCAGTATCGGCGGTTATCTAGCATTCCGAATAAAAAAAGCTGATCGTCCAAACAATTCATAAGTATGCCGCCAACCAATCGCCGCATGCTTTTTTTATAGTTGTCATTCGCTTTTTTCTCCCGAATAAATATAAAGAAGCTTATTAGATGCAGGAGGAGACCTATGGACAATCAAGCGAATGAAAACCGCCACATTCCCCAGCCGATTCGAAGCGACGGGGCCGGGGGTGTTGACCGAGGGCCACGTAATCTATGGCGCGATCTGCAAAACCCAAATATTCTCGTTCCGCCAAAGACCGATAGTGGCTTAATTCCGAACTTGCGCTTCTCGTTTTCAGATGCGCATATGCAGCTTAATCATGGAGGCTGGTCACGTGAGGTGACGGAGCGTGATTTACCAATTGCGACGACGCTTGCAGGGGTGAACATGAGCTTAACCGCTGGCGGGGTGCGGGAGCTGCATTGGCATAAACAGGCGGAGTGGTCGTATATGCTGTTGGGGAAGGCACGGATTACGGCGGTCGATCAGAACGGTCGGAATTTTATTGCCGATGTCGGTCCGGGGGATTTGTGGTATTTCCCACCGGGCATTCCTCATTCGATTCAAGGGCTCGAAGGCGGCTGTGAGTTTTTACTTGTGTTTGATGATGGCAAGTTCTCCGACTTGAGCACATTGTCGCTTTCCGATTGGATGGCGCATACGCCTCCTGAGGTGCTGTCGGCTAATTTCGGTGTTCCGGAAGCGGCGATTGCAATGATTCCTTCTAAGCAGGTCTACATCTATCAAGATGAAGTGCCGGGACCGCTGGCAACGCAAGCAGTGGAGTCGCCTTATGGAGAGGTGCCTCAGACTTTCACGCATCGGCTGCTTAGGCAAGAACCAATCGTGACGCCGGGAGGTTCAGTAAGAATTGTCGATTCGCGCAACTTCCCAATATCGAAGACAATTGCGGCTGCTTTAGTGGAAGTGAAGCCGGGGGCGATGCGGGAACTGCATTGGCATCCAAATACGGATGAATGGCAGTACTATTTAGCAGGTGAGGCGCGGATGACGGTGTTCAGCGGGAACGGGGTTGCGCGTACATTTGATTACAGGGCTGGAGACGTTGGCTATGTACCATTTGCGACAGGACACTACATTCAAAATACGGGCAAGGATACGGTCTGGTTTTTGGAAATGTTTAAGAGTGATGTGTTTGAGGATGTCTCGCTCAATCAGTGGTTAGCATTGACGCCAAAGGAGCTGGTTGGGTCGAATGTGCATGTGGGAAATGCGTTTCTTGATGTACTGCGAAAAGAGAAGTGGCCAGTGGTGAAGTATTCGGGTTATGGGTATGGCGAGGGGGAGTAAGCTATTTAATGTAAAGAAACTGGAACAAAATTAGATAGTCAGACTGAAACGACGACCATTCCAGAAAATAGAAACGTTCGTCGTTAGCGGAGGGAGAATCCGAAGACTGGGGGACCAGCACGTGTCTGAAGACTCTGGAGTGGCGGTTTTCCACGAGGGAGGCTGAGGCCGTGCCCACGGAAAGCGAAGAATTCTCCTGTAGCGGTGTTCTGAGCATCGTTTCGATTAGTCGTCATTTCAAATAGTACTTTTAGTTATGTCTCAGACCCTTTCTCATTTACTTAAACCTTAACATCCATCTAGTCGCACTCTTCTAAATCTAGCCAATTAATCATTAAAAATATATACTCATTTAGAGAGGGTTATTTTTAAATTGAACAGGGAGCTGATAGTTGTGCAATACAGACAGCTTGGTCAAACCGAATTGAAGATTAGTGAATTAAGTTACGGTACATGGGCAATTGGTGGCTCGTGGGGGAAGACGAATGATGAAGAGTCCTTACGAGCACTCGACGTTGCAATCGACCAAGGCGTGAATTTCTTTGATACAGCAGATGTCTACGGTGATGGGCATAGCGAGGAGCTGCTTGCTCAAGCAATAAAAGGCAAGGAAGACCAGATTTATATTGCGAGTAAGTTTTGTAGAGCGGGGGATATTTTTTCAAAAGATACCTACTCGAAAGAACAAGTGAAGACTTATGTTGAGAATAGCCTTAAGCGCTTACAAAGAGAACGACTTGATTTGTATCAAATTCATTGTCCGCCGATTGAAATTCTAAAGGACGGTCAGGTCTTTAAAGTATTAGATGAGTTGCAGGCTGAAGGAAAGATTCGTCATTATGGCGTTAGTGTTGAATCGGTGAAAGAAGGGCTTCTTTGTCTTGAACAGCCTAATGTAGCCGCACTTCAAGTGATCTTTAACCTTCTTAGACAGAAACCTCTTGAAACATTACTGCCAGAAGCGAAGAAAAAAGGCGTCGGTATTATTGCCAGAGTTCCATTAGCAAGTGGACTGCTCACAGGGAAATTTACGAAGGAGCATACATTTGAAGCGGGGGATCATCGTCATTTTAATAAGGATGGAGAAGCCTTTAATGTGGGAGAAACCTTTGGTGGCTTAGAATTTAAAACGGGAGTTGATTTGGTCGAAGAGATCGCATGGATAAGTGAAGGTCGTGAGTCACTTTCAAATGCTGCCTTACGCTGGATTCTTGATCAAGATGAGGTGACAACGGTCATTCCGGGCTTTAAAACAGTCGATCAAGTAAAACGAAATCTTGAAGCATTAAATGTTCCTGCTTTCTCAGAGGCTGAGCTAAATAAGGTAAATGAATTTTATCAGAATAGAGTGCATGAGCATATTCGAGGGTCTTATTGATTTTAAGTTCACTGGATAGCGCTGATGCCAGTGGCGTGTTGAGACAAGCTGGATGAAACCCACCTTGTCACAGAAGAGAAAATCAGCCCATCAAAGCTGCGCGCACACTTCATACTAAAAAAGGGCTGTCCCGTTAAGGTCAAAACGATGACCTAATAGGACAGCCCATTAATTTTAACTTGACGATCGATTGGCCGGATTTAACCGTCTTTCGATTTTGCCTAAAATCAAGTCGGCGGCGATTGCCATTAGCGCGGTTGGAATCGCTCCAGCTAAGATGATCGCTGCCCCGTCGGTTGCGTTCGTACCGCGGATAATAATGGCGCCAAGGCCACCGGCTCCGACAAACGTACCAACAGCGACAACGCCGATACTGATTACGAGGGCAGTGCGAATGCCTGCCATAATAACGCTGATCGCAAGGGGAAACTCGACTTTCGTCAGAAGCTGGTATTTTGTCATTCCTGAAGCAAAGGCTGCTTCAATCACACTCTTGTCAACGCCTCTTATTCCGACATACGTGTTTTGAATAATTGGCAGTAAGGAGTAAAAGAAAACGGTCGTAATGACGGTCGTTGTTCCAAGCCCCATAATGACCATCGTGATTGCCATAAAGCCTAAGACGGGTATGGTCTGGATGATACTTCCTAAGGAGAGGACCCAGCCGCTTATTCGCCCGTACTTGGCAATAAGAATTCCAATTGGAATCGAGAGGATTGCCGCAAATAAGACGCCGTAAGCAGCCATTAGAAAGTGACGGTAAAACTCTTCCCAGATGTACCAGCCGTTCTGCGAAACATACGTAACTAGCTGTTCCCAAATGCTCATCCGTTTTCCTCCTCGTCCTCTAGATTATCAATGAAGTATTGATTTTCTTCTAAGAATTCTTCTGCAATGGTTGCGGGACTAATTAATTCCATGTCCGCTTGGTAATTCATTTCCTGCATGCCTTCTGTTGTAATTACATCTGCCAGTCGTTTCAAAATGTCGGCGATTTCTGGGTGTTCGTCAATCACTTCATTCCGAATAACAGGCGAGGCGTCGTATGGTGGGAAGAAATCATCTTCCAATACGACTAAATCATACGCGGCAATACGGCCGTCGGATGAGTAGGCGAGGACGGCATCCATGTTACCGGAGGCAGCAGCGTCATAGACGAGCCCAACTGACATCGGATAGACATTGCCAAAGGCAAAATGGGTTTCTGTAAATGCTTGATAGCCATCACCGGCACGATTGACCCATGAATTATCAACGCCGAAATTCATATCGGATGCAAATGGTCTTAGATCTTCGACATGGGTAATGCCTTCTTGGTCGGCAAATTCTTTCGTAATTGAAATCGTATAACTGTTTTCAAACCCGTAAGAGTCACCCCATGTTTGGTTAAACTGCTCGGTAAATTCACGCTGGACGATTTCCATTGCTTCTTCTGGGTCAGTGATGTCCGGTCGATCCAATAACCCCGCAATATCTGTACCGGTGTATCGCGTTGCCGTAATGTCTACTTCTTCTTGCATCATCGCTTGATGCTGGACGATCGAAGAGCCTAAGTTCGTAATTAATTCCGTTTCTAAATCGGTGTAGTGCTCGATCATTTGTCCGACGATATGGCCCCATATTTCTGATTCGACCGTATTTATTGTTCCAATGCGAATCGTGCTTTCAGCTGGACCGCTTAATCCGGGAAGGGCACAGCCTGAAAAAACAAACGATGTGGCAAGAATAAGGGAGATGCTTCTTTTTTTCATTGTGTGTACTCCTCTCAAGCCGCTTCTTTTTCTTGATACGCTTTAGGCGTTAATTTCTTTTCTAAAGCGGATAAGCCCCAGCTTGCGAGAAGGGCAAGAATGGTTGCTGGAATGGTTCCTAATATAATCAGTTCAGGTTGGTATAAATTTAAGCCATCAAAGATTAAATCCCCTAAACCACCGCCACCGATAAAGGCTGCAAGCGTCGCCCAACCGATGAGGTAAACCGTAGCAAAGCGAATTCCTGACATAATAACGGGAAGCGCAATGGGCAGTTCGATTTTTAAGATGAGTTCGGTGTTGCTCATCCCCATCCCTTTACCAGCTTCGACAAGCTTGGAATCAACTTCGTTTACTCCTGTATACGTATTTCTGAGAATCGGTAAGACGGAATAAATAAAGAGCGCAACAATGGCGGGTGCTGTGCCGACGCCAAGAAAGGGCATTAGAAACGCTAAGATTGCTAAGCTCGGAACGGTTTGTAAGATCCCGACAAACGAGATGATCCGGTCGGCGATTTTAGGAACTCTCGTTAAGTAAATGCCTGCTGGGACGGCAACGATTACGCCGAGTAGGATTGCTACGGCGGAAATATACATATGCTCGCCTGTCTTCTCTAACAAGTCCCAGCCATAAGAAGACAGCGTATTGGTTATCGCTTCAATCATTTACAATCTGCCTCCTTACTGTTCTATGATCGGTTCATCCGCACGGTCGAGATCGCCCCAAATTGTGTCGTATACCATATCGGCTAGGGACGCACGCGTAACAATCCCAACCAATGTTCGATTTTCGTCAACAACGGGTACGTATTTACTACCGCGGCGCAACATCCGGTGCATCGTATCCCGCAAGAGGCTGTCTTTCTGCACAGAATACAGATCTGTGGCCATCGCTTCGTGAATGTATGTTTTCTTTTTATAATTGGCATCAATCATTTCAATATCAACGAAGCCTTTTAAGCGATTGGCTTGATCGACCACGAGCAGCGAATCAACGCGTGCTTTGCGCATGAGTTGAATCGCGTCTTTGAGTGACGTTTCTTCATTTACGGTGACCGGATTGGCGTTCATAATCTGTTCGACCTTCGACACGTCTGGTCGCGTTTGTAACAGGCGGTCTTTTCCGATGAAATCTTCAACAAACTCGTTCGCTGGATTTCTCAAGATCTCATCTGGAGTGCCGAATTGGACAATCTCACCTTGGTTCATAATGACAATTTTATCGGCTAGTTTAATCGCTTCGTCCATATCATGGGTGACGAAAACGATCGTTTTGTCCATTTCTTTTTGTAGTTTTTTAAACTCTTCTTGCAGCGTATCTCTCGTAATAGGATCGAGTGCCCCGAACGGCTCGTCCATTAAGATTAACGGTGGATCTACGGCGAGGGCACGAAGAACGCCAATTCGCTGTTGCTGGCCACCACTTAATTCATGTGGGTAGCGCTCAAGGAAACTCTCTGGTAAATCAACAATCTTGATTAGCTCTTTCGCTCGCGCTTGTCGGCGTCCTTTGTTCCATTTTAAGAGGGAACCAACAAGTGAGATGTTTTCTCCAACAATCATATGGGGAATGAGGCCAATCTGTTGGATAACATAGCCAATGGAGCGGCGGAGCTGGACCGGGTCTTGGTCAAGCACATTCTTTCCATTGACAAAAATCGCTCCACTCGTTGGCTCTTGGAGGCGATTAATCATTTTCATTGTTGTTGTTTTTCCACAACCACTTGGTCCGATAAAAACAACGAATTCACCTTTTTCGACTTTTAAATTCATCTGATTCACAGCGGGCTTTCCGTTCTCACTGTACGTTTTTACGACATCTTTAAATTCTAGCAAGTTTCATACCTCCAGTGTCCTGCTTGCGTTTTAAGCACTAGTAAAGTATAGGCAAACCCGGTGCTAAAATGAAAACCGCAAATTTGGTATGATTAACGTAAACTTTGTGCAATTTAAATTGCACAAAGTTTACAGTTCCTTTATACTTACAATTCCTCTTGATTACTCGAGCATGCTAGTAGAAATGATTTTTTAATGATTTTTAAATCTGTGGTAAAGTTACAACTGATTTGATTGAAGGAGGTTTGGCTGTGTCTAAATCGAAGGATGAACAACTAGTAAAAGAGTTACAAGCGTGCGAGGATCTCATTTCGGATCGCGTGGCGAACAATATGGAAACGTTTGGGGTTTCCTCAACAGTCGGACGATTGCTTGGGATCATTTATATGAACCGGGAAGCGATGACGCTCGATGACTTAGCAGATAAAACAGGGATGAGCAAAACCCGCATGAGTCAAGTAATGCGCCAAATGATTTCCTTAAACATAGCTGAGAAAGAGTTTGTGAAAGGAAGTCGGAAGGAACATTACAATGTAGAAAGTGATTATGTGCAGACGTTTATCTCGCTTTTCACAACAAGCTGGAAAGAAGTCATTACGAAGAATATGGCATTTGAGCGGAAGCTCCGCGATAAACTGCAAGACATTGAAGCCGAAATGGGTAGCAATCCTTCAGCAGACCTCCTTGAAAAATATCAAATGATGGCAAAAGAGCTCGATGACTGGACAGCGTATTACACATGGATCGATCGATTGGTCGATGTCTTTGAAACAGGCGAGATTTTTCAATTAGCGCCATTACAACCTGATGAAGGAGGAAACAAAGAATGACGAATAAACGAATTATTACCGCAGCGCTAACAGGTGCAGGCGACACGACCTCTAAGAGTTCACATGTACCGATTACTCCAAAAGAGATTGCTCACTCCGCGATTGAATCAGCAAAAGCAGGAGCGGCAATTGCTCACATTCATGTCCGTGACCCACAAACAGGGAAATTAAGTCATGATCTTGCGCTTTTCCGTGAAACGGTTGAACGAATTCGCGAATCGGCTACCGACGTGATTATTAATATAACCGCTGGTGGCGGTGGTGATTTTGTGCCGAATCTTGAAAACCCGACGAGCGGAGGGCCTGGTACAGATATACAAACGCCGGAAGAGCGACATGAGCCTGTCGGGGCGCTTCTGCCTGAAATCTGCACGCTCGATTGCGGCAGCTTGAATTTCGGTGACCAAGTGTATCTTGGGCCTGAATCGTGGTTACGTGATCACGCCCAGCTTATTAAAGAAAGTGGCGTTAAACCGGAATTAGAGGTATTTGACACTGGTCATATTCGACTCGCCAATCAGCTCATTGCAGATGGACTGATTGATGGAAATCCAATGTATCAATTTTGCTTAGGTATTCCTTGGGGCGCTGATGCGGATCAAGAAACAATCGCATATATGAAAGGGCGCATCGTTGAAGGTGCGACTTGGTCTGCTTTTGGTATCGGAAGAAAGCAGTTCCCGATCTTAGTAGAAGCGGCCAAATTAGGTGGAAACGTCCGTGTTGGTCTTGAAGACAATCTCTATTTAGATAAAGGTGTCTTTGGTACGAACGAACAGCTCGTCGACAAGGCTATCGATCTTCTAGCAGCCGAGCAATTAGACGCGGCAACACCTGAAGAAGCGCGCGAAATACTAGGATTAAAAAAAGCAGTACGTTAAAGGAGGGGAAAGCATGACGAAACTTACGATGGCCGTAGTTGGCACAGGGGTGATCGGGAATGGTTGGATTGCCCGCTTTTTAGCGAATGGTCATAAAGTCATTGCCTATGATCCAGCACCACAGGCAGAAGAAAAGACAAGAGCCTTGCTTGAAGACATCTGGCCAACCTTGGAAAGATATGGTCTAGCAGGAAATGCCTCGATAGAGCAGTTGTCATTTGCGGACGAACTCGCAGATGCCGTGTCTGGAGCAGATTTAATTCAAGAAAGTGTCCCAGAGCGAGAAGAACTCAAGAAACAGGTGCTTTACACGATTGATCAGCATGCACCAGCTGAGGCAATTATTGCTTCAAGCACGTCTGGCTACATGCCGTCTGTCTTGCAAGAAGCATGTGAGAAACACCCAGAACGGGTTGTGATTGCCCATCCGTTTAACCCGGTTTACTTGATTCCACTTGTTGAAATTGCTGGTGGGAAGCAGACAGAAGCACGGTTTATTGAAAAAGCAAACGCAATTTATGATCAGTTAAAGATGAAGCCGCTCGTGATGTCTGGTGAAATCGACGGACATATTGGCGACCGCCTGATGGAAGCACTCTGGCGCGAGGCATTGCACATTGTCAACGATGGGATTGCCACGACGGAGGAAGTTGATAAAGCGATCGTCTATGGTCCTGGTTTGCGCTGGGCGCTAATGGGTCCGTTCCTGACGCTGCATCTTGCCGGTGGGAACGAAGGCATGAAGCATATGCTTGAACAGTTCGGCCCTGCGCTGAAGCTGCCGTGGACAAAGCTCGTTGCTCCGGAACTAACCGATGAGCTAAAGCAAAAAGTGATAGATGGCACAACGCTGCAGTCCGGCGATGTTAGTATTTCTGATATGGAACACCGCCGCGACCGCTTTCTGATCAAGCTGATGCAGCTGCTTGAAGAAGAAGGATTTTGGCCATCAGAAAGGGTGCTAGCCTATGAGCGACCAAACGTATAATTGGCAAGGGTCTGTCCTGCCTGAATGGGTCGATTACAACGGACATATGAATGATGCCGAATACGCGCGTGTGTTTAGCATCGCCCTTGAAGAGCTGATGGCCTATATCGAGTTAGGCGAGGCTGGAAGAGCCCAGCACCAGTACACGATTTTTACACTCGAAAGCCACATTAAGTATTTGAAAGAAGCGCACGAAAAGGAGTCTCTTTCAACAACGGTCCTTGTTTTAGATCGTGATTCCAAACGATTGCATCTATGGGTCGAATTGATGAACCAAGCCGGACAAGTTGTCGCCACAAGTGAGCAACTGATCATGGGCATGAGTCAAGAAACAGGCCGACCTGCGCCATTTCCGGAAGCGGTTGAAGCCAGAGTGGCGCAATTGCCACACGCTGGAACCGAATGGCCGAACGGAGCAAACACGGTGATGGGGATTCGACGGAAGTAAGGATTTATGTGTCAAACAGAAAGAAACAAGCTTCTTATACGGAAGCTTGTTTCTTTTTTTGGAGCTTATTTCAACGCACCCCTTGTTACATTTCCAATAATCCAGCGTTGCGCCAGTAAGTAGACGAGAATCATTGGCAGCATCGCCAGCAAATAGGAAGCGAAGGCGAGGTTGTAGTTTGTACTAAATTCCGATTGGAAAATATACTGGGTTAACGGCAAGGTCGCATCAGCTGAATCGGTTAAAATGACGAGCGGTAAGAGGAAGTCATTCCAAGCGTACAGCGCCGTTAAGATGGCCACGGTTGCGTTCATTGGTGCGAGCAGGGGGAAGATGACTTTCCAAAATACTTTCCAAGAGCTCGCTCCGTCCATCATCGCTGCTTCTTCAAGCTCAACGGGTATCGACTTAATGTAACCGACGTAAATAAACACGTTGAACGACAGCTGAAAGACGATATAAAGAATGATCAATCCAAATAGATTGTCCATATTCCAAATCGCTGTTTGCCGCACAAGAGGCAGCATGATGATTGGGAACGGAACAAACATTGCGCTCACGAAATAGTAAAACAGCGCTTTGTAAAACCGTTTATGCATGTTCCGCGCAATCGCATAGGAAACGAGCGAGTTGCTTAGTACTGTCAGAATGACAACACAGGTTGTGACAAAGACGCTGTTTCCGAGAGCATTAAAGAAATTCGTCAGCTCAATCGCATCAAGGAAGTTTTGGAAGCGCCATTCCGTCGGTAAAGAAAAGAGCGGATTGCCCATCTCCTGCGGCGTTTTTAAGGCAACGTTGATCGTTAAATAAAGCGGAATTAAAATAAGCAACGAACCGAGAATGAGCAGAGCGGTCACAAGCCAATTGGTTTTGTTGTGCTTCATTATTGTTGCACCTCCCGTTTCTGTAAGACGCGTAGCTGAAAGATCGATAAGGCGACAATGACAATGAAGTAAACGACGGCATTCGCTGATTGATAGCCAAATTGCCCACCTTCAAACCCGCCGCGGTAAATGAGCACGGAAATCGATTCCGTCGCATAACCAGGTCCGCCACCAGTCAAGGCAATAATGTGATCAAACACCATCAGGAAGTTTTTCAGCGCCAGCACCATGTTAATCGTAAAGAATGGGGCAATCATCGGGAACGTAATGCTCCAAAAGCGGCGCCAAGGTTTTGCGCCGTCGATGGCAGCGGCTTCGTAAATGTCGCCTGGGATGGTTTGCAGCCCAGCTAAATAAAGAATGGTATTAAAGGCGACCGCTTGCCAAACCGCCATAATAACAATGCCGAGCCATGCATAGTCAGGGCTGCCGAGAATGTTGACGGCAAGGGCATTCAGGCCGAGTATTTCAGCTAGTTGCGGTAAGAAAAGCGTAAAGATGAATTGAAAGATAAAGCCGACAATTAAGATGCTTAAAATATTAGGGAGAAAATAAAGGGCCCGTAACGTTTTCTTAAATTTCACGTTGGCATTTAAGCCAAGGGCAACAACCAAGCTAAAGACGTTTACGAGTAAAGTCGAGACGATCGCGAACTGAAACGTAAAGCCATAGGCACTCCAGGCGCGTCTATCTTGAAACACATTGATGTAGTTCGATATGCCAACAAAATCCCAATCCCCGTAGCCACGCCAGTTGGTGAAGCTGTAAAAAACCCCTTGCAGTAGAGGAAACGTATGGAATAGGAAGAAGAGTAGAACGGCAGGAATCGTCATTAGTAAATACACACGTTGTTTTGTTTTCATTGCGGAATCTCCTTTCTAAAAGCGTAGTTGAATTTGGTCCCATTCGCGGTCCAACCGCTCGAGGAATGCGTCAGCGTTGCCACGGTACATAAATTCTTGAATCAAATTATCGGCGCCAATGCCCGGCGGATAAAAGTGATCAGGAAAGCTCGTAATGTTTCCATCGGCAAAATCTTGTCGAATGCCTTCCATATAAGGATCTTCCGTCAGCAAACCATCAAGCACGGAAAAAGCAGCTTGCTGCTCCATGTACGTCTCCGATTGAGCTTCTTCAAGCATGAAGGAGATAAATGTTTCCGCTTCTTCTGGGTATTCCGTATCTTCCAACGTTGCAAACAGTACGTCAATGCCCGAGACAAGCTCGTTTTCCTCTGGATCATTTGTAACAGGGAGGGCGAATACGCCAAGGTCTAATTCAGGATTGGTTGTCAGCAGCTGCGGAACAGCCCAGTTTCCTTGAAAGTAGAACACACCGTTGCCTTGAGCGAACTCTCGGTTTCCATCGTCATACCCAATGCCGTACATTCGTTGATGGCCGAATTCAAGCAAGGTTTGAATCTTATCGGTCACGCCTGTATGCGTATCAGCAAAACTGATTTCTTTGTTCGTTTTTCGTTCGGCAAACTGGTCTGGTTGAAGCACGCCGGCAATCGAATTCCACATCGGCATTCCCGTCCACGCATCTTGCAGCGTATAGTAAATCGGGATCTCTTCAGCAGCTTGAGCCGTTTCGAGTGCGGCGATAAAGTCATCCCACGTTTCTGGAACATCGAGTCCTAAAGCCGCGAGTTTTTCTTTGTTGTAAATGACCGTATTGGCGTTGGCCGCAAAGGGTACGCCATGAATACCGGATTGCTCTTCGCCTTCAAGCTCCGCTAACATATCCAAGTAAGCCGTTTGAATGCCATCAAGCATCGGGCTTCCTTCATAATTAACGAGCATATTCGCTTGCGTTAGTTCCCCGTAAAGGGCGCTGCCAGCAATCGCAACAATATCGGGCATATCATCTTTAACAAGCCGCGTTCGTAGAAGCGTCTCCGCATCCGGAGGGGAGTTAAGACGAATGCGGATTCCCTCATGCTCTGATTCAAATTCCTCAATAAGTTGTTGATAAGTCGAGATGTTCTCCGTTTTATTGGAGAAGAGCTCCAGCTCAACGACGCCATCGTCAGTGCTTTGACCACAGCCTGATGCGACAAGAAGAAATGTTCCTAACGAGAGTAAAACCGTTTTTTTCATCACAAAAGAACTCCTTTCAAACAGTAAGTAAACGTTTACGTAAAAGCTTTAAAAAGGGGATACGGCGTCCTCTTGCTAGGAGAGGGCACTCGTATCAGCATAATGCTAGCTTGTATGAATGATTGATTTTACCGAAGCACGTTCAATAATGTGATGTTGAATAATCGCACCATCACTGTTTTTTCCAGCTCGAATCGAGTTCAGTAAACGATTGACGGCCGTTTCGCCCATTTCAACAAAGTTCTGTGAAACAGTCGTTAACGCTGGTAGCGTCATCTTGCTTAGCTTCGTCCCGTCGTAGCCGATAATCGATAAATCATCGGGGATTGAGAGCCCGAGTTGATAGGATGTTGTTATGGCTCCAGCCGCAAGCTCATCACTTGCCGCAAACAGGGCAGTTAGCTCTGGATGCTGCTTCAATAAGTGCGCACATGACTCTTGACCGTCTTCAAAGTAAAAGCCATAACGCCATGCTACTTTTGACTCGTCATAAGCAATGCCCGCATCCTTTAAGGCTTGTTTATAGCCACTAATTCTCGGCGAACCGGCAAGTCTGTCGCCAGGTGAACCACTAATCATGCCGATGTGGCGATGCCCTCGCTCGATTAGATAGCGAACCGCATCGTAGGCAGCCCGTTCATCATCAACGCGCACGGCTGGGATGGAATCATCTTCTGAGTAGGCAGAAATCGTAATGACGGGTACGTTCATTTTTGCAATATATGTACTGTGTTCATTCGTTAAGTATTGGCTCGTAAAGAGCAAGCCGTCGACTTGTTTTTCTTGCAAAAGCTTTAAATAGTCTATTGTTTGCTTACCGCTTGCTGCTGTATTGCAGACGATAACACTTTGACCTTGGCTATGTGCTGCTTTCTCAATACCTTGTAAAATCTCAGCGCTTACAAGTCCTGAAATTTCTGGCATCAGCACACCAAGTGTATTGCTCTGTTTGTTAATCAGCCCCCGGGCAATCGCGTTTGGAGAGTAGCCCATTTCTTGAATGGTACGGAGCACAAGCTCTTTTGTCTTCGCCGAATAGCCAACCCCATTATTAAGTATCCGGGAAACTGTGGCAATTGAGACGTTTGCCTCTTTTGCGACATCTTTGATTGTAGGTTTTTGCAATCGCGTCTCCCCTTTAAGTAAACGTTTTCGTAAATTGATTATGATGGGCGCTTTTGGAATTGTCAAGATTAATTTATTTCTGAAAAACGGTACACTTCTATTCAGTTCTCCATCCCCTTCATTCTATGTTATTGTAAACCTAATACAAGAAAATGGTTTACGTTTGAAGGGGGAGTCTTTCATGTTTATTGGGGAACAGATTCGGCACCATGCAAATCATTCTGCTGACAAAACGGCTATTATCTATCAGGATAAACCGATTACATACAAGCAATTAATGGATAAGCTAGCAGCGTACCGATTGCTGCTGGCGAGTGAGGCAGTGCGGGAAAACTGGACCGACCCACTTGTTGTGGCAATTGATCTAAAGCGACAGGACGAGCAGCTTTACTGGTTTTTGGCGGTGACAAGTCTTGGCTGGAACGGGATGCTCTGTCATTCTTCTTGGGATTCGTCTGAGCGGGATGCGATGGCAGAGCGTGCGCAAGCAGTGGTTTTCCTCACTGATCGCTCAGAAAAGGAAAAGTCGGCGCTACCTGTCTGGAACGTGTTCACTCTTTCACCGCTTAAGCAAGATATTCGCCTGCCTCAAGCAGCTGGAAGCGCGCTGTTCTATACCGGCTTTACATCGGGCAGCACGGGCGTGCCAAAAGCATTTACGCGGACACATCAATCATGGACAGAAAGCTTTGCTGATGTAGTGGACGTTTTTAAGCTGAAATCATCCGACTGTGTTAGCGTGCCTGGCCAGCTCGTTCATTCGTTGTTTTTGTTTGCAGCGGTTCATACGCTTCATCTCGGGGCAACGGTCTGTTTAGAGCAACAGTTTGAGGCCAAGCAAACGAGCAAGTCACTTTCAAGACATGGAATAAATGTTCTGTATGGGGTACCGACCATGGTGTATGCGCTTGCGCAAGAGGGCAATGCTTCGAGCAAACTTGATAAAATCATCGTCTCAGGCGCCAAGTGGCAACAGGAAAACCGTGCTCAGGTTAAGCGCGTGTTTGCAGAGGCGCAGCTGTTTGAATTTTATGGTGCGTCTGAATTAAGCTTTGTGTCGTACATCAACCACTCCTTAGTTGACGAGCAACAGGCGGGTGTGGGCAAGCTCTTCCCAAGCGTGCGGGTGCATGTGGAGGAAGACGGGGAACTGTTTGTGCGCAGTCCGTTTTTGTTTGCTGGCTATGTGGGCGAGGAGCCGATTGGACCTAGCTTCTCAGTCGGTGATTTAGGCAGAATTGACGACGCAAATTCGCTTCATGTAACGGGGAGAAAAGGCAATATGCTCATCATTGGTGGTCACAATGTGTACCCTGAAGAAACGGAAGAGGTGGTCAAAGAGCTTGCTTTTGTTGAAGAAGCGGTTGCCGTTGGAGTGCCAGACACGTATTGGGGCAGTCGGATGGCGCTTTATGTGCAAGCAAGTGAGGTTCCAGCAAATGCGATCTCACTCATTCGGTCGAAGGTGAAAGAGGCACTTCCACCACTAAAACGGCCGCGCAAAGTCTATCTAGTCGAACAACTGCCTCTTCTTCCTAGTGGAAAGGTCGATCGGCAAGGATTGGTAGGTACAGCAAATGAATGAGGTCTACATTGTTAAAGCCAAACGGTCCGTCATTGGAAAAATAGGCGGTATTCTTTCAACGGTGCCGCCCGAGAAAGTAGCCGCCACCGTGTTAGCTGAAGTAGCCGAAGACCTGCCAGCGATTGATGGGGTGATCCTAGGCAATGCTGTGGGAGAAGGAGGCAATCTTGCGAGGCACTCATTGCTTGAAGCAGGCTTAGATCAGCGCATTTCTGGGTTAACGGTAGACAGTCAGTGCGCCTCTGGCTTAGACGCGATTCTAACGGCAGCTCGCTTTATACAAGCTGGAGCGGGCGATTGCTATCTCGCTGGAGGGGTAGAAAGTACGAGCTTGGAACCAACCCGATTTCGAGCAGGCGAACAGCTGGCGCTCAAGCGTGCCGCATTTGCCCCTGCGCAGATCGGCGACCCTGACATGGCTCAATCAGCCGAGCAGGTGGCAAGCCGTTTTGCCATTTCCAAAGTAAGGCAGGACCAGTACGCGTACGAATGCTATCGTCGATCCTATCAAGCTCATCTTCATGGGCAGTTTGAAGAGGAGAAAATACGTGCTCATCAGGGGATAAAAGATGAAGGCATTCGCCAAATGACAGAGCGATTGCTCGAGCGGGTCCCGCCAATAACCGGAACAAATGGCACCATTACGGCGGCGAACTCCTGTGAAAAATCCGATGGTGCAGCAGTGATCGTACTGATGTCAAAAAAAGCATGTATAGCGGCCGGAATAACACCGTGGCTAACGTTTGTAGATGGAGTGCGCGCAGGCTTTGATCCCAATTACGCTAGCTTAAGCCCGTTGCATGCCGTGGAAACGTTGCTTAAACGCCAGTCCTTATCAATTACTGCGATTGATCGAATCGAGTTTAATGAAGCGTATGCAGTTCAACTGATTGCGTGCGCAGAGCAGTTGCAGCTTGACTTAGCGCGAGTGAATGTGTCCGGCGGCGCACTGGCCCTAGGACATCCTTACGGGGCCTCAGGTGCGATTAACGTCTGTCGCTTATTCTACGAAATGCAGCGATCGGACGCTCGTTATGGCATGGCGGTCATTGGTGCTGCTGGCGGGGTAGGCTGTGCCGCTTTGTTCAAGAAAGTTATTTGAGGGGATAATATAGTGCTGCTTTCACTATTATTCTTCAAAATAAGCATTTACGCAGTCGTAAACGTATACTATAATGACTGAATTAGAGAGTGTTACTAACTCGATTAGGCATAAGCTCTAGCGTTAAGATGTTCAGGAGGTACAAAATGAACCTCATTAAGTCGTTTAATAACAATATTGCGTTGGTTGAAGATGCTTCCGGTACAGAGTGGATTGTGCTAGGCAACGGTGTTGGCTTTGGTAAAGAAAAAGGCTCAATTGTTCATGACGCTGACATAAAGAAGAAGTTTGTTGCTGCATCTCACTCCAATTCCCGACAGCCTTTTTTGGCAATGATTGAAAACATGCCAGTTGCCATTTTTGAGACAACGGAACAGATGATTCGAACGGCTGAAGCGGTCATTGGTGTGCAGCTAAACCAGCAGTTGTTTTTAGCCTTAGCCGATCATATACATCATGCCGTGAAGCGGGCTAACGAAGAATTGGATTACCCCCACACGAACCGATGGGAATTACAAAAGCTTTATCCGAAAGAACACCAAGCGGCGGTCGAAGCGATTCGCGTCGTGTATGACACACTAGACGTAATCTTGCCAAAAAGTGAAGAAACGTTTTTAACGTATCATTTCGTTAATGCACAAGGGCGTCAAGCTCAGCTTTCAGAGACAATGAAAATGACCGAGGCAATTAACCGAATCATCTCGGTGATTGAATACCACTATGACATGGAATTAAATGAACAGTCGATTAATTATTTACGGTTGCTTACCCACTTACGCTACTTTTTATTGCGGCAGCTTCATGGGGAAAAGTTAGACCAAAATGAGATGGACGACGATTTAATTGAGATGATCCAAGGCAAGTATGCGAAAGCATTTGACTGTGCCGATAAGATTGCGCGTGTTCTCCACAAGCACTACAGCTGGGAGATTACGCAGAATGAAAAGGTTTATTTAACGCTGCATATTTGGCGCTTAATTACATAACGCATTTGGCGTGTTACTGGTAAAACAGGCATAACCCAAATAACATCTAGATTTCACCTATGGGTGGTCTAGCTGTTGTTTGGGTTTTTTTCGTCTTTTTTATATAAATGAAGCTTAAGGAGTGAATGAAAATGATGAATTACTTACAGCGACTGGGACGGTCGTTAATGCTACCAGTTGCCGTCCTTCCAGCGGCAGCTGTGTTGCTCGGTGTCGGTGCATGGATGACGAATTTCCCATGGGGTGAGGATAGTGTAATAGCGGCATTTATGACGGCCTCTGGGGAATCAATCATTAAGAACATGGGTGTGTTGTTTGCGCTAGGTGTTGCCCTTGGTTTATCAAAAGATAAGGACGGAGCAGCGGCACTAAGTGGCCTGGTTGCCTTCCTCGTTATAACCTCTGTATTATCAGTTGAATCGGTTGCGGACCTGACTCAGATCGCGACTGGAGAGGTTAACCCGGCGTACGACGTTATTGAGAATCAATTTATCGGAATTTTATCAGGTGTAATCGCCTCAATCATGTACAACCGCTTTAGTCATGTGCAGCTGCCAACGGCGCTTGCTTTCTTTAGTGGAAAACGACTTGTGCCGATTGTGACGGCAGCGGTTATGATGGTGCTGTCAGCGGTGTTCTTTTTCATCTGGCCGTTTGTTTACAATGGTCTTGTCACGTTTGGAACATGGATTAGCCAGCTTGATTTTATCGGCGCAGGGCTTTATGGTTTCTTTAACCGATTGCTTATTCCAACAGGTCTTCATCATGCATTAAACTCCGTGTTTTGGTTTGATGTAGCAGGAATTGATGATATTCGTAAATTCTGGGCAGGGGAAGGCGAGCTCGGCATTACCGGTCGTTACCAGGCAGGCTTTTTCCCGATCATGATGTTTGGCGTTCCAGCTGCTGCGCTGGCGATGTACCACACGGCTCATGCGAGCAAGAAGAAACAAATCGGTTCCCTCATGTTAGCGGCAGGGTTTGCCGCGTTTTTAACAGGGGTAACGGAGCCAATTGAGTTTGCGTTTATGTTTGTCGCACCTCTACTGTTTGTTGTTCATGCCGTATTGACTGGACTATCACTAGCGATTGCGGCATTCTTCCAATGGACAGCAGGATTTTCCTTTAGCGCCGGGTTACTAGACTTTGTCTTAGGCTTTCCGCTCGATATGGCCAATCAGCCATATATGTTACTGATCCAAGGGGTCATTTTTGGTGGACTTTACTATGTGCTGTTCCGCTTTTTAATTGTAAAATTTAACTTAATGACGCCAGGTCGCGAGCCTGAGGGTGAGGGCTTAGATATTTCTGAAGAAACAACGGAAACAGCTGGCTCAAGTCAAATGGCGGTTATGGCGAGCACGATTTATCAAGCGTTAGGTGGCGACGATAACGTCGTTTCGATTGATAATTGTGTCACGCGTTTGCGACTGGAAGTAAGAGATATGACAAAGGTCGATCAAGCAAAAATCAAAAGCACGGGCGTACCAGGTATTAATGTTGTGTCCAATTACAATATTCAAGTTGTTGTCGGCACGCAGGTGCAGTTTGTAGCGGATGAAATGGAGAAACTGCGTAAGAAATAAGGGAAAAGCTGTTGCTTCGGCAACAGCTTTTCTAGCATTATTTTTGGTTACATATTAGTAAACAAAGATGCTGTTCTATGCGAATGTTGCATCCTCAGTCTATTTAATTTGCGAAATTATTAATTTTTTGCAGTATACTTGAAAGATAGAATGGAGTGAGAATGAATGATATTAGAAGCAGCACTATTACAAGTTAAGTCCAGTATGGAGAATGAATTTGAAAAGGCGTTTGAAGAGGCATCGACGATTATCACAGCGATGAATGGCTACAAATCGCACGAACTGCAACGATGCCTCGAGGTGAAAGGGAAATATCTCTTACTCGTTCGGTGGGATACGCTCGAAGACCATACAATTGGCTTCAGGCAATCAAGCGAGTATCAAAGGTGGAAAAAGCTGTTGCATCATTTCTATGAGCCATTCCCGACAGTTGAACATTTTGAATTATTTCATGACTAGGTAAACGATAAAAGTTGTTGCTTCAGTAACAGCATGTTCCTTTAAAATGCTCGCTCAGCATAAAGAAGCGGCGATGATGGCTTTGTGAAAGACTTATTGGTAGCGATTGTTTACAGAGTTGTTCATACGAGGTGTCTTCAGTCCTAATCAGAGAATCGAGCTTATTTAAAAATGACAGATAGATTAGGAGAAAAGACCTTTATTTCTATTCAGTATTTTTGGGGAAAGGAGGAATGTACTGTTTTAATGTCGTCCTAGGTTCGTTAAAATTGATGTGGAAAAGGTAAAAGTTTCTAAAATGACTTTGATAACAAGTTAACTGTCTGTATTGTGGTTTTGTCTAATTAAAAATTGGGAAAATAGATAATTGGAATTATAGAAATTGAAAAAATGGAGGTCATGGGTAAGTGAGCATCGCAATAAAGTAAAACCGAACAATTCTACTTGTACAGTTGAAGAAACAAATTTATAGCAAGTTTAAAAGGAGTACTAAACTTAAATGTGCTTCTTCAGATATAAGAGATTCAAAGCCTATTAGTAAGCTCGCTGTTACTACTAAGAGTGTCGCGAATCGGTTTAGTTAAAATTAAGACCATGGAGCGAATCAAATGATTGTTTATGCTGGACTTATGTTTTTAGTATCAATTTGCCTTGCTTTTCAATACGTAACAGCATTTGTTTTTCTTGGGCTTGGAAGAAACAATCCATATGCACGGTTTGTAGAGAAATACTACGAGCATAATCCGAAAGACTTGTATGACAAGTTTATGAATTTTTTACATAATGAATTACGGGGTTG
This sequence comes from Shouchella xiaoxiensis, assembly GCF_016907895.1. Lineage (GTDB taxonomy): Bacteria > Bacillota > Bacilli > Bacillales > Bacillaceae_D > Shouchella > Shouchella xiaoxiensis. Next base: position 31,733 of record NZ_JAFBCV010000016.1, read on the forward strand.
CGCATCGTGCTTATAAAAAGGTAATGACTAAACATGGTGGTATAAAAGGGAAATTACGCTATCTGGGTTTAATTTTTATTGCGACAGTTGTTTTAATCATTATTGGTAATATCCTTCATGCAATTGAAATAGGGCTTACAAGTTAGAGGTGTAGATGAAGGCTAGTTTCATAGAATCTAAAGATCTATACGTCTTTCGGTGGTTTTACGGACTGGTTTAGCTTGTAAATAGTAAGCTCAAAAGCTGAATGATATAAAATACGATTCGTACTTTTAAAGTTGTTTCTAAGTAATGAAAAAATAAGTAAGAGTACATACAAAGATAAAATCAAAGAGGCAAAAATGGAGACGATTGGTCTATCTATAACATTTCAATTTATAACAGGTATGTTGTTTTTTTTATTTGGGATTTCTTCACCTATAGGTAGTTACTTATCTAACTACTACGTAAAAAAGCCTAAAGATTTTTTTGACTGGTTCACAAATATTTTTTATCTAGCTGCCCATAGTTTTGCCCACATTTCGTTTCTTAAGCTAATTGAGAAACACGGTGGATTTAAGGGAAGGCTCATTTATTTTGGTCAATGGATTATCATATTAATTCTTGTTGTTATTGCGGTCAACGTCCCCTATATGTTATAAAAGCGTCCACTTATATGATAAGGAGACTGATTTATACGTTGTACAACGGAAGAGTGAATGTTGCTTTTGACAATGAATCGCTATGAAATGATGTCCTAGTCAGTAGGAGAGAAAGTAGTTTGGAAGAAGCCAGAGGAGAGCTGGGTAACAATAGTTAAAGTTGCACACGTCAGCTTACGTTTAAAAGCCTTTATGAGAAAGCTTTAAAAATGAGGTGGCAATTTGTCATGATTGTTTATATGGGTACTCTTTATTTAGTAGGTTTGTGTTTGGCGTTCCAATACGTAACAGCATTTGTTTTTCTTGTGTTTGGCAGAAGGAATCCGTATGCGAGGTTTGTTGAAAAATTTTACGAGCAAAATCCAAAAGACATGTACGATAAATTTATGAATTATTTCTACATAATGAATTATGGAGTTGCTCACCGTTCATATGAAAAAGTAATGACAAAACATGGTGGTATTAAAGGAAAATTGCGCTATGCGGGGTTAGTGTTTATCACTACAGTTGTTTTAGCTATTGTCGCAAATATCATTAATGCAATTGAAATTAGGCTTACAAGGTAAGCAGAAGGCGAAAAAGCTTTTAAAAATAAGGTAGCATTTGAACATTTGAATGAAAGAAGATTAATAGATGAAACCAGTTATGCGTTGCACGACGGTTGGTTTAGATGAGAAAACAATTGAGATGGAGCTGTTAAAACGTTGATAGATGTTTTTGCTTTTATAATAGGTCTTGCTTTAGCTTTTCAATTGATTACGGCTATGCTGCTTTTCATTCTAGGAAAGAATACGCCTTTTGTCTTCTTAGTTAATAAGTTATATGAAAATGAACCGAGGGGTATATATGATCGGTTCATGAATGGATTTTATTATCTGTTTTTTGGAATTGCAGTTGTTTTATTTCGACGGTCTACTGATATACATGGAGCTCTAAAGGGACGTTTTATTTTTCTTTTAGAATGGATTGGAATAGCTGTAATACTGGTCATTCTTGTCAACATTCCTCATATGTTTTAAAGCAGAGATTACGAGATGAAACCAACTATGTGTTTCAATATCCACTCAACTGATGACGTGATCATTCAAAAGACATCCTTTGAGAAGTGGAACGCTGTTAGTAAAGATTTGCTTGAGCGTGTGCTAAAACACCCTGTGAGATATAGGAGGGAAAACATCTAAATGAGTGTATATAAAACAACAAGAGACAAAAAAGTAATAACGGGCTACAGCAGTTTAGTGCTTGGACTAACTGCGATTATGGTAATTTTCATACTAATGGATGATTCGATTGGGCGTCTGTTGTTTTTTGGTTTTTTATTTATTGTCGGAATGATTTATTTTGTATCAGGTATGGTGTTTATCTCATATGAGTTCAAAGAAGTGGGGTTGCTTGCTCAAGCAGGCTTTATTAGGAGGGTTTTTCCCTATGAAAGCATAACAGCAATTGAGCCAATGGGTAGTCCTTTCTCTGGCAATGAGCGAATTCTCGGTTCTTCGCAAGGATTTACGATTAAACATACGGGTCCAAAAGGGGAAGTGAAAATTTCTCCCGAGCGTATGGAAGAATTTAAACGTGAATTAGTGAAACATGCACCTCAGTTAGAAGAGCGCATGGAAGCAGAGATAAGATAGGAGGGAGTCTGTGTCGGTTGAGATCATGCGAGATCGCATTCAGTCAACAGAAAACTTTATTGAATCAGCGAATGATAAAATCAATCGTTTACGAGCATGCCGAGCTCGTTTAATTGGTCAAGAAATAACGATGGGGAATGCCAAACACAAATTTAAAGAACCTGAGCTAACAAAAGAAACGTGGTACGGCAAACATGCAAATGAATTTGATGAGGAACGAGAGGCTGAAGTTGTCAATTCCTATAATGATCTTCTAAACGAAGTAGGGGAAACGATCGAAAAAGCAACTAGAGAGATTCAGTCAACGCAAGATGTGATTAGCCATCAGAATCGCCTGCTAAGCGACTACAAAATTGGACTCGAATGAGCGATAGAACGAGAAAAAGAAGGGTAGAAACGACGCCCCTTCTTTTTTTGTTCGTCATAATACTCGCTCTGCGAATTCAAGCGATTTTGGTTGTTTGCCAAAAGAGTTAGCCTTCCACGTATCTTCGATGTAGATCTCTGCAAGGTCGGCATATTTCCCACCGTGTTTCTCAGCCCATTCAAGCGCCACGATGCTTTCGTAGACGTGAGCGAGTTTTTGCATGAGTGGTTTGGCTTCTACCTGTTGGATTAGCGCGTCTGCGTTTGCGTATTGATGCAGCTGGTGCGCGATGATTGTGAGCTGTTCACGCACAATTGTAACGCCTGTTGCGCTTTTCAATGACGCTAATCTAGACTCCATTTCCGCAATAAAGAGCTCATGAGCTGAGAATTTGTTTATGAGCCTGATCAATTCTTGCCCGAGCACATTCGCCGTGCCTTCCCAAACAGTCAGAACTTGCGCATCGCGTAACAGTCTTGGCGTGACAAAATCTTCAATATAGCCGTTCCCTCCATGCATCTCAATCGCTTCATGACTAAAGTGAATCGCCATCTCGGCTGATTCTTTTTTCAAAATGGCAATGTAAAGACGATGGAGAATGATTTCGTTTTCTGAGGCTTCTCCTGCTGCGACTTTATCATACAGATGAATCAGATCAAATACTGCGGCTACCTCAATTTCTAGTTTTGCCTTCAATCCAGCAAGCGTCTGCCGAATCATTGGCAGTTGGAGCAGGCTTTGCCCAAATGCATGGCGGGCTTCTGCATAGTGGCGGGCTTCCTCATAAGCGCGTCTCATGATACCGATGGAAGCGACGGCGTTGCAAATACGCGACAAATTGAGGGCTTCCATCATGTAGTAAAAACCTCGGGTTTCATCGCCGACAACATAGGCGACTGAACCTTCAAACTCGACCTCTCCAGAAGGAACCGAGCGGACGCCGAGCTTATCTTTAAGGCGTCTTATGCGAAGCTTGTTTCGTTTGCCGTCTTCACCATTCCAAGGCACAGCAAACAGCGTAAGTCCTTTTGTTCCAGCTGGAGCGCCTTCCCGTCGTGCCAGCACCATCGCAACTCCGCATCTCCCCGCATTTGAGGCGAAATACTTTTCTCCATATAGTCTGTAATGATCACCTTCGTGAACAGCGGCTACCACGTTTGCGCCAACATCTGAACCGCCTTGTCTCTCCGTTAAAAAGGTTGCCCCCTCAAATAAATCTGTATCACCCGTTGCACACACATGTGGCAAGAACCTTTGCTTCACTTCATCATTCGCATAGTTGTCGAGCAAGTAAGCCGTCGCCATCGTTAACGTGACCGGACAATAAAAGCCCGGGTCGGTTTGCGAGACCAGATACCCTAACGCAAAGCTGTATAGGTAGTTTCCTTTTTGGTTTAGTTTAGGAATGTCCTTATGAACGTAGCCAACCATTCCAGTTTGATACGATTCGGAGACCGTCTTCTCATAGCCTTCATTCACCCAAACTTCTGATATTTCTTCTCCAAATTGATTGTAGCGCTGTAAGCGAGGCTGGCCATCACGATCCGTGTATTTCGCACGCGCGTCAATGTCGGTAGCGCATTTTTTTCCGTATAAAGTGAACTGTTCGATTGCATAGTGATAGAAGTCGAGCGGGAGCTTCTCTTTTAAGATCATCAGCAGTGTGTCATCATCAGTAAAAAAATTCGCCTTGTAGCCGTTTATGCGAAGTGGTTTTTGCAAGACATTCATGCTTCTTTCACTCCTTCTTTTAAAGCGCGTTTTAAAATTTTGCCCGAGGCGTTACGAGGGAGCTGCTTCACTTGTTCAAAGATGCGCGGAATTTTATAAGCGGCGAGGTGGAGCTGGAGAAACTGTTTAATTGCTTCCACATCAATGGTTTCGGGAGCGGCAAAGTAGGCCGTGACTGTTTCACCCCATTCAGGGTGGGGTGTTCCGATAACTGCCGCTTCTTGAATGCTGTCATAGCTCACAAGCACGTCTTCAATTTCTTTTGGATAAATGTTGACGCCGCCGGAAATAATGACGTCGCGTTTCCGATCCACAACATAGATGTAACCGTCCTGATCACGTCTTGCTAAATCACCGGTTTTAAGCCACTCACCAATAAAAGCCGCTTTTGTTGCTTGCTCATTTCTGTAATAGCCGACCATATTGCCTTCTCCAGCTAAGACAATCTCACCAATTTCCCCTATTGGCACATCGTCACCATCGTTTGTGACAATTCGTAGTTCTGTATGAAGCGGGGCGCGCTTGCCGATACTGCCGGTTTTTTCGCCATGTTCTTCGGGTAATAGAATTGATCCACTCGGACCAGCTTCGGTTAAGCCATAAACGCATGTAAGCCGCTTCGTATTTAACTTCTGCTCAATAAAGTCAATTTGATCTTTCGCAAGGGGAGCACCACCGTACACCCACCAGTTCATTGAAGACAGGTCATATTCTGAAAGGGAAGGATGGTTTGCGGTCATTAAATAAGCGACCGGGGCACCAAAGAAGTGCGTCGTCTTTTGTTTAGAAACCGCTTCCAAAAGTTGGTCAGGTGAAAAGGTTGGCGTGATGACGATAGTCGATCCGGTGATGATACCCGCCATTAAAAACAAATGAAGCGGAGCAGAGTGGGTAAGAGGCATCATAATGAGCAGCTTGCTTTCTGGTTTCACTTCCAGCTCGACCGCAATCATTTGCGCAACGGTTAAGATGTTGCGATAGCTGAATAACACACCTTTCGGGTCTCCGGTTGTGCCAGATGTATAAAGGATGGTGCTCAGGTCATCTTCGGTTAAGGGGATGTGAATGTCTGCATGACTTGCTTCCGCAATGAGCGTCTCAAAGTGTTTCCAGTCAGAGGATGGAGAACCTGTTTTAATTTTAAGAGGAACGTTTGAAACACTAGCAACTACTGGGAATAGAGCATCGTCAACGATGATACAGCTAGGTTCAGCATGATTGATGACGTGCTGTACTTCTTCAAGCGTAAACTTGGCATTGATCGGCACAACAATTGCCCCAATCCGTTGAACAGCAAAATAACTACTTATAAAAGCTGGTGTGTTCGGGATAAACAAACAAACACGGTCGCCTTGTTTAATGCTGAGATTGAGAAGGGCATTCGCTAAGCCATTCACTTCTGTCTCAAGCTGCGCATACGTGTATGCACGAAGGGGGCTGTGAATTGCCATGGTATTCGGGTATTTACGAGCGTTACGGCTAACGAATTGAGCACTATTCATCGTCATTCTCCTTTTGAGTCAAGTTTTCTAGTTTTTGCGCAAACGAATCTCTAAGATGGAGAAGCTCTTGTTTCATTTCCGTTAGTTCTGCGATTTTTTCGTCAATTTGTTTCAGTCGTTGGTCGCCGTAGCGTATTGTTCGTTCCAACTGAGCGGCGCCAGAGCGATCTCGATCAAACAACAACACCATTTCTTTAATTTCTTCGAGTGAGAAGCCATAGCGTTTTCCGCGAAAAATCAGCTTCAACTTGGCGTATTCTTTTTTTGAGTAAAGCCGCTGATTTCCTTCTGTGCGCTGAGAGGTAATTAATCCAAGTTCTTCATAGTACCGAATCGTCCGCGTTGTTACATCAAAGTCAGCCGCAATTTTGCTGATGGTGTTCAATCGATGTCACCTCCTGAATGATTTAAGTATATCGTTGACGTTAACGTTAAGTTCAAGGGGAGAAATGTAAACTTTTCATAGGAAATACGATTTTTGAAAAGGGTAGAACGGTTTCTTTCTCATTTACTTGGGTAATCAATAAATAGAGGTGTTTCGGATGAGAAGAATAAAGGTAATTATTATTATATCGAGCATTGTTTTTCTGATTGCAACGATCATTAACCTCTTTTTCTCCTTAAGAGAGGGCGAGTCTAACCAAGTCTATTCTATTGTATCTGATTTCTTTCTAGCTGCCCTGTTTATAGGAACAATCGTTTTTGCATGTATTCGCAACCATAAAAATGATAATCGAATGATGTTAGCAATTATGTGTTTATTGCCTATCTATTTTATCATCAGCGGAATAGTCGGTATAATGAGATTGTAAGCATCCTTATGGTTGGTAGGTGGGATATGTACTTAAAGGACCGATATGAGGCGGAACGATTACTAGAGTGGGCAAGCAAAGAAAATCCGGGCAGATGGGTCGATCATTCGAGGTTTGTGGCTAAAGCAGCGGAACGAATGGCTCAAGCTTTGGTGGAGAACGGCTATGAGATTGATCCAGAAATCGCATACATAGCAGGTATATTGCATGATATTGGCCGATACAAAGGCTTCTCTCCATCTGTTATTCATTCCTATGATGGCTATCTCTTATTAAAAAAGCTGGGATACGTCGGCAATGCCACTATTTGCGTGACGCATTCCTTTCCAATTGGGACAGAGTTAATTGAGGCGGTTAATGGCTGGGATCAGGTACCGGAATGGATGCAACGTGAATTGATTAACATCTTGAAACAAATAGACTGGACGATGTATGACAAAGTGCTTACGCTCAGTGATGCAATTGCGGATACGAATGGATTTACGATTATCGAAAGACGGCTTGTATCCGTTGCCATCCGCAATGGTACCTCCGTTCATGTGCCTACACATTGGCGCGGCTTCTTTCAGATTAAACAAGAGATTGAAGCGATCATTGGCTGTTCTGTTTATCAGTTGTTTCCTGGAATTGAGTCATCGATTTATGAGCAGATTTCGCTGGAGAATTGAATGAAGAAGACCGCTCCCCGAGGAGCGGTCTTTGTTGCTTAGCGGCCGAGCCAACCTCCATCGACGGCCAGTGTAAAGCCGTGCACGTAATCGGAGGCGGGTGAGGCAAGGAAAACAACCGCCCCTTGAATATCTTGTGGACGCCCCCAGCGGTCAGCGGGAATGCGTTCTAAGATTTGTTTGCTGCGGGCTTGGTCTTCAATTAAGGCTGTATTCATATCGGTTTCCATATAGCCAGGAGCGATACAGTTAACATTAACACCGTTTTTTGCCCATTCATTCGCCAATGATTTTGTAAACTGCATGACGGCTCCTTTACTTGCCGCATAGGCAGGTACGGTTAGACCACCTTGAAATGAGAGGAGGGAGGCGAGGTTAATGATTTTGCCACTCCCTCGTTTAATCATTCGTTTGCCCACTTCTTGACAGAGAAAAAAGACGGCGTTGGCATTAATGTTCATCACAATGTCCCACTCTTTTCTCGGAAATTCAGTTGATGGATAGCGTGCTTGGACTCCAGCATTGTTAACAAAAATATCAATGGGTCCGACGTCAGATTCAATTTGGTCAATCAGCTCTGGATAAAGATGATCATCTTCTAGCTGAAAGGCGATGCTTGTTCCAGTCACACCGTAAGCACGCAATTCTGATTGAAAATGCGGCTGTTTTTCGCGAGAGAGGATGACGACATTGGCGCCTGCTTGTGCGAGACCCAGAGCGATGTCTTTACCAAGGCCTCTGCTTCCACCTGTGACAACGGCTGTTTTTCCGCTTAAATCGAATAATGGATTCATCAGACAGTCTCCTCTGTGAAGTCAAAAACGACTTTGACAGCATCAGATGGTGTTGTTAGTAGCTTGAAGCCATCAGCTGCTTGCTCAGGTTTTAACGTATGAGTGATTATTGCATCATAGTCACTTTGTTTAGTCATTAAGAGATTGATTGCGATCTTGAAGTCTTTGGGAGTATAGACGCGAACAAACCGCATTGTCAGTTCCTTAAACATGCCTTTCAACAAATTCACCTCTGCTGGCTGTTTGTATCCAGCGATGATAACGATTGTGCCGCGATTTTTTACATTATCAAATACGCTTTCAAGTACAGCGGGATGACCGGCACAATCAAAAACGACGTCGTAGCCTGCTCCATTTGTTTTTTGTTTGATAAAAGAGGAAACAGATTCGATTGCTGGGTTAATAGCTATAAAGCCTAGTTCCTTTGCTTTTTCAATTCGGTTCATGTTTGTTTCTACGATAACAATATCGGTTGCACCCGATGCTTGGAGCGTAAGTGCCAAACATAAGCCGATCGTTCCAGCACCGAAGATGATCACGCTGTCACCGGGCTTGTATCCAGCCTGTCGAATCGCATGAACCGTCACCGCTACAGGCTCTGTTAACGCACCGAGACGGAGGGACATGGTTTCAGGTAAGGGCACCACATTCTCAGCGGGAACATCTACATATGTTGCCATCCCACCATCGCAATCAATTCCGATCAGTTCGAGCGTTTCACAGACGTGAGGGTAGCCGGATAGGCATGATGAGCAGCTACCACAGGAGAGTAAGGGATTGACAGTTACGGTTGTTCCATTTTTTAAGGTAGGATGATTCGCTTCAATAGTTCCTGAAAATTCATGCCCCATCGTTAATCCCGGTTTAGCCCGGGGATGTGTGCCGGCAAAGATATTTAAGTCTGTTCCACAAATGCCAGCATAGGCCACGCGGAGACGGACATTGTTTCCCTGTATCAATTCTTTTTCTTTAAGAGAGACAACCTGTGCGTGTTCGTAAACGATTGATTTCATTTTTTCCACTCCTATTCAATCTCATTTAATCCGTTAATTAAATAAACCAAGCAATTCTGGTACGATCAGCGTAATTTGCGGTACGAAGGTGACGAGCAGTAAAACAAGAACAGTGACGATAAAGAACGGCATGAGCGGTTTTATGACTTGTTCAAGCTTTAAGCCGGCAACACGTGAACCTATAAATAATACAGGTCCCATTGGTGGTGTAATCGTACCGATACTTAAATTGAAGACAATCATGATTCCGAAGTGAATGGGATCAATGCCATAGCTTTGAGCAATTGGCCAAAAAATTGGTGTGAAGATGAGGATAGCTGGTGTCGGATCGAGAAACGTTCCAATCAGTAAAAGCACAAGATTCATAATAAGTAAAATGATAATGATATTGTCGGTGAAGCCAAATAATGAACTGGCAAGTAATGCAGGTATGTTTGTAAACGCCATTACCCACGACATAACCATGGAAACGCCGATCAAGAAAAGGACGATGACGGTCGTGCGTGTTGCTGTCAATAAGATGTCCGGCATATGCTTAAACTGAATGGTTCGCATGGAAAGCGAGAGTAGAAGGGAGTAAATGACGGCGATTGCCGAACCTTCTGTTGCTGTGAAAACGCCTCCAACAATCCCACCAATAACAATGACGATTAACAGCAAACTGGGTATAGCCTTCGCTAGAATAATTCCTGCTTGCTTGAGCGTAACACGTTCGGAGCGGGGCATCTGCTTCCGTCGTGCCATAAAAAAGATAACGGCCATACAAGCTAGTCCCCATAAAATGCCCGGCAAATAACCGGCAATAAAGAGAGCGGCAATCGATGTTCCTCCACTAGCAAGGGAATAGACAATTAATGTGTTACTTGGTGGAATAATCATTCCAGCTGGTGCTGAGCCAATGTTAACGGCTGCGCTAAACTCGCGTTTGTACCCCTCTTTTTCTTGAAGTGGTCCCATCGTTTGACCGACCGCTGCGGCAGAGGCAACGGCAGAGCCGCTAATGGAACCAAACAGCATATTGGCGACAACATTGGTATGGGCAAGTGATCCGGGCATGCGGCCACTAATGACTTTTGCCAAATTAATTAATCGTAGGGCCATACCACCATTATTCATAATGACGCCAGCAAGGACAAAGAACGGAATCGCAAGCAACGTAAAGGAATTCATACCGGTAAACATTCGCTGTGCAGATAAAATAAGCCCTTCGTTAAAGCCGATAATTGAAATAAGCGCAATGACGGAACCAAATCCAACACTAATGCTAATTGGAACGCCGATCACGAGCAATACAGCAATAACAATAAACAAAATCAGGGCAGCCTGTAGTGCAAGTTCCATTTCATACACCCCCCATTACGTGCGTTTTTCTTTCGATAATGTGTACATGTTTGCGAGACTGTAAAGGACAATAAATAAACCGCTTAAAGGAACTGCGCTATAAAGAAAACCAATTGAAACGCCAAGAGATGCTGATGTTTGTGACCAAGTCATGAGCACAAGCTGGATACCGCCAATAAGCATAACAATGAGCGCGAAGAGTAATGTGACAAGCTCGCTGAATAGATTTAAGCGATACTGTGTGGCCTTAGAGAACTTTTCTTTTAAAAACTCAATCGCCATATGGCCTTTTTCGCCAAAAACGAAGGCGCTTCCAAATAAAGCGAGCCAAACAAAGCAGTATTTGGCGAGTTCTTCTGAAAACGAGCTCGGTGCGTTAAAAAAATAACGGGAAGCGACTTGCCAAGTTACAAGTAAAACAAGGAAAGCAAATAAGATTATGCAGAACGTGCTAAGTAATTTGTTTAATAACGTACGAATGGTTGTCATAACTATCACCTCTATCGATAGGGAAGTGCCGCGCTTTGAACATCTTCGTAAAGCTTTTGTGATTCTGGCGTTTTGAGCATGTTTTCTATAACTGGAGAAACCGCTTCTTGAAAGGCATCAATGTCTACTTCATTAAAACGAGCACCAGCAGCGACGGCTGTATCAATGGCTTGTTCCACTTCGGAGTCGAACAAGTCAACTTGATGGTCTATCGCCAATTGAATTTCTTCCATAAAAATCGCTTGATGCTCGTCCGACATAGAATTAATTAAATTGGTACTGCCAATGATGTAATCTGGTACCATTAAATGCCGGGTATAAGAATAGTAGGGAGCAATTTCAGCATGGCTTAAATTAGAGTAGATGAGCTCGTTGTTTTCCCCACCATCGAGTACGCCCGACTGAATCGCTGTATACACTTCACCTTGACCCATTGGGGTGCCAGCTCCGCCCATTCGCTGCATCATTTGAATGTTTGTATCGCTGTCGATAATCCGAATTTTCATGCCGTTTAAATCAGCGGGCGTTTCAATCGGACCGCTTGTGTTATAGACATTTCTAACGCCACCGTGAAATGCACCAAGCACCTTCATGCCTCCATCCTCAACGGAAGAATAAAGATCGGCAACAATGTCTTGATTCTGCAAAACATCCATTTGATGCTCTTTGGAATAAAATACGTAAGGCAGGTTAAACACGGCAAATTCGTCAACGAAGTTCTCCATTAAGCTTCCAACAATGACAGCCATGTCAATTGCGCCGACTTGTACCATTTCAATCGATTCACGCTGGGCGCCGAGCAATTCACTAGGATAGATGACAATCTCGTAAGCTCCGTCTGTACGCTCATTAAAGCGCTTACCCATTTCTTCAAGCGCAATAAACTGTGGATTGCTTTCAGGCTGATTGAACGATACACGGATGATTGTTGCATCGGTTTCAGGAATATCGACTTGACCAACGGATGATTCTTCAGCGGAACAGCCTGCCAACATCAGCAGGCATGTTCCAATAAGAAGAAAACGCTTCATATTAAGTTCACTCCTCTTATTGCGGATCGTTTACTAAGTAATGAACAGAATCGCCTTCGAGGAAACGAACCGCTTCCTGTGCGACCTTTTGCTTTAATTCAATTGCTGCTTGTTCGGAATACCAAGCCATGTGTGGTGTGCACAGAGACTGATCACAGTGGAGCAATGGATGATCATGAGGAACAGGTTCTTGCTCAAATACATCAAGGGCAGCACCAGCAATCTCTTTTTGCTGTAAGGCTTCAACGAGAGCCGTTTCATCCACGATTCCACCACGAGAAACATTAATTAAATAGGCGGTTTGTTTCATTAGCGCTAACTCCGCTTGCCCAATTAAGTGATAGGCACGATCAAGAGGGCAGTGTATCGAGACAACGTCTGCATGAGCAAGTAGTTCATCAAGACTTGTCTGTTCTACAAATGGAGGAATCGTTTTTGTCTTGTTGTCCGCAAATTTCGGATCATAAACGAGCACACGGCAACCTAAAGCATGTACTTTCTCGGCAAAAGCAGTGCCAATGCGACCAAGACCGATTACACCAATCGTCTGCTGCTGGTGACGAAACAGGGGAACGGCGTCTTGATAATTCCATTCACCTGCCTTTACACGTAGCGTCATCTGATGAACGCCTCGAGTGAAGGCAAGCATGAGCGCCAGTGCGTGATCGGCAACTTCTTGTGTACCGTAATCTGGAACGTTGCAGACGTGAACTCCAGCGGCATTTGCTGCAGCTAAGTCCACATTGTTTACACCTACCCCGTACCGAACAACGAGTTTTACCGTCGGCAACGCTTTCAAGACTCGGTCTGTAATCGGTGCATATTGATTAATTAAGACCGTTGCACCGGCACATTCATGAATTAAATCCTCTTCGGTCTTGCATTGTTTTAGTAGAAAGGAGAGGTTTCGCTCATTAAAAATGTCTTTTTCATGTTGAATATGTTCATGGTCACAGTCTGTAATAATGACGGTTGCAGTCATTTTCTCACTCCTTTATGCGTTAGCGTAGTTGTTGCATGGGGACGAAATCCATATCATCAAAGTCTTGGTTCTCCCCACACATGCCCCAGATAAATGTGTAGTTAGCAGTGCCCGTTCCTGAATGTATCGACCAACTCGGTGACAACACCGCTTGTTCGTTACGAACAACAAGGTGGCGCGTTTCCTCTGGTTGTCCCATTAGATGAAATACGTTGGTATCCTCTGCCATATTAAAGTAAAAATAAACTTCCATGCGTCGCTCATGAGTATGACTTGGCATTGTATTCCAACCGCTTCCTTGAGCAAGTTCAGTCATTCCCATAGTTAGCTGACAGGTGGGGAGCACATCTGGATGGATGTACTGATTAATGACGCGTTCGTTCATTGATTCTTTTGTGCCAAGGGCACGCTTTTGCGCTTGTTCTTTCGTTATGACTCTTGTTTCATACGTATGGTGAGCAGGACAGCTGTTTATGTAGAATTTGGCTGGGTTGTTGCTGTCAACAGATTCGAAAGAAACGTCTTTCGCACCTTTGCCGATGTACAAAGCTTCTTCCTGTCCAACCTCAAATGTTGAACCATCAACATGGACATAACCGGCTCCTCCTATATTGATCGTTCCTAGTTCTCTTCGTTCGAGAAAGTAGGTAGCAGATAAAGAATCGCCAGCAGGTAATTGAAGGGCTGATTCAATTGGCATCACACCACCATAAATAATACGATCAACGTGACTATACGTTATGTTCCATTCTCCAGAAATGAAGACCTTTTCCATTAAAAACTGATCACGTAGCTTATTCGTTGTGTACAAACGGACATCTTCGGGATGATGAGGGTAAAGTGTTTTCATATAAGACAACTCCTTTTGTTTCATAATGTGGAACTGTGTTTCATTTAATTCACAAGTATGATTATAAGCGCTTTCATAAATAAAGCAAGCCTTTTTTAAAGAATTCAGGCGATCATTTACAAACTAAAAGCTTTCACTTAATATGAGGAAGACGATAAACGACTACTGTGAAGGGTGAACCAACCATGTCTACTGTACAATCTGTGACACGAGCACTATCCATCCTCAATGTGCTAGCTGAGCACCCGAATGGAATAAAGATAACCAGTCTTGCTAAAGAACTGGATTTATCGAAAGCAACGGTTCATCGCCTATTGACAACGTTAATTACCGAGAACTTTGTGAGACAAGATCCAGATACAGAACGATACAAGATGGGCTATCAAATTGTATCGCTGGCAACCCATTTTTTAAGCAATAGTGAAATGATCGAAATCGCTAAGCCTCATCTCAAGCAGCTGTCGATTGATATAAACGAAACCGTACATCTTTGTATCGAAGATCAAGGACAGGTTTTATATATAGACAAAATTGAAAGCACGCAACCCATCGCCCTCTATTCACGGATTGGAACACGGGCACCAATGTACTGCACGGCAGTGGGAAAAGTGCTTTTATCGGGCATGCCAGATGAGCGCTATGAGAAAATCGTTGCTGAAACAACGTTTGAAAAAATTACGTCACATACGCTACTTTCGCCCGAACTACTTGAACGGGAAATGAAGCAGGTAAAAGAAGAGCAGTTTGCGATTGATGAGCAAGAAATTACAGAAGGCGTTCGCTGTGTAGCGTTACCACTCTTTAATTTTAAAGGGGATATCGTTGCCAGTTTTAGCGTAGCCGGTCCGATTAATCGCGTAACAAAGCAATTTATTCATGAAACGTTGATTGAAAAAATGAAACAGACGTCAGCCACAATTTCCCGTGAGTTAGGCTTTGATAGAAAAAACCAGCAGAAGTGAGAATCGCTTCGTTGCTGGTTTTTTTGTGCAAAAAAGATTGCGTAAACAAATAGACTCTTTTATGATATCAATGAAACTAATTTCCGTATTGTGGAACAATGGGGATTTCTACATGTCAACCATAATAGAACGATCAAAAGTGGTCGCCGTACTACGAAACGTCGATAACACGCTTTTTGACCAAAGTATTGCGACGCTAGTGAAACACGGCATTACTACGCTAGAAATTACGTTAGATGATCCAGATGCACCAAGTAAAATAAAAAAAATTGTTGATACATATGGGGATCAGGTTACGGTTGGAGCAGGTACAGTTATTGAGACAGAACAGGTTCAGCTTGCCCGTGAGTCAGGGGTTGCTTTTATCGTCTCGCCACACTTCGATAGGGATGTAGTTAATGCTGCAAAAGCGCATGATTTAGCCGTAATACCTGGTGTGTTTACACCAACTGAGATCATAACCGCATTAAAGGCTGGAGTCGATGCAGTAAAAGTGTTTCCTGCTACAACGCTTGGTGAACGTTTCTTTAAGGATCTAGCAGGGCCTTTTAAGCAGCTGCCTATTATGGCAACAGGAGGCATGACAAATAAAAATGCCAAAGCCTATTTAGAAGCAGGTGTTCAATCCGTTGGTATCGGTAGCTGGCTCGTTTGGCAGAATACGGAGTCGCTTACAGACTATGATCGGCGAATCGGTACATTTATGAAGACGTTAACTTAATCACCAAGAAGTAGCACAGCTTACCCCACCTTGCATAAGATACTATTGATCGCGTTGCAGGTTGCTATTATTTATGAAAAAGAGCCAATGGAAAGATAGGAACATATAATGAAGAGACGAACGGTCCACTTTTGGATTGATCGTCTGTTCGTTTTTCATCTAAAGTAGCGTAAGGAGAACCCGAGACTCCTATGGCACAGCAAGAGTCTTAAGTCTTTGTCGTGGTGGTATTTCAACATGAAAGGTTGAGGAAGCGCCCATGGAAAGCGAGGGATTCTCCTGTAGCGGAATTGTAACGGTGTTCGTGATTTAAGAAGAACTCAACGTTTTTTCACAGCGTTTTATTTTCTTTAGGGATGGTCACAGCCTCATTTTATGATAAGCTCAACTGAGGGGGGGAGAGCGTTATGAAGCGACTGATACATACATGGCCATACTTTTGTTTTCTTTCAATTATCGCGTTACTAGCAGGACTTACTTTTGAATCAATTTGGTTAGACATCTTGTTTGCGTTTGCTTCAGTGCTTTTCTTTTTCTTGCTGTCTTTAGAGGTGATCTGGAGTGGAAAGAAAAGAGGCGTTTTGATTATCACGAGTGTGCTAATTCCGGTCTTGCTTTTTGCGGGTGTAAGGAATGTGCTGTTACTATTCAATTAAAAATTAACAGATGATTTCTTCATGGCTCACTTTAGAAAAAGGAGTCATTAATGTATGGATCGAATTTTTGTTTCGAAGTACGAAATAGGGGTATGTATAGGTATCGTGCTGATCCAGTATGAAGTTGGATTGGCTTTTTATCGTGAGGTGAAAGAATTTGAATATTAATCTGTTAATACATGCCTGTATTGCTAGCTTCGTCTGGCTAGTACTATTGATCGCTACTTCCTTTTCATTTGCAAATCTGATGAGCGCAACTCTTGTATCTCTATTACTTTATTGCATGCTCCATTTGCTGACATTAAAAAAAGCAGCAACCAAAATAAAGAGGACCGCTTAATTTCCAGCAAAGAAGCATGTCTTACACTTATGACGTGCTTCTTTGCTGTGATAAAATAACTTCAGGATGCGGAGTGAGAAGAGAACAACAACTCTAAAAGGAAAAGCGTTCGCGTTCCATTGTCGATTGGGTTAGCTCTTTTATTGTTGGAGGTCCCTATCCATACTCGTAACTGGCTCTTGCTAAAGATGTAATCACTAATCTCCTAGAAAGAACCGTTTGAATTACTACCATAATGATTGTTGTTTTTATGATAAACTAGTTAAGTTGTGAACACAGTTTAGGCAGCTAAAGAACGAAAGGTGATTGCAGTGGAAGTTACGATTATGCTTTTTTCGTTGATCGGGATACTGATAGGCATTTTTTCTAGTTTATTTGGGTTTGGTGGGGGATTGGTCGTTGTTCCCGTTTTATTTGCGTTTTTGCCGGATACGATTCCGAGCAATTACCTGATGCATACAGCCATTGGGACGTCACTCGCTGTGATGATTATTAACTCACTTAATTCAACCTACAATCATGCGAAAAAAGGAAATGTTCAGTGGCCGATTTTTAAGCGGCTTGCAGGCTATATTGCAATTGGTTCTTTGATTGGCGGCATTGTGGCGATTTACCTTAATTCAAATTTTCTGCGGTTTGCATTTATTGCGCTGCTTGTATACGTCTTACTAAGTAGTTTAATAAAAAAAACATTTACGATGGATGTCGAAGACCGTGTTTATCAAAATCCAACGCATAAATCGGCGACTTTCGTTGGAATCATTATTGGCTTTATCTCAACTTTACTCGGTGTTGGCGGAAGTACGATGACGATTCCATACTTACGTAATCGCGGGATGCGAATGCTGCATGCTGTTGCGTTAGCGACACCGCTTGGTTTGCCAATTGCCATTGTTGGCACAATCTCTTTTTTAGTAACGGGGCTAGCGGTAGAGACGATGCCTTCTTCAACCGTCGGATTTATTTACATACCGGCGCTAATTGGCTTTACGATTGGTGGTTTTATCGGGGTGCCGATTGGCAGAGCCTTTGCGCAAAATTTGCCTGATAAACTGTATTCTAAAATCTATTTGCTGTTGCTACTGATTGTTATTATGACAATGATCATTGGCTAAAAAAAGCATCACTCGACTGAGTGATGCTTTTTGCTTTAATTAAATCCAACGCGTCCGTCTTTCTTATCGAGCCAGTTGCGGTTGCGGCTCTTGCGGTTTGCTCCTTTCATTTGTTCCAGCCAATGATTGATGCGAAAGTTGCCGAGTGTGTGCCAGTCTGTTGCCGCACTAATGAACAGCTCTTTTAATTGGGCAAACGAGAATCCGTCTGTGTCAGAGGCAATCTCACTGATCAATTCTGCGCTCATCATGTCACTGAAGCCAACTTTTTGTAAATATTCTTCACGCAACGATTGTGTTGGTAAAGGTATTTCATAGCCACGGTCAAAGCGACCAGCTCGATTGATTAACCCAGGATCAATTTCTTCAGGAAAATTGGTTGTGCCAATTAAAAACAAGCCTTCTTTGGACGTTGCTCCATCAAGTGTGTTCAAGAAAAACGAGCGTGCTTCTTTTGGCATCGCATCAATATCTTCAACAACAAGGATCATCGGCGCAAGTCGTCTAGCAGACTGAAATACTTCGTTAATCGTTTCACTCGATGTAAACTCGGTAATTTGCCAGTAGGCAACAGGGGCATCAATGCTTTTTGCAACAGACTTAACCAGCGTCGTTTTTCCGTTTCCAGGCGGTCCGTATAGCAAAATGCCGCGCTTATAAGGAATGTCATAGCGAGTGAAAAACGAGCGATCTTCGGTAAAAAATTGATCAAGCAAACCGTAAATTTCCTGTTTGGTTTCTGCATTCATTACAACATCTTCGCGGTCAACCGAATGAGTGACGGGCTGGTGCTTTTGTTGAAGCCCTTCATAACTATCGGTAAAGGTCAGCACTTCCTGTTTGCTTTTTTCCCATAGGCGTTCGCGCATCGACTCAAGAAATTGTTGCATTCGTTCATTGTCGGTTGCGAGCACACATTGAATACCGTAAATGCTTGTATCATCAAAGGCGGGAATCTTTGCAAAGGCAACGCCTTCGTTCGGGTAAGCGTAGACATGGTTTTGGATGGCCCGATGAACGGCAAATGTTGGATTGTCCATCGTTTCATCGTATTCAAATGTATAGTTTTCGAGCATGTCAAGAATTTGCGCTACATGCTCAACGCGATCGCTTTCACTTTTTACATCTTCTTCAAGAACGGTCCACACTTCAAAGTGGGCATCGTCTGTGCTGTAGGGCATGTAAGTTTCACCGTATTTTTCAAATAGAGCGGTGCGAATGCCTGACATGATCGAACCAAATAGCTCATAGTTTTTACTTAATAACGGTTGAGACTGATTAAACTGATGAATAACGTTCAAATGATCCATTCCTCTTTTCTTTCGTTTCTATTAATCTATTATAGTATGAAAAAAGTAGAGTGAATAGCAAAATAAAAAGAAATAGGTACGATAAAGCGCTTGCAAAAAAGGAGAAAACACGCTAGACTCAACATATTAAATGTTCTTTACTATGTAATGAATAGAGAGGGGAATCATCTGTGCGGTTTTTATCGGTAACAACATGGAGTTTGAATAGGTTGCTTGGGTCGTTGCAATGGAATGAGTGGGATGATGCACATAAGAAAATCGTGACGCGTGTTGAAGAGAAACCAGAGGTGCATTCGCTGCTTGAACTGCCGCAACTCCTTGTGGAAAAGGGCTATGAAGCAATGGAAGTCATTCATCCTCATTTTCCATCAACTGAGTTAAGCTACTTAGAAGAGCTCCGGCAGGCAGTGGAAAAGGCAGGCATCCGTTTTTACACGCTATTAATTGATTATGGAGACATCAGTAGTGAAGATCCGCTTCGTCAAGCGGCAGATGTACAGTTTCTGAAAGAGTGGATTGATGTCGCTGCTGCGGTTGGTGCTGAGCATGTTCGCATCATTGGTGGTGAGGCAGAGCCTGATGCAAAGAAACAGCTTCAGACCGCGTCGGAGCAATTAAACGAGATTTGTTCATATGCACAAACAAAAGGCGTGGGCGTGTTAACCGAGAATTTCAAACGGTTAACGTCGACAGCGGAAAACTGTTTATACTTAAACGAGCAGACAGCGATTGCTGGCTTAATTACCGATTTTGGCAATTTTTCTGGGGAGTCCAAGCTTCATTCCATTCAAGAAACACTACCTCATAGCAAATCGATTCATGTAAAAGCACTCCAGCTTGACGATGGATCAATTGATCAAGCAGAGCTAGAACAATGCCTTGAGCTTGTCGTGCAAGGGGACTATTCTGGCCCATTGACGATTGTCTATGACGGACCAGATGACATGTGGTCAGGTATTAAAGACGTTGAAGAAATCGCTAAATACTATTTGTAAAGAAATGAAGAGAATGGGGCCTAAAGTAGCTTTTGAAAAGACACATAGCTGAGTAGCACCGCTACGGGAGAATTCCTCGCTTTCCGGGGGACTCGGCCTCAGCCGTCGCCGTGGAAAACCAGTAATCCAGAGTCTTCAGAATCTCCCTCAGCAATTTTTGTATAAAACAAATGACGAACGCTCCTATTTATCAGGAGTGTTCGTCATTTTGGTCTGTCTATCTACTTCGCCCCAGTCTCTTTTACGAAATTACAAATAGTACGGCGTTCCTTCATGGGCAAGCCAGCGCAATCCATGGGTCATGCTTTCCTGAAATTTCGTGTCAATTAAAATCTCAGGCTTGTTTGGGTGTTCAGGCAGGTGTTTGTTCGTTGACACAGCCAGGTTCATTTCGTCGCGCGCGAGCTCGTTCGAGGAGATCACGAACATATTTGGGGCAATAACCGCATTATAGACGGCAATCATTTCCGCGATATTGCGCATCAGCTCTTCATCATTTTTAGGTGCTTGTTTATCCATTAAGAAGGGGAGATATTTTCCTTCGCCGGCCAGTCCTAAATGACCCTCAATTAATTTCTTGTTGCTAAAAATCGTCACACCAGGCGTACTTTCCTGAGGATAAAAAATACCTACAATTGTTCCGTCACGCTGATAATCGCCGCGAATGCAAAAACCAATCGTTGTCAGGTGGGCATCGTTTTGGATGTTAATGGGAATGGCTGTTTTTTGCTGTAAGGCGGCTTTAATTGACCAGCCGTCAAGCTGTTGCTTCCAACTGGACGTAACGGTATCATCAAACACTTTTCCTGGAATCGAGAGCGAGATTTGCGTGATTGCCACATCACTTTCTTCTAAACATCTGGTAATTGCACCGATTAACCAATCCAGCGTAATCTCCGGTAACTCGATAAACCACGCTTGTTTTTCTGTCCCACTTAAGTTCGTTGTCTTAGCAACAAGACAAAGTGTGCCGTTAAAATCCTGAAGGGAAAGCAAGAGCATATGCTGTAGATCATATTGAAAAAAATACTCGATGGCTGGACGCCCCATTGGTTGTTGGATTAACGAACCTTCGCTAATGACGTTTTCATCAAGCAGTTCTTTCATCAACGAATTAATGGTCACAATGCTCAGCCCGCTTTTCTTAACGAGCTCAGATGCGACCATTTTTCCATTTAGAAACATCAGACGTTTAATGGTATCTAGATTCTTTTTGCGAATTAAATTTTTGCTCACAAGAGACACCCTTTATAAATGTATTTAATAAAGTATGCCTGTTATCAACCTATTTAGCAAGTAAGTCAGAAAAGGACTAGTCAGCGTTTTCTGCTTAATCGTCTTTCTTCAGCTAGATCAGCGTCTGTAATGGGGTGATCTTTTGAGTAATACCGTTGATCTTCTTCGGTAATCTTACGAATCGGCTGACACGGGTTACCAACAGCAATTGTATTAGCCGGAATGTCTTTTACAACAACACTGCCAGCTCCAATTACGCTGTTTTCACCAATCGTTACGCCAGGACAAATTGTTACACCGGCACCAATCCAACAACCATCTTTAAGGGTAACGCTGTTTGAATACATGTAGCTCCGGTAATCTGGATGAATAGGGTGGCTAACCGTAGCAATTGTTACGGCAGGACCTATTAGAACACGTTCACCAATTGAAATCACTCCGTCATCAATAAGTGTACAATTTGTATTAATGTACGATTGATCACCAATTTTAATGTTATAACCATAACAAAAGGAAAGAGGGGCTTCAATTGAAACGTTTCCTGTAATATTAAACGTTTCCCGCATTAATTTATCTTTTCGGTTTAATTCATCAGGACTTAATGTATTAATGGCCCACATTTTTAATTTTCCATCAAGACGGTCTTCAGGTAAGCCCTCGCACTGATCGGTAAACAATTTTCCTGCGGCAATGCGTTCTCTCATTGTCAAATCGATACACTCCTCTATAAAATAAAATAACTTTATTAAGTTAGTTTAATATATTGTGAAAGGAAGCGCTAGCTCTTTTTCACCTGTTTATTTAATCAGAAAGATTTTATTTGTCATACTTGTTTAATCATGTTAGACTGCAGCTATTAAAAACTACATATATGATCATATATCACATATGTGATTGAGGTGGCTATGTCGGTTAAATCTGCGGTACGTGTATTACGCATTTTTGAGTTGTTAAGCGCTAACAAAAACGGCTTAAGTATTAAAGAAATAAGTGTGCAGTTAGGGATTCCACAAAGTAGCACATCGGAACTCGTAAAAACGCTTGTTGAAGAAAATTACGTGATGGGAAAAGGGCAGCAGCACTATCTGTTAGGTCCACGATTAATTCCAATCGGTCACGCGGCAATGGAATCGCTTGATCTAGCTGCACTGGGAACAGAGGCACTGGAAGATTTAATGAGGGTAGTAGAAGAGACGGTCTTTATGGCCACGCTTGTCGATCAAGAACTTGTTTACTTAGCGAAGATTGATAGCAATCGCTCGATTCGAACTTCCGCTTATCTTGGTGGAAAAAAACCGCTTTACTGCACAGGTCTTGGCAAAGCGTATTTAGCCTTTATGCCAGAAAAGGAAAAAGAGCTCTATTTACAAGAAACGATTTTGCAACCGATTACAGACGGGACGATTACGGATAAAGACGAGTTAAAGCGAAAGCTCGCACACTATTTTGACCAAGGATTTTCGATTGATGATGAAGAGAATGAAGACGGATTGTATTGTCTGGCTGCTCCTGTATTCGGGGCTGCGGGGAATATGGAGGCGGCGATTAGCGTCGCTGGTCCAAAGCAGCGCATGATCAAGCAAAAAGAACGAATTGTTGATCAGTTAAAACAAACTGCACAGCTTCTCTCAGATAAGCTAGGCTACTAGAGATAAGGAGGAGATACCAATGGACGTCTTGAGCATGGGGGAAACAATGGTTTTGTTCTCACCTCGATCAACAGGGCAGATGCGCTATGAGACAGAATTTCACGCGAAAATCGCCGGGGCGGAGACGAACACGTTAATAGGGTTGCAAAAGCTAGGGCATCAAACGAGCTGGATTAGCCGGGTTGGAGCAGATGAACTCGGTCATAAAATTATTCATGCCGTTCGTGGAGAAGGTGTTGACACAACACACGTCACCTATGACAAGGAGCATGCGACGGGCTTGTTTTTTAAAGAAAAGACAATGGAAGACGTTACGACGGTTTCCTATTACCGTCAGAATTCAGCTGCGAGCACGCTCAATGAGACAGCAATTGAGACAGTTGATGTCGAGTCGTTTACATACGTTTATCTGACCGGAATTACGCCGGTGTTAAGCCGTAGTTGTGAAAAAGCGGTACAACAGCTTGTTGGCAAAGCAAAGCTGGCGGGTGTTCCACTCGTGTTTGACCCGAATATTCGCCGAACGCTTATTAAAGGAGAGGCGGGCAAGCAGCTGCTAAAAGAATTGATTGGAGCAGCGAGTCTTGTTCTACCGGGTAAAGAAGAAGGGGCGTTTTTATTTGGAACGCCCGATGAAAAAGAAATAGCCAACCACTGCCTAGAGCTCGGAGCAAAAACCGCTATTGTGAAACTTGGAGCAGATGGTGCTTATTATAAAGGTGAAAAAACGAGCGGGTATGTGAACGCGTTCCCTGTCTCCCGTGTTATCGACCCAGTTGGCGCAGGTGATGGGTTTGCGGCTGGTCTGCTCTCGGGTCTGCTCGATAAGAGGTCCTTACAAGAAGCTGTTCAACGAGGTTGTGCCGTTGGAGCAATGGTGACGCAAGTGAACGGTGATATTGAAGGGCTACCAACAAGAGCGCAGCTAGAAGCGTTTATGCAATCCAAACGCACAGATGTTTTACGCTAAAGAGGAGGGGTTTGATGAATACGCTTGATGCCATTAAAACACATCAGCTGATCGCCATCATAAGAGGTGCTAATGAAGAAGACATTCTTCCAATCGGTCAAGCTTTGCAAGACGGAGGGGTGAAGCTAGTTGAAGTTACGCTAAACACGGCAAATGCTTTAGCCGGGATTAGACGCTTAAAAGAGGCATTTGGTGATGAAATGAAAATCGGTGCTGGGACCGTACTTGATCCTGAATCAGCGAAAGCGGCAATTGACGCAGGCGCAGACTTTATCTTAGCTCCGAGCGTGAAGCTTGAGACGATCCAGCTAACGAAGCGTTACGGTAAGGTCAGTATTCCCGGTGCATTCACGCCGACGGAAATTGTAACCGCATTCGAAAACGGTGCCGATTTGATTAAAGTATTTCCTGCAAGTGTTGGAGCCCAGTATTTCAAAGACTTAAAAGGGCCGTTGCCTCATATTCCACTCGTGCCAACGGGTGGTGTGAACGAGACGAATATTCAAGCATTTAAACAAGCAGGGGCGACGGCGTTTGGAATTGGTAGTTCCCTCGTTGATACGAAGCAAGAAGTAACAGAAGACTATTTAGAAGCGTTAACAAAAAAAGCAGCCCATTTTGTAAAGCTTATACAGTAAGAGAGGATGAGGAGAAATGAAGATCACAAGCTATGAATTGTTTCAAGTGCCACCAAGATGGTTGTTCTTAAAAATTGAAACCGATGAAGGTGTGACGGGTTGGGGTGAACCCGTTATAGAAGGCCGAGCGGCTACGGTAAAAACGGCGGTCGATGAGCTGATGAATTATTTAATCGGTAAAGACCCACTTCAAATTGAGGACCACTGGAACGTGATGTACCGCAGTGGATTTTACAGAGGTGGTCCAATCTTAATGAGTGCCATATCAGGAATTGACCAAGCTTTATGGGACATCAAAGGAAAGCATTTAGGTGTACCGGTGCATCAGCTGCTTGGCGGAAAAGCGAGAGAATCCATTAAAGTCTACTCGTGGATTGGTGGTGACAGACCATCCGATGTGGGAGCGGCGGCAAAAGCCGTTGTTGATCAAGGGTTTAAAGCGATAAAAATGAACGGAACCAATGAACTTCAGTACGTTGATTCCTATGAAAAAATTGACCGCGTTCTGGAAAATGTCAGCGCAATTCGCGAAGCGGTTGGACCGTACATTGGAATTGGAATTGATTTTCACGGCAGAGTTCATAAGCCAATGGCCAAAATTCTGGCAAAAGAGCTAGAACCATTCCGGCCGATGTTTATCGAGGAACCAGTTTTACCAGAGAATAATGAAGCATTACGTGAGATTGCCAATCACACCGTGATCCCAATCGCAACGGGTGAAAGAATGTATTCCAAGTGGGATTTTAAGAAGTTGCTGACGGACGGTTATGTTGATATTATTCAACCCGATTTGTCTCATGCAGGAGGGATTACAGAGAATAAGAAAATCCTCTCAATGGCAGAAGCATTTGATGTGGCAGCAGCACCTCATTGCCCATTAGGACCGATTGCATTAGCATCTTGCTTACAAGTAGATGCGACCTGTCACAATGCCTTTATTCAAGAACAGAGCTTAGGTATTCATTACAACCAAGGCTCAGACTTACTCGATTACCTTGAAGATGCCAGCGTATTTCAGTACGAAGATGGCTACGTTGCTATTCCAGATAAACCAGGTTTAGGTATTGAGATAAATGAAGCCCATGTCCGTAAGATGGCAGAGGTCGGACATGACTGGAAAAATCCAGTATGGAGACATAAGGATCACAGCGTTGCAGAGTGGTAATGGATAGAAAGAAAGAGAGGGATCAAACATGTCTTCATTAGGGTTAATCCTCGTCACGATTGTCGGGATTGCGGTACTTCTATATTTAATTATGCATTCAAAGATGCAAGCGTTTCTTGCGCTATTGATTGCTAGTATTTTTATTGGGATCTTTACTGGAATGGATCCAACATCGTTAATTGAAACAATGGAAGAAGGAATGGGTGGAACCCTCGGCTTTATTGCCATCGTCGTTGGGCTTGGTGCGATGTTTGGTGAAATGTTACGAACATCTGGAGGGGCAGAACGATTGGCCTTTACGTTGGTTGATCGGTTTGGAGAAAACCGGGCTCAGTGGGCGTTAGCGTTAACAGGGTTTATCGTCGCGATTCCTGTATTTTTAGATGTGGCCCTCGTTATTTTACTTCCAATTGTTTATAGTTTAGCGATGCGAACAGGCAAATCACTCCTTTATTATGCAATTCCTTTACTAGCAGGTCTTGCGGTGGCGCATAGCTTTATCCCACCTACACCAGGGCCAATTGCGGTTGCATCCGTTCTAGGCGTAGACTTAGGCTGGATGATGTTGTTTGGTATTATTGCAGGACTTCCGGCGATGATCATTGCTGGTCCGTTGTTTGGTCGTTGGATCGGGAAGCGTGTCCATGTCGGCGTCCCGGCACATATTGTTGAAGCAACGAAACAAGAAGAAGAATCAAAAAAAGAATTACCTCGTTTCGGGCTCATTTGCTTTATTATTTTATTGCCCCTAGCTATGATTCTATTAAATACAGCAGGAGACGTCATTTTAAAAGAAGGTACAACAACGCATCAAATTCTTACATTCGTAGGTCATCCATTTATCGCCTTAATCGTGGCGACGTTACTAGCGATGTATTTCTTAGGAAAACGCCGTGGAGCAACGAAGGAACAAATTCAAACGATGACAACAAAAGCCCTTGAACCAGCAGGAATTGTCATCTTAATCACTGGAGCAGGTGGCGTCTTTAAAGAAGTCCTGATTCAAAGCGGTGTTGGTGATGCGATGGGTGAACTAATGGCTTCATCTGGCTTCCCACTGGTGTTACTAGCCTTCTTAATTGCAACTTTTGTAAGGGTGGCACAAGGTTCGGCAACGGTTGCGATGATTACTGCAGCTGGACTCGTTTCACCAATCATCGACATGGTCGACTTATCACAGCCATCCTTAGCATTAATTGCGATTGCGATTGCTTGTGGTGCAACTGTTCTTTCTCACGTAAACGACTCTGGTTTCTGGCTAGTTAGTCGTTTCCTTGAAATGTCTGAGAAGGATACGTTGAAATCATGGACGGTAATGGAAACCATTATCGGTGGTGTCGGTTTCCTTGTCGTGTTTGGGTTAAGTTTCTTCTTTTCATAAACGAATGACTTTTGATTAGGAATTTAGAATGACGTTAGTATAAAGAAAAAGAGTTTGGACCCAAAATCATAAAGGTTCAAACTCTTTTCTTTGTCGTTAGACTCCATGAGAGAAAGCATGTGTTTAAAATGGTTTGTAAACCCTTCAAACCCTTTATTCACATGCGTACCACTCTTAGCTGTTCTTTCCGAAAAAATTAATTTTCTGATTTACGGATTATGATGAGCGAGTCAAACAAAAAGTCCGTGAAACAACAGGTTTTTTAGATGAATGGCTAGATGTGTTGTCAGGCATTCGAACAGGGGTAACGACGCTTCAGTTTCGTTATCCGCTTTTAGTTGATGAGTTACGCCCCTATATTGATTCTTTGCTATTTGATGGATTCGCCTTTTACAACGTCCACTTATATAATTCGTCTGCCAATTCAATCTTAAAAGAAATGCAAATCGTGTTTGAAGACGTAGGCGTCCAGCTTTCCGAGCATGAAGCGGATTTTGTGAACGTACTTGAAGAGAAAGCGAAGCAGGTCAAGTCAAATATGAATGTGCTTGAACTGCAAGTCGAGCGGGGAACGTTTTTGTAATGAAGGAGCTAGATGCTAGAGCGGATTGAGGAGGAGGCGAAGCCAGCTTCTTCCTTTTTTGCATCGGGTAAATGCGTGTGGTCGTCTGAGTGCGCGTCTTTTTCAGCAAGTTGCTTGCTGTTTCTTGCAACGAGAGATTCATTCTTCCTTTTTAGAAGAGAGACTTTTGATATTATTTTACGTTATGATAATAAAAAAGCAGAATGAATAAAAGGAGCCGTGCTTGTATGAATCGAATTAATTTAATCGCGCTAGGTGTTAGAAATATTGCAGCTTCACTCCGTTTTTATCGTGAGATTGGATTTGAAGCCTCAGTGACTGGAGACGATGAAAGCCCCGTTATCGTTTTCTTCAAAAATGAAGGCTCGAAACTAGAGTTATTTCCGATTGAAGAACTCGCGAAGGACATTAACCCTGACAACCCGCCTGCACTCTCAACGGGGGGCTTTTCGGGATTTACGCTTGCGTACAATGGTAAATCGAAAGCAGAAGTCGATACGAGTTTTAATCGAGTAAAAGAAGTTGGGGCAACTATAGTAAAGGAACCTCAACCATTGTCATGGGGCGGTTACGGAGGCTATTTTATTGATCCTGACGGCTATTACTGGGAAGTCGCGTACGGTGAAGTATGGGAATTTGATGAGTCAAATATGTTAATTATTAACGATTAGGGTTGTGGCAGGCAACGGTAGGATGGAGAATTGGCGATGAAGCGTTTCTTAAATAACTTTAAATGCACGTGGTTTTTAATCGTCTTACTCTCGATTCTTTCCTTGTCGTTTACGCAATTTTATTCGAATAATGTGCTCCCATTTTTGTTACTTTCAACGGCATTTGTCACGTCCATTTTTTTATTTGAACGCATGTTTAACCGAAAAGGCGATCTAGATAAGCAAAAAGGCTTAAAGATGTTGGTTGTCTGGCCAGCGCATTTGCTTGTTTATACAGCGTTGGTTATAACCGTGTTTACAGAATAGGAATAGGTTGTGGCGCTGGTTTTTTCAACTTTTAGCTTGAAAAGGAGGTTACCCGTTGAAGCTCATTTCGGATCAAAATGAATATGGAGTTGGAGCATGTATTGTTGATTATTTGATTTTAGTAGTAATGTCTTTGGTAACCTTAAAACGATTTAAATACGTTGAGAAAAGAAAAGAGTCTTTACGGGCTAAGATTAAAGATGAAGTGTATAAAGTTTAATATCCAAGTGAGTTCGCTTGAGGCTACCCCTTTGCTTACAATGGAACATCTTTATCTTCACGTAATCTCGTAACAATAAAAATAGAGGACAAATGTCTAGAAGAACCGCCCCCTGCTAAATAGGACAGGGGGTGGTTCTTGTTTATGTCTCAAATTTTCATGCTAATAGTTTGCTGCTAAAAATAGGCTTAAACAGAATCATATAGTGTTTAATAAGTTCGTCAAAGTTAAAAGAAAGTCCTTTCGCTATGAAAACACGTAGATATGTAGTTAAATCCCGCTGCTAGCTTATAGTTGTTAAAAACATAGGTACTTGGAATTAATTACAAATAATTATTGAAAATGAGAATCATTATCAATATAATAACGTTATAGACCACCATACAAAGCGTAAGAGGTCTTTTATTTTTCGAGTTGAGTGAGAATGAATTTCAATTAGTTGAGAGAGGAAGGATAGGCTTTATGCAGTATTCTGCAAAATGTATAGCTGAAAATGCCTCTTTGCAAGCGTTTCTAAATAGTTATCTGCGAGAAACGAAGAGTGGAGATATCGTATCTACTCGTTTGAATAAAAAAGAGAAGCAAAGCAAAATCCTGCAATCGCCGCAAATGCTAATTCTCCAATTGCCACGCCAGCGTACGCAGCTACGAATCGAAGTTTGGTATGAGTCGCTTGTAGGTCGGCATACGTTTGGAACGGTCATAAAAGAAGAGGAAGACGGCTCTTGGCACCAGCAGGAACCGCTTGCTGTCCTAATTATGCTTATTCAAGAATTACACCTCCAAGCTTCGAAAGAGGGAAATGTCTCTTGTTTTGATGAATGCCTTGTGCGCATGCTTGAAAGCTATCATTCGATGTGTACGTATCTTGAACATTATTTAGACGCTGAGAAAGATGTACATGACCCTAATCAATTGTTTATTGAAGCGGAACAATCGCTTTTATTCGGTCATTGGCTTCATCCAACACCAAAGAGCCGTCAGGGCATGGCTTTTTGGCAGCATGCGGCTTATGCGCCAGAATTGAGCGGTGAGTTCCAGCTTTATTATTTCTTTGTTCATCATTCCATTCTTCAGCAGGAATCAATTCTTGAGCAAAGTGTATGGGAAATAGTAACGGAGAATGCCGAGCTAGACGCTTTGGACGAAAAGTGGTTTCCGTTTCCGATGCACCCACTGCAGGCTCAGTTTTTACTTGATCAGCCTCATGTGAAGGAAGCAATTCGATCCGGATTGATTCAAGATTACGGTCCGAGCGGAGAATCTTTTACGGCAACCTCCTCCTTGCGAACGGTTTTTAATCAAACAAGTAGCTGGATGTACAAATTTTCTATCCCAGTCAAAGTAACGAATTCACTAAGAGTCAACAAGCGACATGAACTGCGCGCTGGTATTTTCATTGAAAAAGTGCTGAACCAGGCTTCTTGGAAAAGTGAAACCTGTCACCTGATTGCGGATCCGGCTTATGCAACCGTGTTGTTGCCAGATCTGAACGAAACAGGTTTTGAAATGATTATCCGCGCAAATCCGTTTACGAACGGCGGCAGAGGTGTGACAACAATTGCTGCGCTGGTACAGGACCCTTTACCTGGCAGTGATTCAAAGCTAGCTATAATTATTAAACAGCTGGCCCAGAAAGAACGGCGTTCAATTTGCGCTATGAGTGAGAAGTGGTTTAGCACCTATCTAGAAAACGCGGTGATCCCGTTAATCATGCTCTATGACGAACTAGGTATCGCGCTTGAAGCTCACCAGCAAAACAGCTTGCTTGATGTAAGTAGCGGCTATCCGGCGCACTATTATTACCGCGACAACCAAGGCTACTATCTCGCTAAATCTTACCGGAGGAAGCTGATGGAAAGAGAGCCCGACTTGCGGCATGCTGAAGGTTTGTTTTATGACGATGCGCTAATTGAAGACCGCTTTACATACTACTTACTGTTGAATCAAATTTTTGCGGTCATTCACCGCTTTGGTGTTGATCAATTGTTAGATGAGTCTCGACTGCTGACATTGTTGCACGACCGCTTAACAACTTGTGCGCAAGCGTGTATGGGGGTAGGGAAATCTTTTATCCACTCAGTGTTAACAAAAGAACGTCTCGCTTTTAAAGCCAACTTGCTTACGCGCTTCCATGATGTTGACGAATTAGCAGAAGCACTGGAGCAGGCCGTCTATGTCACGATTCCTAATCCGTTTCTGAATGGTTTGCAAAAGGAGGTCTATCATGGCGATACCGTCGCAGCTACCTAGCAAAAACGAACAGCGCATTATCCGCCAATTGGTAGAGTCGATCTTGTTTGAACGGCTTTTGCCTTATCAGGAGTCCGATTTGCAAGAGGATTGGAAGTTGTTCTCTATCACAGGGGCTAAGCGAACCTATCAATGTCTTGGCAAGCGTGCTGCCTTTGACCGTGTCCGCCTGCAAGGAATGCCTCTTATTTCAAGGAGTGATGGTTTTCAGGCAATCCCGACACTAGCTGAAATTGTTGAAGATGCCCCTTTATCCAAGGAAAACCAGCTAGCACTCCTACATGAACTGGAGCAAACTGCCCAGTTGTCAGACTGGAATGATGCGCATATTTGTAAGCTGCCATCAAGACGCGATTTGTCTTATGAGCAGTTGGAATCGGCACTAAGTGAAGGGCATCCCTACCACCCTTGTTTTAAAGCGCGAACCGGTTTTACGACCGCTGATCATCGCGCTTATGGCAATGAAGCAGATGAGGGGTTTATGCTGACCTGGATCGGTATAAAGAAAGAGGCTGTTGCCATCTACTTTCCGGAGGAAGAGCATAGCTTTTGGCAGCGAGAACTTGGCTACGGGCAGTGGAGTACGATTGTCAAAGCGCTCTGTCAAGCAGGTGGACAGCTAACGGAATACCGTCTGTTTCCAGTTCATCCGTGGCAGTGGAACTGGGTACAGAAAAAGGAATTAAAAAAAGCGCTTGCGAAAAAAGACATTCTCTTCATCGGTCAATTTGGTTCATCCTATCGCGCAACCCATTCGTTACGGACATTGTTCAATCGCGATGCACCAGAAAAGGCTCATCTTAAACTGCCGCTTCATGTGATGAATACATCATCGATTCGAACCATTGAGCCTGAGAGCGTTGCGGCAGCCCCGAAACTGTCTGCTTGGCTGAGGGGAATTGTCGCACAAGATGGTACGTTAACAACGAAGTATGATGTACGGGTGCTGAGTGAATATGCGGGTGCTGCCTATGAACCGGCAGAGCCCTCATCGTTGAGCAAGGAACTGAATTTCTTGTTTCGTGAAAGTGTTGCTAGCCATCTACATCTAAGTGAGACGGCGATTCCTTTTAATGCGCTAGCTTTACAGGAGAAAGACGGGGAGTTATTTATTGCCCGTTCAATCGAGACATATGGCATTGAAGCCTGGCTCGAGCAGCTAATTGAGGTTAGCGTCATCCCGATCATCCATTTATGTGCTGTTCATGGAATTGCGTTAGAGGCGCACGGCCAGAATATGATCTTAATCGAGGAAAGAGGCTGGCCGAAAGGGATTATGCTGCGAGATTTTCATGAAAGTGTGGAGTATTACGAACCGTGGATTGAAGATAAAGTCGCTATCCCGCCATTTGCCCAGCTCCACTCCGCTTTTAAAAAAGGAAAAGACGATCAGTATTACTGGATGTCTTCACCCGAGGCATTACGGGAACTTGTGATGGATACACTGTTCGTTTACCATTTAGCGGATTTGTCGTGGCAGCTTGAACAAAGCCAGCAGCTAGCTGAGCATCGGTTCTGGGAAGTCGTCAATCGTTGTCTAACACGTTATTTTGATAGTGGAATCGTTTCAGAAAAAAGGCTTAAGGCACTCGATTTTGATGCCAGCGTTATTGCGACTGAATCGTTATTCAAAAAAAAATGGACAGGGGTACGAGAAAGCTCACACCTGATAAAAAATTCGCTTCATAAGGAGGTTAACCAGCATGTTTATCGTTGATGAGCAGCCCTATGGAAAAGCAGACTACGAACGGTTTGTGAATCGATTAACGGAAGATCCAATCTGGGGCAAGGCGGAAAGGTGGCGGATTGCGTTTTGTCCAGAAGACATTGGCGAATGGATCATGCTTGTCTACTATTTAAAAGAGAAACAAGGAAGTATCGTTCCGATCCATCCGTCCATGCCCTTTGAAGGGGCAAAACTGGTCGCGCAAGAGGCGGGCTGTACGTATTTATACTACCAGTCAACCGGACTACCGGTCGTACTAAATGAAGTAGAAACGAGACATGAAAGAGGGATCGTTCAGTTCAGCTCAGGGACAACGGGGTTACCGAAGCAACTTGTGCGGAGCTGGGCGTCGATCGAGCAAGAATTAAACGCTTATCGCGAAGCATGGACGGATCATGTTCATGATACCGTCATCGTTGCTTGTCCCATCACTCATTCATATGGCTTAATAAGTGGTGTTCTTGCTGGCCTTGAGCAAGGAAAAAACGTTGTGATTGTCACGACACAAAATCCAAAATATGTGTTAGCACAAACGCTAACATACCCAAACCATGTCCTGTACGCCGCGCCGCCGTTGCTTCATATGCTTGCGAAGTTAACCAAGCAAAAGCTTAATGGCGTGATGACATCAGGTACCCGCCTCCCGGATAAATGGTTTAGAATCATTCAAGCTGCAAGTCGCTTTATTATGCAGCAATATGGTTGCTCAGAAGTGGGCTGTATCAGTGTCGCAACAAATGTAAGTCATCCAGATGAAATAGGAAAACCATTGTCTCATCACATCGTCAAGGCAGGCACACGAGAACAGCCAGCTGTGATAGAGATTCAGCGTCAGGAAGGAAGATGCAACACAGGTGATCTCGGATTCATCGGTCAGAATGGGACGCTTTATTTTGTAGAACGGGTTAGTGATGTCATGATTGTTGCCGGTGCAAATGTTTACCCGCATGAGGTTGAGCGTGTTCTCCTGCAGCATAAGCGGATTGAAGATGCTGTTGTTTACAAGAAAGTCGACTCTCTTTCCGGTGATCGAGTCTGCGCGCAGGTTGTAGCATCTGATTTGGAAGAAAGCAACGTGAGAAACTGGTGCGCTACCTATCTAGCTCTTTATCAAATTCCTAAAGAGATTCATTTTGTAGATGCAATAGAAAAAGGCGCAAATGGAAAAATAAATCGCAAACAGATTGGTGGTGGCACGCTATGACCTATGAACAAGCAGTCGAGACAATCCATTTCATTATGAAAACCGAGCTCGATTTACATACATTGGATTCCTTTCACGAATTCGCTCGCTTAAATGAAGATTTAGCGGTTGATTCAGTGATGATCTTACAAATTTTATTAGAGCTTGAAATGGAATACGGCATTGACATTCCGGACGAGAAGCTAGAGCGCTCCATTTTCCACAGCGTCGAAAGCCTTGCTCGCTTTATTGAAGCTCAAGAAGAGTTGAAGCCGACGTATGATTAAAGTCCATTGTTTTGTGAGCTGTGTCTGTGAATTACTAAAGAAACAAGGGATTGATCATCGGCCGTACTATTTTGGCGTGTGGGATGCGGATTTTTTTCGTGGATGCGACGGGTGCCTTGACCTATCACTCTGACAATATCGATCACTCCTTTTTCAAAGAATGGTATGAGACGTTATATGGGATTACGTTGCAGGAGTGGTATGACGACACGACCGACATCAAAAGCAGCGAACGTTGCCACTTTCTTGCGCATACTTGAGGAGAAAGAGGAAGATAGCTGCGTGATGGTCATGCTTGATTTGGCCTTACTTCCGGAACGGGAAAATAAATTCCAGCAGTCGCCTTTTCCTCACTATGTCATGATTGAGCAAACGGAGCATCATGACGAGTGGATGATGTATGATCCGGATTTCCGCTGGGAAGGTCGAATAAACAAACAGCTTGTTCTTGCGGCGATCGCGTCACCCGATGTCGGTGGCGGCTATCTGTTTTCGAGTAGAGAGATTCGTCCACCAACAGATAAGACGGTGGAAGCGTATTTCCGAACCTGTATGAAAGAACAGACAAACCCATTAACGAACGCAGTGCATTCAATTGTTGATTCATTTTGGCAAGGCAGTCATAAAGAACGCTTGGCTGATTTACCACTAGCGTTAAAGCAATTACCGGTATTGGCCATTCGAAAATATGCTTATGAACACGCCTTTGCGTTCTTTTGGTTTAAGCTCCAGTTTACCGAAGCGACGTTTGAGTACTGGTGTGACAAAATTGAAGCGTTAGAACATGGCTTTAAAGCGATTCATTACCGAGCGATGAAACTAGCTAAGACGCAAACAGAACAAGACTATAATCATCTATGCGCGCAACTAAATGAACAGAACTTGCGCGAAAAAGCGATAAAACACCAGCTCGTAACTTACTTTGACCAGTGGCTTCTTGTCAAACCAGAAAAAGAACTTCAGGAAAGCTAAAGGAGGAAATGATGAACGTATCGATCTGTACTATCTCATTTCGGCACAGCTTGCAATCGATTGAACAGCTGGCTCATTGGTCTGCAGAACATGGGTTTGATGGAATTGAATTGTGTGGCGCGCATGCCCGCAATTTACACAGCAGTCCCGAGCTAAATGGTCAATGGCTCCAGTCCTACGGTTTATCCGTACCGCTAATAAGTGATTATTTGCCTTTGCATCAAGAGTGGGAAAGCATTTTCCCACCGCTTAAAAGCCTGATTACACTAGCAGAACGTTGGCAAACAAATAAGCTGCGGATTTTTGCTGGAGATTTAGGAAGCCAGCAGATTTCTTCAGATCAGCGCAACCATCTCGTGAAGCAGCTCAGACGTGCCTGTCACTATGCGGCTGAACACGGGAGGCAGATTCTAGTTGAAATTCACCCGCGCACGCTCTGTGACAGTATTCCGTCTACATTGCAGCTGTTTGGAGAAGTGAATCATCCTGCTTTAAAAATTAACTTTGACGTGTTACATACATGGGAAAGCGGGGCGAACATCAATCGTGCCTTTACCGAGCTGCGCCCGTTTATTGAGCATCTCCATTTAAAAAACGTCCATAATCGCAGTGATTTAGACGTGTTTCTGCCGGAGCGGGTTTTTCAAGCATCTGCGTCAAGAAAAGGCATGACTAGCTTATTTCACGGAGTGATTGATTATGATGCATTTTTATCCGAGCATGATTTAACCGGTTTAAACGCTTCGCTTGAATGGTTCGGTGCCCATCCATTTGAGGTGTTACAAGAAGATAACCGCAAATTACGTGCTTATCGCAAGGAAAAACTGTACCATTAATCGAATCTCTTTTTACGCAACGCGTCCGATTCAGTTTATCGGGCGTGTTTTTTTTTTTTTTCAATTTCTGGAACGTTTAGAGTCTATGTCTCGTATGAAAGAAAGGAGAGGGGGGAGCGTTATTGCTTACAAAAGCAGCAGAAAGAATGGTGGAGCAAGAGCTAAGCGATGCCAAAAAAGCGAGTATCCTTATAGGTGTAAGAACAAAAGACGAGCAGTTCATATCAGGATCGATTCACGACGATCCTCATAATGACGATTTAGGCAACGCAGTTTTTGAAATAGGTTCGACCACGAAGACATTTACAAGTCTACTATTAGCAAAATGCATTTTAGCAAACAAGGTTTCACTGGATGAACCAGTAGCTTCCTATAAACCAGAATACAAGCGAGCCTTAACGCATAACGGCAAGGAAGTAACCTTTCGCCACCTATCCACGCATTTATCTGGTTTGCCACGAGAAGACATGAAAACGATTCGGCACTCTGTCAAAAAAAATAAAGATGCGCGTGATAATCCGTACAAATACTTCACGAAAACGAATCTCAATCAATTCTTTCTCGACTTCGATTTAAAGCAGGAAATTAATAAAAAGTGGCGTTATTCCAATGTAGGAATTGGGTTATTAGGAAATACTTTAGCAGACATACTCGGTGTATCGTACGAAGAGGCAATCCAATCGGAAATTTTAGCCCCTTTAGGAATGAATGATACCTTTATTAGCGGGTCAGAGGAGCAACAGCAGCGGTACGTCCAAGCTTACAATAAAAAAAGCGAACCGGTTCCACCGATGTTGCTGCCGGGTATGAACAGTGCCGGCGCGCTTAAAAGCACTCTTCATGACATGTTGCGCTACTTGGAACATCAAATGGGTATGGTTGACAGTCCATTAAGAGAAGAGATTGAATTGACGCAGCATATTCAGGCGCAAACAAAGTGGAAGGATTTTCACATGGGACTTGGTTGGTTTATAGAAACCAAGAAGTGGAGTCCCTATCCGATTATTCATCACGGCGGAACCACAATGGGTTTTCATACATACTGCGGATTTATGAAAGAGACTCAGACCGGCATCGTCATCTGTTCAACGATTCAATTAAAGCCGCTGAGAATGGTGAAAATGGTGCTAAATCTGACGGGTGGGGTTAACGAGAACATTGCGAAAGAGATTTTTACCCAAAGTGAATTTCTAAAGTAGATTGCCAGCGGTTGGACAGTTAAAGAGAAAAGGAATAGTCCAGCCGCTGGCAATGGAGCCGTTCACACTTTTCGTGAATTTTATGTAAATCCGAAAAAGTAAGTGGGTAATGAATATAAAGAACATTCTGTTGTGATTTCTTTAAGAGTGGTGTGTCTGTAACAATGATTGGGAAAGAGCTATCTGCTTGTTGTTGCATAGCTGAAGTAACCATTTTTAGTTGAAACGGCACATAATCATTGATTTTTTCTGAAATCATTTCTTCATAGACTGGTCCTTCGCCAGAAACAATTAACATCTCTAGAGGTGGATGAAATTTATTAATGTCTACAAAGGTGTAAAGCAAAAGCAAATATCGAATTTTTAACAACTGATTAGGTGCTTGTTCGATTGAAGCAATCTTTTCTGAAATCTGCTCGACTACATTGTTCAAAGCTGGATGTTGTTTAGCAATGGCTTTCCCGTGAGTCACGTCTTTGTATGTTGTAAATGGGACAGGGTGGTAGCGGTTAGTAATGTGAAGCTGTAATAGATGGCCAGCTATATGGGTTCGAGTGGTACCTTTTAACGCATTTGGAAAAATTTGATCGAACACTTCGAGAAAACGAGTCGTTAAGAGCCACTCGGCTGTTTGATGTTTTTTATTAATAGCTATATTTTGCTCCAACAGCAGCATGGGATGATAGGTAAACGGAGCATTTACCACTGTCATTAATAAGAAGTCTTCTTCTCCTCTACGGTTATTTTCTGGAATGTTGATTAGAAAAGGCTCGCAAGCATCAATAATTCTCTGGCGAATTTCCTCTGGAAAACGAGAGTCATACTGATCAACATAATGTCCTTGGCTCGTTCGATGGTACTGTGACCCGAGCAAATAGAGAAACGACTCATACTGCATGTTTGATAACTGTAAATCAAAGGTAGAAACAATGGCATCGAGACGATCCTCAATAAGCTGTTTGTCAAAAGGAAATGGCCAGAAAATTCCATTCGTTATTTCAAATAAGACGATGTAATAAAATTGTCTTATTTGTCGTTCCTGTCCTTTTAGCTGTAGTGAGCGCAAGTCAAAGGAAAGCTGGTAATCTCGAAGCCATGTATTAATATTTTTTAATTTGCGAAAAAAAGTAGCCCGACTTATAAAGTGTTTTTCAACAAACGTATTTGCTTTTTGTTGATGGGCGATGGCTTCAAGAAAAAAGCGTACCATGTCATCTTGCAAATATAATCGATGAAGCATTTCTCGGATAATCAGCTCATCTTTTCCCGAAAGCTGGAGGATTGAGTCTGGTTTCAATTCAATCTTCATTGAAGAAGATTTGGTCACAAACGTTTGTTGTAGTTCTGCTAATGTATAATCAACGGTTCGTATAGAACAATTAAGGTCCAAGACCAATTCTTCTTTATTTACGGAATCCTCTAGGCTGAGCTTATATATGAGTTTGATTAAACGTTCAATTCGTTTATCTATTAACATAATGAGTTTCCTCTACAAGATTTGACCTTTTGGTCCTGTTGTTTTCATTTTCTAAGATTCCCTATTCAATAGGGCTCATTTGAATAAGAGAGGCTTTTGCCATAAAGCGTTGATCGGTAGGACCGCTGACATCGCAAGTAAAAAGCGTTAAGAGCGGTTCTAGCGTGTTGGAAGTATGATGAGTATCTCTTTCCGATACAATCGCTGTCTTATCAACACGATATTGATAAATATACCACTTATCTGATACATAAATATCCATATCGGCTTCAAGTTGTAAGATAGGGCCAAATAAAAGGGATTCATTTTGAAGATGGTGTCCAAAAAGAACATAGTTTCCATTTCCCATCGGCTGATTTGGATAGAGCGTAGCTGCACCACTTAATAAGTGACTGTTTGTCAGTCCGTCCATAATCGCAAGCTCCAAATTAAGTGCGGGAATGGTGATGGTACCAACGACAATTCCGTCAGGCTCTGAAAAGATACTTTGCAATACAGTTCCCATTGAAGGACGCTCAATCTCGGCAATCGCGTTCCAATCATTTATTTCCAACTGTGGTCGTTCTATGGGCATTTCAACGAACTCCTCGAAATGGCGCAGTGTGTTTTGACCAATAAACCAATCGCGAATAAATGGTGAAAAGCTTAACAAGAGTCCAACGATAAATAAGCTAGCAATGAAGACAAGCAGCAAACTAGATTTTATTCGCCTAGACATTGCTTAACTCGCTGTAGCAGGAGGGTTCTTCTGAGTTACTATGCCAACTTGTTGTTTCTTCTGTCTGCGGCGCCACCAAAATAGAATAATTGAAGCAAAAACAAGTGCAACGCCAATTGAAACGTACAGCCACGTATAGTCAGTAGGCGGAATGGAAACATCAGTTGCATTTAATTGGCCTGCCTCATCAGCATCAATCGTGAAAGGTTCACTCCAGCTCCATTCTGCTCCCATTGCTTTTGCTGTCATTTCTAATGTGTACTCACCAGCCTCAAGCGGTGCTCCATTTAATGGAATAGGGAAACCAAATTGAGAGTTAGGTGCCATCTGCATCATCTCTTTTTCCGTTTCAAAGAAAACTTCTCCAGTAGAGCTTGATTTGATTGCCGCTTTGACTTCTAGTTGGTTCACGTACATGGAAACAGGATTCTGAATTGTTGCTTGGATTACATTACGGGCATTTAGCTGTCCTGGGGAAACGTTAAGTAGCTCGAGCTCAGGTGTAAGCGTCTCTTCACTTTGTTGCAAGACTATCCCAACGACATAGGCATATTCGTTTTCAATTGATAAGCCTTGATCTTCTCCATCAGTTGTATCTGTTGATGACTCAAGCTGTTCTTGCAGAGTAATTCCACCAGCTAAAATTCCATCAAACGATTCATTGGGCATAGAGACTTCAAGAGGTAGGACAATTTCGCTCTCTGCTGGAATAACGAGTTCTTCTTCAATCGTGAGCCATTGATCGATTGGATAAGATAAAGTAGGATCAGCTTCAATCTCATTTGGTCCATACTCGACAACACCGTTCACATTGGTTGTGGCAGAATGGACAGCTGGGTTAAGCGTAACATCTTCAGAAGTATCGTTTCGCAATAGCATCTCAAGCGTTTGCGTTTGACCAGGCTCCAATAGTAAATCATAGTACGTTTTACTTGAATCAGTTTGATTGTCCGGAATAATCGTCGTTACAGAAAAATTAAATTCAGAAGCGTTGGCAGTACTAGCAGGGACGAGCAATGAGAACAGAAGCGCCGATAAAGCCCAACTTAATCGTTTCATAGATAACCTTCCTTTTTGAGGCATGCATAGGAATCTATGCATGCCGATTAGTTAATCATTCTTTTTTATTTGTTATCGTCGTTGCCTGGTGTATCTGATAACGTCCATGTTAACGTTGTTGAGTAAGAGTCAGCGTATTTCGTCGACTTACCTGGAACGAAAAGCTCGACACTCTCTGCTGCTGTTCCACCTTTGCCAAAGTGATACACATATGTACCAGCACCCTCTTTATTATGTGCGGAAACAACATTCTCAACGGTGTTAGGTGTTAACGTAAAAGATGGTTTAACGGTCGTTGGGATAGGAGACTCAGAAATCGTGTTGATCGCTGCATTCGACACTCGAATTTCTGCGCCTGTTAACTCTTGACCCGACGCTGTTTTAAATTGGTCGTTTTGGACAACATTTAAGGACCAGCCTGACTCTGTTCCACGATTATCAGTGACTTGAACATAATTTGGTCCTTGTTTTTCTGAGCCAGAGTATGTTTGTAGGGCTGCAAAATACGATTCGTCCGTAGATGTAATTTTCTGCTCTCCAAACTGGAATGATGAGGCATAATCGATGCTTAAAGGTCCTGATGTTCCTGGATTTGGACCTTCTGGGTCTGTCGGATCAACTGGATCAACAGGCACTTCTGGGTCTTCTGGGTCAACTGGACCTGTACCGTCTTCAGAGGGAGAAAACTTAATTTTTGCGTTTGTATTATAGCTTCCTCCATCAGCGGATGCGGCGTGAGTGCCTAACCCAAGCGAAAGAATGAGCCCAGCAATTGACATTACGAACAACTTTTTCATACATATCTCCTCATTTCATCTAATCGTTTATTTGTTAGCAGGCACATCTGATAAATTCCAAGTGAGCGTGGTTCTGTAAGTAGCTTGGTCTTTTGGCGTCTTCCCTGGAACGGATAAGGTGATAGCCGAATTACTCGTTCCATCGCCGTCAACTTCTCCGAAGCGGTTTACCCACGTTCCAGCTCCTTCACCGTCAGCGGCTTGTAATACGAGAGAAGTGGCTCCATCAGGATCAAGCGTAAAGCCACTCGGGTGGCTCGGAGGGGTAACGTCATCTTGTGTTCCAAGAACGGCACTGTCAGAGAACTCAATAACGGCCCCTGTAAGCGTCTGGTGTTGCGTATCAGGATTTGATAATTGACCATTTTGTTTCACTTGTAAGATCCAACCAGCATTTGTGCCTCGGTTATCCGTTACTTGGACGTAGTTTGGTACATAACGGCCATCGCTTAATTCTTGAGCTTTGGCGACATATGTTTCATTCTTTGTCGAAATTTTATTTACGCCAAAATCTAAGCTCGATGCATAATCAATACTAAGCGGCCCTTGTGTACCCGGATTAGGACCTTCAGGGTCAGTCGGGTCGATTGGCGTTACCGGGTTTTCTGGATCCGGATTTTCAGGATCAACAGGAGGGGTAATATCGGTATTTGGGACAAACTCGACAGAACCATTTGATCTGTAGTCAACACTTGTTTCTGCGTGAGCAAAGCTGCTCACCGTTAAGCTGGCCGTAGCCACCAATGCAAAGATAGCTGTCTTTTTCAACTAATTTCCTCATTTCGTTTTTGATTTAGTAGGTAACTCGTTAGGATAAGGGCGGCTAAAAGTAAACCAATTCCAAATGATACAGAAGCAAAGGGAGTCTGATCTCCTGTCTGC
Source organism: Shouchella xiaoxiensis (assembly GCF_016907895.1). GTDB lineage: Bacteria > Bacillota > Bacilli > Bacillales > Bacillaceae_D > Shouchella > Shouchella xiaoxiensis. The sequence goes on from NZ_JAFBCV010000016.1 coordinate 73,895, forward strand.
GGCAACACTGTCAGAGGTGAGTCTTTATTCTTCTCCTTATTTGGAGAATCAACTATGTACTCCCCATAAAAACCAACACCCGTGTCCGTTTCTAATTCAGCTTTTATATCAGTAGAAAACAGTAACGTGCAGAGTACGAACATTCCGGCAAAAAGCAGGAGAGTCTTCCTTATAACATCCTCACCTCCTTTCATTCATTAAAAGTTTAAATTTACTCATTACCAGGCACATCTTGAAGCGTCCACGTCATTTTTGCTTGATACGTTTGATTTACTTTAGCGCTGCCTGGAGATACTTGAAGGAAGAATCCTGATTTGTCGATATTTGACCATTTTTCCGACAAAAGAAAACGGCCCTCTAGTTCGTTTCGCCCAGTTGCAATCTGCACATCTTGTGGCGTGATGAGTTTCTCCGTACCGTCTGACATATAGATCATCTCAGCAGACAAAGGCTCATTCGACTCTGTATCTACAAAAGGGGAGGACAGTTTAACGGACAAAGCCCAGGTGCTTCTTAGATGGCGTGTGTCGATAATTGATAATTCACCTTGACCTACTTCACCAAAATACTGCTCTGGTTTGCTAGAAATCGTTTGTGTACCAAAATCAAGATTAGGAGCAACAAATGAGAGAGAGCCATCTGTAATGGTGACAGGTACTTGAATGGTTCGTTCTATCCCTGGATAAATCGTGCTCGCAATCTTGACGTTAACGGTGTACGTACCTGGTACGTTCGTATCAGGTAGTGCACCAGAAAAACCAAGCACTTTGGTATCCTGTTTTAACGAGCGAGGGGTAATGTGCATGTTTTTCACAAACGCAGCTGGGTCCCATTTGCTAGTGTCGGTGATTCTAGGAAACGTTTGCGCAACGGGATCAGCGTTAACGTTTATCTGGTTAAGAGAAACGGTTGAATCGTTTGTAAACACTCGACCTAAGAAAGCCCCTGATTGTGCTTCGGCGTAAGCTTGATTAACAAGTATGGGACTAGCATTGTCATTGACTTTCACACGGAAGATGAGTGTCCGCGACTGTGATTGGTTAATGTTTCCGACATTGAACTCCAACGTTTGCCCATTCACTCGTGTTGGTTTATTGTCTGTGCCACTTTCTACATAAGAGATGCCAGCGGGGAGGGTGTCCGTTGCTTTTACGTTTGTCCAGACAGTGCCAAGTCCATTGTCGGCAGGGTTAGAAAGCGTTAATTTATACTCGAGTGTATCGCCTGGGTACGCGTTTGTATTCGTTTTAAAAGCCGTTTCGCCAGCTGTGACATTACGAACTTGTTTTCCTGCTTGTGGTTGCTGAGGCAGATTTGCATAAGCAATTGCATACATGCCATCCTGCTGACCAGTTGAGCCAGTAAAACCCCAATGAACGTTGCTGCTGCCGAAAGTCTGGCTGTAGTCGGAAATCTCGTAAGACGTTGTATTGCCTCTAAAGGTATAAGTAAGGGTGCCTGAGCGATTATTTTTGGGCGTCCAATTGACTGTAAATGGCTGCCAGTTGGAACTGACAATCGAATTCGCTCCTCTGTAATAGTTCACATGTTGATGGTTCATGCGGTAGCGGTTTCCCTCTCTAGTTGTTCCAGAAGGGATGACAACGGCAGTATGGTTAGCATTGGTAAGCGAGCGATCACTGTAATCGCCGTTGAAATACGTATCAAATTCAAAGGAAACGGCATTTCGAATAAATCCTCCATAAGACGAATTATTCCTGATTGTTCCATACGCACCAAGTGACTCTCCACCTTGCCCGATGGCATTCGCCCCGTTTGAATCGTTATGCATCGTAAACGTCAACCCATCAGCGATTTGGCTTTTGTCCGGAGATGAGCTGTTAATGTACAGATGCATCGACGTTGTAAAGGGTCTGCTTAGATCAACTTTTTGTTTAAACCACATAGCTGATCGTTTGTTAGTCGTACCATCCGCTAAAACACGGACGTTCGAAGAAGAATGTTGTCTAACTTGATCGCCTGAAAAGGCGAATAAATCGGCAACATTGGGTCCGCTAACAGGAGGGGCGGGAATCGATGCAACATTTGCTGTTTCTATGGTGGAACGGAGCTCAACGTCTGCATGCTCCACTAAAGATGGTTCCTCCACTTTTTCTGAATCTGTTGCTGCATCGGTTTCTTCTGTTTTGGTTTCATCAGCGGTTTGGTCCTTTTGGGAAGGAGAGGAATTTTCCTCTTGTTCTTCCTGTTCCTCTTGCAAAGGAGGAGAGTCTTCTAATTCTTCGTTTTGTTCCTCTTGCAAAGGAGGAGAGTCTTCTAATTCTTTGTGTTGTTCCTCTTGTAAAGGTGGGGACGCTTCTACTTCTTCTGTTGCTTGATCTGTTTCTTCTCCTTTTTCCACATCATCTGTTTCTACTGAACTGTCAGACTTTTCTTCTGAGGGTTCTTCTTCTTTCATATCTGTTTCTGCTGGCATCACAGCAATATCAAGACTTGTATGAAAGCTAGCTGAATCTTTTTTAGAAGCAACCGCTTTTATAGTGAATGTACCAGCATCGATTGCCCGTAAAGAAAGTGAATGTGCTGTATGTGTGTTTTCCAAAATAAGTTCAGTTGAAGATGAGTTATATGTAAGTGCCTGATTCTCTTCTTTGACCCATTCAAGACCATCTGGAATAAAGATGGAGACAGCGTCAACTTCTAAAGAAGAAGTGTCGACTTCTAATTTAATTACCTCACCAATAGATCTAGATTCTTCCCCGGTAATTTTGAGCCAATTTAATCCGTTTTCTTCTTTTGCCAATGAGAGATTTGAGTGTGGGAACACTGAAAAAATAAGCAAACAAACAAGTAATAGATGAATGAAGCGCTTGTATAGAAGTTTTGAATAAAAAGCCCCGTTATCAGACATAGATTTTTTCCTTATTTTGTTTGTTTCTGTCATGTGATGTTTCGTCTTCAAGTGCGAGTAACGTTTTGCGTACTTCATGAATATATGTCAGTTGGCTTGGTGAAATGGTTTCGTAATTCATCAAATCCTGACGCAAATAGTTAAGATGCCACAATCGATCAAGTTCGATTGAACTTAAATGCCCTTGAAGTTTTTTTGTAGAAATATCAATCACATCACGTGCTGGCAAATAAGATGGCAAACGTAATTCTTTGCGTAACCATCTATCTATTTCTTGCATGAGTAGATAGGCATTTACGTTAACCTTCATAAAAAACCCTCCTTTTAACATCTATTGAACTAGGTATTGATAATCATGATAAACCATATATAATGCAGATTTAGTCTCTTTATTTGCATTATATGTGAAAAAAACGATACTATAGTTTGTCTAATTTTGACGAATGGTCTGAAATGCTCGTATGTATTTAAGTGAGCCATGTCAAAGCATAGAATCGGATTAGAAAACATTAAAAATAATATGTATTGACTAAGTTTGGTAGAACTAAAAAAATTCAAGTAAATTCTTTAGAACAGACTATTTATTTTTGTTGGTTAAGTGATAAATGATAAAAGCCTCAAAAACGGGAATGTAAAAAGAAATATTAGAGGATGGTTATTAAAGGAATACAACCAGTAGCTGGATGTATTATTTAAATAATAAAGAAAATTATGATATAATTGGTTGAGTGATGGTGGTCATGATGTCAAAGAAAACGGTGGTGTTTAAACTTAATCACTACTTTAATGAATTATGAGTACAATTGATTCATGAACTGGGGGTTAAATATGTCGACAAAAGAGCTTTGGCAACTACGAAAAAAGCAGATCTTTTGGCTTAACGGGGGCCTTATTGTTACTCTTGGCACGTATATCACATTGCTAACAATGGATATAAGTATCGATGCAATTCAATTTGGGGTCGGTCTTTTTTTTCTACTAGTTGGAACGGTTTCTGTTGTAACGAAAAGAGAGGTACTTTACTTGCTTCCTTCATTGAAAAAACTGATGGAGTATGAAAAAGATAAATTAGGCGACGAGTGGAATCGAAGTCGACTGACAGGAAGTTTTATGCAAATAGGGCTTGGTTTACTCTTTATCCTCTTTAATTTACCTCCATTTTCAGATAACCTTTTTAATCCTTCCACAGCAACTGTTTTTTTTATGATTGCTCTGTTTATCTTGATTGGAATGATTGCCAACGTTAGTCTATTATTTGGCTATCACAAGATTGATCGAAGCACAACAGAACAGTTAAAAGGGTACACGTATAAAAGTGTATTGATCGGTGCTCTGATTGGAGCGGTACTTGTCATGATCGTGATGATTAGCCTCGGTCTATTCTTTGCGAATTAAGGGACGAGCAAAAGGTGGGGTTTCTTACTTGTGCATACTTAAAATTCATTGAACCGAAACGTCATATTTTTAAAACGAACCGGCAAGCATCTAGATTAGGGCTTGCCGGCTCTTTACGTATACACAGATCTTATTGATAGATCCGAGGCACTCGCTTAGAGATTGCACAGACAATTTCATAATTAATCGTATTTGTTAATTCTGCCATCACATCAATTGGAAACTCTACTAAGGCGCCGTGGCTTACCTCGCTTATATCGGTAACGTCAATCATTGTTTGATCCATACAGACGCGGCCAATAATCGGTGCTTCTTGGTCGTTCATATGGACAACGCCAACATTTGAAAGAGCCCGAGATAAACCGTCCGCATAGCCGATGGGGAGCGTCGCGACTTTCCGTTCGGAAGCTAGTTTATGCGTCCGCCCATAGCTGATTGAAGAACCGGCTGGTCGTGTACGGACCGCGGCTACACGTGAATAGAGCTTCAGTGCTTGTTTAAGCGGGAGTGGAAATGTAAGGGATGAATCCGGGCGCAAGCCGTATAAACTAATGCCAACACGGACCATATCGAGATGCTTTTCTTGATGGTAGAGCGTGCCTGCGCTGTTGCAGCAATGTTTTAATGGCACATTGATGCCAGCGTCTTCTAAAGCATGCGTAAAAGCAAGGAACCGTTCAAACTGTTCATCGGTGTAGCTTGAATCCAGATTATCGGCTTCAGCGAAATGGGTGAATACACCTTCTACCTCTATAGTTGGATGCGCTGCTAGGGGACGAGCTAGTTCTAGCAATTCGTTCGTAGATAACACACCAACTCGGCCCATGCCTGTATCGGTTTTTAAATGGACTTTCACTCGATGGGTACTTGTAGCCGCTAACTTAAGCAAAGCATCACGGACTTCTTGATCAAAAATCGTAACGGTAATGTCGCGTGAGGCCGCCTCGTTTAGTGTTTCAGGTGCAGAGTAGCCTAATACGAGAATCGGTGCGGTTATACCTGCATCGCGGAGCTCAATCGCCTCATCGAGGATCGCAACACCAAGATACGTTGCCCCTCCAGCGAGGGCAGCTTTTGCGACGGGAAGAGCACCGTGTCCATAGCCATCGCCTTTAACAACAGCAATAAGCTGTGTACCTGGCGAGAGCGACTCCTTAAAAAGAATTGCGTTTGATTCAACTGCGTGTAAATCAACTGTGGCAAACGTATGGCGATAGCTGGTTGTTTTCACAAGGTCAAACTCCTCTCAAATCAAAACAGAAAGCCCTTCATCGAATGGATGAAGGGCCTCGTTGTGTAGGGTACGGTTTTTATGCAAGAACCGTTGATTTTGCCAGTGCCTCTTCAACAGAAACAAGTACATAACCAAGATCTCGTGCAACAGCGCTGTAAGTAACTTCGCCGTTTGCTACGTTTAAGCCTAGCGCTAGTGCCGGATTTTCGGCAAGTGCTTTTTGTACGCCTTTGTTGGCAATTTGCATCGCATAAGGAATCGTTACATTTGTTAGTCCAAGTGTTGATGTGCGCGGAACCGCACCAGGCATGTTCGCTACCGCATAGTGGACAACGCCATGCTTCGTATAGGTTGGGTTATCATGTGTTGTAATTTGGTCTACAGTTTCAATGATCCCGCCTTGGTCAATCGCTACGTCAACAACAACGGAACCTGGAGACATTGATTTAATCATTTCTTCAGTTACAAGCTTAGGTGCTTTTGCTCCTGGAATAAGAACAGCACCGATAACTAGATCAGAATCTTTAACTGCTTCGGCAATGTTAAGCGGGTTAGACATAAGTGTTTGAATGTCATTACCAAAAAGGTCATCAATTTGACGAAGACGATCTGCGCTCAAGTCAATTAGTGTTACGTCAGCACCAAGACCAACAGCGATTTTCGCTGCGTTTGTTCCAACAACACCGCCGCCAATAACGGTTACTTTTCCGCGTTTTACGCCGGGTACGCCAGAAAGAAGAATACCTTTTCCGCCTTTTAGTTTCTCAAGGAATTGAGCACCGATTTGTGAAGCCATACGTCCAGCTACTTCACTCATTGGTGTAAGAAGTGGAAGCGTGCGGTTTACTTCAACTGTTTCGTAAGCAATCGCGATAACACCACTATCAATAAGTGCTTGTGCAAGTTCTGGCTCTGCAGCAAGGTGAAGGTAAGTGAATAAGATTAGGCCTTCACGGAAATAGCCATATTCAGAGCTAAGTGGTTCTTTAACTTTCATGACCATTTCTGATTTTGACCAAACATCTTTTGCTTCAGGAATAATCGTTGCACCGGCAGCAGCGTAATCAGCATCTTCAAAGCTTGAACCAATACCAGCATTCATTTCTACTAAGATCGTATGGCCAGCTTTCGTAAGTGCAACAACACCTGCTGGCGTAATTGCAACGCGGTTTTCATTATTTTTAATTTCTCTAGGGATACCAATAATCATGTCATCGTCCTCCAAAAAGGGATATATGTTTCCATACACTTAGTATAAATCCACAAAGAAACGATTGCATTGTGCGAGAAATTCAAAATGGAAGCGGTTATTTGTGTAAATCCACAAACGCTTTATTTACCGTTTCGGAACAACTTCATATCTAAATAGATGCCAATTTTTTGGACGGGGTCCTTTATATCGATTAACGTGATCTCCTTAATTCGTTTTAAGCGGTAATTCAATGTATTAACGTGACAGTGTAATAACTTGGCGGCTTCTGCCATATTGTCTTCCCGGTCAAGCACCGCTTCAAGTGTCTCTAATAAGTTCGCTCGGTGCTCTTGATCATACGCTTGTAACTTTTGAATGGCATGGTTTGTTGCGAGCTCTTTGGTTTCGTTCGACCGTTTTAAAATGTCAATGTAGCGGAAAACACCGAGTTCATGATAGAAAAACGATTTGTGTAGCTCACGTTTAAACAGCTGCTTTAATTGAATGACTGTGCGTGCCTCTTTATAGCTAGTTTTCACGTCATCAAAACTTTCTTTTGGATAGCTACAGCCTGCGGCAAGGATGGATAATTGAAAGCGTTCTTTGACTTGTTCAGAGAAGGTGTGAATGAATTCTCGTGCCTCCATGTCAAAGTCCGTCACTGAATTTGGCGACACCAATAAAATGAATTCATTTTCATCTAGTGTCTGAATTAAGATATCAATGCGCTGCAATGTTTTTGTTGCATAAGTTAGTTGGCGATATTGTGCTTTCGTAATCGATTCAAAAGAGAAGACCATAATGGCTAACGCGTGATTGTGTTTTAATCCTAAGCGCTGTAAATGGCTTTTGATTGAAGTCTGATCACTCACATCACCCGTCATCATTTGCCAAAGCAATTCTTGATCGTTGCGCTCTTTCCGTTTTGTTTGCAAATTTAATTGAAGCAGCTGGTTTCTCGCTTTTAGGGCGGCTATTTTCAAATCGGCTAAATCTTGATTCGTCAGCGAACGGCCTACTTCAAGTACCCATATATAGCCAAGCACTTCCTCGTTTTTTCTGATCGAGATCGCAACACGATTGCCAAGCCCAATCTCATTAATTGTCGGAATGACCAAAGGCTCATCACTTTTATTTAATGTAGGGATGACACCATCTTTCCAGAATCGATTGATGACTCGTTCTGGAACCCGTCTGCCAATAATCGTTGATATACGTGCTGCATCGGTTTCATCCTCATGGGAACTATAAGCAAGGAGCTGATGATTCGAATCTTCTATTGTAACTGGACAATGCAAATGCTCACTTATCGCATCAGCGAAATCGTCGAGTGAATCAAATGGTTGATTAAAAAGATGAGTTGGTACGTTGGTCATAAATGAAGCTCCTTATTTGTCAAAAATAGGTCGGATTTGTTAAAAACCACGAAGCAAGCGTTTGCAGTTTGTGTGCATACACAAATACAAGTCTTGATTGTAGTGGTAAGATAACTTACGATTAGATAATATTATCATAAAATAGTATGTCCTTAGGAGTGAACAACATGAGTATTTTAGATGTACTCGAGAATATCAACGCAGTATTATGGGGACCACCTAGTTTAATTTTACTATTTGGGACAGGCTTATTCCTAACCTTTGCCCTTAAAGGATTACAATTTCGCAGATTAGGTCATGCGTTTAAGCTTGGCTTTGGTAAAGAAGATGAGCACGATTCTGCTGCTGAGGGAGATATTAGTCACTTTAAAACATTAATGACAACGTTATCAGCAACGATTGGAATCGGAAACATTGCTGGTGTGGCCACTGCCGTGACGCTCGGTGGACCAGGAGCGATTTTCTGGATGTGGATTGTTGGGTTGTTAGGTATGGCAACGAAGTATGCAGAAGCTCTTCTTGCCGTGAAATACCGCGTGAAAAATGATCGTGGTGAGTACTCAAGTGGCCCAATGTATTATATCGAAAAAGGATTGGGAAAGAAATTTAAATTCCTTGCAATCGCTTTCGCACTCTTTGGAGCCATTGCAGCACTTGGGATTGGAAATAGCGTCCAGTCAAACACCATTGCCGATGTCGCTTTAACCAATTTTAGTATTCCAAACTGGGTAACGGGACTTCTCCTTATTATTCTTGTAAGCTCGATTATTTTTGGCGGGATTCAACGGATTAGTACGGTAGCAAGCTTCTTTGTTCCGATCATGGCCATCTTGTACATGGGTGGAGCCATCCTAATTTTAGTCCTTAATTATGATTTAATCTTACCTTCATTTGAAATGATTTTCTATTATGCGTTTAACCCAGTCGCAGCAATTGGTGGTTTTGTAGGAATTGTTGTTGCCGAAGCCATTCGAAACGGTGTTGCTCGCGGAATCTTCTCAAACGAAGCCGGTCTTGGTACAGCAGCATTAATCGCGGGTAGCGCTCGTGGCGATCACCCGGTAAAGCAAGCACTGGTTGCGATGACAGGGACGTTTATTGTGACGATTATTGTTTGTACAATGACTGGTCTTGTTTTATTGATCACTGGATTCTGGGATCAGACAGGCGGATTAATCTCTGGTGTCCCTCATGACGCAGCACTTGAGGGTGGAGCCTTAACGAGTGCAGCCTTTGGTTCTGTTCTAGGAGTTGTTGGCGAATACATTGTGTCTCTTTCCGTTATCTTCTTTGGTTTCTCCACAATCGTTGGGTGGTATGTATACGGGGAGAAATGTTTTGAATATCTAATTGGCACAAAAGGAATTAACTCATACCGGATTATTTACGTACTAGCATGTGGAATTGGGACGGTAGCGAGTCTAAATACGGTATGGGCATTTGCTGACATGGCTAATGCACTTATGATGATTCCAAACTTAATTGCGCTCCTGTTACTTTGGAAAGTGGTTGTAGCTGAAACTGATGATTACTTCACCAACTTTTACAAGAAGGGCAAAGTATAACTCTAAAGTGAGAAGTCATAGAAACCTATGGCTTCTTTTTTTATAAGAATATGTAACGGGTGCTGTGATACAATTGGAGTATGACGAAACAGGTATACTGAAATAGAATTGGCTAAAGCGTTTTATCCTTGAAAAGGAGACAAGTTCGTGAATATGACACTCAATCAAAAAAAAATTAAACAAATGTGTGGCAACGTCTCCTTTAAAAGAGGGGACTCTTTTTATCGCGCTAATAAAGTAATCGTGGAAGTGGATGCGCCTGATCGGGTTGAAGCAGTGGTTATTGGTAAGGAAGACTTCCACGTCACGATTACGAAGGGCCAAGCGGGCGAGATCCAGACAACATGCAGCTGTCCTACGTTAGCTGCGTATGGAAAGGACTGCCAGCATATTGCCGCCGTGTTGATTTTGATCAATGATCAGAGACAGCAAAACACACCCCCGGTTGTGCTGGAGAATGATTCTAGCGCTACCGCAGATCTATTGCCTCTTTTCAGAGATCGTCCGACTCGCTCAAGCGGCCGTCAGCTCCATTTTGAAAACCGGAGGGAGCTGCAGCTGGTCTTTACATGTACGGTAATACCCTCGGAAAACGAAGGGCAGTATGTGCTTGGGATCGAAGTGATGGCAGGTTCGATGAAGGTCGTGCAGATCCGAGACTTTCTTAAGCAAGTAAGCGAAGGCAATACCGTTGCTTTATCGGATTCGTTTACATATGATCCAACCATTCATTACTTTCAGAACGATGCAGACGCTGTTATTTGGCAGCTCATTGAATTACTGCATAATGAAAACATCTATAGGGAGTCTTTACCACATAAATCGACCGATACTAGAAGCGATCAGCTCTTGCTTATTCCGCCGTCATCATGGGAAGTGCTTCTTCCTTTGCTTACAAAAGTACCATATGGGGTCGTAACCTATAACGGTAAGTCGTTTGATGGATTTAGTATTTCCTTCCCGCCACTCCCGTTACAGTTTGAATTTACAAAAGCAGTAACTAATGACTACCAGCTTTTACTGAGAGAAATCGATCAATTGATCGTGCTGAATGCCTATCGGAGCGTCCTCTTTAAAGGAACCTTCGTAAAGCTAAAAAATGAAGAGTGCACTTACCTTGCTGACTTGAAAAAGAGTCTAGCTTCATCGGAAACGAATACGATTGTGGTTCCTCAAAACAAAGTAGGTTTTTTTATGGAGCGAGTTGTACCAGGCTTAAAAAGATTAGGTGAATTCCACTTATCTGAGGCGCTTTCCAATCAGTTTGAGAAGACTCCGTTAGTCGCCAAACTATACTTGGATCGTGTTAAGAACCGCCTTCTTGCTAGTTTGGAATTCCATTATGGACATGTGATGATTAATCCAGTAGACAGCAGTAATGCTGGTGCTGGTTTGTTGCTCGTACGAGACGAAGAAAAGGAAAATACAATCCTGGAATTGATAGAGGGCAGCTCGTTTTCGAAAACGAGTGAGGGGTACTGGATGCATAATGAAGCGCTGGAATACGAGTTTCTCTATCATACACTACCGAAAATCCAGCAGCTTGTGCAAGTATACGCAACAACGGCAGTAAGAGTACGAGTAACAAAAGGGGCAGCACCTCCGCGAATCAACGTAAAGCTCAAGAAGGAACGAATGAACTGGCTCGAGTTTACCTTTGAAATGGAGGGCATTCCAGACCAGCAAATAAAAGAACTATTAGCGGCTTTAGAAGAGAGACAAAAATATTACCGTCTGCGTAATGGCTCATTGCTGTCACTAGAAACAAGCGAATTTGCAGAAATTCAACGGTTTTTGAATGCTATACCCGTTCAGGAAAAAGCGTTTGAGGACGCCATTATTGTTCCAATAACACGCGGACTTCAGCTGCTTGATTCAGCCGATGATGGTGTATTTTCAGTAGAGCAGTCCTTTCGTGCATTTTTACACCGAATAGAGAACCCTGATCCACTAACGTTTTTGGTTCCCAAACCATTAGAACCGGCTTTACGAGAGTACCAAAAGCAGGGCTATAGATGGATGAAAACCCTAGCTGAATCAGGTTTTGGCGGGGTGCTCGCAGATGATATGGGGCTAGGGAAAACCGTGCAAAGCATCGCCTATATTCTGTCTGAGCTTTCTGCAATTCGAGAAAAGAAAGAGCCGGTGCTTATCGTTTGTCCGTCATCTTTGACGTATAACTGGCTGAGTGAATGTAGGAAATTTACACCAGAGCTAAAGGTGACAGTTGTTGATGGCAGTAAAACAGAACGTGCGCGTATCCAAAAAGAGGCGGTTTATTTTGATGTACTGATTACTTCCTATCCCTTGTTACGAAGCGATGTTCTTTGGTTTGAAAACCAAGCCTTTCATACGGTGTTTTTTGATGAAGCACAAGCATTTAAGAATCCTACAACATTAACGGCGAGGACAGTTAAGAAGATCAAAGCAAATCAGCGGTTTGCCCTCACTGGCACACCAGTAGAAAATTCGCTTGAAGAATTGTGGGCGATTTTTCATGTTGTCTTTCCAGAACTATTTCAGAGCTATAAAGCTTACAACAATCTCACACGAAAGCAGATTGCCCGGAGGATTCGTCCGTTTTTGCTGCGAAGAATGAAAGAGGATGTGCTTGCAGATCTGCCTGAAAAAGTCGAGGCAATGGAATCAGTGGAGCTGCTTCCAGAGCAGAAGAAACTGTACGCCTCTTATCTAGCAAAGTTGCGCCATGACACATTTAAACACTTGGATAAAGATACACTTCGGAAAAACCGTATTAAGATTTTGGCTGGGTTAACACGCTTACGGCAAATTTGTTGCCACCCTAGCTTGTTTGTCGATGAGTATAAAGGAAGTTCTGCTAAATTTGAACAACTTAAGCGAATTCTAGCTGATGCAAGGCATGCTGGGAGAAGGGTGTTAATCTTCTCCCAGTTCACCAAAATGCTCGAACTAATCGGAAGAGAGTTAACGGTAGAAGGTGTGCCTTTTTTCTATCTTGATGGGCAAACCCCTTCAGAAGAACGAGTTGCGCAATCAAATCGATTCAATGCAGGTGAACGTGACCTATTCTTAATCTCTTTAAAAGCAGGCGGGACAGGGCTTAATCTGACTGGAGCCGACACTGTCATTCTTTATGATCTCTGGTGGAATCCAGCAGTTGAAGCGCAAGCAGCTGACCGTGCTCACCGCATCGGTCAGACAAAAGCGGTGCAAGTCATTAAGCTCGTGGCTCGCGGGACAATTGAAGAAAAAATGAATGAGCTGCAAGAGAAAAAACGGCATCTTATCGAAGAAATTATTGAGCCAAATGCAAAAGCAACGTCTGCACTTACTGAAGAAGACATTCGAGAAATATTGATGATTTAACATGCGTCATTCCTTTACGAGAATAAAGCCCCTGTTCATAGTGAAGAGGGGTTTTTGCGTTGTGAAGCTCGGATACACCATTTATGTGAGCAGGGAGACCACCAATTTTTTCAGGTGTAACGTATTTTTTAAAAGTTGCACCTGTGGGAATAGAACGATTTATCTTACTTGACAGAAAATGGTTACGTCAATAAGCTAGAATCACAAAAGAATGTAAATGTAAACGTGATGAACCACTCATACTAGATTTGGCCAATAAGCTTTAATTTTAAGTGGAAGGAAGACGTGAATACGATGCACACCATCGCAATAACTCCAATGGCTAAAGAGGACTGGCCAGATGTCCAAGCAATCTATCAAGAAGGACTAGACACAAAGAATGCTTCCTTTCAAGAAACGGCTCCGTCTTGGGAAGAATGGCATGCTGATCATTTATGCTGTTGTCGTCTAGTTGCAAAAACTGAAGGGAAAGTAGTTGGTTGGGCAGCACTCAGCCCTATTTCCAAAAGAAGCGTTTATCGAGGTGTTGCCGAAGTGAGTATTTATGTATCAAGTCAGTTCAAAGGGGAAGGTTTTGGAGATTATCTATTAAAAAGTTTAATTGAAAGTAGTCGGGAAAATGGTTTATGGACCTTGCAAGCAAGCATCTTTCCCGAAAATAAGCCGAGTATATACGTACATAAAAAGAATGGCTTTCGAGAGGTAGGACGGAGAGAGCGAATTGGTCAACAGGATGGAATCTGGCGCGATACGCTTTTGTTTGAATTGAGATTGAATCAAACAGCTGATCGTGAAGGTGCTCAATGATGATGAGTAGCTTTCTCACTCTAATCGTCGTTCTATTACTGACTTTTTCGTATAAGCTTGTATCTGTTCTGGTCCAAATGTTCGATAAGAAGGGGTTGCATGAAAGGCAGAGAGATGCGACGATTTATCTGTGGGCATTGCTTGTTTTCGGGGGCGCTTTCGTGTACAGCTATGATACTGTTTTTGCTTGGCCGTCGACTATCGAGAGAATCGTCCCTATTCTCTTAGTGGGAGCTTTTGTAAATCTACTCTATTCGCGCTATTCAGGCTACGAGCCTAGCGGAAAAAAGAACATCCTGCACTTCGTTATTCTTTTTCCGATCATTGAGGAGATGCTGTTTAGAGCTCCACGTATGGATTTTATCATCATCTTAACAGGTGTCTATCTAACGATTGCGTTAAAAAAACCAGGAAAGCCGCTGTTTCAACGAAACGCAGTTGATCGAGTGCACTTGCTTATCTTTCTTATGGTATTGGCATTAAGCGTGGTTAACAGCACGTTTGTGCAGCTCATTTCAAATGGCGTAATGATTCTACTGGCGATTGCTGTTGTGGCCCCGTTGATCGTTGTATTTATAAACCGGAGTCAAACGGCAAGCTAAGTTAATTACAGTTGAAACAGATAAAGAGGTGGGGATATGAAAAAGAAGTGGATTTTAGGCAAGTCGTTTGGGCCATTGTTCGTGCTTCTTCTGTTGTCTGCTTGTTCGCTAGTTGATGATGAGCCTCGCTATATTAAAGATGTGACGTTTCTTATTGTTGATCAGCACAACAAACCAGTCGCAAACAGCTGGATTGGAATTGATAATGACTCTACTGATGAAGGAAGGGAAATAGGCACTTATCTTGGAGAAACTGATGAGAACGGCATCATTGAGCGCTATTCTAATGAAGTTAGAGAGTATCAGATTGCCTATTATCAAGGCTCTTTTGTTTTAACGGAAGAAGATGAAGGAGCAACAATTACAGTTGTGATTACAATTGAAGAAGATAAAAATAGTTAAACAGGAAGTAAATGGAACTATTTCCTTTTTACATAAAATGATGTAAAGTGAATGATGATTCTGTCAATTTTCTTACTTTTTGCTAAACTAGAGAAAAGCTTGATTTGAGACTTGAGGTGAGTAGTAGGTGAAAGCGTATTGTTTTTTTCTCGGAATGCTTCTCCTCGTTACTGTAGTTGGTTGTTCTTCTTCTGAAAGCGAAGACACGATAAAGATTCGTTCTAATCTCGAAGGAGCAGGTTACACGGAACAAACGGAGTTAAACAGTGATCATCTATTTGAGCAAAAGCTACTGAACGTCAAGCCAATTGTCTATGTTAACGGAGATCCACAGTTAACGTTTTACCCGCTTGCTACACCTGAAGAACGAGAGCGGGCAATGAACCAGTTTATCGAAAAAACAGTTGCTTATAACATTATTGATTATGATGTGTACGAAGACGAATTGCATCTTTTCTTTTTTGTCCATTACGATGAGGAACTTCCGCTAGCGGGATTAACGAAACTAGAAGGGGGCATTTGATGAAAAAAAGAATGGTGACGTTCGTTGGGTTAACATTATTAGGCGCAAGCGCTCTTGTCGGCTGCAATGTGCATGGTTCGGAAGTGAGTGCAGAGGATGAGCATATTCCTGAGCGTTTAGACGAGATTTTGCTAAGTTCTTCTACGATTGTAAAAGGACGGTTTACGGAGCGAATCGCAGAAGAGAACATGATTCGCTCTAGCGCTAATCCTAGTGAGCCAAGCGAAGAATTTTATTCAGAGGGGCATATTTATCAGTTCCAAGTTGAGGAATCCTATAAAGGATCAGATGAGGAAACAGTAACCGTCGTTACGCCTTATGCAAAAGAGGTTTCCATTCAAGGGACATTTCGCGATAGGATGATTGAGCATGTTGATTATGAGCCAATTGATGAATCAAAAACGTATATTTTGTTTTTAAACGAGCTTGCTGAAATCGAACAAGGGCTTTATGGACCGGCATCCGCCGCGTTTATTGTTGAGGTTGATGAGGCAGAGAACGTGAGATTTTATTCAAAAAGAATCGAGGGACAGCTTGCGGAAAATGTCATTGTTGAGGAAGGCAATCAAGATTTTAAAGGAAAGTATGTAACGGAAGTGACAGGTTTCTTGATGGGTGATTATATAGAAGATGTGCTCTTGCTTCGTGATTTGTTCGCTTTGGAAGGAATTGAATCGTTGAGCGAACTTGAAATCTTTTTAGAAGAATAATCATTATTTGCTGAAAAATAGGTAAAATAGACTTATTTCTAGATGTAAATCGATTATACTAAAAGGGAAAGGGGGCGAGGGTTTGGAAGCAATTCTTATCGTAATTGCAAGTGTTTTAAGCGTTATCGCAGTAAGTTTCGGGAGCAGAGAATGGAACAATTCATCTAATGAATTGGAATAGCTTTCGCTAGCAGAGAAGGAGATTAACCATCTTGTCAGTCATTGCATTTATTATTAGTTTATCCGTTACATATGTGTTTACTACTTGTTTATATGGTTAGTTACTCGATAGTTTTAAGGTAGAGCATCACAAATAAGAGGAATAAGCCCATGATTAAAGTGTACCCTTTGTAAAGGACATTTTAAAAAAGTCTAAGCTACAGCTAAAAGATGATCACTGTATTGAACAGGGGTCATCTTTTTTCTGTTC
>NZ_JAFBCV010000017.1 GCF_016907895.1 Shouchella xiaoxiensis
TTTTCACCATCAAATTTCGTCATTGGGACCAATCAAAAGACCATAAGAGAAAGCCTGGGTTCACAGAACCAAGGCTTTCTCGACAATCTGAGAAGGCGCTTAGCGCCTTCTCTTTTTTAGCCTTGAAAATACGTTTTATAAAAGCCACCGATTTTACCAGAGTTGTCGATAATGAAATAAAACTCATCGGTTTCGTTTTTAAGCTCGTATTCTTTTCCAACCGTTAACACGTGATCAACGACGAATTTTGCAGCATCGGTATGCACACATTTAATCGTGCGAATGGTTGGCGCTTCTGTCCAAGTTTGATGAATCATGTTTGCTTCACTCCTTTGTTCCAATCCTTTTTCATTGTACAAGAAAAAAGGCTAGCAAGCTAGCCTCCTTCCTTACATGATTCGCTATTACCCTTCAAGTAAAAGTTGTTCCGGATCTTCAATCAAATCTTTTACTTTGACTAAGAAGCTAACCGCTTCTTTTCCATCAACGATGCGGTGGTCATAAGAAAGAGCCAAGTACATCATTGGACGGTTTTCAAAGCGCTCGTTGTCAATCGCAACAGGACGCATTTGAATCTTGTGCATGCCTAAAATACCGACTTGAGGCGCATTTAGGATTGGTGTTGACCATAGGGAACCAAACACTCCACCGTTTGTAATTGTAAACGTCCCGCCCTGCATATCGCCAAGCTGAAGTTTGTTATCACGGGCTTTTTTACCGAGCTCGCCAATTCCTTTTTCAATTCCAGCAAAACCTAATCGGTCTGCATCGCGTAACACTGGTACTACTAATCCCGTATCCGTTGAAACTGCAATACCAATGTCATAGAATTTCTTAATTAATAGTTCGTCACCTTGAATTTCCGCGTTCAAGAGCGGGAATTCTTTTAACGCACCAACAACGGCTTTTGTGAAAAAGCTCATAAAGCCAAGCTTCACTCCGTTCTTGTCTAAGAACGCGTCTTTGCGACGTTTTCTTAAGTCCATTACCGCTGTCATATCAACTTCGTTAAATGTTGTTAGCATGGCAGATGTTTGTTGAACTTCAACAAGACGCTTAGCAATCGTTTGACGACGACGAGACATTTTCTCGCGCTCAACTGGCTTACCAGCTTCAGAATCAGAAGAAGACGCTTGAGGCTTGCTTTGTTTCGGCGCTTCCGCTTGTTTCGGTTTTTGGCTATGAGCATCCACATCTTGACGACGGATTTTGCCTGTTGGATCAGTTGGCGTAATGGAATCAAGCGAGATGCCTTTTTCACGCGCTAACTTACGCGCTGCTGGAGAAGCAAGTGGGCGATTTGTGCTCGTTTCTTCTTCCGCTACTTGTGTCTCAGGTTGCTTTTCTTCTTTAGGAGCCTCTTCTTTCTTAGGCTCTTCCCCTTTTTCTTCTTTTGGAGCTGACGTATCCCCACCGCTTGTGCCACTTTCATCAATGATCGCTATAACTTCACCGATCTCAACTGTATCGCCTGGCTCACGCTTAAATTCTTTAATAACGCCTGATGTTTCAACAGGAATTTCTGCATTTACCTTATCTGTTTCCAACTCAGCAATGAAGTCTCCCTGTTCTACATAATCGCCTACTTCTTTTAACCACTGAGAGATCGTTCCTTCAGTAATTGATTCACCTAGTTCCGGTACTTTAATTTCAGTCACGTTACAATGCCTCCTCTAGTTTTTACGGGTTAACGATTCACTAATGATGCGTTTTTGCTCTAGCTTGTGTGCATTGGAAACGCCTTCCGCTGGACTTGAACGTTGAGTTCTTCCAATGTAACTTAATGGAACATCTTTCGGTAAAATTTCTAGAATACGAGGCTCAACAAATGTCCAAGCACCCATATTTTTTGGTTCTTCTTGAACCCACTTCACTTCTTCTAAATTCGGGAATTCTTTTAACAGTTCGCGAATCGCCCGACGTGGGAACGGATAAATTTCCTCGACGCGAATAATGTGAAGCCAGCTCCAATCCTCATCATTCTTTTTAATATGGTCTTGAAGCTCAACCGCAAGCTTACCACTCGCAAGCAAAATTCGTTTTACTTTTTTCTTATCTTGACCGAGCAACGGCTCTTCCAAAATCGCCTGAAATTCACCTTCTGCAAAATCAGCCGTTGTTGAAGCAATTGCTTGATTACGCAATAAGCTTTTTGGTGTCATGATAATTAGTGGTCGAACAGTATTCTTTTGTAAAATCTTCGCTTGTCTACGCAAGATATGAAAATACTGTGCTGCGGACGTACAGTTGGCAACCGTCCAGTTATTTTCGGCAGCAGAGCTTAAGAAACGCTCCACACGCCCACTTGAATGCTCAGGTCCAGCGCCTTCATAGCCATGCGGCAATAGGATGACTAAACCTGACTTTTGGCCCCATTTCGCGCGAGCAGCAGCAACCCATTGGTCAAAAATAACTTGTGCTCCGTTGACGAAGTCACCGAATTGGGCTTCCCACATAACAAGCGTTTCTTTTGAAAATACGTTGTAACCGTACTCAAAACCAACACATGCTTGCTCTGATAAAGGACTGTTATAAACAGCAAACGATGCATTTGCGTCTTCAAATGATTGCAATGGTGTATACGTTTCATTGTTATCACGATCATGAAGCACGAGATGACGGTGAGCAAAGGTTCCTCGCTCTGTGTCTTGACCACTTATACGTATTGGCGTTCCATCATGAATGATGGAAGCAAACGCAAGAACTTCAGCAAGTCCCCAATCAACGCTTCCCTCGTCGTCAAACGCTTTGAGGCGTCTTTGTAGAATCTTTTCCAGCTTTTGGTTTGGCTTAAATGATTCTGGCCACTCAAGTAGCTGTTCATTAAAGGAAATAAGCTTCTCTTTTTCAACGCCGGTTTTCACTTTCGGAAGACCGTCAACGATAAAATCGGGTGGGCTTAATTCATACTTTCGTTCCGCCTTATCGGCATTTACTTTGTTGTATTCCTCTAATAAGTAATCATACATGTCCGCATCAAGCTTCTTCGCTTCATCTGAACGAACAACGTTTTCATTTGCTAATTGCTCTGCATAGATTGCTCTAGCCGTTGGATGTTTACGAATTTGCGTATACAAGTCCGGTTGTGTAACAGCTGGTTCGTCTCCTTCGTTATGACCAAACCTTCTGTAACCAATCAAATCAATTAAGAAATCTTTCTTAAACTGGCGACGGTATTCAACCGCAAATTGAACGGCCTTTACACACGCTTCAGGATCATCAGCATTAACGTGTACAATTGGTACTTCAAATCCTTTTGCAGGGTCACTTGCGTATGTAGTTGATCGGGAATCGTACGTTTCAGTTGTGTAGCCAATGTTGTTGTTGGCAATTAAGTGCAATGATCCACCAACTTGGTAGCCATTTAAACGACTTAAGTTTAACGTTTCCGTTACAATTCCTTGACCAGGAAATGCGGCATCCCCATGAATTAAAATAGAGTAAGCACGCGTTGTATCTTGTGTTGGTACCCCTTTTTGACTGCGGTCTTCTTGGGCAGCTCGGGCATAACCTTCGACAATTGGTGAGACAAACTCTAAGTGACTTGGATTGTTCGCCAAGGAAACGATTGTTTCTGAGCGATCATCATCCGAAATTTGGCGATCGGCACCTAGGTGGTATTTAACGTCTCCGGTCCAACCAGAATACGTTTCACCAAGTCCTTCAGACGGAGCGATTAGTTTGTTTGGTGCTTGCAAAAACTCCGCAAAGATAGCCTTAAACGGTTTTCCAAGCGTGTGTGCAAGAACATTTAAACGTCCGCGGTGCGCCATACCAATCATGACATGATCGGTTTTTTCTTTGCGCACTTCATTAATCGCCATATCAAGCATTGGTACAAGTGAATCAACGCCTTCAATTGAGAAACGTTTTTGTCCAACAAACGTGCGGTGGACGAACTTCTCAAAACCTTCAACTGATGTGAGGCGCTCAAGTAAAGCTTTTTTTTCTTCATCTGTTAAACGCTCGGCGTGTGTCTCAGACTCAACTCGTTGTCTAAGCCAGTTACGCTCGTCTTCGTCCTGCACATGGCCGAATTCAAACGCCATTGTGTCTGTGTAGACACTACGTAAGTGTTTAATTGCTTGAAGACCGTCTTTTACATGGGACGGTGCATCCGCACAAATGAAATGAACTGGAACTTTTCTTAACTGCTCTTCCGTTACATTAAAACGCTCATAGCTGAACAAGTCATCATTCTCACTGCTTTTCCAGATTGGTTGAATGTTTGACGCTAAGTGACCTTTGGCACGAATAAAGTCGGCCAGCTTCACTGCTCCTACTACGGCATTTATCATGTCCGCCCCGATTGCACTTGCTTCACTTGCGTTAGATGAGCTGACGTTCTCCTCTAAAGCTGGTGGACCCCATTTCTCAAAGTGAGCACGCGTTTCTTCATCAACGGAGTTTGGGTCTTCCGCATATTGATCGTACAGCTCAATCACGACTCCAAGGTTAGGACCATAAAATCCTTGCCAAGGCTTTTCCGGGCTGTGTTCCTTGCTGGACATGTGATATAGACCTCCTAAAACGATTGTTCGCACTATTTGCGAACGTCTATTTTCAAGCGCTTACAGAACTATCCTACCATTTCCAGGCGCTTTTCTCAAAAGATCCGCTTGCTTCATTGCAAAAATCATAGAGAGCGGAGACCTGAAAAATTGGTCATCTAAATTTTAGCGCGTTTGCGCACGAAAATCTAGCCTTTTTAACAAGGATTCTACCAATTTCGCCAAAAAGCGCTTTCTTTTTACAAAAAAACATCTCTATCTACTTGTTTGATGAGCTAAATATAGTTAAGGACGTCAATTCCTAATTCGTTCAACTCATGAAACAACTTTTCACATTGACCATTTGCTTTTCAGATAATGAAACGAGTCGAATAAAAGCATGTTCGACTGTTTATGCTATCCAATGGAGGTGTTGTTAGTGGAAGTTGAACTTGATTCAATCCATAGCAGAATTCCTTGCTATATTGTTCTTGATCCTGATCAAGGTCGATACGCCATTCGCACGTTTGATACTAGCGGCGTATCGTTTGCTAATGGATCAGACTTATTAGCTTGGATTAAAGCAAATTGGCAGGAAGATGATTTTATCGTTCCAAACGAATTTAGGAAAAGTATAAAAGCTCTTACTTCCCTTTCTTCTGAAACGTAAGCATATACCAACCACCTTCGCGAACAACGGGCTTCTCGCTCTGTAGTTCAAGCCCAGCCTGTTTGCAGAAGCGGACAATTTCTTTTTTGGACGGCAGCGGGTGCATATCCTCATGAGCACTCATAAAACTGTTAAACGCACTTGCAAACCGTTTGCCATGCTTGCCGTTTGCAAGAGGGCTTATTAGAATTAGGACACCATTTTTCTTCATAACTGCTGATGCTCGCTTGATCATCGCTAGTCTCTCTGTTGCTGAAAAATAATAGAGAATGTTATTAAGCATGACGGCTTGATATGGTTTTTGTGGCTGAATTTCATAAAAATCACCTTGCTCAATCTTTACATTTTGAAAATGATTGGATTCAACTGCCCGTGTACAAACTTCTTGATCGACCTCAATTCCATCAAACTGAACCTTAGGGAATTTATCAGCCAACTTTTTCAAGTACCCACCGTAGCCACAGCCCACATCAAGAACAGATGTGATCCGGTGCTTTTTCAAAACAGAAGCGACTTTGGGTAGCGTTAACGTTTCTAGCAAGCTTGACGTTTCAGCGACCATGTCAGCCATTCCTGGTACTTTTTCTTTATCGTCTTTTTGAATTAAGTCCCGATAACTCATTAATGTAGGGATATGAAGTTCAAACATCTCTTCAAGTAAAATCCCAACGGATTGCTTACTTTCCTTTGTTAGATACGTGATCATCTTTCGTTCGGTCTTAATTTTATTGCCTCTTTTTTTAGCAAGATGACCGACAGCTAGACCAACTTCAACCCAGCGGTTGAGCAACACCTCGTCCAGCTGATGGTTTCTCGCAACTTGCTCGACCGTTGCCTTCTTTTTAAAATGTTGGAATAGATTTAAACTATATCCTAAATGTGCGTGCCATGTTTGTAAGAATGGCTCCGTTTGTTTCATCCACTTCCTAGCATTCCACACTTTTAAGTATTCTTTTATCACTCGCTGTTCACCTCATTCTCGACTTCCAAGGATAATCATCCTCGACTTTAAACATATAGCGAGAAAGCTGCTCGCTTAAATCACCATCACTAGAGTGAACAAACCGAATACCATCCTTAAAGGAAAACGGCCAGTGACCGAGTCCTGAGATATTAAAGATGTACTTCGTCAGCAACACTTTATTATTAATGAGCTGCTTCAAGGCAAGCGCCCTACTTCTTTGCCAAGCGACCCCTGATTTTCCATAAACGACGCCACCCATATGGGAGAGATCCATAATTGATTTAACTCGCTTCTTTCGGACATTCTCGTATTCCTCAAGCCACTTTACCTGATCTTGATTGCCCGTTTCATACATATCCCCAAGAAGTTCACCTAAAACATCTGCCCCTTGAATCGCTAAATTCATTCCTTCCCCCGCCATTGGATGAACGCTGTGGGCAGCATCACCAATTAAAACAAACGAGTCTTTTACATAGCGATCTGTATGCTGCCTGATTGGGACCATCAACTGAATGTCCTTCCAAGCTTGAATGTGCTGTACATATCCATCCAGAGGTGGATAAAGCGATATGTAGTGATCATAAAATTGCTGAAGTGGCTCTGACCTCCATTTTTTAAATTCACCTTTGCGAATTAAATAAACGGTTCGAACCTCTTGATTAGGCAATGGAAACAGGCCTAAAAAACGATCATGTGTTGCGACCATTTCTCCAGCTTTTAGTTCTTTTGGTGCTGGAAATGAGACGGTCAAGAAATCGTGGTTATACGTTTGTTTCGAAACAGATACGCCCATATGTTTGCGGACTTTTGATCCAACTCCTTCTGCACCAATGATAAAGCGTGCTTGAATCTCTACTTTCTCTTTTCCTATGCGAATCACCGCCTCATTGTCCTTTTTTATCTCACTAAAAACAGCTGGCTGTAAGTTCGTAAAACTCTCATAGGTTAAAAGTTCTTGTAGCAATAATTTCTTAATTTGGCTATGAGGCAGCATCGTTGCATAATTATAAGGTCCCGGCAGTAGTTGATAAGACATCGCCTGATTTAAAATAGGGGTATTCTCTTTGCTTAATTCAGTCGTATGAATGGTCGAAAACGTGTTCCATTGTTCTTGAAAAAGCTGTAACAGTCCTAGCCGATCAAGCAGCTGTATCGTTTTCGGCTGAATTAATTCCCCTTTATACGTCCGTCCCAGCGTCGGATCTTTTTCGACAATAACAACATCAATCTTTCGTTTAACAAGCTTAAGAGCAAGAGTTAAACCGGCAACTCCTCCTCCAATTATTAAAACTTCCGTCTTCACAACGTCACCTCATTTTCTTACAACCTCATTCCCATTTTTTTATAAAATCAAACGAAGGGCTATGTTGCTTTTGCCTTTCACATGATATGATAGACAAGTATTTTTTAAGAGGGAGAGAATGAAAATGCGCAAATGGCTGTCGATCCTAATCATTCTTATTGTGATTGGTGCAATTGGGCTTATCTTATTATTTGAACAAAATGACCGCTTTCGCCAAACGGTTTATCGAACAATCATTTCAGAAAAT
Source organism: Shouchella xiaoxiensis (assembly GCF_016907895.1). Lineage (GTDB taxonomy): Bacteria > Bacillota > Bacilli > Bacillales > Bacillaceae_D > Shouchella > Shouchella xiaoxiensis. The sequence goes on from NZ_JAFBCV010000017.1 coordinate 7,675, forward strand.
CAAATTCCTGAAGCATACCTCCCTGTTTATAAGGAAGCCTCAGAAGAATACGATATCCCCTGGGAGCTTTTAGCTTCTGTACACCGGGTTGAAACCATCTTTTCAACGATGGACCCACTCATAAGCCCTGTTGGCGCATTAGGCCATTTCCAGTTCATGCCACGCACCTGGGTTGGCTGGACGTATCCAGGGACGGATGAGATCGGCAATATCGATGAATCAATTGACATTACTGACATCGACTTAATTGAAGAACATCAAGGTTATGGAACGGATGCCAGAGATACTGGGGATGCAGACCCATTTGATATTTATGATTCTGCCTATTCCGCCGCGCGCTACCTCTCCGATCACGGAGCACGTGAAGGCGATTATGAAGCTGCGTTGTTTTCTTATAATAAAAGCAACGACTATGTTGAAGAAGTAATGAAGTATTACAACATTTACATCGAAGAGTTTGAATTAATTGACCTCCCGTTTCACGAACAGGCTTCAAAATAAGCAAAAGACAGCTGCAGAAATGCAGCTGTCTTTTGCTTAGAATAGCTTAGGATTTTGAAGATGAGGGAGAAGGTTGTCCATAAAGAAATTAAAAGGACGTGACGCGTCACCCTTTATGCTACTATTAATCACCACTACTAAGTCATCATTAGGGGAAATGATCAGATACTGACCTTCAAGCCCTGTAGCAAGGAATAGCTCTTTGTTTGCTTGATTTTTTCTTGGCGTCCACCAATGATACCCGTAGCTCCATTCTTCATTTACGGCAACCTTTGCCCTCGTCGACTCATGTATCCAATTAGCGGAAACAATTTGCTTCGACTTACATGCACCTTGTTGTAGATATAATATACCGATTTTCAACAAATCTTCTGTTTTCATCGTTAATCCAAATCCGCCAATTGCAATACCTTTGGGATCGGAATTCCATTTAAATTGTGTAATATCAAGTGGATCAAAGAGATGCTGCTTTGCGAATAACGCAGTCCGTTGTCCAGTAGCTTTCTCAATCATAGCACTTAAAAGATGGGAAGAACCACAGCTATAAACCATCTTTGTGCCAACTGGATCGTGTTGATCTTGATTCAGAATGAAATCGACCCAGTTTGAACTTGTCATCATACGATTGTTTCCCGGCCAGTGTAATCCTGAGGTCATTGTAAGTAGGTGTTCAATTGTAAGTGAATCATTCTTATATTGAGGGAAATAGTTGTTTATCGGCATTTGTACATGTTCAATATACTCTTCTTTTACCGCAATCCCGATTAAAATGGAGAGGATGCTTTTTGTAATAGAATAAATTTTATGCTGCTTCGTCCGCATTTTTGCATTGCGAAAGGATTCAAATACGAGAGAATGCTGATGGTAAATAAGTACGCTGTTGACTTTATCCTGCTTAATCGCTTTCTCAAAAGCGGAAAATTCTATCAAAATTAACCAGTCCCCATCTTGACATTTTAAAGCTTAAGCGTATTTTAGTAGAGTTTATAAAAAACCGCTCTGTATAAAAAAGCGGTTTTGACTAGGTTACTGAATATGCACCGGTTTTTCCTCGATAATTTTAATTGGAACAGGCTCAATATAACCATCTGGCTTTTTTTGATGCGATCCATTTGTGTCATTTTGTTGACAAGCACTTACCATCAAAAGCGGCAGACAAACAGCTACAATAACGGATGTAAATCTTCTTTTATTCAACTGAAGCTCCGCTCTGAACAGTTGGTTCGACTGTAATCTGTACATTTCTCGCAACCGCTTTGGAAATCATACATGATTGCTCCGCTTTAAAAGCAAGTTGTTCTGCTTTCTTGATTTGACTCGCATCAAAAACAGTCACAGTTGGTCTATGATGAATCTGTTTAAAAGTGAAGACATTGTTCGTTACATCAACAATAGCTTCAGATGCTAAGGCAAGAGCATCTGTCTTAATCGCTGCTCGCTCAAGGATTGCTGCGTATGTAATTAAAAAACAAGTTGCCGCAGCACCAAGCAGCATCTCGTCTGGGTTTGTGCCAACACCAGGGCCATCCATTTCTTTGGGAATCGAGATCGATTGCTTCAGATTTCCCGCTTCAATCGTTCCGGTGCTGTTTCGTCCGCCGTCCCAGTGGGCATCTAAATAAAATGTATGCTCCATTTCTATGCACCCCTAACACTTGCTTATGATTAAGCATGAGATTGTATCCTTTAGAACGATTATAGCATACCTACTAATTCGCAACAAAAAAAGCTAGATAAATCTAGCTTTTAGCTTCGTCAATTAATTCAACCGAGACCTCAACGCGAAGACTTTGTTTACCGCCACGATACACTCCTTCAACAGGACTAACATCCGCATAATCACGTCCTGCACTTACGCGAATATGTTGGTTAAGTGCTTCCACTTGATTGGTCGGATCTAAGCCGATCCAGCCAATGCCAGGTACGATGAATTCGACCCATGCATGGCTTGCCTCATCTCCTAATAAAGAAGCATCTTTTCCAGTGAATAGATAGCCACTTACGTAGCGAGCGGGAATTCCTTGAGAGCGAAGCAGTCCAATCATCATATGTGCCTTGTCTTGGCACACTCCTTGAGTTAAAGCAAATGCTTCTGTAGCTTTTGTCTGTACCGTAGTAATTCCTGCTTTATACGTAAACGAAGCATAGAAATAACGCATCGCAGCCAATGCAAATTTAATTGGATCAATACATGGTCCAATTTCCTTAAGCACTGAGTCAATTTGCGCCTGTTCTAAAAACGTAAACGATGTTTGACTCAAGTAAGGCAGATATCCCTCATAAAAGGAAGGGGAGATAAAGATGGTTTGCATTTGCGCTGAATAGTGAAGCTGCTCCACAAGGGGGCTTTTTTGAATTCGGACTATTGATGTTGCTTTAATTTCCAGTGCAGAATGTAGATCAGCAATGTAAAAATTCTCTATCGTATTTCCCCAAAGGTCGCGTTGGTTTTCTAAACGAGCAGCTGGGCTAATCTCAACTTGGTAATCAAGCAGTCGTTGACTTTCGTCATGACACGGTTTTAGGCGCAGCGTATTCATACTCTGGTCTGCTGGGGTTTCATATTGAAACTGATTTAAATGAATAACCTTGTACTTCAACTCCTATACGCCTTCTTTCTAAGCACTTACACGAGCGCCATTAACTTACCTGTAGTTTATGGTACTCCAATTGAAAGTGTTCAATACAAGGTTCAAGCTCTTCCTCAATCAATTCGAGTTCTTCCATACGTTTTACTATATCCTCCACCTGCTGTTTTAAGTAATTCGAGTAACTCGTTCCCTGCTCCCCATCGATACGTTTAATCGAAGCGGATATTTTTTCTATGCAGTACATTACTGAACAAGGAAAATTGGCTTCATTTAATATAAAAGGAATAACAGCTTTTGGCTGCATCATTGGTCGATTTTGCTTCAAATAAGCGTTTGACCCATTTATAAGCTGCAGTGCGAGCGACATGTAATAACCCGTTTGCTCAGGAAACTGTTTTGCTTTTTGACAAACAGCCAATAAAATTCGAACGGTAAAATCAGCTCGCTCAACCCATTTACCAATTTTTATCATCCGGTAATCCATCCCCCGTGTAACGGTAGACTCTATGATTCCTTGAGCAGATAGGGACGTCATTTTTACGCGTTGTAACAAATGTTGAATTTGCGTAACGGAGAATGGCTCGGTTCGCGCCGCCATCATCGTCAAATGGAACTCGTTAATAATAACCCAAAAGTCATTACTTAGTTGATCACGGCACGTTCGCGCATTTTCACGGGCAATTCGAATGCAGTTGTAAATTGAACTATCGTTTGAACCTGCAAACAATAGATGGTTTGCTACTGATTTCATCGAAAGCTCATTCTTTTCAACGAGCTGATCAGTGATTTCATGTGAAGCGGCAATCCCCAAAACCATATCTAGTTCTTGTCTAATATAATCATCCTTATCAGAGGATTCCAGGACATTTGTTAGTTCTGTTGACAAAATACCGGCGATCTTCTCAGCACGCTCAATATTTCTTGACATCCAATATAAGGAATCTGCTGTTCTCGTTAACATAATGACCTCCTATTTTTTTAATACCCACGTGTCTTTTCCTCCACCACCCTGTGAAGAATTAACAACTAACGAACCTTTTTTTAAAGCAACACGGGATAGTCCACCTGGTATCACATGAGTTGACTTTCCATTTATAACAAAGACTCGTAAATCAATATGGCATGGGTAAAATTCATTGTCTTGAAACACTGGTGTTCTTGATAATTGAATGGTCGGTTGCGCTATATACTGATTAGGACTTTCGATGATTTTTTTTCGAAAACGCTCAATCTCCTCGTTAAACGCATGCGGTCCAATCAACATATCATAGCCGCCAGAAGCACCCACGTTTTTAATAACCAGTTTAGGCAAATTGTCTAATACCCATTCTCTTTCCTTTTTGTTTTCAAGCATATAGGTTTTTACATTTGGTATAAGAGGCTCTTCGTTTAAATAATAGCGAATCATGTCTGGCACATAGATGTACGTCGCTTTATCATCGGCAACGCCATTTCCGAGAGCATTAACGATTGCGACATTACCCTCTTTATAAGCTTTAAACAAACCATCTACTCCAAGTAACGATTCTTTCTTAAATACTGTCCGATCTAAATAAGCATCATCAATTCGCCGATAAATCACGTCGACCTTTTTTAACCCATAAATGGTCCTCATATAAACAAAGCCATTTTCAACAACAAGATCAGATCCTTCGACTAAGTCAATCCCCATTTGCTGAGCCAAAAACACATGGTCATAATAAGCGGAATTGTAAACACCAGGTGTTAAGAGGACTGCATTTGGATCCTTTGAATTGTTTTGTTGACCGTAATCCAATAGCGCATTTCTCATTTGCGAGAGTTGTGTTTGTAATGTATACAACTGATAATTTTCAAAAAACTCCGGAAATATTTGTCTCATAACGAATCGATTCTGATAGACATAGGACAAACCTGATGGATTACGCAAATTATCTTCTAATACACGGTACGTCCCTTCTTGATCGCGGATTAAATCGATTCCAGCTAGAAAGATTCGTTGTTTCAAGGGAACAGACACACCTTTCAGTTCACCTAGAAAATTTTCATTCTCTTCTATTAAGCGTCTTGGAATAATGCCGTCCTTAATAATTCGCTGTTCACTAAATACATCTTCAAGAAAAAGGTTCAGTGCCTTAACACGTTGCTTCATTCCCTTCTCAATATGTTCCCACTCATCGTTTGGCATAACCACTGGGATAAAATCAAACGGCATGGTTCGTTCTGTACCAGCATAGTCTTGGTAAACAGTAAATGTAATGCCTTGGCGCAAAAAGGATGCCTGCGCTTGATCATGCTTCTCTTTTAAATCCTGTTTTGAAAAAGCTTCAAGTGTTTTATAAAAGGATACATAATGATCTTTTGGAGCTCCATTCTCCATAAACATTTCATCGAAAAATGAGTTGTCTTGTTTATAATCGATGCTTGTCAACGCTATTAGCTCCTTCACCTCTGCATATTCAGAGTTATAATTAGTGACTCTATACCTTTTTTTGAAAATTAGTAAACCTTTCTTAGCAAAAAACCGCATGATCGATAAATGCAATCTTCAAAAAATGATGGTTTTAAAAAAATATAAGTTTTAAAAATTTTTTTTAGGGAAAGAAAAAGGGTACTATTGTTAATTATGGAATGGAGTGAGTCATTTTATGATCAATGAACTAAACGATGAACTATTAGTGGAAGCTTGCCATTTAGCTATTATAAATCAGCTGAACGCCGACTTTATTGATCTATTAAAAGGAGAACTCGAGAGACGAGGATTAATGATTACGAACTAATAACTGAATGATTTCTTTTTCAGCATCGGTTAACTTCCTGTTTAATGTTGTTTCAAATTCATTGAGCAATTCTTGATAGTTGTTTGAGCAGCTTATTTTCATAACTTTCCACCCTTGCTTCTTATCATTCGACAACGTATTCATCTTTTTCCCTAATTTTTTCATTTTAAAACATATTTAAAAGAGCGGATCAAGATTTCCTTGATCCACTCTTTATTCTCTTCACCCTGTTTCATTAACCGCTAGAAACAAAAACCAAGCAATCCAAACCGGTAAGAGCATCAGTAAACAGGCTTTTAAAAGTAGACGAGCATCATGCTTTTGTCTCCATAGGAGCGCAGACACAGCTATCATATAAAGTGGGTGCAATACGAAGGTCATCACTAATGCAGATTGCAAGAAAATGACTGGGCGATCAAATAGATGAGGGCCAAATAAGATAAAGCATACTTCGCAAATCATTACCACGACAAGTGAAATCCAAAACCAGAGCGGATAGTTTTTCATTTTACCTCCTTCATTAATTGTTTTATCTTCAATTTTAAATATATATTTTTTTCAAACAAATATCAGTTCTTAAATTATGTAAAAAAGCTACAAAAACCAAGACTTAAAAGTCTTGGTTTTTGTAGCTTTTTATCTATTCATTCCTATTCCGTTCGCTCATCCTCTACCTCTTGGCGCATAGCTTCAATACTCACTTCTCGATTTTCGTTCTTTTTGGCAATTTGCTCTAAATCGTTTTCAGTCATTTCCTTGCCATGCTCTTGTACGAGCTTTTCGGCTTCTTTCATTTTTTCCGTTGTGTTTGTAATCATCTCTTCTAGTCTTTCTGCATTATTGGATCGGTCATCTTTGTTTGGCATCATTTGGCCCTCCTTTTTCATTCATCATTTAGTATGTGTGTAATTGCTACTACTATGTAATTAAACGTTAAAACGAAACAGAACAAGGGAATATATAAATTAAAAAGACTGTGATTACTAACATCACAGTCTAGTAGACATTTCATTTTATCTTACCGATTCGTAATCGTCTCCGGGTTCATGTCATGGTTCATCATTCGGTAATTCGCCATCTCTTCGTATTTCGTACCCTCTTTGCCATAATTGCAATACGGGTCAATCGAAATGCCGCCTCTTGGCGTGAACTTCCCCCATACTTCAATGTAGCGTGGTTCCATTAGCTTAATTAAATCATTCATAATCGTGTTAACACTGTCTTCATGAAAGTCACCATGATTGCGGAACGAAAATAGGTAGAGCTTTAAGGATTTGCTCTCAACCATTTTTACATCAGGAATATAGCTAATATAAATGGTCGCAAAGTCGGGTTGACCCGTCTTCGGACAGAGCGTCGTAAATTCCGGGCAGTTAAATTTCACAAAATAATCGCGGTATGGGTGTTGGTTGTCGAATGTTTCCAGCACTTCTGGATTGTAGCTTGCTTCATAAGCTGTACCTTGATTACCGAGCAGCGTTACACCTGTTAGCGTCTTCTCATCTCTTCCTTGGTTCATTAGATCCTCCTATACGCCGCGCTTATTGCCCCAGAGCAGCGTATGCAGCTGTGGGAGCACGCGGACGTAATTCATTTCTGTATCTTCCATGGTCCAATTAATTAATTGTTCATAACGATCGAGTAACTGCGTTAGTAAGCGATTTTGATCTCCTGTTGTCGTGTCTTCATTACCTACTTGCAAATAGAGTGAAGTAGTCGGATAACGCTTGTGCACGTCCTTCGCATAGGCATAATCTATCTCATCAAACACAACGACTTTAAGGCTTAATTGTGATGGCTCAAGTGTATCAATAAAATAGTCAAGTTTGTCCCAATCCGTCTTCATTCCTGAGCTTGGTGGCTTCGGACTAATTGTGACATCATCTACAGCAAGCAGCCAGTCTTGCCAGAGACTCCCCTGTGTTTCAACAGCAGTCTTAATCCCGCGTTCATTTAGCTGCTCAATTAACTGGGCAATTCCTTGATGAAGCAATGGATTCCCGCCAGATATTGTGACATGCTTATACTGAGACGGGGCAAGCGCATCAAGACGGTTAATAATCTCTTCAGGCTGAAGCGCTTCGCTTTTTCCTGTTCCATCCCAGGTAAACGCCGAGTCACACCAGGAACAACGGTAATCACAGCCACCGGTACGAACAAACATTGTTTTTTGTCCAATGACCATGCCTTCTCCTTGAATGGTTGGTCCAAAAACTTCTAAAACGGGAATTGGTTTAACCATTGGCTTGCTCCTTTGGCCGGTAAATCACATAGCTGGTTGGTGTTTCCCTAACAAACACCTGCAAGCAAGTCGGTTTATTTTTAAGCTGAAGCAGCTGATTTTCTACTAGCTGATAAATCGTTTCGGCCATCTTTTCAGTTGATGGCGGCTGATTGTTAAAATACTCATCTTCATTTAAGAGCGTATGATCGAAGCGATCATGAATCGTTTGTTTTAACGTTTTAAAATCAACGAGGAAACCGAGCTCATTTAATTCATCTCCACCAATCGTTAGATTGATAACATACGTATGTCCATGAAGCTGACGGCATTTACCTGCTTCCTTATGATCAATATAATGTGCAGCAGCTAGCTGCATATCCTTGTTTAATTCGAATGTATATGGATGAACAACGCTTGGGTAGAGTTGATGGATCATTGCACAGCACCTTCTTTTTGCGCAAGGTACGTATCCAAGCCATTCTGCCTTAATTGACAAGAAGGACACTCGCCACAGCCATCTCCCTGAATCCCCTCATAACACGTTAGCGTTCGTTCTCGCACATAGTTCAGCCTTCCTAAGTTATCGGCAAGAGCCCATGTTTCTGCTTTGTTTAACCACATAAGTGGCGTGTGAATAACAAAATTCTCATCCATCGCTAAATTAAGCGTGACATTTAAAGATTTGATGAAGACATCTCGGCAGTCTGGATAGCCGCTGAAATCCGTTTCACATACTCCTGTAATCAAGTGCCTTGCCCCCATTTCTCGTGCAGCAACGGCTGCAAACGAAAGAAACAGGTGGTTACGCCCGGCAACAAATGTGCTCGGCAACTGGCCTTCGCCTCCCCCATCAACAGCAATATCGGTGCGGGTTAGCGCATTTGCACTTAATTGATTAATGAGCGTCATATCGAGCACTCTTGATTCCACACCAAGATCTTTGGAAATGGACTCCGCACACTCAATTTCTTTTTGATGGCGTTGCCCGTAATCAAAAATGATAACGGAAACTTCGCTAAATCGCTCCAGCGCCCAAAACAAGCAAGTTGTGCTGTCTTGGCCTCCACTGAAAACAACAATCGCTTTTTCTTCTTTCATGCTGCATTTCTCCTTTGAGAACGAGCATTCGATCACTCCAATAACTAAATAGTTTTTTATAGAGGGAGTTCGCGAACCTCTTCATTCTAGTTTGTAAAGCAACCTACATTGTACCACTTTTTGCACGTTATTTGTTTGCAAAAGCGCACGTTCTTCGGTATCCTACATAAGAATAAACAATTTATCTGCAGAAAGAAGGCGTTTAAGATGAGTTTTCAAGAAAAATTGGAGAACTATGCGGACTTAGCTGTCCGAGTTGGTGTAAATATCCAAGAAGGTCAAACGCTTTATGTACGGACACCGATGCATGCGGCACCGTATGTGCGTGAAGTTGCAAAGAAAGCCTATGCTGCTGGCGCAAAACATGTTCGTGTTGAATGGAATGATGAAGAATTAGCAAAGATTAAGTATGAAATGGCTCCAGATGAAGCGTTTTCTGAATTCCCTGAATGGCAAGCGAATGTGCTTGTTAAAGAGGCGGAAAACGGAGCTGCTTTCTTAAGTATATCTGGTTCAGATCCCGACTTATTAAAAAACATTGATCCTGAGCGCATTGCCACAGCCAATAAAACGAGTGGCGCTGCAAACTCCACATTTCGCCGCTACATACAGTCTGATAAAGTTAGCTGGTCGATTGTCGCTGTTCCATCTGAGAAGTGGGCAGAGAAAGTGTTCCCGGAAGCTAAAGGGGAAGAAGCGATTAACTTGTTATGGGATGCTATTTTTGCGGCAACACGAATGGATGAAAGCGATCCGATAGCAGCTTGGAAAGAACACCTCGCCACGCTTGACGAAAAAATGACATTGTTAAATGAAAAACACTTCCATGCGCTTCACTACACAGCGGAAGGAACAGATCTGACAATTGAGCTGCCAGAAACACATATTTGGGCATCTGGAGGCAGCACGAGCAAGGACGGCATTGATTTCGTCGCCAATATGCCGACAGAAGAAGTCTTTTCAGCTGCAAAAAAAGACGGTGTAAACGGAACCGTTACAAGTACAAAACCGCTTAATTACGGCGGAACCTTAATTACTGACTTCACCCTGACGTTTAAAGATGGCAAAGTCGTTGATTTCTCCGCGAAAGAAGGCGAAGAAACGCTGAAGCGTCTACTCGATACAGATGAAGGTGCTCGCTCAATTGGTGAAGTTGCGCTTGTCCCGCATCAGTCACCAATTTCCGATACAAACATCATCTTCTTTAATACGTTGTTTGATGAAAATGCCTCCAATCACTTAGCGCTTGGTAGCGCCTATGCCTTTAATATTGAAGGTGGAAAAGATATGTCACCTGAAGAGCTTGAAGAAAAAGGCTTAAATCAAAGCATTACTCACGTTGACTTTATGATGGGTTCCGCCGATATGAATATCGACGGCATTCATAAAGACGGCAGCAAAGAACCCGTCTTCCGCAATGGCGGTTGGGCGCTTTAATACACCATTACACCGGCCTATTTAGTTAGGTCGGTTTTGTGTTTTTTAAAGGATTATTGGAGTTTAGCTCGAAATCCTTTTTAAGGTTTTAACTGAATAGGAGGAATTTCATTTGCTTTTTTATCATTGATTCACAACTGCCTCAGACGAACTAATACAATGAGGAGTTGAATTTTTATGATTTACAAAACAGAACTTACTGCTATTACGCCTAATCAACTAAACGGTTTCTTCGTTGACTGGCCCAATCCACCCAATCTTGAAACACACTTAAACGTATTAAAACAAATCAGCCATATTGTTCTCGCTCTCGATCAACAAACGAATCAAGTCGTTGGTTTCATTACGGCGATCAGCGACGGTATCTTATCAGCTTATATCCCTTTGCTTGAAGTACTGCCTTCCCATCAGCATCAGGGAATCGGTCAAGAATTAGTGAAACGGATGTTAACGCAGCTCAGTGAGTTTTATATGATTGATCTGTGCTGTGATGAGGACTTAGCCCCATTTTACGAAAAGCACGCCATGCGTAAAGGCACTGGCATGCACGTCAGAAATTACAGCATGCAGGCTGGAAGATAGGAAAACGAGTGCTTGGACATTATCCAAGCACTCGTTTTTAGCTTTCGTTCTTTTTTATGCCGTTAAAGAGCAGTTCATAAATAGCAGCGGCCCATTCTTCCAACGCTTCTTGTGAGCGTGCTTTGTTTAACGAAATGGATTGAAACAGCATCATCTCGATTAAAGACACAGGTAAGTCTGTACGAATTTCGCCCGTCTTTCTTCCTTCAGCAACGAGATTTTTGATGCGCTGAAAAATAAGATGATGGTAAGACCACAGTTGTTGAAGAACATGTTGAACTTGCTCTGAGCCATTTTTTTCAACATGGGGTGTTAAATCAATTGCCATTAAAATTCGATCATGTTTAATAAACAAATAAATAAGCTCTTTCATCTGTCTCTTAACTGATGTGGTCTGGTCAATTTTTTCGTGATCCTCCATAAACTGGTTCATTATATGATGCATATAAGCTATAAGTAGATCATCTTTACTACTGTAGTATTCATAAATCGTGCTCCTACCAACGTTAAGCTTCTCTGCTAGTGGTTTGAAATGAAACCCTTCATAGCCGACATCTGCTAACAATGAATCGGTGGCTACGAAAATATCTTCTTTGTTCAGCTTTCTTTTGGCCATCCAATTCATGCCTCACTTTTCTACTTCAGTTTAATAGACAATTGTAAACCTAGTTTCATTCGGCTCATGTTCCATTTCTTTTTTTGTTAGCGTACTAACCGTTGAAAAAGAATTTCCTTTTTTGACATCTGCTAAGAAAGCAGTTAGTTCCTCCGCCTCGCCTTGCGCTACAATCTCTACACTTCCTTCTGCTCTATTCATGACCGTTCCCGTCACTTGATATTTTTTCGCCGTTTCACTTACAAATGCACGAAATCCAACGCCTTGAACATGTCCTTTTACTTCAACTTGATAGCGAACCATCGTTATCACTCCTCCACATCCTTTACCCAATTACAAAAAGTGAAAACCTCTTTTTATTGTACTTCTAAGGAAAAATGTCCAAGCAAAAAGCTGGCTGTTAACGTTTTAAATACAAACCTAACAGCCAGCCATCTTTTATTGTTTCATTACCTTTTTCCAAACATCCCACTCGCCTGAACGACTCGGATTCTCGCCTTTGGTCCACCATTTTGCTTCATATAGAACACCATCATAGGTCACTTGATCTCCTTTCGTATAAGTTGTACGGGCTGACCACTCTGACTGTCCAGGCACTTCTTCTAAACAGTCGGCTGCTTTTTTCCAAACATCCCACTCACCAGACTTCGTTGGATCTTCTCCTTTAGTCCACCACTTCGCTTCATAAACGACGTCATTCAGTTTGACTCTGTCACCTTTGGTATACACCTGCTTTGAACTCCATGCCTCTGCTTGACATTCCCCACTCTCTTCTTCCGCGAGCAAGACATCGGCGATCGCCTTAACCAACTCTCCATCACGATTGTTGCTCGCTTCCCAGAACATCGCTCCCGCAAAGTTATTTTCTTTCACATAAGTAGCTTTGTGCGTAATCGATTCGGGATCATCGTATGTGATAAACGTTCCGTTACTGTTATTAAATAAAAACGGAACTTTTGAAGCGTCATTCCAGTAGCGCGTATACCCATTCTTGTTTACATAATTTTCTTTTAAATCTTGATAATCAAATGTTGCATTTGTCCACGTTCCTTCGTTGGCAGGACCGGTACATTGTGAATACTCCCCATTATTGGCCGAATCACATCCCGTCCATCCGTAGCCGTAAAACGGCATGCCAACAATTAATTTATCATTGGGTACACCCGCATTTAAATGACCGGTAACCGCCGCATGAACATTTAAGGCATCTGCCCAAGGTACCGTTGCTTCTTTATCATGAAACAATGGCGCATTATGACCATTTTGCGCTTGCCATGTTCCATTCAAATCATAAGTCATAATTTGAATCCAATCTAAAATACTAGCTAATTCTTTAAGCTCATTGTTTTGTAAGTAGCTTGGTGATGCAGATGAAGCGATAGTAAGTAAATAGTCTTTCCCATCCTCTTCTCCTGCTTTGTCTAGCGCCGCTCGTGTAGCTTCAAGAAGCAACGTATGATTTCTTTTGTCAGCAGGATCTCGTTCATTTTCTGGCATCCCCCCACTGACTGGGTATTCCCAATCTAGGTCGAGCCCATCAAAACCATAAGCGCGGACAAAATCGACTGCTGATTGTGCGAAATTAGCGCGTGTTTCTTCCGTTGCAGCTACAAGTGAGAGCCGATTTGACCAGGTCCACCCGCCAACTGAAATCACCGTTTTTAAATGAGGGTGCTCCTCTTTCAATAACTGTAGCTGTTTGATATTCCCTTTTATCAGCTCATCTTCTGAATCACCAGGATATGACTTGTGCACATCTTGTTCCGGGTCACCGAGGACGATTGAGCCATTTGGCACATCAATCGGCCCGTTCTCATCTTCACAAACCCACTCTTTTGGATTCGGTCCACTTGGATCAAGATTACCGTGTACGCCATCCCAACAAACATTAGCAAACGCATACATAATATGTGTCATTTGCTCTGCTGGAAGATCCATCACTTCATAACCACGCTCTTCTGCAACCCATGATGGATAATAGCCAACAATTTTGAACTCTTCACCAGTGGAATTAGATTGAGCGGAAGTTGGCGAACTAAAAACTAGTAACAGTAGTAAAGCTAATGATAAACGAGTCATAATCTGTCTCATACAAAACCTCCTGTTCTTCTTTTGTCATGACAACTATTAGTTGTCATGACAAAAGATTCGCGATTCGTGTACGAACTCCTACATTTTTAATCAAAATAATCTGAAAGTAATGATTTTAAATCCTAGTTCCGCCGTTTTCATTACTAAAGTACTATGAGTTCCCGATTAAACTTAAGTTTTTGTTACTTAATGATAGGATGCTAAATGGTTTTAGTTGAAGCTGTAAAACCATTTAGCCTGCACAGCTTAAGTCAAAAACACAAAAAAAGCCTAATTTTTACGCAAACGCTTTCAAATGTGACAACTTTGTGATAGTATAAAGAGACACAAAAAAGACACAATGTAGACAAAACCTAGTCACAATTAAACGAACTTGAAAGGACGTGCTGATAATGGATTTATTCTTTGCATATATGTTTGTCGCCAGTGCAACGCCGCTGTTTCTATGGCTTGAGCACCGCAAAATCGCTTTGTTGAGTGTTCCTTTTATTTTCGTCATGTGGGCGTTAGCAATTTCCTTCCTCTTTGAAGGGTTTATGTTCCATATTTCAGAATCGACCTTTATTGCTGGATTCCTCATTAATGTTTTAATTGCTCATGTGGCAGCGTTTATTTTATACGCATCGCCTTATTACCAAGCAAAATCAAAAAAGTTATCTGAAACATCCGAGTGATTAACAAAAAAAACCATTCCCGCCTGAGCGGGAATGGTTTTTTAAATGTGACCAGTCATAATAACAAAGTACGTACCGATTACAATAATGATCGCGATCACAAGAGCAAAGAGCGTATGCCCAATTTGCCACTTGCCGTCTTTTCCTTCACCAATATGCATGAACATAAAGAGCTGAACAGACATTTGAATGAAAGCAAAGATGAAGACAATCACCACTCGAATGGACCATTCTAGATTCGTCTGCATCATAACCCATACAGCAAGCAAGGTTAGTACAATCGATAAGCCAAATCCAATTAAATGCTTCCAAGGAAAGCCGTGGTGCTCACTAGAAGTCGTTTCTTGATTTTGGTTCGCCATTTAGATCCACTCCATTCCGAGCATGTAAACGCCCGTAAAGATAATGATCCATATTACATCAAGGAAGTGCCAATATAAGCTAGCAATAAAGAACTTTGATGTTGTACGTGGCGTTAATCCTCTTTTCTTAATTTGAATCATCAGCATTGTAATCCACCCAATACCAATCGCTACGTGGAGACCGTGCGTTCCAAGTAGAACAAAGAACGCGGACCAGTGGGCACTTGCAGACAAGGTTGCACCTTCATGGGCATAATGAACAAACTCATAAATCTCAAATGCAAGGAAACCGAGACCGAGTAGTAAAGTTAAACCTACCCAAATCATCATCCGGTTCACCCTGCCGGCTCGCATCTCATGAATCGCAATTCCGGCAGTAAAAGAACTGGTTAAAAGTAAGAACGTCATCGATAAGACAAGCCCTAAATCGAATAGCTCCCCTGTTGTAATGGCTGACGCGTTACGGTCAACCAATACAAAGTATGATGCAAATAAAGTGGAAAACAAGGCAAATTCAGCACCGATGAAGACCCAGAAACCTAAGATGTTGTTTTTGCCTTCAAATGACTGATACTCTAGTGGCTCATTTGTATTAATCGTTTCATTTGCTGCCATCGGTTATGCCTCCTTCGCTTTGTCTTCAGTTTCTTTTATTTCTTCAACAGATACATAGTACCCGTCATTGTAATCAAATGAACGCATGATCATGCAGACAAAGATGCCAACAGCGCTTATAATCGCTGGGATCCACCAGCTAAAGACGAGCGCAAACGAGGCTGTGAACATGAAGAAGGCCATTAACGGTCCAATCCACGTATTGTTCGGCATGTGAATCTTTTCGTAATCTGTGCTGGCATTCAAATCAATGCCTTTTTCTTTCATATCCCAGAATGCGTCTCTTTCAGTCACAACTGGTGTATGAGCAAAGTTGTAATGCGGTGGAATCGCTGAAGATGTCGCCCATTCAAGCGTACGACCATCCCATGGATCACCCGTTGTATCGCGTTTCTCATAGCGCCAGCTGTAGTAAATGTTATAAACAAATAACGCGAATGCTGCTGCCATCATAAATGCACCAATTGTAGAAATAAAGTTAAGCGAGAACCAACCATCGGACTCAAGGTACGTGTAAATACGACGCGGCATCCCGTCTAGACCCAAGAAATACTGCGGGAAGAAACAGACGTTAAAACCAATCATAAATACCCAGAATACCCACTTACCGATACGCTCGTTCATACGGTGACCAAACATTTTCGGATACCAATAAATTAGACCTGCAAAACAAGAGAATACCGTAGCCGCAATTAATACATAGTGAAAGTGAGACACTAAGAAATACGTATTATGGTACTGGTAATCTGCTGCTGCCATCGCTAGCATTACGCCGGTTACCCCACCGATTACGAAGTTCGGAATAAATCCAAGCGACCATAACATCGGTACGGTGAAGCGAATCTTTCCTTTATGAAGCGTAAAGAGCCAGTTAAAGATCTTAACCCCGGTTGGGATCGAGATTGCCATCGTCGAGATTGAGAAGAATGAGTTAACAGCCGCACTATTCCCCATCGTGAAGAAGTGGTGAACCCAAACTAAGAAGCTCAAGAATGAAATAATGACAATTGATGCGACCATCGCATTATAGCCAAACAGTTTTTTCCGGGCAAACGTTGAGATAATCTCAGAGAAAATACCGAATGCCGGAAGCGCAACAATGTAAACTTCAGGGTGACCCCAAATCCAGAACAGATTCGCCCATAACATGTCGAGTCCTTCGCCCTGTAAGGTAAAGAAGGCGGAGCCGAACAGTAAGTCGAACGTCATCATCGCAAGTGCTACAGTTAGTACTGGGAAAGCAAGCACGATGATTAGAGACGTAATGAATACCGTCCAGGTAAACATCGGCATCTTCATCAAGGACATACCTTTTGTCCGCATTCTTAGAATCGTGACAATGAAGTTAATCCCTGTTGCAAGTGTACCAATTCCTGATAACTGAATACCAAGCGCGTAATAGTTTTGCCCTACGCCTGGACTAAAGTCATTTGAGGCGAGTGGAAAGTAAGACGTCCACCCCGCTGATGGAGAACCACCAATGATAAATGAAATATTAAAGAGTGCCATTCCGAAAAAGAATGTCCAAAAGCTTAAGTTATTCAAGAAAGGAAACGCTAAGTCACGCGCTCCAATTTGCAGTGGTACAACAACGTTCATTAAACCGATTAAGAATGGCATTGCCATAAAGATAATCATAATCGTACCGTGCGTTGTAAAAATCTCATTGTAGTGCTGGCCGCTTAAGAAGTCCATTTCTGGTGCCGCAAGCTGTACACGCATCATCATCGCGTCTACACCACCGCGGAACATCATCAGCAAGGCACAGGCAATATACATAATACCGATCTTTTTATGATCAACAGTTGTGATCCAATCAGACCATAACATTTTCCACTTTTTAAAGTATGTGAGGGCGACGATAGCGATTATACTAGTAAGAGCAATGGAAATCTGCGCTCCTAGAATAAACGGGTCACCCGTTACAATAAATTCATCCCATCTCAACGGTATATCCCCTCTCTTCCGCTGTATCTATCTCGCTTATTCATCCTCTAGCTCCACGTCGTAACGCTGATCAACATCAATCGGCTGCGTTAGGTAAGGCATTTCAAATGCTTTTCCTTCACGTGAATGAGGATTTAGTGCTTCATAGCCAAGCTCTGCTCGTTTATCTAATGAATACGTCGCGTCATACACATGATTAACGAATTCAAGATGTGTAGAAGAGAATGTCATTTCTGCTGCATGACCTGGAACCATTAAGTGCGCATACTCTTCCTCAGTTAATGGAGGAAATTCAGTCTGGGCTTCTTCAACCCAGTCATCGTAACTATCAGATGTCATTGAGTTAACGGTAAAGCGCTGCTCCGCAAACCCTTCACCTGTGAAGTTCGCATTGCGTCCTTCGAAATTACCAATCTGATCTGCTGCTAGAAACAGTTCTGTTTCCATACCTGACATGCTATATTTTTGACCGCCTAGCTGAGGAATCCAGAAGGAAGCCATCGAATCTGCTGATGTTAAGCGAAACAAGACCGGGCGATCAACAGGAATATTCACGTAATTGACTGTCTCAATTCCTTCGTCCGGATAACTGAAAATCCACTTCCAGTTTACGCTGGTCGCATGAATTTCAAGTGGTTCTTCTTGCACCTCCGCACCTTCAATAACAGGTGCTTCTTCAAGATTGTAAATCGTAATAACGGTTGGGACAGATAAGATCGTCACAATAATGATCGGAATAATTGTCCACGTTAATTCAAGCTTATGGCTTCCTTCAATCGACGGGTCGTAATTATCGTTGTTTCCGCGATCACGGTATTTAACGAGCATGATCGTTAACATAACAAAGACAACCAAAACGATGAAGACCATAAACCAAATTGATAACGTTATAAGACCTTTTTGTTCTGCTGCTACTGGTCCTTGTGGGTCAAGCACGGTAAGGCTCCCACAGCCACTTAGAAAGATAGCGACCATCGCAAACGAGATCCATTTAAAATAGGATGGTGTACTCAATAATATCACCTTTCTTTTGGCATAATAGAAAACAAGTGTGCGCATAACTATGTGAAATAGTGAACGTGCAACTTAGCTGACTTCATCCTAACACTTTCTGAGTGAGAATAGGGCAATTTCCTTGTGCGTCTCAGAAATTATCATAAATTAGACAAAAAAAAGTTACGAAGCAGACACATCTTTACCAAGACTTTCTTGTTAGCGCAATCACTAAATACCCGAAAAATGGGCAATGTAAACAAAAGGAGGTTGATCGATAATGAGTGAAGCCTATTTATGCCCAAAATGTAAAACGAACCGAACCCGGTTCCATCAAATCACACAAGATGCCCATCCAGTAAAACTTGATCCCCGCAGTGGTGAATTAGTTGAGTCCTATACTGAGGACGAACTAACGGCCATTCATATGCATTACAATGGTCCAACTGTACGCATTCAGTGCGGCGCATGTGGGCTAAATGAATCGGAACAATCGTTTATTGCCTTTGCTAAAAACAGTCCGCTTACTTAAATTAAAATGCCTGGTTCCACTAGCGGAACCAGGCATTCACTTATTTACGCTTCGTTTTGAAGAAAAATGTCACTAATACGTCTTTCTATATGACGTCCAATTAAATAGGCACCCATTGCATAGGCTTCTAATTCATCCCGCCATGAATCTTGAGTTTGGAGTACACTTATTTCAAAGCCTTCCTTATTATAAGTCTCTTGCCCTGTTGAGGAAAAGGACTGATTTAAATAAGAAGCCATCTGCCTCATTCCGTCATTCCCCCGCTCCATCACTTCATAAAAAGAAACAAAGCCGTGCATCACACCATCATAGCGAACGGCCGTCACCTGATTCCCTGCTTCAAACAATCGCTTGGCATAAGCCTCGCCCTCATCTCTTAGCGGATCAAACTCAGCTGTTAACACGAGCGTATCCGGCATGTTGCTTAAGTCTTCCGTCAAAAGCGGAGAGGTAAATGGGCTTGACCAATCTTCTTCAATAGGTGCATACGTTTGACGTGAACGCTCCATTACGCCTCTAGATAAAAAGTAATAGCCGCTTGAATACAGGTCTCTAGAGGCAAATTCGCTGTCTAGAAACGTTGTTAACGGATAGAGCAGCACTTGACTTTTAATGGAAGGCCCTTCTTCACTCTTTGCCCGATACGATACGGCCGCTGCTAAATTTCCGCCGGCACTATCCCCAGCTACAGCTAGTTGGCTCACATCAGCATCTAGCAAATCCGCTTCTTGTTCAACCCATTTCACTGTTTCATAGCTATCATTAAAAGCAGTAGGGTATTCGAATTCAGGTGCCAATCGGTAGCCTGGTGCAACAACAATTGCCTGCGTTCTGCCTGCAAGTGAGCGAATGACATTATCGTGCGATTCAATATTGCCATACCCCTCCATAAAAGCTCCCCCGTGGTAATAGACGATGACCGGGTGTGGTCCAGCAGCAATCGGTTTGTAAATTCGCAGTGGAATCGAACCACCATCGCTTGTTGCCATTTCCGTATCAATTCGTGTTATCGTCGGTGCGGTGGGGCTTGCTAAAAAAGATGGCGTCGATAAGCCCTGCGGTAAGAGCTGTTCATCCACTGCATGCAAAATCACAGCTGTTTTAGGGGGAACACGACCAGCTTCTGTGTAGCGCCATGATTGAACAGTCCCAATAATAATGAAGCAGGCGACAACAAAGACCAAGCCAACAATCATACTACCGCGCACTAGTCGCTTTTTCCCTGTTTGCATCCCCACAATGCTTCCCCCTCTACCCGCCTGTTAATTAACGCAAACTAATTCTTCCTTTGCCAGTTCTCTTCAATGAATTCGTCGCGTCCACTTTGTTTCCGATCCGCTTTGTAAGCACTTGGTTCTTTTTTATAGAAATCCTGATGTTCTTGTTCAGCTAAATAAAACGCTTCAGCTGGTCGTACAGCTGTAACGATTGGCTTCTTAAAACGACCACTGTCTGCCACCTCTTGTTTAGTAGCAAGCGCCTGCGCCTGTTGCTCAGTCGAATGATAGAAGATTGCTGTGGTGTACTGACTGCCACGGTCTTGAAATTGTCCGCCTTCGTCTGTTGGATCAATTTGTGGCCAGTAGAGCTCCAGCAGCTTTTCATAGGGGAACAGCGCTGAATCAAATGTAATTTGCACCACTTCTAAATGACCTGTCTCTCCCGTTTTTACTTGCTCATAGCTAGGTGCTTCAACCGTGCCGCCCATATAACCTGACTCAACAACCTTAATACCAGGAAGCTGATCAAAGGGCTGTACCATGCACCAAAAGCAGCCTCCAGCAAATGTCGCTTTTTCAATTGCCATCGTTTTTCCCCTCCGTCTCTAGCACTTGTTGTCTTAAGGACAGTAGCGCTTTCTCTTTTGCTTTCGCTTCAAGCATCACATCTGTATCGATGTCGCCAAGCACACGCTTTAGTACTTGAAAATCTGCTAGTTCAATGTAATCACGGTGACGCGGGTCACTTGTGCTGTCCTTACCCGAACTAATATGAACTTTTGGCTTCATCTTCCATGTTTTTGCCACTTCAGCATATAGCGTTTTAAGATCGTCTTCCTCGGTATGAAAACAGCGCTCATGGTGAATATCAAAACAAATCGTTACCCCTGATTGATGGTGAATATCTAGCACGTCTCGCGTATGAAACGTTTTATCATCGTTTTCAAGCCGTATTTTTTCTTTTACATCATCTGGTAACGTCTGATAAACCTCAACGAACGTTTTCTTCGCTTTTTCCTTATCGCCATAAGCTCCGCCTGTATGAATAATGATGTCTGTTCCGCCGACTAAATCAAGCAGTTGACTGTGATAGCCTAAGTCGAGCTTGGCATTCTCAACCACCTGTTCACGAGGGGAATTTAAGACAGTATATTGGCCTGGGTGCATCGAGAAACGTAGCCCTTGTTCTTTCTTTTTCGTTTTAATTAGCGCTAACCTTTCAAGTACTTCCTCATCTTTAGCCCATTCCCAATTCATCTCTGGATGGGTCGCAAACGGAACAATATCGCTAGAGAGACGCAAAAAGCGTATTTGGTGCTGTTCATTAAAGCTTAGCATTGCCTCAACTTGAGCAATATTATGAAGCGTTAACTCTTTTATTTTGGCCATACCTTCTTGACGCATTGTTGCCAAACGACATGTTCTAAACTGACTCGGTAACGTTAAGTTCAGACAAGCATATCCAAGTTCCATATCAAGCTCCTTATGACGTAGCCGACTCCTCGTATTCAAACTCAATTTCTTCATTTTTTCGACTGTATTTGATTTTGACGCTATGATGATTAAAGTACCACATATCTTGTTCCTCTATGAAAAAGCGGAAGCCGCCTTCTTCTTGAATTGCTTTTGGATTCACAGGTTCCGTTTGGCTTATTCCAATCGAAAACCCACTTTGTAAATTGCCACAACCACCGTAGCGACCAAATAACCGAATCGGTGTTAGCTCCTCTCCTTGCCCAAATTCCTCTTTAAACCAAGCCATGGCAGGCTTTGTAATTTCAATATTCATGTCTAATTCCTCCTACCACAAGGGTTTTTTGATCTTTACACTCATTATAAAACAAATAGGTCTTGTTTACATCTTTCCTTAAGGAAACTTTTTTTACCGTGGTGAATACACTAGCAAAAAGGAGAATCTCTTATGCTTAAAAATAACACATTCGCGTATATTCAACTACTTGTAAAGCTCAACTTAATTACAGAGGAACAATCAAAGGCATACAAAAAACCGATTCGCTAAAAGCCAATCGGTTTGTTTCTACTTTAATAGATGCTGATCAAGAACAGCAATTAATTTTTCTATATCAGGTTTCACGACATGACTCGTCACTCCCGCCTCTTTTCCCTTCCTCTCTACAACAGATGGATGTAAGGACGAGAATGAGAAAACAGGCACGTCTTGGAATAGAGGCAATTGCCGCAGACGCTTTGTGAATTCGAAACCATTTCGATGAGGCAGATCAATATCTGTGATCACCGCATCAAATACGTCCTCATCTTCCATATTCGCCGTATAATCATTGGCATCTTTTCCATTATTGAAAACAAGTACGTCTTTGTAACCAGCATCGGCTAGTGCCTCCGTTAGGAGAAGTCGCATCGTCTGAGAATCTTCTAATAAAAGAAGGGACATCGTTTCTCGTTCAACTCGATAATTCTCCTTGAAATCAATCGAGAAATGCAGCGGGTGAATGTAATGAACCGCCTTTTCCAAATCAAGTATAAACGCCATCTCTTCCGCCGAAATGGTGACAATACCGGAGAGAAATTTTTCTTTTCCTTTTGACACATCATCAGGTGGCGTAATTTGCTTTGTATGGATGCGTTTAATGCTGGAAACATCCCCTACACGCAGGGCAAATTGGCGTTCGGCAAATTCGACGATAATAAAGTATTTATTTTCTTCCGCATCCAATTGCAAAAGCTCATATGTATTTAATAACGGTATAGCCGTATCGCGAACGCGAATCATGCCCTCGACCATCTTGTGTCGGTTTGGTGAAGCATGAACTTCTACCGGACGAATGATTTCTTTTACTTTTAACACATTTAAAGCATACTGTTGCTCATTTAATCGAAACAAAATTAATTCTTGATCGTATTCTTGTTGCTCAGACTGAAACAACGCAAGCGCCATGAAGCTCTCCTCCTAAAACAAACAGGCTTTGCCTTCTTATCGGTTGGAAAAGCGGAATTGTTTAGTCCTGTTCAATAAAGATTTTAATATCAGCTTCTGCCATAAGTTCGTCGATCAGCTCTGTTGCTGCGGCTTGACGTTTTCCAGCTTCTAGCTCAGCAATTATTTGTTCACGAACGTCGTCAAGGTCTTGCTCTGTGTCTTGGGCTTCATAACGCTGCTCTATTTCTTCTTCAGTAATAACCGGTGCTCCTTTTTCGGCTTCGACAAAACGAAAGCGGATTAAATCCTGCTTCACTTCAGCCTCGTACTCCTCAATCGTCATGCCAGAAGCTTGGACGACTTCTTCATAGGCTTCTTCGGTTTCAATGCCTTCTTGTTCTAGTAGCTCCGCAATTACTTCATCAACTTCCTCATCACTAATTTCAATTTGTTGTTCCTCCGCCGCTTGAGTGAGTAAGCGCGTATGTATCTCGCTTGTAAGCAATTGTTGCAAGATATTTTCTTGCACTACCAGTGTTTCTTCCGCGGCTTCTTCATACGCTCCTGTAAATGCAATAAAATCTTCCTCTATGCTCGCCTTATCAATCGATTCACCATTTACTGTAGCTAGGACGTCAGGCCATTCCTCCGGATCAACCGATTGATAAACTCGTTCATAATCATCTTCAGCCGATGAACAGCCAGCAAGCACAACTGCCATTAGCGCTAAACCCAATCGTTTCATTTCCATTCCGTTCCCTTCTTTATCTACTACCTTCTTGAAACATCTGATGCCGCACAACTTTATCTATAAAATTGGTTTGACAAAAACCGTTTACTTCTTCTTCACGATAGTGTTTTAAGAGTTCATTTATCAGCTGATCATATCTCCCTGCATGCTCTAGCTGAGTAACATGCCTTGATATGCCGTCAAAATCAGAGCCGAAGCCAATGTTTCGTACGCCGCCACGACTTGCGACATAATCAAAGTGACGAAGTAAGTCTGCGATCGTTGCACCAGATTCATCTTTAATGAACGTCGGGAAAAACACAAGTCCAATAAATGAATTGTTTTCAATAAGCGCATCGATTTGATCATCGCGTAAATTTCGCTCATGTTGACAAACTGTATAGGCATTTGAGTGACTTGCAATCGTACAAGTTGACCGTTCGATCACATCCCAAAACGCACGCAAGCTCAGATGAGAGACATCATTTAAGACCTTTGCTTGATTATTCCGCTCAATCACTTGTTTGCCAAATGACGTTAACCCAGCTCCTCGTTCTTCTCCAATTCCGTCAGCACATAGGTTGGCTTGATTCCACGTTAACCCGATTGAACAAATCCCCTGCTCATAAAGCCAGTCTAGCTTACCTAGATCGGTCCCAACAGGGTCCATCCCTTCAAGTGACAAGACAGCTCCTATTTGGTCTGGCTGCAGCTGCTCAATCTCTGGTAAAGAACGAATATGAATCATTCCCGGTACAGCTAACACCCGTTCATGAAACACATTAATCTGTTCTTGTACGACGCGGAACTTCACTTCATGAGGAGTGGTCTCAGGTACCCAAATAGCAAAGACCTGTACGTTAACCTGTCCTGCCTTTAATCGCATAGCATTCGTATCAATCTCTACATCGTCTGCAAATGATTTACTCGTATCACGCCATAATTTTAAAAGTGCATCACAGTGCGTATCAATTATTTTCATCTCAATCACCTTTCCGCCCGTCTATTCATACGATAAAGCAGATACCCATCGACTTGAACGTCATACGATGGCTGGAGGTCTTACATTATGTCCGATCATACACCTAAAGATAATCGTAATCCAAACTTCATGAATTCACTTGACCAGTTTTTTCAACAGACATTCAGGCAACTGCCAAATCAATTCTGGTCGCAATCGATCCCTGTTCATGTTAACGAACAACGCCAACAATTCGTTATTACAGCTGATCTTCCTGGTGTCCAAAAACAACAAATAGAATTGCTTACCCGCTACCAATCCCTGATCATTCGCGTTGATCAGCATACAGAACAAACAACGATTGATGAGGATACGACCGCTGTCTCAAAGCAGAGGAGCAGCTCTCGTCGTGAACGGCGCATTCCTGTTCCGTTTTCATTCAGCGACGACGACATTCACGCTCAATTTGAGAACGGTCAATTAATCGTCACCATAGCGGATAAGAGAAAATCGATTCCAATTCGTTAGAAAGGAGACTATCGATGTTCATGCCACCACCTAGAAGGGGCTATCAACAACAGCCTGAACACATGAACCGTCAGATGCCACAAAGACGTGGTCGAGGCCAGCGTCCGCAACAGCAGCAACACCATCCACATCAAGGAGGCCCACAGCGATTTTATCCAGGCGTGTCCCCTCAGCAACAGGCACAACCAAAGAAACGAAGCATGTGGTCTGCCCCTTTCACAAATGAACAAGGCAAGTTTGACATCGGCCGCTCTGCATCATCAGTCGATCAATTCGTCAAAACCATGCAGCAAGTCACCCCGTTTGTCTCAAAAGTAGGACGCTTCTTTAAATAGAGAAAAAGCGGGATAACCCGCTCATTTAGTTAAATGATGCGGGTCCCAGCTTTTAGGTCGAACCTTCTGTGCATAGGCAAGCGTTCCTTGTGGCGCAAGAATTTTTAGCCCTTGTGACTCTACATAATCAAGCTTCACTTGCTCGCCAATTTCCTCGACTGCTTTCTTATCATAGAAAACCGTCAGCTCACCTACAGTAACAGACTCGTCTCCATCTAACTGCTCGCCTTCTTGCACAAAATACTCAACCATCGTGCTGCATTCAAATGTATCTCTAGCACCAATCCGAATAAGTGCATGATCCCTTTCAAGCAAATACGCCACTGCTGCATCCGTTACTTCAACTTTCATTCGTTGCATCCTCCTCTTTCTTAAAGCAGATCGTCCTGCTCAAATAAATAGTCATACGGTATATCAATAAACACATACTGATTAGAGCTAATTGGATAGGAATACGTCCGAATCTGCTCATCTCGCTCAATATCGGTATATAAATCTGAAAGAATTCCTTTTTTTTCAACGTTCATACGAACAATGTTTTCAAGAAAGTACGGGCGCCAGCTCCAATTTTTTGCTCGGCTTTCCTTTAAAAGAACCCAGTTGCCCTCGCTCGTCTTTTCCGCGTTACTTGATTCTTGTATACCGTCATCGTTGCATATGTAAACGCGAAATGTATAGGAAGTAAGTGCTTTAGCAATTCGCAGAACAACCGCATCAAATGATTCAGCTTGTTCAACCGCTTTTAAAGCAAGCTTTAATTCTTGAGTAAGAGAATTAGACAGTTCAAACTGCGCTTCCATCTTTTTTCGTTCGAATAAAATAAAATGATTCATGTCTTTCATTAACTTTTCTTTACAAGCTTTTCGTTCAATAAATGCTGAAGAGCCTTTTTGTAAGTAACCACCTTGGTAGTACCTACCTCCACTTCTCCAGGCATAATTTAGCTGTGCAAACGACTCAACTTGATCAAACAAAAGCGTTGCTCCAATCTTTCGAGCAAGAAGAGCGAGTGGCTGATGAATATCGCGATACATTCCTGGAAGCATATTTTCTTCTAGGAAGGAACAATTAACGCGAATGACATTCGGTCGTAGCTGTGAAATAAATTCAAGCTGATGCGCTGTTGTTGAATCGGCATCAATTGCGATATGCACACCGAGACTTTGCAAATAAACAAGTGTATGCTTTACATCGAGTAACTCTTCTACTCCATGATCAAATCCAATAATAAAAAAGAGTTTCTCAAGCCGAATTCCAACTGCTTTCATTTGCTCAATTCGCTCAAACAAGACGTCTCCACCGTTTTTTTTCAACAGCCTCACATTGTAATGAAAAAACAGCAGCTGATTTTGTCCTTCCTTTGACAAATAATACTGAACGGCCTTTTCCTGTAAGTCATCCTCAAGCTCAATCCGAAAGTCACTCGGAATATCCTGATCAGCAAAAAACCAATTCAAGTTCCGTTTTTCACTTCCATCATGCCAAAATGCCTCTACTTCGTAACCAATCACAGATTGCGTATCTGCGCTTAAAATAGGGGTAAAATACGGAACAACTTGGTTTTTGTTCATCATAATATCAAGTGGATCCACGTGATCACCCTTTCTTTCAACGACATCTGCGCCTATTGTATCACATTCATTACCACTTTCTATGAATGGAGTGCTTGTAAAAAGACCTTGATTTTTGCCGCGGTTTGCTTCGGCTGTTCTTCTGCTAATAAATGCCCACATTTTTTTAATGATTCAAACCGGCTGTTCGGTAAATCACGGACTAGTCTTTTGGAAGTTTCAACTGGAATTAACGGATCATTTTCACCCGTTATCACAAGCGTTTGCTGCGTAATCTGCTGCAATTGTTCAGGGGATAAATCACCTTCCCGTTGACGCGTCAACTGCAAGAGTCCTTTTGCAAAATTCGTATCCAACAAAGGTTGCTTATAGGCATGAATCATGGCTTTCGTTAACGTTTTTTTTCGATAAACAGCTTCTTGTAAAAGCAATTCGATTGGCGGCTTATTAATGTATAGGCTTAAATAATGGGACACAAAAGGCAAATAGGAGGCAAGCCGATAAAGCGACTTCACTTGTTTTAAATAGCCAGAGCTCGCTAAAAGTATGAGCGCCTCTACCCGTTCACGGTGATACAATGCGGTATAAAGCGCGACTTGTCCTCCCATTGAATGGCCAACTAAGACAGCTTGTTGAATGCGTAAGGAATCGAGCAAAGCTACAACGATCGTCGAATAAGCTTGAAACGAATAAGCTCTTGCTTCATGTTTTGAGCTTCGGCCAAACCCCGGTAAATCACAAAGCAACACATCGTAGTCCTTACGAAAATAAGAAATTAAACGGCTAAATGAATGGGTAGATGCAAAAAAACCGTGAATCATACATAAAGTCCCTTTTTTTCTACCAGTACATGGATACCATTCGTAATACACACTCGCTCCGTGTAAAGCTAAATAAGACGATTTAAGCATGGCGTTTCTCCTCTTCATTCGCTCACCCCCTTTAGCCTTAGAATGCACGATAAACGAAAAAAAAACCGATTGCTCGGTTTAGTAATCGTGTAAATGAAACGGTGTTTCCTGATACACATAATAATTTAACCAGTTGGAAAACAGTAAATTAGAATGAGCCCGCCACTGCAGCGGTGGCATCGCTTCTGTATCTCCTTCAGGAAAATAATTAAATGGAACATCACATGCAAGCCCCTGCTTCTGATCACGTTCATATTCAAGCTTAAGCGTATGAGCATCGTATTCTGAATGCCCCATTACAAACACACGCTTTCCGTCTTTTGATGAAGCAATGTAAACACCAGCTTCTTCCGAAGAACTCAAAATCTCTAGATCTGGAATTTGCTCAATATCTTCCCTAGCAACGGTTGTATGACGGGAATGAGGTGCTAAAAAATAGTCATCAAACCCCCGCAGCAGATTAACGTTTGGCACGTCGACGGTATGCGTGTAAATGCCAAACAATTTCGACGTTAATGGCTGCTTTTTTACATCGTAATGATGAAATAAGCCCGCTTGCGCTCCCCAGCAAATATGAAGCGTTGAGGTCACATTTGTCGTCGTCCAATCGAGAATAGAGGTCATTTCGTTCCAATACGTGACGTTATGAAATGGCAACGTTTCAATCGGAGCACCGGTAATAATCATGCCATCGAACTTCATCTGCTTCACTTCATCAATTGTTTTATAAAACAGGTTAAGATGTTCTTTTGAAGTGTTTTTCGGTTGGTGTGTACTTGGATGTAACAGCGATACATCTACTTGAAGCGGAGTATTTCCAAGCAGTCGGATAAGCTGTGTTTCTGTTTCTTGCTTCGTTGGCATCAAATTTAAAATACAAATTTTTAACGGACGAATATCCTGCGTATATGCTCTGCTCTCATCCATAACGAAGATTTTTTCTTTAAGTAACTTCTCTTTCGCAGGCAAGTGATCAGGTATTTTTATCGGCATTGGTCCACTCCCCTATGATGACTTGTTTTGCTTTTTCATATTATCTTATCGCAGTGTAAAAGGCTTTTCAATGAGTAAATTCAATCTTGACTTTTTATTCAGAAAATCATACATTCAGCTTAAATGTTCTTTATTTCAAAAAGAGGTGGTTAGATGGAAAAACCCAATAGGAGTGTTGTGAACAAGTCTCTTTTTATCGTCACGCTGGTGCTAAGTCATCTCATGATGATTTTCCCCTACGTATTTTATGTATTTTTCAAATCTTTCGTTAATCCTTCCGCAGACCAACCTGAGGTGCTTTATTCGAATGGAATGATTTTGTTTTTAATGATTGTAACGGTATTTGTGCTCGTTAGCTTTGTCCTCAATTTTATTTTTAAAAACTATTACGGTATTTTTTTAGCATGCCTAATATCTGTTGCATGTTTAATTACGTTTATTCAAGCCTTTTAAAGCAATACTATTGTACAAACATATCGACGATCTTCCCCACAGTCTGTATAATGTTGTACACACAAAGAGAACAAAAGTATTTTAAATACGCACATTTGTAACGAGTGGGGAGAGAATTATGAAACAGCTAGAAGCAATCAGTTCATTCGCAGGAAAATATTTTGTGTTTTTCGTCATTGGAGCAAGCGTGCTTGCTTTTTTTGTTCCTGATCCGTTTTTACCAATTAGTAGCTACGTTCCAATTCTACTCGGCGTTATCATGTTTGGCATGGGCATGACTTTAAAACCAGTTGATTTTAAAATGATTGCAAAACACCCACTACCCGTCCTTATCGGTTTGGTTGCCCAGTTTTCAATTATGCCGTTAGCAGCGCTTGCGATCGCTTATCTCTTGCAATTACCAGCTGAGCTCGCTGCCGGACTCGTTTTACTTGGCTCAGTACCTGGAGGAACGTCTTCCAATGTGATGGTTTATTTAGCAAAAGGCAATTTGCCTCTGTCCATTACGATGACCTCGTTCTCTACACTCGTAGCACCATTAGCCACGCCAGCGATTTTGTATGTCTTAGCGAATCAATGGATGCCCGTGCAATTTTGGGATATGTTCACAATGATTGTTCAAGTCATTATCGTACCAGTTGCATTAGGCGTAACAGTCAAACGCTTCCTACCAACCTTAGCCCGTCAAACCGAGAAAGGCATGCCACTCCTTTCCGTTTTAGCGGTACTCGCCATTTTGTCAGCTGTTGTCGCGGCCAATAACGAAGCACTTGCCTCAACTGGACCTGCCGTATTTATTGCGGTAATGCTTCATAACGCATCTGGTCTAGCACTTGGGTATTTGGCAGCTGCGGCTTTTCGTTTAACCCCAAGTCAGCGCCGTGCCGTTTCTATTGAAATTGGGATGCAGAACACAGGTCTTGGCGCAACACTTGCGACTGCGCATTTAACACCATTCGCAGCGATTCCAAGCGTCATCGGTGCGGCTTGGCATAATTTTACCGGAACAATCATGGCAACGTACTGGTCGCGGAAGCAGCTGAAGGATGAGGATCTGCCTCACAAAGAGAAAAGTGCATAATCATAAGTTTGTCTTTAATTAAAAAAGTCTGCGGCATCGGGTTACATGTAAACCCGATGCCGCAGACCTCTTCATTATTCTAGCCTTGTGCCCCAATGTTTCATAAATAAAGCAACCAAAAGAATGATAGCTGCGCTTATCGCCTGACCGATCCAGAACCGTACTCCATAATCTCCTGTGAAAAACAAGATGAGCCAAGCAAGAATGAGGACCGCAAATATGATCGTCCTCCACTTCTTTTTCAATGCGATCTCCTCCTTTCCCCTCTGTCTCTCTTACCCGACATCTCAAAAAACGACGCTATAAAAAAAGAAAACTTTAACACCCCAAGCTTTCTTTGAAATCATGTAAGAGCCCTATTTCTCTATGCTGATGTCTGCCGTGCTTTATTAACCCTACACGTTATTCGTAAGATGCCAAAAAACAGAGGCTTTTCGTTTCAACCTCTACTTTTTTTCATCATCTGATTCCTATAATCTTCCGACTGTCCTCTTGCAATGCTTAGCGTTTCCCAGTCCTCACCTTTGAGCATTTTCCCAACATAAACAATTTGTCCAACATGATAACCGTAATGCGCCATTTGCCGCTCAATCGCATCTATAACGGTATGGGTTTCTCCTCTAATCGTGATAATTTTCGTTAAATCATTTTCATTTAAATAGTTGAGCGTCTCCATTACGACTTGCCAGCCTTTTTCCCACAGCGCAAAAATCGTTTCTTTAGAACTTTTTCCTTCAATAAATTCTTGATCACGATTTCGATTTGACTTCTCGCCATCACTCGTTAAAAAATCAGACCAGCGCGAGACCATATTCCCACTCATATGCTTGATAATAACGGCGATACTGTTAGATTGCTCATTAGGTTGGTAATGAAGTTCGTTTTCAGAGAGCTGAGCAATCGTCTTTTCACCAAGCTGTTTTGTGCTTAGAAATCGTTCTCTTACAACTTGAAGGTAGATGAACGCAATCGTTTGGTCTGTCATTTTCAAACTCCTTCAGTAATAATTTATGCTCGCTAATGATCATATCAAAAGTCAAGATTACTCGTTACATTGAAACGATTTCACTTCAGTCAACGTCTTAACAATCTTCGGCTTTCCTCCATTGTCGTAACAACCCTCGGTTAAACTGTTTGCTTCTACATGCGTAAAATAAACTTGTGCTGCAAACAGAAGTAAGCTTACTAGTAAGATTAGAATGCTACAAATCAAGATCCATTTTAAGCCAGTCGTATGTCTTATTCTTTCCATATACAAATGCCTCCGATAATGAAATGTAAAGCTCAAATTTCTCAATAAAACTGACTCTGATGAATTTAAACGTTTAACAACGTTCCTCTTTCATTTTTTGTCGGAGATGATGAACCACCGCACTCAAGCCAAGACTAGTAAGAATGAAAGAAATAGGCAGAGAACTGTATGATGAGCTACCAACTGGACTCCATAGTAGAAGTGCAATTGAGCTTAGAATGAACAAGACCGCTAAGACAATGAAACTGTTTTTTATTAAAATTAAATTCTTAATCTTCATTTTGTGCCCTCCTTTTACCCTTTACTGTCGTTTATTACGAATCACATGAAAAACAACTCCAACAATGACCATTAAAATGGCCGCAATTAATGAGATAAACATGGAGAAGACTGCTCCGAATGCTGGACCTGCCCCTTCATTATGCTCAGTATATTTGAGAACGAGCATAATGATTACGTAGCATAAAATCCCCGTACCGGCTAAGACAGAAGCGCTAATATAAAACGAATATGGTTTCCGAGTAATTAATAGAAAAATGATTAAGCCCACCGTCAGTAAAATCGGAAAACCTGAAACAAATTCAAGCCATTCAGAATTCACATTTAGCACACCCTTTAACAGAAAATGGTATTAACCTCACTCTAACATAGGGTTCTAGAAAGTTCATACTTTTAAAGCGATTCAGCTTGTTATTACTTAATCGTTAAATTTTTCAAGCAAATCTTTTATAAATGCCTTAGAAACCGCATGGGATCATTTAAGAAATCCCGCGTTAGCTGAACATGTTCAAGCTCATCGTATGCTTTGGGCTGAAGTTTCCCGTCTTCAATCAGATAAATATCCGCATCCGGTAATGCCATTAAAATAGGCGAATGGGTCGCAATAATAAACTGTCCGTTTTCGTTAAGCATCTCTTTAATTAATGAGATGAGTGACAGTTGTTTCAGCGGTGATAAAGGTGCCTCAGGCTCATCTAGGATATAAAGCCCATCTTTTTTAAACCGGGCTTGAAACAATGTTAGAAAGCTTTCACCGTGCGATAGCGTTTCGAGCCCGTCACCGTATAGCTGCTGTAATTCATGTAATGTGCGCATATGAGGCATTGCCTCTAATTGATTTCGCTCGGAATGCTTGATCTCTTCTACCGTTAATTTTGCTTCTCTTTGCATTTCCTTTAGACGATTGATGTAACGGATAAACTCATTAGCACGAAAGAAAAACCCTTTCTTTGTTTTTATGCTCCAGCTTAACTTCAGCGCTTCGCCAAGCACTCGTGCTTGCTCTAGTGAGTCATCTGAATCAAGATTATCACCGCCGATGAGAATGCTCTCTGCCGCAGCCGCAATTCCTTCAAGAAGCGTTGATTTTCCTGTCCCATTGTCACCGACAAAAATGGTAATTGGCTTTTGAAATTGAAACGTCTCCAACTGCTTAATGACTGGTAAATCAAATGGATATTCGTTGAACGTGTCCTGTTGCTGTAAGGAAATTGTTTTTAAATGCACCAAATTAGCCTCCATATCTACCGTTATCTAAATACATACTTTTTTATGTAGGTGCCTCTTCGTAGAAAACGTTATGTAGTCATCATAACAAAAAAAGCTCGCCGTAAGGATTTGTTAGACCCTTTTAGCGAACTTTATAGTGTAGGGGGGGAAGTAAATGAATTTAGCGAACAAGCTCCCAAACTTCCGCGCGTCCTGGTGTTTCACCATAAGTCCACCACTTAGCACGGTACACTTGTCCGTTATGGCTTACACGATCTCCACCAACATAGATGGCCGTTGCACTCCAAGCTGGAAACTCTGAAGGTGGATCAGGTGTTCCTGGACCTGGTCCCGGATCAGGATTTGGATTACTTCCTCCTGTAAACTGCGCGTCGATTACTTGATAGAAAGCGTTTGCGGTATCGGCAACATCCCATACACCTAAAATGATATGGTAGCCAGACCGCTGTGGTACCGTTAATTCATGGCTTACTTTTTGACCAGGACGTGCGCCACCGTCAAATACTTCGTAAAACGGAACAAGTTCAAATTGATTTCTCGTTAGAGGCTGGTTTGGATTCCAGTTTGGTTTTGTAATATAGTAATGCCACTTCGCTGTGGCGTGCATCGCTGTCAGGTGCCATCTGAATGTTTGGCGGCCACTATTCATGCTCACTTTTGACCATCGATTGGATGATTGCGCATCTAGTTGTGGAAAAACTCCGCCCGCTGAAGCAATTTGTCCATCAGGAATACTCGTTCCTGGAAAACCCTTCGGCGCTTCAAGGCTCTGCGGTTCATAAATGACACCGCCACAATCTGTGTTTACACGTTCTGAACAAAGTAAAGCTCTGGACTTAGGAGATTCAATGTAGCCATGTGCACTCGCCGCATCGGCATTGCCAAAGATAAATAAAGCAGAAGCGAGAGCTGTGAAACCAATTGACTGAAGAAACGTGTGACTTTTCCTTTTACCAATCAAACGAACTCCTCCTTTTTGTTCGCAAGTAGCGCTTGCGTACCTTTATTGTAACGTTGTCTGAAAAAAAAGATATTGGGAAAAAGAACGGTCCATTTTCATGTAATCGAAGGAAAATATCAAATTTATCTGTATATTTATGAAAAACTTCGTAAAAATAAGCTTTTTTGTTGGGAAATTATTGTTAAAAATGTTGATTGCTATGCTTACCGACAACCTTTGTTAAAAGTATTTTTCGACAATAACCTAGGTTCGTCTCGTCTCTTTCAATCTAATTTTTACAAACGTTTACTACTGCCGGCTAAAAATGTTTGCATAAGCTTTGTATACAACTCCGGTTGCTGCGCATGTACAAGATGAGAAGCGAAAGGCACAATCGCTATGCGGACATGTTTACTAAGCCCCTGATAGTAAAGTGCTCCCCTTACCTCATCCTCCATTCCCTCACCAACAATAATAAAAATAGGGGCTTTTATCCCAACTATATTGTTCATTTTTTGAAACGGGTACCACGCCTCATCCTTGGCCATTTCTAAAAATGAGCGCCAATCTGACTGATGCAAGTGGTCATAATACGCAACCGCCTCCTGATTTGTTAGAAGCTGTGCCTGCGCGTCAACTTCTGACTGATGAATGAGTGACCAATTAGACGGTTTAACAGGCTTCACACCTGAAAGCGTAAGACTATTGATAAGATGAGGAAACTTCTTTGCAAATGTCATCGCAACAAGCCCTCCTAAAGAAGAGCCAATCACGTGAACTTTATGTACTTCCAAATGAGCCAGTGTTTGAGCTAAATCATCTGCACTATCTTCAAAGAAGTTATTAATATCATTACTTTTCGAACGACCATGACCACGAAGGTCCGGGCGTATGACAAAGAATGACTGGTTTAATTCGCTAGCAAGATGGACAAAATCAGTCTTCCCCGTTTGTAAACCGCTATGTAGAAGTAGAACCGCATCGCCCTTGCCTTCACGTTCTGTGTGTAGAATCATTTTTCCCCCTCGCTTTCATCTTGTGTACTTTTAAACAACGTGTTTTATCTCCTCTAAAAATTCGGGAATCAAATCGAATGTACCATTGCTACGTTAAACAGGTCTACGACTATAACGAATGAAAGGATTCATTTAACGAACCGAACGCTTACTTGTTTAATTGGCTCGGCGTCTGCAGGGAATTGGCTCCCCCTCTTTTAACAAACGCTTCTGAAACGACGTTACTTTCCATTTCTCATCAGTAGTTGCATTGGTTAGCGCCATCTTTAGTAAATAGCTAGGTGGATTATGCGGCCCTTCAAACGTAACGACCTGTAGCTCTATATCAAAGTAGAATCCACCGATTTCATTTCGTTTCAGTGAAGTGAGCTGCTGGCAATCATACTGGGTTAGTTCATGGAATTGCTTCGTCAGTTCTTGATCAATAATGGGGAATAGCAATTCTAGTATGACATCATCTCTTAATTCAATCTCTTTCGTTTGTGCTGTCACACTATCTGATTGATGCATGAGGAGTCCAATCATTAGGAAGCAAGCTACTATTCTTTTCAACAAAACGTTTCACCCTTCTTTGCTTATTATTCCTTTTCTCAAGCAAAAAATGTTCGGGTGATTTGCTCGTTAGCTTTCCTTTTGTAAATCCTGAAGTTTATGGATGATTTCGCGTGCCTCCTGCAAATAATTGTAGTTATTCGCACTTTTGATTGAAAGTTCATTTGCTGGCTCTTTTCTAGAGTGAACCGCTGGCTGGAACCCCATATATTGAACGATAAAAGCCCCTTTTTCAGTTGTGGGCATATGCACGAGCACTTGTAAAATATCATTAAGATTAATCGTTAATGACCCTTTCGCACCATTATGTTTGCGGTTGTAATGAAGGGAAACCGCGTGTGCTTGAATTTCCACTTCTCCAGAATGAGCCGCGAACGTGATAGAATGCTCTGGGTCTGCGAGGAGCTGCTTTGCTTGCTTATCGAAAGCATCTAGTATTACCATGTTCTCTTGCATTTCTTCAACTGCCGCTTTAAGCTTTAAAAATGACTTATACTGTCTTTTTGATAACATGACGGCATATTCACTCGTTCTAAGCGCCATATGTGTAGCGTGATTTGTTTGCACTCCTTTTCGTCTAAAAAAGCAATAACCGCTTTGCACTAAACCCTGCTTTTCCATAATAATTTCTTCAATCTCATCAATAGCAATTTCAACAACAGCTCGAACACTGGTGAGCTTTTGCCTCGTTCGATTATGCGTTAAGACAATTGTATTTTCCTTGAAGTGGAGTTTTGTGTGCGTTCCTTTATATCTAGCAGTCATGATTTCCCCCGTTTTCCTGTCTATTGATCTATCTTTTTCCAGTCTACTAAAATGCAAGGAAGCTGTTAAGTATTTAGTCGTTTTTGTTTTTTATTAAGGGAATGTAAAGAACACGCTATAGAAAGGTGTTGATTTCTGTGCCTCGCCCAAGTCGTCGAGAAATAATGTTAACGATTGTAGTCGTGCTTTTTATGTGTTTAATTTTTACGCTTCTAACGGGAGAAAGTATATGGGGATTTTTTTACTACCTTTTTATTATCACAACTGCCATTACCCTTGTATATTTCATTGAATTCCTTCGTAAGCGTCGAAAAAAACGCCACTCTAGAAAAAAGGAATCGAATAAAGCTAAAAAGGAGTGACTATATGACACTGTCGCATGATCAAGAGCTTACATGGAGCATATCTCAAGTAGATAGGTTCTTTCATGAAACGCTTATGGCTCAGCCAATTTCTTATACTTATCCGATATTACAACCGTATCTACTTGATCCTTTCATTCCGCCTCGTGCCGAGATTTGTGCCATCTATGTTCTATACAACAAAGCTGTCCTCGGCCTTCTTAATGGAGAAATTGAGCATGTTCATGGTTTGCACTACCAGCAAGCACTTCGAAAATCGACCGAATTAACGGATCTGGAAACCATTCTCGACATTGGTAGCTTAGTAGTCTTAAGCAATGCTTCTATTGGTTACAGCTGTTACATTGGCGGATCAATTGAAAAACTGTATGCCCTTATCACTTACTTTTCTGGGAAAGCTGGAAGTGATAGCGATCGAGACTACTTTCATGCCAAAAAAATAGTAGAGCGAATGGGTCTTGCTTAATCCCCTTTTTGCATAACTGGTATGAAGAATCCAGCGATACCAACACTGGCAAACAAGATAAAGGCGCTTGGGTAGGACCACATCTCAATGACATAGCCCCCAGCAAATGAACCGAGCGTTTGACCGAGCCCGAGCGCGAGAAATGATAGGCTCACACCGATAGACGGGTTATCGTTAAATAAACGAGCAGACCAGACAATAAACAAACCCGTCATAAAAATGTACATACTGCCGAAAAAAATGGCAGAGCTGAATACAGCTAATACGTTCGATACCGTTAATAGAAAGATCGAGCTAATGAGAAAAACGAGCGTTAGCCGGTAGGAAAGCGATAAACCGAATTGATTAATTATGCCCCCACTTAGTCCCCCTACCACTCCTGATACGCCCATAAGTACCCAAAAAACGATGCTTGCAAAAGTGGTCCATTCATATTCAACTGTTAAAAAACTACGTGAAAACGTCCAATAGATTGAGGTGCTTACACCAACAAGCAGCGCAGCCAAGATGATACTCTTCGCTCGCGCTAAAACGGCTGAGCCAGAGCCCTTTTCTTTTGAGTTATCTCGTTTCGACCGTTTCTCAGAATGTTGATTCAGCGTATGTCGATTCCATATGAGAGCGATGAGCGCCATCGCTGCAAATAGTAAAAACGCAACGCGCCAGTATTCTGTAAAAAACAGCGCGATAGGTCCAGAGATGATTAAGCCGAAGCTCGTTCCGCTATTAATCCACGTATTTCCTCGATCAGCCTGCTTATCTGAAAGCCGTTCACTTACAATTTGAGCATAAGCAGGTGATGCCCAGCCGCTGCCAAGTCCGGCAATAAAAACTGCGCTTAGTAAGACAGTGAAATTTGGTGCAATCGCCATCACAAATAATCCAATTACAGCCGTAAAACCTGCCCAAAAAATAACGCGGTTAGCCTGATACTGCTTAATGAAAAAAGCTGCGCTTGCCAAGGCAAGTGTGTATGCAAGGTATGCCGATGAGCCAATCATCCCTGCCTCACTATCACTGAGACGAAGAGACTCCGTAATTTGTGGCAGAAACAAACCAAAACTGAAGCGAGCAAAGGCATAGGTCACGCCAATCAATGCAATCCCCGGTAAAATGTATTTCCACATTATCATTCCCTCCTTTTATATAGAACGATCATTATATTTTTAGTGAAATGGAAAGCAAGTACCCTTCAGTACTTACTCGTGATAAAGCTGTTCAATTAGCTTTTTTAATTCGCGTTCAACTTCTGAAAGCTTCTTGACCTCGGCAAGTGCTGTCGCCCCTTCCAAGAGCAAGGCAAGCTGAAGTGCCTCTCCTCTCGTAAAGCCTGACAGCTGAAACGACTCAATCATCTGATTTTTATGAGCTTCAACTTGCCTAACGATTGCTTCGTTCACATGGGCAAACTCTTCTTTTGCTCTTAAAAACATGCAGCCATTTCCATGCTTGCTTAACCATTTCACATGAGCTGCCACGATTTTTTTTGCTTTCTCGTGCTTGCTTTTTTCGCTATGATTTTCTAGCAACGATAAATACCTTGTCTCACGACTTTTTAACACTTCTAAGATTAAATCTTCTTTTGAAGGAAAATGATTGTATAACGTCATTAACGCGACACCTGAATCGCTCACAATTCGTTTGAGTCCAACATGGTGAAAGCCATTTTCGTAAAATAAATGTTCTGCCGTTGTCAGCAGTTGTTTTCGTTTTTCACTCATCGCAATCCGCCTCCTTGATAGAACGATCACTCTATTTTTACATAGATAGGTGGTTTATGCAAGCAAGAAAGGCCACTTCCGCTCAAACAGAAGAAGCCTTGTCTTGTTCTATTTCTAATCTGGTTGTTTTGGAAAACCAGCGAATTAACCCGATGCCGATCACCATAAACCCATTTACAACGATGACGACACCGGCCCAGCCGATCTGCCCCCAGAATACGCCTGCAAGCGTCCCGCCGACGCTGGAACCAGCATAATACATCAGCAAGTAAAGGGAGGATGCTTGTGCTTTATTTGCCATTGCCATTCGGCTAACTAAGCTGCTCGCAATCGAATGTCCGCCAAAAAAGCTAAACGTTGTCAAGGCTAAGCCGATAATTTTAAAACCGACCCCATCCATGAGCGAGACAATCGTACCGCAACTTATAAGCAGGAATACCGTATAAAGCGAATAAACTTGCCCAATCCTTGCCACAAGTCGGCCAATTAAGACCGAGCTGAACATGCCGATTATAAACAGAAGGTAAACGCCGTTAACATAAACTGCTTCTACTTGATAGCGATTAATTAATTCAAACCCAATGAAGTTATAAAGGGCAACATTGCTTCCGAGTAATAGAAAGCCTAAGCCAAACAACGAAAGCAATGGTTTGCTTTTTAAATGGACTCCTAGAGCGCGACTTAACTCGCCAAAATGAAGGTTTTTCGCTTGAAAATGCTGTGACGGTCGCAACAAATAGTAAAAAGCAATCGCTGCTGCTAAACTGATCATGCCAATCGCAAACAAAGCGGTCTGCCAATTAAACAAATCAGCTAGAGATCCAGCTAAAAATCGTCCTGCCATCGCCCCAAAAGCATTTCCGCTAATATAAATACCAATGGCTTTCGCCAAGCTTGATTTTGCCATTTCCTCACCTAAATAAGCCATCGCAATGGACGGCACACCAGCAAGCGTAATCCCAATGACCAGTCGTAAAAGAAGCAGTGTATAGAAATCTGGCGCAAATGCCGATGCCAAACATAAGAAAGAAGATGCGAACATCGCCACGACCATTACACCTTTGCGTCCCCACACTTCTGATAACGAGCCCATCACAAGCATACTTACTGCTAAAAAAATGGTTGTAACGGACAGTGCCAAACTTGAAACAGACGGAGACACAGCAAACTCTCTTGTAAACGGTTCTAATAATGGCTGTACACAATAAAGAATCGCAAACGTGTTAACCCCAGCAATAAATAAGGCAAGATTTACTTTCTTAAATGATGATGTTCCTTCTCGAATGTAGTCCAATTCCCTCATCCTTGCCTCTTTTTTCGTTTCAATTAATCGTATCACCTCCGCTTTATGTTGTATAATTCATTATAATAATGATTTCAAGTCTTCTATGTAATAAAGAAGGAGGAATAAGCGATGGAATGGGAACAGTTTACATATTTTTTATCATTGGCAAAGCTAGAACACGTTACGCAGGCAGCGAACGAGTTGGCGATTACACAGTCTGCACTAAGCCGCTCCATTGCCCGGTTTGAAAGTGAGATTGGCGTTCCCCTCTTTGACCGACGTGGGCGCTCCCTCAAGTTAAATGCGTATGGAAAACGTTTTAAACTTCGCGTTGAGTCCATGCAGAACGAGTTTGAGCAAGGTAAACAAGAGCTGCAGGAATTGCTTGACCCGGGAAAAGGCAATGTCGCTTTCGGCTTCCTTCACTCGTTAAGCAAGGAACAGATTCCACAATTAATTGCCTCTTTTCGCGTGACGCATCCATCGATTACATTTGACCTGGAGCAAAATGCTTCTCATCTCTTAGTCGAACAACTGGAAAGCGGAAGGCTCGATTACTGCCTTATTTCTCCCAATCAGCTAGCAACACATCCGCAGATTGAGTTTACAGCTTTATTTAAAGAAGACTTGTTTGTCTACCTTCCTAAAAATCATTTTCTCGCTGCGCAACAAAGCGTAACGCTCACCGATATTAAAGATGAAGCGATCGTTCATCTAAAGCAAGACTTTTCCTTGCGCCATTTTGTTGATGATTTGTTCAATCATGTCGGCATCGAGCCAGAGATCACATTTGAAGGAGCTGAAGTTGATACGGTTGCCGGGCTCGTTGCAGCTGGGCTTGGGATATCAATCTTGCCTGATATTCCATATAAACCGGCTAATGTTGTGCAACTGCCCCTGCAGGCACTTAAAGCACAACGAGTGATTGGCATTGCTTCTGCCAAAGGACGGTTTTTAGCTCCATCAGCACTTTTATTTCGTGATTTTCTGATGGAGCAGCTAAAGGATGCATGACAACAAAAAAGCGTTCGTTTAAAACCGAACGCTGCCTGCTTCACTGGTTAAAATGGTTCCACCGATTGGTCAAAAAAAGACCTCTTCAGTACATCACTGTTCTACCGCTCTTCCAAAAGAATAATACCTTCCTTAAACACAAGCCCTCATGCAACGTCAGTGCATAGTAGCCTCCTTTGAAACACTACGGTCTATTTCACCGCTTCTTCCCTTCACGGTAACCATAAACGGTAACTTCTACGCAATCGTCTGAATATGTATATTCACGATAGCCAATCACATAGCCCCAGCCGTCACGAATCCATGTATCGTCTCGATTTGGAATAAAGGGAAGGTTAGTTGTTTCAAAGACAACAGTCTCCGTTTCTTTGCCATTATCAAGCTTATAAATGATTTTTGTTTTCATCCAATCACCTCTAGCTATCCTACGAGTTGACTTACATAATTGTTTCACTTGAACAAACAAGCTCCCCGCTAGTTCGGAAAGCTTGTTTGTTCTTTCGTAATAAGCACTTTTCCAAAGCGTCCTCCTGTTATGACAGGAATATCGTCGTTATACTTTTTCTTTACTAAATCAGCTGCCAGGCGTTGTTGCTGATCCGTTAGCGTGACGTCGTAATCTAAAAACCAGGCATGAAGTTGCTGTAGCACATCGTCTCGTTTCATCAGCATCGTTTTTTCATGCTGTTCAATCAGTGATTGATACGAATAGCCAGTTAAGTAGAGAAGCTGGAGTACATACATCATATCCGATGTACGCTGGATAGGTGCTTCTATTTTCAACTCGTTTAGCAGCTCTTCAACGAGGCTATTTTTCTTCGGTCCTGCCATTAAGCTAATGTAAACATGCTTGCTTGATAGAGCAATTGCTTTTTGGACCGCATCCCAGTCAATCATAGCTGGACACATTGAAGCAAACACAAGATCATAGCGAGGCAGTTGGTCAACTGCTAACTCTTCAAATGATTGCCCAATTATGCTCACATCGACCGAATGGTTAGGTGCATTTCTTACAAGCTTCTCGCGCAGAATGTTCGTCGGCTCTAGGGCAGTAACGATTGCTCCTGCCTTTGCCATTGGCACGCTAAACACGCCTGAGGCTGCGCCGACATCTAAAATTGTTCGTCCATTTAGTGAGCCTGTATACTGCTCCACCCACTTGAGAATGCGTTCCGTTCGTTTCGTTGCTTCCGCTGTAAAAGAGTTGGCGTCAAATGCTTCTGCCCACTTGATAAATCCTGCTGAATGAGGCGAAGCGAGTCCTGCTTTCTTCATTTTTTTAATCGGTGAATGAGGATCATTCTTCCACGCTTCTGCCCAGTATGCAACATCACTTAATTGATTCATTCTTCTTTCATCTCCTTCTCACTCTATTAAAGAGCTGTAATATCTTTAATTCAACAAAGATAAAAGCTGCTCCGCTTATGTATGAGCAGCGCCTTTATCTTTTACTAAATCAGCAATCTTACTTTGCCGTAATTCCTCTTCCATCTTCTTCTCAGCTCGCACCATGACTTGCTCAATTGGGCAGCCTGACCCATGTCCAAAATGGCAGTCAAACAACGAGGTTTTTCCTTCAATCGCATGAATCACATCAAGAAACGAAAGGGACTCCCAATTGTGACGCAAGGAATAGCCGCCATTTGCGCCTGAAACGGATGTAACCATCCCCTCTTTCGCAAGCTTGGTCAAAATTTTTGATAAGTACGTTGGTGAAACCGACTGCTGCTCCGCTAACTGCTGAACACCAATTGGTTTATTATTATCCGACGACATCGCTAAATGCAGCATTGTATGAAGCGCATAGTTTGTTCCACGTGAGAATTTCACCGTATCACCTTCTTTTTTGAATAAAAGACTTGATGGGGATACAATATCCTTTAATCGTTCATCTGTCAACTCGCGCACGTTTACTACAATGAGACATTACCTTGCTTCTGTAGACTCATTTCCATTCCGACTTGAACAATTGGTTTTGGAAAATCCTCTGGAACTAAATCTAATTCATTAGTAAAATAATACCGAAAATCAGCAGCCGTATCCATCACTTGTTTGTCATCAGGACCTTTAATGATCGTACCTACAATATGGTAAAAGCAGCTGTATAAATCCGTACCATCGTCATTTTCCATCACGATAAAGACTTCTCCTTCCTTTCGCGGATCAATCCCAAGTGAATGAAAAAAAGCAGTCCGTTCGTTAGAAAATTGCGGGCATTGTGCAACATAATGTTGACAGTCCTCACATGTACAAGCAATCATCTTCGTTTGCCGATAATACGTTGCCGTCTTTTCAACATCGATATCTAGTAGCCATGAACCTATCTTTACTCGGTTCATACTGGCTCATTTTCCTTTTTCTTTTCTTTTAGAAAAAACAATAGGAGATAGCCGCCAATTATGCCGTACGTCAGCAGCATGCTGCTAATGAGTTGAGTCTGTTCACTAAGCGACGTTTGTTTTAAGAGTTCAGACGGTAGGTAAAGCGCAAGTAAGGTCAGCGGAATAATGATTGTTTTCGACCAGATCGATAAAGCGATTAGAAACAGAACGAATCCGAAACCAATAAAGAGACTCGCCGCTGTTCCAAATTCAATCACAGGCGTGACATAGCGCCTATCCATCAATAGTATTGCTACAAAAAACAGCACGCTAACCAAGATTGGTCC
This sequence comes from Shouchella xiaoxiensis, assembly GCF_016907895.1. Lineage (GTDB taxonomy): Bacteria > Bacillota > Bacilli > Bacillales > Bacillaceae_D > Shouchella > Shouchella xiaoxiensis. Next base: position 51,929 of record NZ_JAFBCV010000017.1, read on the forward strand.
GGCAAGACAGAGCAGCTCCGTTGTTTTTCTAAAGCTATTTTTAGCGCTAATCCGGAAGCTTAGGGCTACGCCAAAAAAGAAAAGCAAGAAATTGAGCACCAGACCAACCAGTAAGAGAATACTGTAGCTTAGCGTTCCTTGACTAAGTAAATCACCAAGAATCGAGTAAGATAATCCACCTAGAAAAATGATTGGTATGATTTTTAACCAACCCCTATGATCGGTTTTCATTTCTTTAGAGATCGATTCCATGTAAAGCTTCGGCGAGTTGCCAACAACTTGTTCAATCGATTTCCCGTTTGCCTCTGCTTCAAACAGATGCACTTCCAGTTCTTCAATGATTTCATGAATTTCACTTTCTTTTTTGCCACTTGAATACAAATAGACGCGTAGATCTTCAATAAAACGGTTGCTTTCTTGAGACAAATTAATCGTTGTCATCGGACTTCTCCTCTCGATTGCTTATTTTTTTGTGAATTACGGCATTTACATTCGCTTCCAGCTTCTCCCATCTAGCAAGAAACGCTTGCAGCTCTTCCTCTCCCTTCGTTGTTAGCGAGTAGTACTTTCTTTTTGGTCCGGCTGTAGAAGCTTTTCGGCGTGATGTAACGAACTCTTCTCGCTGCATACGCAGCAATAGCGGATAAATCGTTCCTTCACTTATACTTGAAAATCCATACCGCTCAAGACGTTCCGCCATTTCATAGCCGTAACATTCTTCATCATGAATAATTGCCAGTAAACAGCCGTCCAAGATGCCCTTCATCATTTGAGTATGCGACAATCCATTCCCTCCTGCTAACTACTATGTATTACAAGGTAAAATAAGCATAGCCCATAGTATCTTGTAATGCAAGGTAATATCCAAAAAAAGTGCTGCTTTTTTAAGCAGCTTTGTTTTTACGCGGTTTTTTCTGCATCAGGACGTTTTTCAACATATTTCTTAAACGCTTCGAAAACGTCATTGTAAACAAACTTTACAGCCCATTTCGTCGTTTGGGCTAAGAGCCAGTAAAAAAGATTTCCTGGAATTAAAGAAACGATTACTTGAAAATGCGTACCACCATCTCGCTCTTCTAGTATGTATTGCGTAATGTTTACGCCCTCTTTTGTTCGGGCATGAGCAATGAAGTGGTTAGGTACATCCATCTTTTTAATGGTAACCGTAATTTCTATTTCTTTCTTTTCAACTCGCATCTTGCTTCTATATGTGGAGCCTTCTTTAAGTTCGTCTTCCGTTGTTTCATAGGTATTTTCAATTACTTGATTGTTCCACTGGAACAGATGACGGTCATAGTGAAGATAAGTGAATACCTCCGCTGCCGCAACTTCCTCAAAAAACGTTTCATATGTATAACAAACGATTTCTTTCATCGTAAACTCCTTTAAGGGATGATCTTTTTTTCATAATTGTACTACAATTTATTAATCATCCATAGTAAAAGAAATGGAAACAAATTCTCCTTTGAAAGGAGTACGATCATATGACAGCTGTGACAACTCGGTTTAGAAAATGGAGTGCGTGGATTCGTTACAGTGCACTAGCTGTTGGGAGCGCCTGTTTTGTTTTAACGTTTGTTTTCTCCATTGTGATGAAATGGTTCTGGTGGTGATCCTCTTGCATTTGCATTAACGGGACTTGGTGTTTTCTTATCCATTCTGGCAATCGTCTCATCAGAAAAGAAAGGTTTACCGATCTTCTCGCTCGTTCTCTCACTGTCATTTCCCTTCAATATTCTATTATGGATTATTTTTTTATTTACGGGCGTGATGGATTTCGGCACATAAAATTAGCCAATAAGATCTCAGTCGCTGAAATCTTATTGGCTTATTTTTATTCCTTTCGAGTGATCGTTCCTCGATCTGTTTCAATTAAAATCGGACACGCGATTGCCTCTTTTGTGGAAAACAGCCATCTTCGTCCGACTGGAGCCAGGATAATATAAACGCCGTCTGTATACTCCCCGAAAAAAGTTAAATAGCTTGAGTAATGAATGACTTCATCATTTCGAACTGGAATGCCCATTGAGAGCAGTTGATTTGCATCTTCTTTTAACTGATTTGATGACAATCCGATCTCACTTATTCCGCTGATGTGACCGATTGTAAATTTTTCTTCTGAGGCATTCGGTGTTGTCTCTTTCCTGGCAATAAATTCTACAATGTTACCAGCCGGATCTTCAAAATAAATCGCTTTCGCCATATCATCGGTAAAGTGAACGTCATCCTGTCCTCGCTCTCGCAGCAAAACAACTCTTTTTTTCGTCCATTCTTTCGCCTTTAAGAACAAGTTAGGTGGGATGTTGAAAGCAAAGTGGTAGTAATAATCGGATGTGCTTCGCTTAATCGTTAGAGCCGTCTCCCCACATTGAAAGGTTGCCTCAGTGGCAGATGTAGCTAATAGAGGAAAACCAAGTGTCTCCCGGTAAAACAGTGTCGTCTCTTCAAAATGCGATGTATGAATTTCTAGTTTTGTTATCTTCATGTTGAATACTCTCCTCTAAGCTTTTAATACTTCTAGTTTACGAGGAATGTTCAGTTCGCACATTGGACTTCAGACTATTTCTATCTACACCTTTTGATGTAGGAAGCTTGTTAATCATAGCCAAATATAAGCGATAATTCGATTGCAAATTGATAGAAAAACGGTATTGCGATAACCGAAAGAAGCAACAGCCACCATTTCTTCCACCTTACATTCATCCAACACGAAGCTATAATTAAACCAATTACACACCATAGAAAAAAATACGCGACATTCATGTTTCTTTCATAATCAGGAGCTGAAGGACCACCAATCATAAGCAAAAAGCCAAACAAAATAAATAACAGATGAATAAAAAGAACAATTGCTTTATAAACCATAGCATCCCCCTTTTTTTCTATTATTTTACAGAATCAGTCTGAGCGCAAGAAGAAGCTTGGCTAAGAGCCAAGCTTCTTTTCTACTACTTCGTTAGCGCATCCACAATAAATGATAGCTGTGATTCAAGCGCAACGGGATCATTGTAGTTTGAGAATTTGTTCTCAAACATATAAACGTTATCCTTTTTTACAGCGTCTAAGTTTTTCCATATGGAGGTTTCATAAACGTCGCTCGTTTCTAAATCGTCACCAGTCCATGGCGCGGTAAAGAGAAAATCTCCTGCATAATCAGGCAACACCTCAATTGAAATTTCCGCGAATCCTGCACGGTTGTCGATTAATTCTGCTTGAGCAATTTCAGGTGCCTTGAGCTGAAATTCGTCATAGATGATCTCTCCGCCCCTTGCATAGTTGTGGCCAAAGGCATAGATGCCGTTCGCGTGAGGTTGAAGAATCGATACGGTTTGTTCGCCAACAGCTTCATGCACCGCTTCCTTATGTAGCTCAATTTGTTCGTTCCAGTTTGTAATCCATTCCTCTGCTTCTGCCTGCTTGTTCGTCATCTCCCCAAACGCTCGCAGCTGTTCGCGATAATCCATTTCGCCATACTCAATCGCTACTGTTGGTGCGATTGCTTCAAATTGTTCAATGTTTTCATACCGTGTGAGTGTAATAATTAAGTCTGGATCTAATTCCACAATTGTTTCAAGCGACGGATTGTCTACCGTCCCAATACTCGTCACGTCTGCTAAGATCTCTTGAAAATCAGGGTTTTCCATTACTTCCTCAGGTGTACCTATCGGTGTAATACCAAGGGGTTCAAAATACCCAACCAAATTGTTAACAGCAACAACGATTCGTTCAGGATTTTCCGGAATTTCCACCTCGCCGTTTGCTGCCATGTATTGTTTTGTATGGCTATCGTCGGTTCTTTCCTCTCCTGCATCACTTCCTTGACAGGCTGATAAAGTAAACAAAGCTGAAACAGTTAGTGTAACAAAAAGCATAGTGCGCATAATGTATCTCCTTCATATGTTTAATTGATAATGTTTCTCATTATAACAGAAAATAACGGTTTTATTTGACTAGATTTAAAAGAAATGCACAACAATGCCTCTCAACGCAATTTCGTGTATGATAATACCAATAAAATTTTGTTTGAGCGTAACCTTTTTACAGCTTTTTCCGTTATAAGCCATGAAAGGAGCGTTTAAAAGGAGTGAAAGCCGTGAATCAACCATTTAATGAAGCATGGCAGCGTGCTTCCTCATCTATTTGGAAGACTTGTTATGCATTGACTAACCACCAACAAGACGCTGAAGACCTGATGCAACTAACGTGGATTAAAGCGTTTCAACGCGCCAATAAGCAGTCAACGCCCTTCACAAAGGCTTATTTTGCAACGATTGCTAAAAACGCTTGGATTGATGAGGTTCGCAAACAAAAAATAACGGCCGTTCCGTTTGAAGATGATCGTCAGCTTTCGCAAGAACCAGCTCCGTTTATGGCTCAATTTGACCTTTCTTACTTATTAAACGGCGTTGTAAAAAACTTATCGATTCAGCAACAAGTCATCTTTTTAATGGCAGACGTGTGCCAATGCAGCCTTAAGGATATTGCTTACTTGACCAACCGCAGTGTCGGCGCAGTTAAGGCACTGTTGTTTCGCGCCCGGCAGAAAATTACCAGTGATGTTCGTGAGCAGTTCGATCAGCCTGATTATCTTACTGAAGAAGACGTGCTTCGCGTCCAGCTTTATAGTCGAGCGTTGCAGCTTGGAGACGTTCAGCTGCTTGCCAGCCTGTTAAGCGATACAATCTCCATCCCGGCACTGTATGTGCAACAACAAGCTCGTTCTAGTTCGGAATGTAGAATGGCAGCTTAATCGAACACTACACAAGGAGGTAGAATCAAATGTCTATTCCCATCCCCTATGTCATGGAACAAACCAATCATGGTGAACGAAGCTATGACATTTATTCACGTTTGTTAAAAGACCGGATCGTTTTTATTGGGACGGAAATTAATGATACGCTGGCAAACAGCGTCACTGCTCAGCTCTTGTTCCTATCCTCGCAGGACCCTGATAAAGACATCTCCATGTATATTAACTCGCCCGGCGGCTCTATCTCAGCCGGTTTTGCAATTATGGACACCATGCACCATATCAAACCAGATATTCAAACAATTTGTACGGGTATGGCTGCTTCGTTTGGTGCTGTGCTCTTGCTCGCCGGCACAAAAGGCAAGCGTGTTGCCCTACCCCACGCAGAAATTATGCTGCATCAGCCTCTTGGCGGTATGAAGGGGCAAGCCTCTGATATGGATATTTATGCTCAGCGAATTTTAAAGCAGCGAAAGCAATTAAATCAGCTCATCGCTAATCTTTGCGGACAGCCGTATGATAAAGTTGCACACGATACGGAAAGAGATTATTTTATGAGCGCATCCGAAGCTAAAACGTATGGGGTCATTGACTCAGTCCTCGGTCAGGAGGCCGCATCATGAACGTTCTGATTCTTGGAGGGACCTTGTTTTTAGGCAAACATCTTGCTGAACAGGCTGTGCAAAGAGGAATGAAAATGACGTTATTTAATCGTGGCACAACAAACCCGACTTTCCTCCAGCATACAGCTGGTGTCACTCATCTTATTGGCGACCGGGGCACGGATGATAGTAAGCGTTTAACAGATCAATGGGATGTTGTGATTGATGTGGCCGGAAGAGACCCCGAAGATGTGCGTCGTTCTGTTGATCAGCTGAAGGATCGCTGCAAGATGTATGTGTATATATCAAGCGTCAGCGCCTACAAAAATCTCCAATCGGGTCCTGTCCTTGAATCGGATGCTCTTCACGAGCTCGACCAAGATGACTACGCGAGCAACAAAGCAACTAGTGAAGTTATCGTCAATGAAACGTTCTATGACCGCTCCCTCATTATTCGTCCCGGGCTGATCGTCGGTCCTGATGACTCAACGGATCGCTTTACTTATTGGCCTTGGCGTATGAAGCAAGGAGGCAACGTGCTTGTGCCCGATGTTTCTGAGAACAAAGCTGTTCAGTTTATTGACGTGCGTGATTTATCTACATGGATTCTTCAATTAATTGAGCAGGGACAAACAGGAACATTTAATGCAACGGGACCACAAGCCCCCCTTTCATTCCGCTCATTCCTTGAGCGATGTCAGGAACTTGTAGCACCGCAAGAAACCAAGCTTTATTGGGTAAATGAGGAGACGTTACAAGAAAACGACGTACAGCCGTGGATTGAACTTCCCTTCTGGCTGCCTGATTCCCTCCGCATGAACGGCTTGCTACAAGTAAATAGTAACAAGGCAATTGCTGCGGGGTTGACGTACCGCTCGCTTGATGAAACGATTATTGACACGCTGAACTGGAGTTTAACGAAGCGCACGGGTCCTTGGCAAGCGGGGATGTCACTAGAAAAAGAGAGTCAGCTTTTGACGAGCGTTCCTCCTATGAAGTGATAGAATTAAACAGAACGAAAGCCAGAACAACTACTACTCTGGCTTTCTTTTTTCCTTTATTGTAAATCGCAGAATGCGCTAGCACTGATCCAATATTTCATCAATCGCTTCCGTTAAGCGATGCCTGATCACAAGTTGGCACTTACGTGCGCTTTCATTCAGGTAATTCAAATCTTCCGTCTGAGTTTGCCAAGACAGCTTGGTCTCTTGCTCTAATTGCTTAAGCACATGATCAATTTCTATTTTATACTGGTCGTAAAGCTGAGCTGCCTTACCTTCAGATTTGAATCCTTCAGGAAGACGATAATGCAAACGTGTTAACCATTTTTGGAACAACGTATCGTTGTCGAATTCTTTTTTTCGCTCAGCTAGTACGCTACCAACTTCCTGAGTAAATCCATTCGAGAAACCGTACTCTGCTAGTTTTGCTTCAATTGCTTTGATTGTTAAATTTGTAGGACTTTTCTTATAGAATAATTTCTTTATCACAACTTTTACTCCTATGATGAATCGGCAATAATTCATATTTAATTAACATATTGTTATGGAGGATGCAGTGATGATTAAACACGCCCTCTTCCTTTAAGAGATTGTTTAAGTAATAAGGCATCATTTGTCCTACACCAAAATTTTTTTCACTAGTTAACCAGGTAATTTATTTCCAATCGAGAATTCCTTCCTTTGTTTTTCTAGGAGTTTGATAGTCATAAGTGTCTTCAATGGCTACAACAAACACATAAAGTCCATCGCTGTAGTTGTCTTCTGTATTCCATGTAATAATGCCTTTATCAATAATGTTGCACGAACTAATATCAATTCCCGTTTCTTCTTTGACTTCTCGAATAACGCACTCTTTCGGTGTCTCACCAGGTTCAATCTTACCGCCAACGCCATTCCAAAGCCCTTTTAATGGCTTATACTCTCGATTAAGAACTAACAGCTTCTCCTTTTTACGGATAAAACATAATGTTTGTTTGTACACGACACCCTCTCCTTCTAAAATACCAGCTTCATCCCCTCATGGCTTGCTTCAAACCCAATTCGTTCATAGAAGCGGTGCGCATCTTTCCGCTGCTTGTCTGTCGTTAACTGGACGAGTCCACAGCCTTCTTCTTTGGCAATGTCAACCGCTTTTTGCACTAAGGCTTCACCAATTCCTTGTCCACGAAACGCTCGACCAATTCGAACACCTTCTATCTGTGCTCGCTTCATTCCCGTCCGCGCTAAACCGGGAATAATCGTTAACTGAAGAAAACCGGCGAGCGTGTCTTCTTTTTCTACAAGTAAAATAACGTTGCCTTTTTGAGCTTTAATTGCTCGGAATGCCTCTATGTATGCCTCAGGAAGTGGCTCTACGTTTTTTTCTCGTGTAGCACCAAGCTCATCATCAGCAAGCATGGCTACAATGGCGTTTAGATCTGCTTCAAGTGCGGTTCTGAAATTCATCCTTCGCTTCCCTTCTTCACTGCATGTCAGCAAACAATTTTGTTTCAATCCCTTTTTCAGTCAAAAATTCTTCTATTTTCGCCTGTTCTCTTCCGTTAACATGCTTAGGCATATTGCCAAGAACGGCTAAATCGGCAAGGGCGAGTTCTTCTTCGTCATCCATAAGAAAATCAAGCTCTACGAGATAAGAATTAAAACCAGTTACATAGGCGCTAATTCGTTCTGTTTCTTCCTGATAGTTTTCAGGTAGCGTATTGCTATCAATATAGAATGCAAAGTTTTCATCGTTTTCTTTTAACAGAGTATTAATCTCCGTGAACGTTGCTTGTTCAGATTCCGTTAGCGGTTCTCCTAAATCAAGTACTTCTTCATAAGGATAGCGTTGATTTAATAAGGTTTCGCTGCTGTCCAAGTATGTTTTAATGCTCGCTTTCGCTTCTTCCTCATCCACATTTTCTGCCTGTTTCTCTGACTCAAAAATAGTTACTTCAAGCGGTTCATTTGGTATGTTCACTGTCTCAAGTGATTCTTTTTCAGCTTCCCCGGAACATGCTGCAAGCGCTAAGCCTGCAACAAGTCCAGCTAACACCTTCTTCATTTAATCTCTCCTTTTTTATTGGCTACTAGTTAATCATTCATTTTTCTAGAACAAATGCCTGCGCTATAAGCACTGCTCTGAAAATAATAAGCTTCGATTGTATTTCGATACCCGAAGCAAGAGATTTCCGCTCTTCTAACGTTTCATGAGTAGTTTCCGTAACGATGCGTTTATTCGGTATTTGTCGTATAAATATGAGTAAGCAACAACACTTCACTTGATTCAAGTTCCTCTTTTTTGATTGAGATATATGTATTTCGCGCCGTCGTGAATGATTTAAAAAAGATGATGGCGATTACTTGTTTCTGCTTATTTTCTATATACGTTTTTTTATCTAGAAGATCACTTCTAAACAAATAAGCTTTATTTCCTTTTTCATAAAGAAAACACGGGTTTGTTGTGACTTTGCTTGTATTAATAAAGTGTCCACATGGTTGACCTTCCAATGTTCCGGTCGGATAGATGTACCACTTATCACGCCACAAACTGTTTTTAAAGGAGAAATAAGTAGCACTATATGATTTTTCTTTTCCATTTATTGTGGCAATGTAGTTTTTCTTATTGGCTATTTTTAAAAACGCATCAACAACCCGTTCCATCCTCGTTCGATAAAAACGTCGCATGGTCCCTGCTTCTTTCTCGTCTGGTTGTAAGACAGAAATTCGTTTAGTGGAGTAGCGGTATAAAGGCAATTAAAAAAAGTAATCGTAATCGGCGTGCGGTTCCATCTAGCTACCTCCAGTCATTCCCAACTAAGTATAGCACACTTTTCGCACTACTCACTTAATCTACTTGACTAGCAGGGTTTGGGCTTCAAAAAAAGAAGTCTTTGATGATGGCTGGAGCGAGTTGATTGTCCCTATTACAGGCGGAAGCTTGCCACGGAGGAACAGTTGAGCTTAACCAGTCTTCTCTTTACTTAGTCTCACCATTTCCTGATTGCGCTGACGTTAGCGTCATTCTTTTAATTCTTAAAAGAATGCGATTGATAGCGATAGGAAAATTCAAACTAAATAGCCCAATCTCTCTTTTAACCAAAATAGAGGAATTGAGCTTTTTTTAGTTCTGTCATTTTTGTATAGAATTCATTAACTGGTAGAAATATTCTGGTTTATGAGTCTTGTTGAGGTTATACCATGATTGTAATGCATCTGGTGTAAAGACATCTATTTTTTTCAGTACCTCGATTGCAAATTCCAGCGGAGCGATTCCTGATGCAGTAATGAGATTTGCATCACTTACTGCCGACCTGTTCTCATAAAACATTTCGCCTTTATAGTTCGGACATACCATTTTTGTATAGTCTAAGTTATTACTTGTATGCTTTTTCGTATCTAAATGCCCCCTGTTGGCGAGTGCTTCAATAGCACCACATATTGCAGCAACAATAGTACCCCGCTTTAAAGCTTGATCAATTCTTTCCAAGAAAGGTTGATGCATGTCTTCATTCCAAGTAGTCCCTCCTGGTAGAATGATAAGATCTTTACTATTTAAGCTACATTCATCAAGAGAAAGATCTGGTTTGATCTTTAATCCCCCCATCGTCGTTATCATTTCTTTAGTAGCACCTACTGTCAGTACGTTTAAAGGGTCTAAATCTTTTTTGAAATACCTTCCTGAGTTTAACTCAGCAATTAAATAGCCATATTCCCAGTCCGACATTGTATTAAATACATAAAGAAAAGCATGTTTTGTTTGCATTCAATCACACTCCATTCACCGTTGATATAGCTACCATACACGAACTACCCTGACAGTTACCGTCAGGGTAGTTCATATACTTGATGAAATTCGATTAATTCCGAGAGCACTTCAACAAGTCTTTTCTTCAGACTTAGTGGCTCAATCACTTTAAGTGATTGATTATACGGTAAGAGTAAATGAGGGACATATGTATGCAAGAGATCGCTATCAAGCAAGAAGACGGCTTGTGTTGAAGTTCGTTCATGTAAATAATGACCTAAAAACCAATGTTGGCAAATATCTGCCAATACATGGTCATCGCCATTAAGTACCAAAGATACACTCTCTTTTCTGCCTTCTATAGGTGGAAGAAGCTTTTTTATAAAAAAGTCCTGTGCTGAAAAATGTTCTGGTCGGGTAAACGTGTTTTCGGTAACCATGAGACTCTCAATTCGGTCTACTCTAAAACTACGGATATCATTACGAAGATGGCAAAAACCAATTGTATACCACCTATTTTTCCAATAAATCATTTTGTACGGATCAATTAATCGATCATTAAAATGCTTCTCACCCTTTTTACGGTAAAGAATGTTGATTGAATAACCGTCAGCTATGCTCTGCTCCAACTCCTTCAAAAAAGCTGCTATAGAGTGTGAACGTGATTGACTTATTACTTCAAGACTACTTACATGTTGGCTTATCTTTGTTTCCTGCTCATCATTCGCATAATGATTGAGTTTTGAAATGGCCCTATTTAGCGCTTCCCCTCCATAATACCCGGCTTCTTTTGCAAAAATAGCGGCGTGAGCAAGCGACGTTTGCTCCTTAAAATCAAAATACAGCGGGGCCTCGATAAAATGGTTTAACAACGTGTATCCACCGTTATGTCCTGGTTCTGAAATGATTGGTACGCCACTTGTTGAAATGGTGTCAATATAGCGATACACAGTCCTTATATTCATCTCTAATTTTTCTGAGATTTGTTTTGCGGTTATTTTTTTGCCTGAACGAAGCATCCATAAAATAGCTAACATATTATCAATTTTCGGCATACCCTTCCCCTTTAAATCAGATTGATCTTCTAGTCTATCGTACCGATTATTGCTAGAGTTCATCAACCTTTTCCCTTCCCAATTAATAAACCCAGTCTAAAAAAGCGCGAAAGAAATAAATCAAATCTCTTCCGCGTTTTTTTTGATTTTTAAGGTTCTTTTCGTCTGCCAATTACTTCTTACCGACAATAACGTAAACCGACTGGTTGGCAATTTTTGTTGCTGGTAGACGCTTATCTACGATTGTAAATCCGGCTTTTCGCATCGCTTCTTCCATTTCGATTGAGGAAACACGCGGCGCAGTCGGATGGTTTTCCTTCTCCATTTCAATACAGAGGAACAAGCCATCGTCTTTTAAAACGCGATAAATCTCCTGAAGTGCTTCATCAAGTGGCTCTACTTCATGCAAAGAGATCGACGCAATCGCTTTGTCAAAACGACTTTCGGCAAACGGCATCGATTTAAAATCACCTTGTGTTGTTTGGACGTTCGTTAGGTTCTGTTCCTCTGCTTTTGTTTCAATATAGGTGAGAATGTCTTGATCAAAATCAAATGCCTGAACCGATTTGACCAAGTTAGCAATGGCAAATGTAATATAGCCTGTTCCTGCACCAAGGTCGAGCACCTCATCCATCTCATTTAGAGTAACAAAATTTATTGCTTCACTTGCTGGAAAGCGCTCAATTGTTTCCAAATTGGTTATTTTCCGTTGTAGTCGATTATCCATATTGTTTTCCTCCAATATTACAGATATAGAGAGTCCTTAATAACTATAATGAAGATTGCTTCCATTGTCAATCTACTTGTCACTCCCGCTTTTTTTGTGTACGCTACGATCAAGAACATAAGTCGAATGTGAGGATTTCCAAATGAAGACAAAAAGCCATTTACTCGTCGTTGAAGATGAACCACGAATTGCCCGTGTCCTTGAACTAGAGTTAACCCATGAAGGATATACCGTTACCATTTTTAAAAACGGGCTTGAGGCGTGGGAAGCTTTGCAAGAAAATACATTTGATCTACTTTTACTTGATGTCATGCTCCCAGGCCTAAGCGGGATTGAACTACTTCGCCGTGTCCGCAGCCGTGACGATTTTACACCAGTTATTATGCTCACCGCAAGAGATGCGACCGTTGACAAAGTAACGGGTCTTGATCTTGGCGCAAACGATTATATGACGAAACCGTTTGAAATTGAAGAACTGCTTGCTCGAATTCGCGCCTGCCTCAGACAAACAGCTGCGGCTAATCCGGCAAAACCAGCTGTTCGATTAGAAGTTGGGCCCCTTTCTGTCGATACCGCTTCTCATGATGTTCGCATTGATGAAAATCCGGTTTCGCTCACGAATAGGGAATATACATTGCTCTGCTGTTTACTTGAACATCCAAACCAAGTGCTGTCACGAGAGCAGCTGCTTGAACACGTATGGGGCTATGATTTTTACGGTGAAACAAATATTGTTGATGTGTATATCCGCTATTTGCGTAATAAGCTGGAGAAACCATTTGGATACTCATTCATCCAAACCGTGCGCGGCGCCGGTTACATGTTAAAGGAGCCTGACAAATGACGCTCTCGTGGCGAATTACCTTGTTCTCAACTGGACTTGTTGCTGTGCTCATCTTACTTGTGAACGTTTCTGTCTATACGTTTTTCAAAGCAAATTTAACAGAAGGCGAATTGGATCGCGTCGCTACACAAGCCATTACGGTGGCATCGAGCCTTGATCAGACCAGCATGAGTCCCGAAGCGCGGGAACAGTATTTAAATGCCTACGCCCCTGGCTCTGGTATGCTTCGTCTCATAGATGAGCAAGGAACCATCTTGTTAACGGTGACACGAAATCAAGAGCTGCTCGATTTGCCAACGGGATTCAATGCTGGTGAAGTGGCTGCGCTCGAGACCGTTGATGAAGAGAGCTATGCGACTGCGTCAGTACCGCTTATTTGGAACGATGGTCAAATTGTCTCCCTTCAGCTAACCGAGCAGCTAGAACATTACGATGAATCCGTACCGCTTCTTGGGATGATCTTAACCATTGCTTCACTTGTCGTGCTCGTTCCGACATTTTTGGCCAGTCAAGCTCTCGGTCGGTTCATCGTTCGTCCGATTCGCTCGCTCGCAGCAACGATGAACGACATTCGTATCCGAGGTACGTTGAAAAAAGTCGATCATCTTCCAACGCAAAAAGATGAGCTTGCTGATTTGAGCCGTTCATTTAACCATATGATTGAGTTGCTCCAGCAAAACGCCGAGCAGCAGCAACAGTTTGTCTCTGATGCCTCACATGAACTAAAAACACCGCTGACCGTTATTGAAAGCTATACGAATATGCTTAAGCGTTGGGGCAAAGACGATCAAGCAATGATTGATGAAGCAGTTGAAGCGATTCTATCGGAATCACAGCGAATGAAAGGATTAACAGAACAAATGCTCCTGCTAGCGAACGGTGAAACACCTACACACGAAAAACAATTGATTCGGTTAAATCGCCTAGTTTCGGAAACTGCGGAAAGAATGAGCGTTGCATCTGGTCGTACCATTTATGTAAAAGACAGCAACGGACCGCTTTACGTGACTGGATCAGAACCGTTGTTAAAACAGCTTCTGTTTATCCTACTGGATAACGGAATCAAATACTCGGATAAATCGCTCACGCTTGAGCTGCGTTCATCTGGGTCAGACAACTGCTCGATTGCCGTTATTGATCAAGGAATCGGGATTAAAGCAGCGGATCAAGAAGACATCTTTAAACGATTCTACCGAGTTGATAAAGCCCGTTCGCGCGATACTGGCGGCAGCGGTTTAGGCTTAGCCATTGCTCAAAAAATCATTGCGGAGCATAACGGCTCCCTTTCACTTTCGAGCACAGAAGGTGTCGGATCTTCTTTTATCGTGACTTTGCCAACCGCAAAAAAGGAGGAGACGGATGAAACGAATTAGCTACTTGTTGCTAACTGCCCTTTTCGCCAGTATTGTCATTGGTGCTCTTCTATTCTACCAATTGTTCAGACCTGAAATTGTCAGTGAAGAAGACATTCAAACGCTGACGCTCGAACGCTACCATCCAGATGAAATTGAAACCCTCTCTTACAACAGCCAAGCAGAAACGTATGAACTAACGTTTCGCCGAGGGGCTGGCTTGTATGAAATGGTTTTAAGTGGGACATCAGGTGCTGTGCAGTCACTGACGCTATTAGAGCAACAAAATGAGCCGATTGACGAAGAACAGGCACAGTCTTTGTTGAATGATAGCTACGATGATCCTGTTAATTTTTTAACAACCGAACTTATCGATGAACGCTACCTCCTGACTTTCACCGTCAATGGTCGGACTGGAACAGCCGAAATGGATGCCTACAGTGGTCAAATTATAAGCAATACGCTCGAACAAGAAGCCGTCATCCTTTCACCCGACCGAGCTGGGGAGATCGCCTTGGAAACCGTGCCGGGAACGCTTGAAGACATTGAGCAAGAAACGCGGAACGACCGCCTCGTTTACGAGGTGGAAATTGAAGATACAGGACGCGATGACGATGCGCTCGTCATCATTGATGCCTATTCAGGCGAAGTCATTTCAGTTATCTGGGATTAATGAGGCTATTTCTCATCAAACTCTCATTTTTCTTTCAGCTTTCCTTCATCTTGGCTGGATATGATAAGAGTATCTTAAAAATGATGGAGGGAATACAAAATGAACAAACGAATTGGAATGATCACAGGTGCAGCAGCTATTTTAATCGGTGGGACAACGTGGACGGTGGCAAACGCTGAAGAAAAAAACTCAACATCGAACAATGACTCAATTGTACATGTAGCTGAATCAACGAACGTCTCATCGCCTTCACTTGAACAAGCCGTAAAACAAGCTGAAGACTATGTTAGTGGAAAGATGATTAAAGCGAAACAAGACGAAGATGACGGCGTTGCGCTTTATGAGATCGATGTCCGCACAGATAAAGAAACGTATGAATTTGAAATTGCTGTAGATTCAGGTGACATTATTGAAATTGACGGGGATCTGCTTTTAGCTGAAACACAGGCCAATCCTGCCCTTTCAAAAGAAGAGGTTGAGAAAATCGCTAAAGAAACAACGGGTTTAACAGAAATTGAGAAAACTGAGCTTGAACTTAAAAACGGCAAGCTTGTTTATGAAACAGAGTTCTTTCTTGATGATGACGTGGACATCAAGATCGACGCTGAAACAGGCGACATTGTAGAGATGGATGATGACCTAGTAAAAGCAAGTGGAAAAAGCACACCGGAGCAAGCCAACTTGCTTTCCTTCGATGAACTAATTGCCTTGCTCGAAGAACAATTCGGTGCCAATATCCGTGTTCTTGATAGTGAACTAGATCATGACGATGGCTTAGCTGTATACGAACTGGACCTCATCATTGATGATGTCGAATATGAAATTGATCTAAACGCCGAAAACGGTGACATCTTAAAACAAGAACGCGATTAAAAAAACCTATCTGACACACGCCCTTTACTGCTAAGGGCGTGTGTTAATTTAACTTTGAAGCCAAAGATAAAACGCAAATTGACATGGAAGTGGGATCATTTAAAACATCGTTATCAACGCCCTCGGTTACTAGCTATTATATTCAAATGGCCTCCTTGTCACTTCTACCTTATGTTAATAATTAGACATCTACCTTAACTAAAGCTTAAAAGTACAACTTGTTTGCTATAATAAGAAAAGCAGTACATTAGATTGAGAGGTTTGATTACATGGTTTTTCGTTCAAAAGTTGATTTATTTTTTGTTAGTTTGTTAAGTAGCGGTTTGTTGCTCTTAAGCGTCCCTACCATTCTGCCTACTATAATAGGGAATCCCCCACTAGGAGCCATCATTGTGCTGCTTGCGTCTTTTATTTTCTGTGGGCTTTTCATTCTTTGGATTCCCTTTACCATTACATATACAATTAGTGATTCTCATCTTATTGTAAAAGGGGGACCATTTAAAAGCACTATACCAATAAATAAAATTACAAAGATTTCTGCTACATCAAACATTTTTAGTGGACATCGAATTCTTTCTTCAAGAGATGCACTTGAAGTGTTTAATAAAACTACCTTTTCAGGTAGTGTCAAAATATCTCCTAAAAATAAGCATTCATTTTTACATGAGTTGCAACAGCGCTTTCCTGAAATAGAAGTCGATAGTAAAATAGTTAGAGAAAAACCTTAAATATTGCTTTAAAACACAAACTTTGCACTAATTCCGCTACAGGAGAATCCCTCGCTTTCCGTGGGAACGGCTTCAGCCCTCGAAGTGGAAAAATCATCACTTCGATGTCTTCAGACACGTTCTCTTCCACAGGAGTCTCGGGTTCTCCTTACGCTAGTTACGATGAGACACGAAAAGAGAAATGATCTACTCCAAAGATCATTTCTCTTTTTTTAATGTTTATTTACGCTCTCTGATTACACATGCTTCGTTGTCCAGTTTTCACAATTCCATGTAGCGGTCACAATATCCTGATAAAATTCCGGTTCATGGGAAATGAGCAGGACGCTGCCTTTGTACGCTTGTAGTGCGCGTTTCAATTCCGCTTTGGCATCAACATCTAAATGGTTTGTTGGCTCATCCAGTACGAGAAAATTCGATTCACGATTAATCAGCTTACAGAGGCGAACTTTTGCTTTTTCGCCCCCGCTTAAGACGATCATTTTGCTTTCGATATGCTTTGTTGTTAACCCACATCGGGCCAAAATTGAACGGACCTCTCCTTGTCCAAGCGAAGGAAACTCCTGCCAAATTTCTTCAATACACGTGTTCGAGGAGGCTTTTGCTTCTTGTTCAAAGTAGCCAATTTCTTGGTAATCGCCACGCTCAACGGTTCCAGCAATCGGCTGAATCATCCCAAGCAAGCTTTTCAGCAAGGTTGTTTTCCCGATTCCGTTTGCACCAACAAGGGCAATCTTCTGCCCCCGCTCCATCCGCAAATCAAGCGGGCGCGATAACGGCTCATCATAACCGATTACGAGCTCTTTTGTTTCAAAAATGAGCTTGCTTGTTGAGCGTGCTTCTTTGAAGTTAAATTGAGGCTTTGGCTTATCTTTTGCTAACTCAATCACGTCCATTTTATCAAGCTTCTTCTGGCGGGACATCGCCATATTACGCGTCGATACGCGCGCTTTGTTACGTGCGACAAAGTCTTTCAGCTGCGACATTTCCTGTTGCTGGCGCTTGTAAGCTGCTTCAAGCTGCTGCTTTTTCATTTCATGCACTTCAAGGAAATGGTCGTAGTCGCCGACATAGCGGTTCAGTGCTTGGTTTTCCATATGATAAATCAAGTTAATTACGCTATTTAAAAACGGAATGTCGTGGGAGATTAAGATGAAGGCATTCTCATACTCTTGCAAATAACGGCGCAACCATTCAATATGCTGTTCATCTAAGTAGTTTGTCGGCTCATCGAGCAAGAGAATGTCTGGCTTCTCCAACAAAAGCTTGGCAAGCAACACTTTTGTCCGTTGTCCGCCGCTTAAATCTTCGACATCTTTCTCAAGTCCAACATCATCTAATCCAAGTCCCCGAGCAATCTCTTCGACCTTTGCATCAATAATATAAAAATCATTGTTCGTTAACGTATCTTGAAGCACACCGACTTCTTCAAGCAGTTTCTCAAGTTCTTCTGGCGTGACATCACCCATCTTGTCGTACATGCCGTTCATATCGCTTTCAATATCGTACAAATATTGGAATGCACCTTTTAACACATCGCGCATCGTCATACCACGTTCGAGCACGGTGTGCTGGTCCAAATAGCCTACACGAACTTTTTTAGACCATTCCACTTTTCCTTCATCCGGCATCAGCTTGCCCGTGATGATGTTCATGAACGTTGATTTCCCCTCACCGTTTGCTCCAATTAGACCAATATGCTCCCCTTTTAACAAACGAAATGAAACATCTTGAAAAATCGCCCGATCACCAAATCCATGACTTAAGTCTTTAACTGATAATACACTCATCTATTTACTCAATCCTTTTTATTTCAGCTATTTATCCGTCGTTGTATCCAAGAAAACATTTTATCATAAGTTGAGCTGAAATGCTGAGATGAGTTGTCTCTTTTTATAGTGAAAGATAGGTAGATACGGTTTGCGCCATGCCTTCGTTCGTCTCTTGCATGTCATTTTCAGCCCATTTGATTAATACTTCAATGAGACCACCAGCAATAAAATGGACTTTATAGGTCTCAACCTGTTCATTTTTAAACCAACCATGTTGTTGATACATCTGAATGAGCGCTTCTGCATTTCTTTGGAAGCTTTCATGCAATAAATGGGTTAAGTTTGCTTGAATCAGCAGCAGAATCAGTCTTTTTTCAGCTCGAAATGTTTTAAAAAACAAGATTAAAAAATCACTGACACGGGTTTCTTGTTTTGTCTGAAAAAAAGCGAGGATCTGACTCGTTTTCTCTTGAAGTAGCTCTAACAAAATCGCTTCTTTCGTTCCATAATTTCGATAAAACGTCATTCTCGAAAAACCTGCTTTTTTCGTTAATTCCGTGATAGAAATCGAATGAAAGGATTTCTGTTCCATTAGCTCGAGTAATGATTCAGCTAAACACTCTTTCGCATACTCATGTAGACTCATTTGGTACAATCCCCTCTGTTTTGTCACAGTTCGGCTCGAAGCTATTGCCTTTCTTTTTCGCTACGTTACAATTGTACCATTAAAGATTGAGGAGTGTTCCCGTTGCGTTCTTATCCCATCCATCCCGACTTCAAAAGTTTAGAAAAAACAAAGCTACCTTTTTACTTCCTCTGCTCAATAAATTAGTCGCCAGAAAAAACAACCGCATCACGCTTCCGGCAAATTTAAAGATGACAAAAAAGACGATTAGCGGTTATAACGGCGATGAAATAACGATTCACATTTATGAACCAACAGACGTTGAAACAAAGAACTGCTTGGTGTATTTCCACGGAGGCGCGTTTGCACTAAAAGAAGCCCCTTATCACCTTAATCTCTGTTTCGATTACGCACTGCAAACACCTTGCAAACTTGTATTTGTTGATTATCGATTATTGCCGAAGTACACATTTCCTTTCGGTTTAGAAGATGGATACGCGGCAACTAAGTGGGTGTTTGACCATCCAGAAGAGCTGGATATAAAGAAAGATAGAATTGCTGTTGGCGGAGATAGCGCGGGGGCGGCAATTGCTGCTGGTGTAAC
Source organism: Shouchella xiaoxiensis (assembly GCF_016907895.1). GTDB lineage: Bacteria > Bacillota > Bacilli > Bacillales > Bacillaceae_D > Shouchella > Shouchella xiaoxiensis. Next base: position 71,262 of record NZ_JAFBCV010000017.1, read on the forward strand.
GTTGCTTGCTCGCGATCGAGCGGAAATGGAAATCGCCTTTCAACTATTAATCTATCCAGTCATGGATAAAAAACAGCAAACAGCTTCAATGCAAACCTATACAGATACGCCGATGTGGAATTCAGTCCTCAATAAAAAAATGTGGAAACTCTACCTTAAAGACACAGCGAGCGACGCAAACTATGCGTCACCAATAGACGCTGACTCTCATCACAATCTGCCTAGTGCCTATATCGAAGTAGCCGAGTTTGACTGCTTACGCGACGAGGGAATTCACTATGCCGAAGCACTAAGGAATGAGCAGATTGACGTGATCTTGAACAAGACGGAAGGCACGGTGCACGGTTACGACATGGTTGAATCAAGCGAGATTGTCTTAAAGAGCAAAGCCTTGCGGATAGAAGTGTTGAAAAAAGCATTTGAGTGATAGAATGTAGACATTATTTCTTATACAACTTTCGGTAACGATACGTATGCATGATCCCGGCAAGCAAACTTCCTAATACAATAAGAGGAATTGGACCAGGACTAACGCTGTATTTAATTAAACCGTTGACATTAACAATCAGAAAAACGCTGCCCGCAACGAAGCAGAAATAGAAAATACAAATAAAAAATATGTGAAGCGCCTTTGTATTTTTCCATATCTTCTTTCTTTTTTGGTGACATGTGCGCCAACCTCCTTCATTAAAAATGTCAACTAATTATCAGATAAAGAGCAAACCGATTAATTAATCTTTCGAAAACAATACAGGCTAAAAAGCCCGCAAATGAGGCTCATCCCTGTAGCAAAAGGGATCGGACCTGGGTTAATATTGAATTTCATTAGCTCATTAACATTGACGATAAGAAAGACACTGCCACTAATAAAGCAGAAAAAAAGATAATCATCGTAAATAAATAGAGTGCTTTCACCTGTTTCTTCGTTGGTTTCTTTTTAAGTGGCATATTCTGACGCTCCCTTTCTTTGGTTAAAGGGAGCGATTCATTACAAACCGCTCCCCGCAATAACGTCACATTCCGATAAGCCGGCAATAAGAACAAACGTCGTCCACAGAAAGCCCGCTACTTGACGTAACAGCGTGATCGGCGCATGCAACGAGTGCGTGCCGCGAGTTTTCTGAATGAGACAACGAACAGAATGATGCTACACAGCCATACGAGATAGGTTAGCATGACGCCATTTACATACCATCTCAAACCTTCTCCCCAATACACCATTGCTTGATACCCGTTCGTTCAATAAATCGATTACCAATCTAGTAGAGAGTGGTATCGGATCCCTTCACTGCTGTTAATTACCATTCACACCAGCTCCCCAATTGCCTCAAGGTCAACATTCCCACCGCTGGCGACGAGCACAACAGTGCCGCCTTGGTGATCAATTTTCCCAACTAAAAGTGCAGCGAGGGTAACAGCACCTGATGGTTCAACGACTTGCTTCATCCGTGCTAAGTAGAATTGACAGGCTTCGCGAATCGCTTCGTCTGAGACCGTAACAATCTCGTCTACATTCGACTGGAGGATGGGAAACGTCAGCTCACCAGGAACAGACGCGCGTAAACCATCGGCAATTGTTTGAGCTGCTGGGATCGATAGGCGCTTTCCAGCCTCAATGGATTGCTCGGTATCATTGGCATCTTCTGGCTCGACACCAATGACCTGAATCGCTGGATACATCGATTTAATCGCTGTGGCAACTCCCGACATGAGCCCGCCGCCACCGACTGGGACCACAACGACTTCAGCCTGCTTAACTTGTGCGAGAATTTCCAAACCGACCGTGCCCTGCCCGGCCATCAGCTCATAGTCATCATAAGGCGGGATGTATGTTGCTCCGGTGATTTCTTTCACTACTTGCTGGGCATAATCCAAGCGTTCTTCCGATGTTGTCCCGCAATGGATAACGATGCCGCCATAAGCTTTGATTGCCTTTTCTTTTGCGGCAATGACCGTTTCCGGGACAACAATCGTTGCCGCTAACCCGAGTGAACGCGCTGCGTAGGCTACTGCTTGACCATGATTACCTGAAGAGGCAGCGACAACGTGGTTTGCGCCACTCTCCTTAGCTTTCAGTACCCGGTTCATCGCTCCTCTTATTTTAAATGAACCGGTTTTTTGCAAGTGCTCTGCTTTAATAAAAACAGAAGCACCGACTTTGTCGTTTAGCGTTTGAGATGATAACATTGGCGTCCTGTGAATTCTGTTCTGTAGACGCTCATGAGCATCCTCAATTTTTTTTCTAGTAAGCATTCTAGCCACTCCTTTATCGATATCCACTCTTACTAATTCCATATTAAAATAAAAATTCCTGTAGCGAAGAGGCGAATTTCGACAAATGTCTTTCTCCTTTGTTTTATGAGTATAAAAAAAGGTAAATGCTCAAACTATTTTATCCCCACATAAAGAAGCATTGGCCATTGACCAATGCTTACGCTTGATTGAGCCACTTCAGCACTCGTATTGCCAGTTTTTTTGGCGTATTGCGAAACGCGTCTGCCGTGCTCCCGGCCATATGACTTGTAACGGTGACATTATCGAGCTTTAGAAATGGGCTGTCTGCTTCTAGCGGTTCCTGATCAAAGGTATCAATGGCCGCACCTGCGATTTCATTCGTTTGCAGCGCGTGAATTAAGTCTGGTTCCTTCACTAACCCAGAGCGCGCCGTATTAATGAGAATCGCCGTTTGTTTCATTTGCGTTAGTTCTCTTGCCCCAATCATTCCGGCCGTTTCCTCCGTAAGTCTCCCGTGTAAAGACACAACATCAGCTTCGTGCAACAGCGTGTTCAAGTCAACCTGTTCAAAAGAAGTCACTCCGTTAAAATAGGGATCGAAAAAAACAATTCGTGCATCAAAACCTTGTAGAAACTTGCCAACAAGCTGACCGACGTGACCAAAGCCAACCAGACCAATCGTCCTTCCTTCTAACTCGGGCACAGTAGCGCTATTCGGAAAATCTTTGCGCCAGTTTCCTGCTTGCATCGCGGCGTGAGAACGAGCAATGTTGCGCATTTCCGCAAACAAGAGGCCGACCGTGAACTCGGCAACACTACGGGCATTTCGACCAGGCGTATTTAAGACGGTTATCCCCCGCTCCTGTGCCTTTTTCAGATACACATTTTCAGTTCCGCCCCGAAGCACACCAATTAGCGTCGCTTTTGTAGCGGCTTCGATGACATGACGATTGATCGGCGCGAACTGTGTAATAATGATGTCATAGTGTTCAATGTCTTCAAGTAGGTTATCTGGCAGAAATACGGCCTCACTCCCCCCTTGTTCAATCGCCAAGTTCGCTTGCTGCAACTCTTCCAAACTGTTGTGGTGCCATTGTTTTACCGTTACATCAATTCCTGCTTCTTCTAGGGCTTGTAGTCCTTCCGCCATCATCTCTGCTGGGATAAACAAATCGGCAATTGCCAAACATGTTTGTTTCATTTTTTCACTCCTTTGTTAGCGCATGAGCATTCCGCCTGTTGCATCCAGTGTCGCTCCCGTTATGTAATTCGCTTTTTCGGACACGAGAAAACAAGCAATCTCAGCGATCTCCTTCGGCTGGGCAACTCGACCTAGCGGAATGCGGTTGACGTAATACGCTTCGTTTTGAGCCAAAGCGTCTTTGATCATATCGGTTTCGACAATTCCGAGCGCAAGGCTGTTGACGTTAATCCCGTCCTTTGCATGTTCCCGCGCAAGGGAAATCGAAAAACCAACCAAACCGGCCTTGCTTGCCGCATAGTGCGCATGTCCTGTTGTTGATCCGTGGAATGCGGCTTGCGACGTTACGTTTAGAATTTTGCCGGGCTTGCCGACTGTTAAGCAGTGATTAACAAAGCGTTGGCATAACAAGAAGACGCTCGTTAAATTGATTTGCATCGTTTCGTTCCATTGGTTTAACTCGATGTCCTTCACATAGCTTGTTGGCCAGACCGCAGCATTATTCACTAAAAGATCCACTCGTCCGAAGCGCTTTACAGCTTGCTCAATCACCGTTTCGGTCGCCGCGGCATCACTTAGATCAAGCTGAATCGCTTCTGCCTCCGTCCCACGTAAACGCACCTCTTCCAATAAAGCTTCAGCTTTCGCACGATTGCTTTGATACGTAAAAACAACATGAGCGCCTGCTTCAGCAAGAGCGAGAACAACTGCCTTGCCCACGCCCCGTGATCCCCCTGTCACAATCGCGGTTTTGCCTTTAATTCCTAAGTCCATGCTTTAAACGCCTGCCTTCCAAATCGGTTCCATTTGTTTTAATCGATCCTTGTAGCGTTGAAACTTCGTTGCGTAAATAGATGATTGTTCCTGGTTTGGCACAATGGTCCGACCCACCTGCACCATTGCTTCGGCTGCGTCCTTCATTGAGCTGTAGTATCCTTGCATGACCGCAGCACACATCGCCGTTCCGAGCGTACCATGTTCGTTAACCTCGACAATCTCAATTGGTAGCTTGAGGCAGTCGGCAAACATTTGCACCCACACCGCTGATTTTGTGACTCCTCCGGCGATTCGACAGCGCTTTGGCTTTTCCCCATAGCGAAGCAATCGCTCAATATGAACGAGATGGCTAAACACAATCCCTTCGTACACGGCACGGACAACATGCTTTTTCTGATGCCAGCTGTTCATGCCGATAAAGCCGGCGTTGGCGTGGGCTACTGTATTTGAACCAAATAAAAACGGAAAAAACAGCAAGTCACTTTCTTCGGGAGTGGTTTGCGCAACCATCTCGTTACAAAGCTCATATACAGACCGACCACCTGCTTCTGCCTCGCGTTTTTCCAGCTCCATAAACTGGTCGATAAACCATTCGAGGTTGCTCGCTGACGTCGGGCTCGCCTCTGTCGTTAGCCAGTAATCAGGCAAACAGTAAATGGACGTCATGAAGAGTGCATGATCCACTACTGGTTTTTTTGTAATGAATTCATTGATGCTCCAAGTGCCTGCAACAATACAGAGCGTCCCTTCTTCAACAAGTCCTGAGGCAACAGCGGAAGCCGAAATATCAAAAATGCCGCCAGCAATTGGCGTTCCTACAGTTAAGCCTGTTGCTTCAGCTGCTTCTTTTGACACATAGCCGCAAACGTCGGTTGATTCCTTTAGTGGTGGCAACTTTTCCATCACTTCGGCTATGCCGAAGAAAGCAAGCAGATCGGCATCGTAACAGCGGTCCCTTACGTTTAACAAACTTGTGCCCGATGCATCGGTTATTTCTAAGTACGCTTCACCGCTCAATTTAAAGCGAACGTAATCTTTCACCATAAAAATAAAAGCGGTCGCGTCATACACTTCCCGCTTCTTTTCCTTTAACCACGCTAACAGGGCTACCGGCTGCCCCGTCCAAACTGACTGCATCGTTTTCGGCAATACCTCCGTTTCAAACGCTGGATCTTGGTACCAGCTTTCGATGTACGCTTTGGCCCGACTGTCGGTTGAAATGATTCCGTTGTATGTCGGTACACCATGCTGATCGGTGATATAAACGCCGTTGCCGTGCCCTGTCAAAGAGATCGCCGCAATTTGGCTCGCATCAATCTCTGCCTTTGCCAAAACGGTTTGTATGACGCTACAATTCGCTTCCCACAATTCGTCCATCGCCCGCTCTGTGTGATACGGCTCAGGCATTAGCATCGTCGTCTTGCGAGTGGCGCTCGCGACTTCCTTTCCATCTATTGTGTAAAGGGCTGCTTTTGTTAACGTCCCACCATTATCAATTCCCATTAAAAACTTCTCCAACGATCTCACCTCGTTTCGCAAAGATTGATAAACCGCTTACAAAACAATGTATTTGCAACACGTTCACGCTATGCCTGGTACGCTTCACAAGCCTCGTTTACGCTTCCGCCAAGGTGAATTAAGACATTTAACCCCGCAACAACACCTACCGGATGCGGATTCTGCGTAATATTGCGTCCAACCGCAACACCGCTTGCGCCGACGTCAAGACAATGCTTTACAAACGAGAAGTACGCTTCCATGTCTTCCGTTTTTGGACCACCAAGTGCCAGCACAGGGCGATTTGCCAACTCAACAATAAGCGCGTCTTCCTGCTTGCCGCTAAAGCGTGTTTTAATGATGTCTGCTCCGAGCTCTGCGCCAATTTGCGCCGCTGTTGCGATGACGCTTGCCTTCGCCGAGTCCTCCGTTGTGACGGCATAGCCGTATGGAAGCGTTTCGCACATGTACGGCATATTCCAACGCTCGGCATCACGTGCAAGAGCAGAGGCAATGGCGTGGGACTCCATCTCATTCTGTGCTCCGGGAAAGGTCATTGAAATGATGCCGTCAGCACCGATCCGAGCAGCTTCTTCCACCGATAAACAAGCCATCGTTGCAGGCACGCTCGCATCAAAGATTGCTGCTGACATATCCGCGCGCACGAGCATCGCAATTCGCGAGAAGCTCGCAGCATAGGTTTTTGCCATGCCTTGGGTGACTAGAACCGCATCAAGCCCGTTTTCAATCAAACGCGGCATTAAGGCAATCGTCGAATCAATCCCTTCCGTTTTTGTTGAAAAATAACCCCCATCGAGCGCGAGCGTTATTGACTTTCCGTCCTCAGCAAATATCCGGTTCATACGTCTATTTTTTGTCATAGGCTTCACTCCTTTTTTGGCAAAAAAACCCACAACGACATCAATAGGGATCTCGTTGTGGGATAAGTGTGTGTCGTATCAAATTGAAACGTTCTGGTTAACTAAGCTTACGAAAGCGTACATGATTGTGTCAAGCAATTCCCGTGATTAATCTCTTACTAAAAAAACAGTTAGTGATTACGATTTTAAGCAGTAGGGTAATAAATTTCTATATCCATTAAATAGGAGGATGAGAAAATGAGTAATCGCTTAAAAGCAGGACTTCAGCTAGCATTTCTGCACGCTTTTATCATGTTTATTGTTAGTTGGCTATTAGGAGGCGAGCCGAATTGGACCTATGTTTCTGGCTTCGCCGTTGGTGGGTTTATCGGTGGCTACTTTGTTCAACCTTTTTTCGAAAAACGCCGAAAAAAAAGAGCAACATAAAGAGCCGCTCTTTATGTTGCTCGCTTAAACACGGCTAAGTTTCCGTCTGTTCCTCCCATACTCGTTTGTGCTTCCATGGAAATGAGGTCCCAGCCTTCTTCTGCTGTTTCATTTAAAATCGTTTCAATCTTTGCTGTTTGTTTTTTTGTGACCGCCACAGGCAATAAAATCGTTTTATATTCCATTGAGATCACTCCTTTATTCTATGGTAACATAGATAACAAACCATTTTGAAAAGTAGAAAAGGAGCCTGGCTGATGTCGAGTGTTTTTTTAGTTCGTACGTTTTTTGTCTTTCTCTTCCTACTAATTGTTAGTTTTCTTTCGACCAGTCCAATTAGCTGGCTAGATATTCTATTGTTAACGCTTGCTTCATTCGTGTGGTCGTATCTGATTGGTAAGTTATTGTCATTGATTAAAGTTGTCTATAAGTTCTTAAGCAAAGAATAACCGGCTGCCTGCCTACCCGATAGGATTCATTCGTTTGATGTTGTCATTTATTTACCGTAACTCATCAAACAGAAAAAATCGTTACGATAAAGATGCAAACAAGAACAGCAGGGCAAAATAAGCAGCAATCAAAAGAAACAAGCCATTCGCACCCAGCACAAACCACTTAATGTAGCCCGTTGTTTTAAAACTTGTAAGTACGCCCGCAATCGCGACGGCAATCATCGTCCAAGCAGGAAATTGTAAAATAAAGCCAATCATCAAAACAATGACGGAAGCCATTGACCAATATGTATACATAACAGCACCTCAATCATAAGTTACGTTCAGTTTATCATGAATGAGAGGCAGTTCCTGTCTTTTAATAATTGCGTAAATAGGCATATGTTCGTTGATCGTCTTCTTCAATTCTCAAGTAGAAAAAGCTGATTCAACGGAATCAGCTTTTTTCAGTTACCTCACTTCACGTTTTAACACCTTTCTCGAAATGCTTTTCTCCATTTCGACCACAACAAAAACGAATAGACCCATTAATACAGGAATTGTCCACTGGGAAAAGGCAAGTGGCGTTGTTTGAAAAACCGTATTCATAAACGGAATATACGTTAACGCGAGCTGAAGCACAATTAAGATCCCGGCGACAAGAAAAACTGCTTTATTGCGGAAGAAGTCTTTATTAAAAGCAAAGCCGAGTTCGCTCCGACAGTTGAACAAGTAAAATAACTGCCCCATAACAAACATTTGCAAGATAACCGTTTGCAAATCACTTCCGCTATAGCCTTGTTTTTGCATAAATGAATTCATCCATAACGTCCCGATTCCAATCATAATCGAGACAAATGAAATTCGGAACAAATAATAAGGCGATAAGAGCCGGTCTTTCGGATTACGCGGTGGTCTGTTCATCGCCCCTTTTTCCAAGTGCTCGAAGGCAAGACCGAGAGAGACGGTGATGGCGACAACCATGTTGACCCAGAGAATTTGCACAGGCGTTAGCGGCATCGTCATTCCTAAAAAGATACTCGCTACGATTAATATCCCGCCGGCTCCGTTTGTCGGCAAAATAAAGAGAATGGTTTTCTTCACGTTGTCATAGACACGTCGTCCTTCTTCAACGGCGTGCACAATCGTTTGAAAGTTATCATCAGCAAGCACCATCTTTGCTGCGTCCTTCGTCACTTCGGTTCCTTTAATTCCCATTGCGACGCCGATGTCAGCACGCTTAAGCGCAGCCGCATCATTAACGCCGTCTCCAGTCATTGCACAGATATGTCCACGTTTTTGCAAGGCTTTAACGAGGCGTAGCTTGTTTTCTGGACTCGTACGGGCAAAAATATGCGTTGATTCCGCCGCATCTTCCAGCTCTTCATCTGACATTTTATCAAGCTCTCGACCGGTCAATGCTTTTTCTCCATCACCAATGCCAAGCTGTTTTCCAATGGCTTTAGCCGTATCAGCATGGTCTCCGGTAATCATCTTCACTTGAATGCCCGCTTCTGTACAAGTGTGAACCGCCTGCTTTGCTTCTTCTCTTGGCGGGTCAATGATACCGGCAATGCCGAGAAATTCCATTCCTTCTTCTAAATCATGATGTCCAATTGAGTCCATTGCGGAGCCGATTTTTTTATAAGCAGCACCGATGACCCGCTCTCCTTCTTTGGCACGGAGTGACATGCGCTGTTGCCAATAGTCTAGATCAAAGCCCGCAGCCTCATTTTTTTGCACCATTTCAAATACACGGTCTGGCGCGCCTTTGACAAACAAATAGTGATCTTGCTCAATTTCTGCCAAGACAGCCATATACTTATAATCAGAATCAAACGGAATTTTTGAGATCACTTTATACGTCGGCACATTCAAATCAGATTTACGCACGAGTGTTAAAAAACAGCCGTCGGTCGGGTCACCGTCAATCATCCAGTGCCCCGCTTCATCTTGGCGCAGATTGGCATCGTTACAAATATGAACACAGGTGAGGAGCTGCTTAAGTACATCATCTACTTTCGTTTCCGATTTACTGTTCGTTTGGTTAATCTCACCTTTAGGGGCATAACCTGTTCCCGTCACTTCATACTGACTTTGTGTCGTCTCCAGATTGGTTACAGTCATTTCATTTTTTGTAAGCGTTCCTGTTTTGTCGGAACAAATTACGGAAACTGAGCCAAGGGTTTCAACAGAAGGCAAGCTTCTAATAATGGCCTTGCGTTTGGCCATCCGCTGCACACCGACCGCAAGGATAATCGAAAGAACAGCAGGTAGCCCTTCTGGAATGGCGGCTACTGCTAGGGCGATGACCGACAATAACAATTCCCCAGCAGGGAAGTCACGAACAAAATAGCCGAATACGTACATGACGACGGCGACTCCGACAACAAATAAAGCAATGGTCTTCCCGAAAGCACCAATCTGCCGTAATAACGGTGTTTTTAAGTCCTCGACCTCAGTGATTGCCTGGTTGATCTTGCCAAGCTCCGTAGCGGCACCGATTGCCGTCACGATTCCAACACCGCTACCTGTCGCAACCGAGGTTCCAGAAAAGGCCATATTTGTACGATCGTTTAAAATCGTATCTTCATCAAGCGCAGCCGTTTGTTTGTCAACCGCAGTTGACTCACCCGTTAATGCCGACTCCTCCACACGCAAATTATGCGCATCGATTAAACGTAGATCAGCGGGCACTTTATCACCTGCGCTTAAAATAACAACATCGCCAACGACGACTTCTGCCGCTTCAACTTCTGAACGAACTCCGTCTCTTCGCACATTCGCTGATAAACTGAGTAACGCCTTAATGCCGTTAAGCGCTTTTTCAGCCTGGTTTTCTTGAAAATAACCGATAAACGCATTAATAATCGTCACGAGCAAAATAACGCTTGTGTCGATGTAATGCCCTAACAGAAACGTAATGACGGCTGCACCAAGAAGAATATAAATGAGTACATCGTTGAAGTGATTGAGGAATTTTTTTATTTTTGATTCCTTTTTCTTTTCCGGCAGCTCATTGCGACCATGTTCTGTCAGACGTTCGTTTGCTTCAGCCTGACTAAGTCCCGACTCAATCTTGCTGTTGAGCCTTTGTTCAATAGCTTCCACGTTTAAGTGATGCCATTTATCTTCCATTTACGTCACCTCTGCCTGCATTTTTGCCACACTGCTAGTATAAACAGAAATAAAACACTAATTCTTTTTTTCTTTGTAAAGAATCAACGCCGACTTCTTTTCCGTCCAATAATAAAGGATGTTCCAATAACAACAAGTAGACCAAGTGAGGAGTAAAGCCAGACAGACTGATGGTTCATAGTCGGCTCTTGTTGATAACGTTCAAGTAGCATCGTTTGGAAGTCTTCAACCGAAAAAGAATCTTGATTCTCGTTTCCCAGCTCGCGAATAGACTGCTTCATTGTATGAAAGGCATAATATGAACCTATTGCAAGTTCTTCAATGAGTACTTCATCTTTAGCTAAATTAGCCAAATTCGGCGCTAGCTCCAATGGGTATCCAAAGCCAGATATCGTTAACGATTTGTCGTTCTGACTTTTTAAACGGATGCCGTTAATTGCTTGCTTATTTTCATAAACAAGCGCGATCCATTCATCAGCCTCTGGCACAAAAATCTCTTTGCTTTTACCGAAAGCAAAGTGCGGGTTTAAACGATAAATCGCTCTTGGATCAGCAAAGGTAATGGAGTCCATATCAGCAGTAGTAAACCCGTATTCGCTCGGATCGTCTGCTTGAAACAGATCCTCAAAATAAATACGTAACGCTTCTTCTTTAATGAGTTGTGTCTCAGCGGCAGAGGTTTCTGCTGATCCAAACAAACAAGTAGTCAAAGCAAGCAATATTATTATCCTTTTAGCGATAGTGATCATCTCCCTCATCGTTAAATCGATAATAACGGATAATTCAAAACTATGCTATTATTAATGTACCTTTTGAGAGAGAAGGAAATCCATGAGCCAAAAAACAAAGCGATTGCTTCTTTTGATTAGCTTGATTGTATCCATTTTCGTGACCGCTGTATCTCCTTTTACCTATGGCTACGAAACACAATACGGTCTTCCAGCCGCCGTTATTAGTACGTATGACACAGGTGGAGGATTCTCTTTTCATCTGCTCGGATTGCTATTTAATCTTTTTTTCGTTTACTTTCTAATACGTTTGCTGATCCACCTTTACAATAAGCTACAAAAGAAGCTGTTCACCTGAACAGCTTCTCTAGTCTTTCTCTAACAAAGCGGCTAGATGTAGCAGACCGTCCCGCTCAATCACTACATAATGCCTGCCCACTTTTTGCAAATAGCCTTTGTCACAAAACTGACTGATCACGTGAAGCAAATGGCGGTAAGAGACACCGAAGTAATCGCATACGACCACATGGGCTTCCTTGTACATACCCTCCACCGCCGTTTGGAGAATAAAAGCAGCAAGGCGGTTTTCAAGCGGGAAAGAGCTCTGAGCATATTTCGTTGCCATTGTCGTTGATTTAATACTAAGGAAGCGAGCCAGATGGCGCAAAAAAGTCGCGTCGTTCAACAACTTTTCGCGGCAAGCTCGATACGGCAAGGCAAAACAAGTCGTTCGGCTAATCGCTTGAATGCCTTTTGTGTGATAATGGTCGTGAAAAAGCTCCATCTCACCCATAAAGTCTCGTTCCCCCATTATATTTAGTAAAGAGACTTTCCCATTTTGATGGGTGACATATATTTTCGTTTTTCCCGTAACGATGTAAAACAAGGATTCAGGGCGCCTTCCTTCTTGAATGATCCACTCACCTGGCTCATGTGTAATGACCGAGACAAATGAGTCTATTGGAAAGGAAAACAGCTGCCTAAATCCTGTCTGCTTCATTAATTGCTCTTTCTTTTTCTGTAAATGGTTCACCTAAACACTCCTACTATGAGATATCTCCTATTACCATACTCAACTCGGTGCTAAGATGCAAAACAGAGGAGAGGATGACAATGTATACACAAGCTTGGATGAGCAAACGCTTTTTTAGTTTCTTTTTAACATGGGGGATTTTTCTGCCGTATTGGTCAGGCTGGATGATTTTAACAAAAGGGGTTTCCGTTGCTGAAGTGAGCTTGATAATGAGTTGTGGTTTACTGATTAGGGGGATTTCAACCCTTTTTCTCTTCCCTTACCTAGCTGAGAAAGTAAGCAGCAAGACGCTTCTTCATGTCGCCGGGGTCGGCGCGCTGCTTGCCTTTTGCTTTTATATTCCGGCCACAACGTTCTGGCAGTTACTTATTGTTACCGTACTTGTTCATATCTTTTACCCGGCAATCATGCCGGCACTAGAAAGCATCGCCAGTATCCTTGTGCAAAATAACGCATTAAAACAGTACGGCAAAGCTCGCCAGTGGGGCTCGATTGGCTTTATTTCGATCGGAATCTTTATTACGTTTTTTACGAGCCGTTATGGCGATGAACTGCTTTTTTGGGCATTGCTTATGGGACTTGCTGGGTTTGTGCTGCTTACCTTTTTAAAAGCACCAGCGGTTTTATCGACTCGTCCAGAACGAGACCTGCAGGAGAAACTTAGCTTAAGCCGACTGTTTCGCATTCCCTTTTTCGGCATTACACTGCTTATTGTTATTCTTATTCAAGCATCACACGCAACCTATTACAATTATGGCTATGTCTTCATTCAGACGTTGGATGTACCACTCTACTTAATTGGGCTGATCATTAACATTGCCGTGATTGCCGAGATTTGCTTTTTTTCCATTGTTGATAAACGGTTTGCCGGAGTTTCTGTTGCGACGATGCTGATGCTGGCAGCGGTTGGTTCTTCGCTCCGCTGGATTCTCGTCTTCGCATTTCCAACAATCATCATGTTTAGCATTGCCCAAGTCCTGCATGCTTTTTCGTTTGCGCTCGTGCACTATGCCTTTTTGCAATTTTTAATTAAACACGTGCCACAACCGCATATCCCCAAAGCACAAGGACTCTATTCCGCACTCGCGCTAAGCTGGAGTACTGCCGTGTTTACGATATTCGGTGGTTTTTTGTATGAAATGGAGCCGCGTTATGCCTTTATCGGGATGCTCGTTGCTTCTATACCAGCACTCGGGCTTGCTTTGTTTTACCGCAAACGAGAACGTTCCCATTCATAATCTGCTTATGCCTCACGTACACTGGTCGAGGCTACTATAATGAGGAAGGACGGATAACAATGAACCAAAAACGATTAATAATCCCTATTCTAATGGCACTTCTTTTTTTCTTGCTTCAAGCACCCGCAAGTGCTGCCAGCTCCTTGCAACAAGGCTTGTTTACCCAGTTTAATCAGCATGATGGACAGCACTGGCAAATGTCAAACGGCTGGCGCAACGGTGATCCATTTTTTGGCTGTCACTGGAGCGAGAATCGCGTTAATTTTCCAAGCGGCCAGCTGGAACTTTCGATTCGTCCAAATGAGGCGTTCCCTGCTCCTTATTCTTACGAATGTGCAGAGTATACGACCCATGAATTTTATGGCTACGGTCTGTATGAAGTTTCAATGAAACCTTCAAACGTTGATGGGATGATTTCTTCCTTTTTCACGTACACTGGACCCACTTACAATGGCGACCCGTGGGATGAAATTGACATTGAATTTCTCGGCAAGGATACAACGAAAATTCAGTTTAACTATTATACGAATGGGGTTGGTGGCAACGAAATCCTGCATGATTTAGGGTTTGATGCCTCAGAAAGCTTTAACACGTATGCCTTTGATTGGCAACCTCACTCAATTACGTGGTACGTCAATGGTGAAGCGATTGCCACTCGAACACAGAACATTCCTTCCAATCCAGGAAAAATCATGATGAACCTGTGGAATACGTACGGGATTGATGAATGGGCAGGACGCTATACCGGGGAAGCGACAAGCGCAAGCTATGAGTGGATGCGCTATACGCCAAGTAGTGAAAACGGGGTGGCTCCAGACTTGCAGCTGCGTGCGTGTGATTTTGATGAAGGCAGCGGTGTGCAATCTTGGAATTGTGGCGTCGGAAACTTTGACGCAGGCAACTGGATTAAATTCGATCAAGTAAACTTATCGTCAGGCTATAACGCCTTGGCCGTCAGCTATGCTTCAGAGGTTGGTGGCAGTTTTGATATTCGCATTGGTAGCTTGAATGGGCCAACGATTGGTAGCGTCCACTTCCCACCAACCACCGGCTGGAATGACTACCAGTGGAACGGCACACCCGCTTTAAACCATGCAATTCAAGGAAATCAAACCATTTATTTTGTTTCAACAAGCGGAAAAGCGAATCTGCAAGAAATCTGGTTTAAGAACGAATAATTGTTTCATTCATTTAAAGAGGAATAAGCCCCTATCTAAAATGTACCCTATAAAGTAGACACGAAAAAAGTCTACCTATAGGGTACTTTTTTGTATAATGACAAGTAGACAATATAGTAGAAATTGGGGAAGCCATCATGAGTAAAAAAACATTCACGGAAAAAGAAATTAATCAGTTATCCATTAATCCATATGTGAAAACGGTAAGTTCCAAGGGAATTACCTATACAAATGAATTTAAAAGCTGCTTTATCGCTGAAAAGAAAAAAGGGAAGTTCTCTAGACAGATCTTTGAAGAGGCAGGGTTTGATGTAAACATAATTGGTATGACACGTATTCATGCCGCAAGTAAGAGATGGAGCGAAGCTTTTAAAAAGAATGGAGTGATGGGACTAACTGATACAAGGAAAGGCCATTCCGGGAGACCTAGAGAACGAGAGGTATCTCTTGAGGAAAAAAATGCTC
>NZ_JAFBCV010000018.1 GCF_016907895.1 Shouchella xiaoxiensis
AGAATACTATTCTACGACTTTCATTGACGAGATACCTTGTATCTCTTTATTACGCTTGGCTTTTGTTCAGTTTTCAAAGAACTCGTTTGCGCCGTGTTTCCTTGGCGACTTCTAATACTTTACACTGCTTCAATCCGAAAGTCAAATCTTTTTTAAAAAAAGTTTTTTAAGCGATTTAACTTTGTATGAATGCGGTATTTGTTAATATACCATCCCCTTCTACTAACGTCAATACGAAATTAGAACTTCTTTTTTGCAAAATCGTTTAATGACATCGCATATTGAGCGTGTTGATTTGGCGGAGCAACTTTTTTATAGATGTTATAGATAATATCATACTTCTCAATCATTACTTTTTTTACGACCCCATCAATTCGTTCATCTGTTAAATCCAACAGAAGCTCTTCTAATTCACGTTTTACTATGTACTCCACTTCTTTTATTTCAATCTCAGATAACAATAACCCTAGCATAAAACGCCTCCTGTAAGTACAAAACTACCTAATAGAATATTCTTTTCAACAAGGACAACTTTTATTCATAAGTTCTCTGGACAAACATATCTTGTCTATAGAACATACGAAAAAGGAGCGGTCATTCATGAAGGGAATTTGGGTGGTTAATCTAAGAAAAGTCAAGCCATTAATTTTTATATGCGTGACGGCTTTTTTTGTAGCGAGTTGGTTAGTGTTTCAACAAAATTATATTTCTGTTTTTTCAACACCTGCCGGACCACAAGCTTTTTATAAAGCTGATGATGCTGATAATAAGCTTGCGCTGACGTTTAACATAAGCTGGGGCGAAAAAAATGTAACGCCCATCTTGAATGTATTGAAAGATCATCACGTTGAACACGCTACTTTCTTTTTATCGGCCTCATGGGCAGAAACATATCCTGAATTAGTAGAAGAAATCGTTGATGCTGGTTATCAAATCGGAAGTCATGGTTACCAATATAAAAATTATCCGTCCCTCTCTGATACAGAAGTCACCCAAGATATGCAGAGAAGCAAGCAAGTTCTGCAGGAGCTTACAGGTGAAACACCTACACTGATCCGTCCTCCAAACGGAGCGTTTAATACAAATACGCTTCAGCTGGCAGAAGCACAAAATCTTGATGTAATTCATTGGAGTGTTAATTCCTATGATTATGAGAACCCAGGTACAGATAAAATTGTCAGCAATGTTGTAAACGAAACGCAGTCTGGCGATATTTTAATGTTTCATGCTTCAGATTCAGTTAAACAAACAGAATCAGCTTTGCCAATTATCCTTAAAACATTGGAACAAAGAGATTACTCATTTGCAACGATTTCTGAGATGATGAGTGATACAGATGCCACAAGTGAAGAAGTTGAATAAAAAAGACTGATTGGCTTGAGCCAATCAGTCTTTTTTATGTAGTCGATGTAATAAAAGCAGTTGATACGTATTCCCAATCAAAATTGGCGTTAAATAAAGGTATAACCAGTTTGTATTATTGACGACAAGAGCCGGAATCCATTCAATGGTTGTAATAACAAACATAAAGAATAATGCGGGAACAAAAGCTCCTTTATTCGTTTCTTTTGCTTTTATCCAAGCAATAAGAAGTGCATAAAGGAATAACGCTGTTGGAATAATGAAGTAGGACCAAATTGAATCCTCTCTGCCAAACGCAATATAGCGAAAATAAACTAAGTCAAAAAAGACAAACACGATTAGGATCCACTGAATCCGGTTCCATAATGCGTGTGAACGAGATAAGCCAAGTCCAAATCGATGAACGAATAAATACGCGAAAAAACCCATTTGCGAAACCAATGTAAAAGCTGCGCTTATACCTAACATCCAAATTAAACCGACGAAAAAGTTAGCAGCTCCACCGCCTACATATTCATCAAGATTTAATAAAATCCCTACCGTCCCCCCACTAATACTCCCGATTAGCAAAGTTGACCAAAATATAAATACCACTTTCCTGCTATTCACAAGCCAATCCCCCAGTTTTTTAAGTCCGTATTTATTGTAGCAACGTTCCATCATAAACACCAGTGAGTATATGCATATTATCTGTCTAAATACAGACACTATGGCTATTTACTAAGCTGAAAAAAGAGAAAGGAATAGGCAAATGAAAAAATGGATATCTGTTCTTATGATTACTACAATAACCTTGTTTATGTTAGGAGCCTGCGCTCAAACAGAGGCTCAACAAAATACGGATTATGAGGGCACAAAGAAGATGGTTATTGACCTTCTGAAAACCGATGAAGGCAAGAAAGCATTTCACGAGTTAATCGCGCAAGAAGATATGCGTGAAGAATTAGTAATGGACAGCGCTTTTGTAAAGCAAACCATTCAAGAAACATTGACATCTGACGAAGGCAAGGCCTATTGGCAAGAAGTAATGAAAGATCCTGAATTTGCCAAAGCCTTCGCTGAGAGCATGCAGGAAGAAAACGAAAAAATTTTAAAATCATTAATGAAAGATCCTAGCTACCAACAAATGATGATGGATATTTTAAAAGACCCGCAAATGGGGGAACAAGCGTTAGAATTAATGAAGTCAAAAGAGTATCGTGAACAAATTATGGCAATCATGAGTGAATCGATGGAAAGCCCGTACTTTGCCGCGAAAATGACTGATTTAATGAGCAAAGCGATTGAAAAGCAAGGTAAAAGCGAATCTGCCAATAATGAAAACGGGGAAGAATAAATAGAACCGTGCCTCTAAAAGAGGCACGGTTCTTCTTAATTATGTCTCGTCTTAAATACAATCGCTTCGGCTAGATCGCGATAAATCTCCCCAATAGGGTGCTCCTCCGCATAAATGGAAGGGGCAAAGTCGTCCTTGTTAATCTCAGGTTGACCTAACGGAATTTGCGCGAGAAGATCTGTTTTCATTTCTTCTGCAAGACGCGTTCCGCCGCCTTTACCAAATACATACTCTTTCTCACCTGTTACGCTGCTCTCAAAGTACGCCATGTTTTCAACAACGCCTAACATTTCATGATGCGTCCGAATGGCCATTGCGCCTGCTCGGGCAGCAACAAAGGCAGCGGTGGCATGAGGCGTTGTTACAAGCAGCTCTTTTGACTCTGGCAGCATCGAGTGTAGATCAAGCGCAACATCCCCCGTTCCTGGTGGTAAATCAAGAATAAGGTAATCCAACTCTCCCCATTCGCATTCTGAGAAGAATTGATTAATCATTTTCCCAAGCATAGGTCCTCTCCAAATAACAGGCGCATTGTCTTCAACAAAAAAGCCCATTGAGATAACCTTGACCCCAAAACGCTCTACCGGGTAAATTCGCTTGTCCACTACTTTTGGACGTTCTTCAATTCCCATCATATCTGGAACACTAAACCCATAAATATCTGCATCAATAATGCCAACTTTCTTGCCTAAGCGTGCAAGTGATACGGCTGTATTTACAGATACAGTTGATTTTCCAACGCCTCCCTTACCACTGGCAACAGTGATAAAGGTTGTCTTACTTGTTGGAGCTAGTAGAGAAGGTCCGGTAAACTCTTCTTCTTTTGCCCCGCCAAGAGCTTCCAATTCTTCATCAGAAAGTGTTTCAAACCGCAAACCAACGGAATTAGCACCTTCACTTTTTAACACATTGACTATCTCTTGCTGCACTTGCATTTGTTCAGCCGTACCCGTTTTTGCAAGCGCCACTTTTAAGCTAACATTGCCTTCTTTGTTTTTAATTTCACGTATTCCACCTGAATCAACAATGCTTTTATCTAGATCACGGTCTTTCACCCGTTTTAGCGCTTCCATTATTTCTTGATCAGTAATCATCGCTGTCACCATCCTTTACCAAAAAACAGATTAACTTCCACAAGTATAGCATAGATAAAACGAAGAAAGAACTAGAGCGGCTTGGCTCTAGTTCCTTTCTTTACTGAACAAAGCTGTCATTCATACGGATTCGCTTTTGGTGCCTTCTCACCAGACGCATAGCGGAGCATCCCTTCATAAATCGAAGCCGCTACTTTCGTTTGATAGTCATCATTTTCAAGTAATGCTGCTTCTGCAGGATTCGATAGAAAACCTGCTTCAACTAAAGCTCCTGGGATCTTCGCCTCTTTTAACAAGTAAACGTGATGAATTGGTTTCGCATAGCGATCGGTATTTTCTAAATTACGCTTTAACTCTTCTTGAATAAAGACTGCTAGTTCTTCATTTTTCTTATCTTTTAAATGATAAAACGTTTGTGATCCACGCCAGCGATCTGAAGGAATTGCGTTCATATGTATGGAGAGAAAGAAATCAGCATCAGATTCATTGACGATCTCCACGCGTTTCCGCAAGTCCTCCACTTTTCTTTGTCTAATTTTAGCTGTGGTTTCATCCGCTAAATCGATATCTTCTTCCCTTGTGAGAATGACTAGCGCCCCTGCTTCCTGCAAATAATCTCTCAGCTTTAAAGCTACATCTAATGTGATTTTCTTTTCAAGTATTCCCGATTTACTACTCGCACCGCCATCCATTCCTCCATGTCCTGGATCAAGAACAATCACCTTACCAGAAAGAGGTAAATGCCAAACCGAAGACGAGTTTTCAGTCGTCACATCATAACGAACCCAAACCAAAACAGCAGCTACTAACAAACCGCCAATGATAAAACTCCATTTGTATTGTTTCACAGCAAATCCTCCTTGTCCTCACCTTATATATACGTGGACAAGAAGGAGATATGAATACTATTGCAAACGAAGTTTATGAGCTTTACACGAATCGAGAAAACCTTTTTCCCACCAATGATCTAAGAGCATATCTGTAGCAATTAACATATGCTCAGGTGAATCCGTTTGGTTCCAACCCGATAAGGCTGCACACAAGCTATGAGACAGTTCCGTCAGCTCTCCAAAACACCTTTGTTTTGCTTGTCTAACAGGTTCACCGTAATAACCAAACCTACCGAAATCTGCTCCAAGCAAGTAAGCATCAATGGTCATATCCAAACATTGATCCATCAGAAAAGGATACGATTGAAAATGGAATGGCATTACAGGCCGAATCCATTCTTTTATATTTGTTTCCATGGTACGGATATTAATATTGCGCAGCATTTTACGTTCAAAATTCCATTTCTTTTCTCGGCTTTTATCCATCATTGATACAACGAACCCCATTACTCATTTCCCCTTTTTTAAAGTTAGTATGAGCGTCGTTTCCACCATCATACTAACGGAAGGGACAGTAATTCCTTCATGCATTTACAATCATTTCTGCACATAAATAACCCGATATTCAAAACACCTATTTTCTTATAAGACATATCATAATCACATGTGAGAAAGGAGACTATATAAGATGAGTTGCAAGAAATGTAAAAAAGATTTTTGTACATGTCAAAACGTCGATCCTTCCATTCAACGTTTTCAACGAACTCCATTAAATGGATGTCCAACTGATCCGTGTAGCGTTGGTGCTTTTGGTGCAACTGGGCCTACTGGACCAACGGGGCCGACTGGCGCTACAGGCATTGGCATTACTGGACCGACTGGACCCGGTGGCACGGGGGCAGGCATTACTGGAGCTACGGGTGCTACTGGATTAGACGGAGCAACAGGACCGACTGGCGCTACTGGACCAGCGGGCACTGGGGCAGGTATTACTGGAGCTACGGGTGCTACTGGATTAGACGGAGCCACTGGCGCCACCGGTATAACTGGACCAACCGGACCTGGCGGTGGAGGTTCTGGCATTACTGGACCGACTGGACCAACTGGGGCTACTGGGCCTGGCGGCGGGATCACCGGACCTACGGGAGCTACGGGCTTTACGGGTGTTACTGGTATTACCGGAGCTACGGGCGTAACAGGACCAACTGGTGGTGGCGGCGGTGAGATTTTTGCTGCTTTAAGAGCCGTTAGAAATATAGGAACCACTATCCCAGCTCAAGGAATTTTTACGGTCGATTATGATGCCACACAATATCTTGTAAACGCAGGGTTTGATGGGATTAATTTCATTACACAAATTGGCGGGATTTATCAAATAGAAGCTGGTTTGCAAGCGACTTTACTCGATCCAATTACACAAACGAGTCCAGAGAACTTTTTGTATATTCAAGTTAATGGTATTACCGTTGCTGAAAACAATACTGTTACAAACACCGCCCAAAACACGTTTCAAGTATCAACAAGTGTATTTTTAAATCCAGGTGACACGGTGGCCATTGCTGTACAAAGTGATCAAGATGTAAATATTGACCCTAACGCAGAAGTGAGCTTCTTTAGCGTGACAAGGTTACCTTCGCCTGAGATAATTTAACAATTTGCTCCTTGTTTACAAGGGGCAATACATAATAAAAAACCTTTTAGCAAAATTGCTGAAAGGCTTTTGAAGTAGATTAACGTTTCGAGCAGTATCTAGATATTTTCATATACACACTCAATCAAGCTCAATCCATCTATATCAACATCTCGGAATTGTTATACGGATAAGATTGTATGAAAAAGGATAGAATTTGACATGACTTGGACCAATTTACACAAAAAAGAAGGATGTTAGTTGAGAAAATACCATGAACACGAATTTTTATACTTTCTTAGCTAAAAAAAGAAGCAGACATTCATGGATTTCCATGAACACCTGCTTCTTTACTATTGTCAAGCACCTTACGTTAATGACATCGACATATAAGGTTAGGTGCTTTTAGAGAATAATAAATGATTCAGCGTCACCTTAACCTGCTGCAGCAATCTTATAAATCATACCGCCATCAGTGATGGCAATAAGCGCGCCATCCTCCGTTACAAGAACATCACGGAAACGTTCGCCTTCGTCAGTTAGTAAGCGTTCTTCTCCAACGATGAGGTCATCTTCAATCACGACACGTACAATATAGCTCGACGCTAAACCACCGATGAACAAGTTGTTCTCCCATTCAGGAATGGCGTCGTTATCATAGAATGACATACCACTTGGTGCACTTGTTGGATCCCAATAATATCTTGGTTCAACAAAGCCTTGCGCTTCGTGTTCTGAAACACCATCATTGATTAATTCACCACTGTACTCGATACCATAGGAAACAATTGGCCAACCATAGTTATTACCTGGTTCAATAATATTGAGTTCATCCCCAGCTTGTGGACCGAATTCAACAATCCACAAGTCTCCTGTTTCAGGGTGGAAGTCCACACCTTGAACATTACGGTGACCGTAGCTGTAAATACCATCTAGTGCATCTTCATCTTCAATAAATGGATTCGTATCTACTGCTTCTCCATCTTGTGTAATGTGAATGACTTTACCAAGGTAAGCATCTAAGTCTTGTGCACGTTCGCGAATTGGATCATCTGAACGCTCTCCAGTTGTTAAGAATAGGTTGTCTTCATCATCAAAGATAATACGTCCACCATAGTGTAAATTACCATCATAAGCTGGTTCTGCTTGGAAGATTACTTCAAAATCTTCAAGTGAAGCTTCATCTTCTGATAAAACACCTTTACCGACAGCCGTTACAGTACCACCTTCAATATCTTGAGCAAACGTCATAAATACTAATCTTGATTCGTCAAAATCAGGCGCAATGGTTACATCAAGTAAACCACCCTGACCTTCGCTATTTACTTCTGGTGTACCTTCGATTGGATCTGAAACAGAACCATCTTCAAGGTCTACAATCAGAAGTTCTGCTGAATCTCTTTGCGTAACAAGTAAGCGGTTTGTATCAAATTCTTCCATACCCCAAGACACGCCAAGACCCTCAGCAACAACTTCCACATCAAGTTCAGCTTCAGTCTCTACTGCAGGTGCTCTTGTTTGTTCTGGAAATGCTGGTTCAAATTCAGTAACTTTTGGTTCAGACTCTGCACTTTCATCAGCGCCCTCGTCAACACTTTCTTCTGTATCAGTATCCGAGTTATCCGTTGATTCTTCGTCTGAAGTATCACCATTGCCACATGCTGCCAAAGTTAATACAAACATCAGCATTGTAAAGAACATTAATCTTGACCACGAAACTTTCGTCATTCTTTTTCCTCCACGTTTCAAAATAGTAATTTGGCTATAAGATCTGGAAGTCATAACCAGTATTGATACTGAGTTTCAAGGGACTGAACTTTACTAAAAGAAAACTCCTCTGAAAATAACACTTTTAATACTATACCCAGATGACAAATAATCAAACGAATGTACCTAAACAATGCCAGAAAAAAGCATCAGCAAAATGCTGATGCTTTAAATCTCTTAAGTTCTTTGTGAGGTTCAAGCTGATTTGCACCAACTTGAACCAAAAAACCCTCTCTGCTCAAAAGAAGCAAAGAGGGTAAACATTGATATAGCAAGTATATTAACGTTTTGAGAACTGAGGCGCACGACGTGCTGCTTTAAGACCGTATTTTTTACGTTCTTTCATAGGCGGGTTTCTTCTATATTATATAGAAATTCATAAACCGTTTTAAATCAACGTTTTCCTTTACTTGTATTACGTGTGATTTTAAGTAATTTCATGAAAAGGGTATTCAAAGGGTATTCAAAAAAGTATAAAATAATTACGCTGGCAGGCTATATATTAAAAAGTTTTATCAAATAAATACCATTTATACTAAAAAAATTTCTTAACTATTATAAATGATAACTATAGAATTATGATACTAATCTGTAACCAAAATGAAAAAATTAATGTTTAGGGTTCATTAATTAAGTATAAAATTTTCATAAATAAGTTTCAGCATAAATTTAAACTGATTGGGTAAATATTTATGAATCAACGTCAATATCAACATAATTGTTCACATCAATAGTATCGTATTCAAAGTTATGGTAATTCAGCTCTCGAATCGTTTCGTTATAAATATCTTTGGTCTTTGAGGGATCCATGATAGTAACAGCTATAGCATAATCCATTGATAATTTACTGTCATCTTGGTTAAATTCTTTATAAATATAATCTCGATATTGTCCCTCTAAATATAAAAACCACTTTTTATCACTTGTTAAATGTTTTCTTTGAATAGAATCTTTAGCTTCTTCCAGATTAGCTGAGAATTTTTTTACAGGGTAATACTTATCTCCGAATTCTATTAAATTTCTTTCTTTTGAAAAGTCAGTATTAAGTTTTATTTTCTTTTTACCATAAATTTTTTTATTTAGCATGTTTTGAGAATCTTTTCTGCCTATAGGGTTCAATATTGTTGGCTTTGTAGTATCTCGATTTTCAAGCCTATCATATGTCCCCATTCGTAGCACCATATCAGATTGACAATATTCCGGGCCCATTTCCTTACATAAATAATTATTGTAAATCAAAGTAACTCTTATCTGTCCTCTATAATAATTATTTTCTACTAGACTCCTCGGGAAAGGAAAGTCCATTATATCAATTCTTGCTTTCTTTTTAATATTACCCATTAGCAACAAGGTTGCAGAATACGGGGAATCTTGAAACAAGATTTCTTCTGAGTTACTCGGCTTACCGTACCCTAACCTTTTCAAAGTTTCCAAACCATCTACTTCTGAATTATTAAGATAATCAGCTGAATGTACTGCTAATGTTTTAAGTAACAAGGGATTAAATTCATCTATGTCTACATCTAAACCTAAATATAATTCAGCGAGTAATTTAGCGACCTTAGGTGTAGAAAAGCTTGTGCCTGGTTCTGTTCTTATCGTTCCGTCAGCAATTAATGATCTCTCACCCTTTATTTCATAATCTTGTATAGATGTCGGACAAGCTGAGGTAGAAAATACATCTCCTCCATAGTGCACTAAGTCTGGTTTTATGATATCTGCTGGCCCTCGCCCTGTTCTTGAATAAGGCGCGGGGGTATTTTCTTTACAAAATCCATAAGTATCAGAATTCCGAGATATTGAACCAACTGTTAGAGATCTTACGGAATCAGCACCTATACTAATTTTATTGGGCTCTTTGCCAATAATATAAGAATCAGCATCATTACCAGCTGATTTGCAAATTATAACATTATATTCATCTTGTATCCTATCTAATGCTATAGCAAAGTCTGAAAATTTATTCTCATCTGTCCTTACTCCACTAATACTAACAGATAGACTCCATATCTTTATTTCGCGATTATTACTAATAGCTCTCTCAATATTTTTAATTAGTTCAGGTTCTTTAGCTCCACGGCTTGGTACAATAGGTACATCTACTATTATACAACCATCAATTGAAGAATCTTTAGTATTGTTCAATTGATTACCATGCACTAAAAGGTTGGCAATAAAGGTACCATGATTCGTATTTAATTCCGTTTCATCGTAATTACAGCCATCACCTTTTCGAACAAAACCTTCTAACTGGGGTAATATTGTAACTCCTGAATCAAGTAGACCTAATACAGGATAATTTTTATTCTCATCATATATTATAAACTCATTTGAAAACCTACTATCATCATCTTTCCCTAGAAAGGGACTTCCTACTGTCGGCATAGGTTCTACATTTTTAACAGGCAGTTCTTTTATAAACGTTAACTTATCTAAAGTGACCTCAGACACCTCTAGAACTTTATGATTTAAACTGTACGATTGTCGCTCGAAACTAATATTATTCTCTCTAAGCTCCTTCTCTACATACTCCAATACATCTTGGTTTAATTTGTCATTATGAAAATCAATAAAGTTTATCTTATAAACGTCTTCCTCTTCATCAACAGTAACATTGGGTTCAAAACTTTCAATTTTAGTTATAGCAGATATTGAATTTTGATTCTGAGTTAGTTTTTTCAAGTTTAATGTAGCTTGCTTAATAGATTCTTCCTGATCTAACTTTAAAAGTAGTTTATTTTCACTAACCATTCCTAATTGACTGTGGGAATTATCTACATTGAACATAGTAATTAATTTACTTTGATGAGATTTCGCTTTAGCATCGTCGAGAATACTAACCGTTAGAACATATGGAAATTCTAGTATGCTTGGTTTGACCTTTTCTTGGATCTCTTTTAATTGTTGTCCAAGTAGTTCACTATGAGCTTTTAATCCATCACCGGTTAATGTCCAAGGATAAATCTTATCCTTGCCTCCACCTTCTGTCCGAGTATTATCTTGTTCTCTCTGATTAAATTTTATCAATCGATACTTATCTTCTTTCATTAACTATTCCTCCTTTTTAACAGAGTTTCTAACTTTTCTCATTGATAAACCCGTATTTTCGACTATATCCTTTTGTGAAACTCCATGCTCATGTAAATACCCTACTAATTCTTCTTCTTCTCCAATTGAAGGATTGTTTCTTAAATATATCTCATAAAGCACATCATAAAATGTTAATTCTTCTCTATTATTTAGTACACATTTTTTTTTAGCTGTATTAATAATTGATTTTATCTCTGCAGGTGAAATTGCTTCGAATAATAAAGTCAAAGTATTTATCTTCTTTTTGTCTTCCAAGATATTATTCTTTATACCAGAAATAAATTCTTGAATAATCTTTAAACGAATTATCTTTTCTGGATAATCTAGCATTAGAATTTTATCAAACCTTCTCCAGACAGCTTTGTCTAACAATTGATGGTGATTTGTAGCAGCGATTAATATACTCTCATTACTAAATTGATCAATATTTTGAAGAAGAGAATTTACTACACGTTTTAGTTCCCCAGTTTCGTGTTTATCATCCCTGATTTTCGCTATGACATCAAATTCATCTAAAAAGAGTACACATGGTTTTCTTGAAGCAAAATCAAAAACTTTCCTAATATTCTTCGCTGTGCTGCCTAACATGGAAGAAATTAAACTATCTAATTTTACAATGACTAAAGGTAAGTCTAATTGAAAACTTATATACTTAGCTACAGATGTTTTTCCTGTTCCAGGTGGACCATATAACAATAAATTATTATTTGTTTCAATCCCATTAGAAATAAGAATATCTTTTTTGTAATAAGACATAATGAAATCTTTTATTTCATCCTCAATCCTTACATCGAAAATCAGAGAATCCGTACTTTCTATTGGCAAAAGCACATCAACGGTCTCCAACTTACTTTCCCGATCAAAGGGTTTTGTAATAAGCGAGTCTAAACTAGCTAAGTTAGTGTTATTAGAGTCAATTATTTTAACTATTTTATTTGCGACCTTGCTATCTCCAGATTCAATTAAATTCTGGGCTAAAGCTCTTGAATAATTAATCACTTTTTGTTGGTCTTTCGACATGCCACCCTCAATAATCTTGATTATCTCTGCAAACATTTCAACCCCCCCCTTAACTTAATATAAACATTTATGTACGTTTTAACAACAAAAATGATACTTTTTTTGTTAAAACGTTAGTTTTTTTATTAAAAACGTCCAAAACAAGGCATAGACGTACCCCTACCGATTATCGCCCAGAATGTCTTTGCGACAGCTGCCTTTTCAGGCGTCCTACGTTACGAATCTCGCCCCTCCTAAGAGCATGTCGGCGCGGAAACGTGCGAACAATCTCGTCATACGCTCTGTTCTTCGAACAGGTGTCAGCGTATTTGACGAATCGCTTAACGGTGCGGGTTTGCGCGGTACTGAATACGCGACGTATTCTGGTGTGCGAATCTGCCGATGTCGCGTACCGCCTGTCTCACCAGTAGTTACGCCTACTATGGACGGTGCGGTGCTTGTCTCGGTATGCGGTAGGGGAAAGAGCATAAGGGGGACGTATGACAAGCTGCGCTCGTCAGTCAGCATAGCTGACCGTCCCCCTTACTGCGTCGAGCTATGCTCTCCTTGCCCTTCACTTCGTTTCGGGTGCTCATTCGGTCTTTCGCTTTGCTTCATCCCTAATCAAAATAACCCCTTCATTACGTGACGACAAATCGTTGTCATACTTCTATTCCGTATGTACCATTTGCTTGATAAGCGTGTGCGTAGGTTCCACTTACGCTGATTAACCTACCGAAGTTTGCATCGATAGTCCGTACGCACACATCAACAATTTTTTTTCACATATCTCCTTGAAAATCCGACCAGAAATGCAGCAAATTTTATATACCAAAGATTTATACTGAATTTTCAAACATATATTACTTATAGCGTTATGTCACAAGGATTAATGCGAATGATGTTTGTGACACGCTCAAATAAAGTGAACAACTATAGTCTTAATTAACTTCGTAGAGCCAAAACCCTTCACACGACAAAGACTTGATCCCAAGATACAGGTAGGAACCCATTAAGACACACTTTCATATCAATGGATGGATAATTGTAGTAATCGGCATTTCAAGCGATTTTAAGCAACACCATTAGTCTCACAAACAAAACCTTATGTTTTCTTACGGCAATTTTCAACACCAAAACCACAAATCACTCCCTTAGAATCTTAATCCTTGGAAATGTTCCTATGTTCCTGGTTTTTCAGACAAATCTTTTATATGTGTAATACACATCTATATATTTTTTTTATTATAGTATTTCATTAAAAAAAGAAGGAACAAAGGAACACTATCGCTTGACCCATTGGTACATTAAGATTTAGCTGTTCCTATTCGGTGTGATAAAGCAGAGACATTGCAGGAACATCTGCGTCTTAAAAGGAACAAAGCAAGAAAATTTACTTGCATATGTGCAAATCAGTCGTAAATTTGCGTGATCAAAGTTTTGCAAAAAAGCTGAAATTACTTCCGCACATGCAAAAACAGCACCAAAAAAAGGAACATTTCGGGCGAACAAGGAACACTTTAAACCAAAAAGGAACAAAGCAGGAACAGAAGAAAGCACTTTCAACGAATAATTAATATAAGGTTACATGTTAGCTATCCTCAACCTGCCCGTGATTCACAAATAGGTTAAAATCATTCATACCACTCCATTGATTCTTAAAATTATTGTTTCCAAGAAAAAAACCAAGGCAACATCCCTCGTTTTTATATGATAATTTGAATGACTTATAATAGATCACCTATAAGTGATCTAAATTTTTTCTCTTGCACAACAAAAATAAATTTATTACTATCACGCCACATCAAGTTGATTATGGAACGAGCGATACCAAGTGAATCTTTATATAATTGGATGTATTTAAACAATACCTCTTCTGATGATCAAGCATCTGCTTATTTAGTTCAAATTTATTGGTAATGGGACACCTACTTATTTCATTCACTTTCCTAACAGCGAGACGTCGTCTTTTATAATGAATGGTACTCATGATGGCGAAATATCGAACAGTAAATGCATGTTACCTTATCTACAGTTTTAATATATTCGCTTTACTCTATTTCATTTTAAAACCTACTTTGTTTGAAACATTTTAATTTCTGCTATATCCTTATTGGATAAATTAAACCATTCGCCATTGATTAAATTATCTTTGTATTTCTTGTGGAAGAACTTCTCTAATGAGTCTACATTTAAACTTTCAATTACATGGATGACTTCCCATTTGAAAGGCATTTTATACGGAAAGAATATTTTTGTTTTTAAGTTCTTTGTTTTGCCAACCTTAATATATCCTTTTTCTTTTTCTTGTAAAAAATATACACACATAATATTTTCAGGTTTTACCTCCTCTTGTCTTCTTGGTTTAAAAGGTAGTTTTTCTTTATAAAACTTGCTATCTTTTACTATGGTTCTGTCTAATTTGTCTTTTAATAAGAAGAAACGATAACTCTTCTTAAGAAGTTCCAATTTTCGCTGCCAATCATTTCTTAGTATTATAAATTCTAACTTACTTTTTACTTTTTCGTCTTTCTCCTTTTTTATTAAGTCCGTTATCAACTCTATTGTTTCATCATCGTATACTACTTTGTTTTCTAAAAACAAATACAAGGTCACTCCTATCTCGTATCGAATGACTTTCTTTTCAGCGGGAAACTGTTCAATTAAGAATGGAATAACCCAAAAAATAGCTTCTAAATTTTCTTCTGTTAGATGAAACCTCAACCAAAAATTTATAGTTTTTAGAGCATCTTTTCGATGCTTGAACTGGCCGTCATGGAAATATCGGATAATTCGCGTTACTGGTCCTAACCCAAACCATTCTCGAATATCTTTTGGGGACAATCGGTTAAAATCCTCTACAGTAATTTTAGTCATAAATTTCACCTCTTGATCATTTATTTCCAAAATTCTTTTAATTAAGACGGCGGGATTCCATTTTATATATTGGAGTGTGAGAGGAAAATTTGCCGAATTCACAAGAGGTAAATTTTTATTTGTATATATGAGTAGGTGTGTGAGTTACTTTTGAGTCTATCCAAAAATAAAACATTGGTACGACAAAAAACACATACGATTTCAGTCGTGAAATCATACGTGTTTTTACTTGTGAACCTCTGAACCAAAACTTTATATATCCACTATTTACCTTGTTGACAAATGAATTTAACTTCGCCTGCCAGCGAATAAGTTAGTTGTTTGAGCTTATCGTTTTTTTATATTTATTCATAAATTTAATAACGTCTACTCGATCGAGAAGCACTTTACCTTCCAACTCTATTATTGGCAAACCAACCCTTTCTAATTTTTGCAAGTGACCAAAAGAAATTCCAAGGAATTCACAGCATTGTTTTTTGGTCATAAATCTACCCTCACCAATATCTCGTTTTGCTGCTTCGAAAGCATTTTTACTAAGCTCATAAAATAACTCATAGTACTTCTCCTTGAACTCATCTGAAACCTGTAATGGCATGTAAGCTTCCATGAATGTTTTCACCTCTTTATAATTTGGTAATATTTTACTTTTTAAGTATATAATAACCTCATACTGTTAACAATACTTTAGTAAGAAAAATATTTACTAAGTAAACATTTAATGCGATAATCTAAATAGACACATTTGAAATGAAAGGTAGTTTCTTATGAACGCTAAAGAATTTGGATTAAAACTTAAAGAAATCCGTAAAGAAAAAAATTTAACCTTACTGGACCTAAAAAAACGAACTGGTTACTCAGATTCATATTTATCTCAAATTGAGAATGGCTATAAAGATTTGCCCAAGCCCGACTTAATAAGAAGACTTGCTACAGGATTAGGCGTTTCACATATTTTTCTTATGAAATTAGCTGGCTACGCTAACTCATATATAGATGTTGAGAATGCCCCTAACATGTGCGAAGGAATTAGTAAAAAGTCTCAAAATGATAATAAGGTTATCGATGTGACACTCCCAAGTACCGAAGAAATTAAAATGGAGAACGGAGAACAAACTATTCGAGAATTATCAGTTGACGAGTTAAGAAGAAGATTATTTGACCTTCATGATCTTCTTAATATGAAGGTTGACTTGTACTATAAGGATACGTTTTTAACAGATGAAGAACGCAAAAAAATTCGGACCCTCCTTGAATTAATCTTTGAATAAAGTCTTCTCTTTCCTGTATATAGCCTGCCAGCGTATTGGAAAGGAAAATTATTATGGCAAATATAAAAAAATACACAAAGAAAGACGGTACTACCGCTTATATGTTTAATGTGTATCTCGGTAAGGATCCACTCTCAGGAAAGAAGAAACGGACTACACGTCGAGGTTTCAAGACAAAAAAAGATGCAAATATCGCATTATCAAAACTATTAGTGGAAGTCGATGAACTCGGGCTTCGTCAAAATGCTCAGATAACCTATCAAGAAGTCTTTGAGGAATGGTTTAAACAACATCGAAAAGAAGTAAAGCCAACTACGGTATATGCGATGGAGAGTAAATTCAGTCATAGAATTCTTCCAGTCTTCGGCCCTCACAAAATGAAAGACATTTCGCGTTCACATTGTCAAAAAGCAATCAATGCTTGGGCCCAGGAGCTTAAAACATTTAATGATTATAAGATACAAGCAAACCTCGTCTTCCGATATGCTATGAAAATGGACATTATTAAGCGCAATCCGATGGATTATGTCACCTTGCCAAAACGGAAACATGACATCGATTATAATGTCGAGCTGGAAGAAAAAAAGTATTACTACACACGAGAAGAGCTCAGAATCTTCCTAGAGTCGATTAAGAACGATGATATGGCCTACACCATGTTTCGACTACTTGCGTTTACAGGAGCACGTAAAGGTGAAATATACGCCCTTCAGTGGTCGGATGTGGACTTCCAAAATAAGAGAATCAGTTTTAAAAAGACATTGACCCACACAAACGGAAAAAAGCAACTTCAGACATCTAAAACAAAGGCATCTCGGCGTGTTATTAGCGTGGACGATGAAACTCTAGCCATCTTAAAGAAATGGCGTAGCAGGCAAATACAGCGATATCTGCTGTTAGAGCTTTCCACTCCTTTTAAATCTGATGATAAACAACCCGTCTTTACGGTCTATAATCAGTTAAAACACAAAATGGATTATTGCCGACTGGCTTACTTGAATGAAAAACTGGAGCGGATTTATCAAAAGAATATGGAGCTGCAAAAGATTAATGTTCATGCATTTCGGCATACACATGCCAGCCTGTTGTTTGCAGCTGGTGCTTCCATCAAAGATGTACAAGCTCGGCTCGGGCACACAGATATTCAAACTACGATGGATATTTACACTCATGTGACCGATGAAGCAAAGGAGAAAACAGCAGAAATTTTTAAGAAATACATGAATTTTTAGCTCGGGGTATTCAATGGGTATTCAAATACAATTTTGTATATAAAAAACCCTCTCTGCTCCATAGAAGCAAAGAGGGTAAACATTGATATACCAAGTATATTAACGTTTTGAGAACTGAGGCGCACGACGTGCTGCTTTAAGACCGTATTTTTTACGTTCTTTCATACGAGCATCACGTGTTAAGAAGCCAGCAGATTTCAAAGTAGGGCGGTTATCAGGATCTACTTGAAGTAACGCACGAGCTACGCCGTGGCGAATCGCTCCCGCTTGTCCTGTGAAGCCGCCTCCGTTTACATTAACATGAACATTGTACTGTCCAGTTACACCTGTTTCAACAAGTGGTTGTT
Organism: Shouchella xiaoxiensis; assembly: GCF_016907895.1. Classification (GTDB taxonomy): domain Bacteria; phylum Bacillota; class Bacilli; order Bacillales; family Bacillaceae_D; genus Shouchella; species Shouchella xiaoxiensis. The sequence goes on from NZ_JAFBCV010000018.1 coordinate 17,833, forward strand.
TAACGATAAGCTTTAGTGTTTCAAGACCAAAATATTCGTCAAGGTCACGGCCGTTAACAACGATTGTGCCATCGCCTGGAACAAGGCGAACACGCGCAACAGAATGCTTACGACGGCCAGTGCCGTAGTATTGTACTTGAGCCATTATCAATTACCTCCTAAAGATTAACCGCGAAGCTCGTAAGCTTCTGGTTTTTGTGCTTGCTGATTGTGTTCAGAACCTGCATATACATGAAGCTTCATGCCTTGTTTACGGCCAAGCGTGTTCTTAGGAAGCATTCCTTTGATCGCTAGCTCAAGCATACGCTCTGGCTTATTTGCACGCATTTCGTGTGCTCTCGTTTCTTTCAATCCACCTGGGTGGTTTGTATGGCGGTAGTAAACTTTATCTTGAAGCTTGTTTCCAGTTAAGTGGATTTTGCTTGCATTCAAGATGATTACGTGATCACCAGTATCAATATGTGGTGTAAATGTTGGTTTGTGCTTTCCGCGCAGGATTGATGCAACTTCTGAAGCAAGACGACCAAGCGTTTGACCTTCAGCGTCAACAACGTACCATTTACGCTCAACTTCGTTTGGCTTTGCCATATATGTTGTACGCATAATTGAACCTCCTAATAATGTGAATCAGACTTTTTATCGTGTAGCAACAAGAGCATGCTTAAAACTGGCTGTTTAGCACATGGTCTTACTTGCATAATTGTGATTTCATTCCGCAACCCGGGGCAGTGGGTCTTTAGAATTACCATCTAACATCATATAATATTTGATTCTTAAAGTCAATAAATTTTATAAAAACTTGTCCTGGTGTTTCTTTTTATTTTTAGCGTGAAAAATGTTCTTCATCGTAATGAACTTCCCACAGGTACAAACCATGTCCCGGGGCTGTTTTACCTGCTTGTGATCGATCTAAGCTCGCTAAAATCGCTTCAATTTCCCGCGCTTTTCTTTTGCCAGATCCTACTTCAATGAGGGTTCCAACTATAATCCGTACCATATTGTATAAAAACCCATTACCGCTAAAGGATAGCTCTAGCTCTTGGCCTACGGGTTGTATCGACACATTGGTAATGGTTCTTACTTTATCTTCTACGGACGTGTTCGCTGCGCAAAATGCTGAGAAATCATGCGTTCCTATCAAGTATTGTGCCGCTGTCTGCATTGCAGGGACATCAAGCGGCCATTTAATGTGAACAGATTGATTGCGCCTAAATACATTTGGAACATCTCCATAATGAATATAATAACGATACTCTTTCCCTACTGCATCATACCGTGCATGGAACGTATCGTTAACACCATGAACATTCAGAACAACCACGTCATCTGGTAGCTGAGAATTGATCGCCTGCTTCCAGCTTGTCGTGTCCATCGATATGGTTGACTCAAAATGGATAACTTGTCCAAAAGCATGAACACGGGCATCGGTTCTACCTGAGGCAACAATTGGAGTATGCACCCCTTTATGAATTGTTTGCAGCGCTTGTTCAACAACAAGTTGAACCGTTCGCTTACCTGGTTGGACTTGATAACCACTAAAATCGGTTCCGTCATAAGATAATTTACAAGCATATCTTGCCATTTTTTCTCTCCTTACAACCACATGATCAAACATGCGGTTCCAACACTCACACTTAAAGCAAGCGTATCCGAAAATGCCCAATTCGTTTGTTTCCAAATTGTTCGTTTCCCATTGCTCTTATACCCTCTTGCCTCCATTGCTTGAGCAAGATCTTCAGCCCGCTTAAGGGATCGCACAAAAAGAGGAACAAGTATAGGAATAAAAGATGTGATTCGTTTGCTAATTGATTTTTTATTTGTATAAAACCCGCGTGCATCTTGTGCTCTTCGAATTAAAAACAATTCGTTTTTTAAAATAGGGATAAACCGTAAAGCGATCGACATCATTAGCGCTATGTCAGATACTGGTACCCTTATTCGCTTTAAAGGACCTAACAAACGCTCAATTGCATTCGTAATTTGAAAAGGTTTTGTTGTTGCTGTTAAAAGAATTGCTAACAAAAACAAAAGCATTGTTCTCCAAAAAACCAATCCAGCTTCCCAAAAGCCTTCTTGATAAATTGGAAATGATCCGATTGTAAATAGTACGGCTCCTTCACGAACTGCGCTAACTTGAAAAACTGAGAATATGATTAAGAAAACCGCAACCATCCGTAGGGAAGCTATCATAGCTACAATTGACACTCGACTTAACAACATTAGGCTGACTACAAATAAAGAACTTACGCCAACAGCTTGCCACGTTTGTACACTGAACAGAACAATAGCGATTAAAAACGTACTAATCAATTTTACTCTCGGTTCTACTTGATGGAGAATGGACTTCCCCGAAATGTATTGACCAACGGTAATGGATGATTTACTCATTTGATTTACTCATTTGATTTACTCATGAAATCAGTCGTAATCCAGTCAACTAATGCTTGAGTTGATCTTAAAAAAGGTGGTTGCTGATCTGGTCTTAAGTCCTTGGCAAATTGCATGGCCTGCGGGAGAATGAGGTTCGACTGTGTTAGAATCGATTCGACTTTACCTACTTCACGTACTGTTCCTTCATGCATATGAATGCAATAATCGGCGTAACCTGCGACGTCTTCCATTGAGTGGGAAACCATCCAAATACTTGCCTGATTGGTTTGTTTGTACTTCATGAATAAGTCCATCATTTCGATCCGTGAAACAGGATCCAAACCAGCACCTGGTTCATCTAAAATCAGTAGCTTGGGACGTAAGATTAGAACTGAAGCAATTGCCACTCTTCTTTGTTGGCCCCCTGATAAATGAAAAGGTGATCGTGATTGCAATTCTTTATCTAAGCCCGTTTCGTCCATTACATGATTGATTCGTTTATCTATCTCTACTGAGGGCAACCCTAACCATTGCAGACTATATCCAATCTCTTCTTTAACCGTGTCGGCAAATAATTGATCTTCTGGATATTGAAACAGATAACCAATGTCTCGCTTTACACTAGCTCGCTGTTTTTTTTTAGCGGAAACCTTGAATCCACCGACAGTGACTTCTCCACTAGTCGGGACGAGAAGCCCATTTAAATGTTGCACAAGTGTTGATTTTCCTGAACCTGTCTCGCCAATGACGGCAACTGTTTGGTTAGCAGGAATTTCAAACGTTACATCATTTAAACCAACAATCTTATCCTGCCCCACTGCTTCGTAATGAAAGTTTACCTGTTTAAACGATACGTCCATAATAACTGCAGTAGCTCCTTATTTGAAAAAGCATGGCTTACGTTAACGTCAATCCCCTTATTTTCGAGAAGATCGACTAGTTCATATTGAAACGGCTTAACAAGACCTAGTTCGTGTAAATAGTCTTTATTTGAAAACAATTGATGTGGAGAACCATCATAGATCAGTTTTCCACCTACTAAGCCCAACACTCGATCTGAAGATAGAATCTCTTCAACATCGTGAGTTATAGAAATAATCGCATGCCCCTCTGAATGAAACTGACCAATGTGTTTTTGTACGATTTTTCGGCCCACTGGATCTAGCATAGAACAAGCTTCATCTAATAACAGCAGCTTAGGTTCTAACACAAGCAAGCCTGTAAGCGCAACTCGCTGTTTTTGTCCGCCAGAAAGCTCGTTTATGTTGCGCTTTAATAAGTGAGAAACACCCAATTTTTGAGCATAATGCGCAATTCTATTCGTAATCTCGTCCCTTTCAACACAAGCATTTTCTAAGCCAAACGCTACATCATCCTCAACGATCGTAGAAACTGCTTGATTATCTGGGTTTTGAAATAACATACCGATGTCTTCTCTTGAAAAAGGAGATTCGTACACGATCTGTCCTTCACTCGGTGTCAATAACCCTTTCAACACTCGTGCCAATGTTGATTTTCCTGATCCATTTCTGCCAACTACGGCAATCCGTTCCCCTCTTTTTACAGAGAAAAATAGATTTGTTAAGACAGGTGACATGTTAGTTTGATAGCGATAGATGACGTTTTGCAACGAAAGCAAGGACAGCTACCCCCTTTTTGGATAACAAAAAAGGGCATAGAGTGAAGAAGCGTCCTGCTCCCATTATCTCCTGCCCTTAATCGCCGCTTACATGAGCTGATTAAACAAACTCGATGATTGCCATTGGTGCACCGTCTCCACGACGAGGACCAACTTTAAGAATGCGTGTATAGCCACCTTGACGCTCTTCAAAGCGTGGTGCGATATCTGCAAATAACTTCTGAACTGCGTTTTGACCTGACTCTTCGTCAGCTGTTTCGTTACGTACAAAAGCGGCTGCTTGACGACGTGCGTGTAAATCACCACGTTTACCAAGAGTAACCATCTTCTCTACGATCGGACGCAATTCTTTTGCTTTCGCTTCTGTCGTTTCAATGCGCTCATTAATGATAAGATCTGTTGCTAAATCACGCAACAACGCTTTACGTTGTGAGCTCGTACGACCAAGTTTTGCGTATGCCATGCTAATTCCCTCCTTTAAACAAAAAACGATTCCTTATTCTTCGTTGCGAAGCCCGAGACCAAGTTCACCAAGCTTCTCTTGTACTTCTTCCAATGACTTACGTCCAAGATTACGGACTTTCATCATGTCTTCTTCTGTTTTATGCGTTAATTCTTGAACCGTATTGATTCCAGCACGCTTTAAACAATTATAAGAGCGAACAGATAAATCAAGCTCTTCGATCGTCATCTCCAAGACTTTCTCTTTCTGATCTTCTTCTTTTTCAACCATGATTTCCGCATTTTGTGCTTGATCCGTTAAGCCCACGAAAATATTTAAGTGCTCCGTAAGGATTTTCGCACCAAGAGAAACTGCTTCTTCTGGGCGCGTACTTCCATCGGTCCACACATCAAGGGTTAGTTTATCATAGTTTGTGACTTGCCCAACACGTGTATTTTCTACTTGATAGTTCACACGTGCTACCGGTGTATAGATCGAGTCAATCGGAAGAACGCCTATAGGCTGATCATCGCTTTTGTTGCCCTCGGCAAGAATATAGCCACGACCTCGTTTCGCCTGCAGACGCATGTGGAAAGATGCTCCTTTTGTAAGCGTAGCGATATGAAGCTCAGGATTTAATACTTCTACGTCACTATCATGAGTCAAGTCTCCAGCTGTAACAATGCCTTCACCTTGAACATCAATTTCTAGCGTTTTTTCATCGTCTGAATAAATCTTCAAAGCTAGCTTTTTCAAGTTCAAGATAATGGTTGTAACATCTTCCACTACGCCTTCAATTGTTGAAAACTCGTGTAGGACACCATCAATTTGAACCGTTGAAACTGCTGCACCAGGAAGCGATGATAGTAGAATGCGACGCAAGGAGTTTCCTAGTGTTGTTCCATAACCACGTTCGAGCGGCTCAACGACAAACTTGCCGTATCTTGCATCTTCGCTTACCTCAACCGTCTCAATATTCGGCTTTTCAATTTCAATCATTAAACAAACCCTCCTTCAAAACGTCGAACTCCGGCAAACACAAGGATTGCCCAAAGGGGCTCCTTTTGGACTTCCCATGAGCAATGCCTATTGGTCTTACCTTCATTGTTTAATAGATCTCGTCTTATCCATTATAGACAGTAGTAGGAAATCTATACAATGACTGAATCTCTTATACTCTGCGACGTTTCGGCGGACGGCAACCATTATGAGGAACTGGAGTAACATCTTTAATCATGTTAACTTCAAGACCTACTGCTTGCAATGAACGGATAGCCGCTTCACGACCAGCTCCTGGACCTTTAACTGATACTTCGATTACTTTCATACCATGTTCCATTGCTGTTTTAGCAGCTGATTCAGCAGCCATTTGCGCAGCAAACGGAGTAGACTTACGAGAACCTTTAAATCCAAGCGCACCAGCACTTGCCCAAGAAATCGCATTGCCATGTGTATCCGTAATCGTCACAATCGTATTGTTAAAGGTAGAGCGGATGTGCGCCATACCCGTGTCAATATTCTTCTTTTGACGACGCTTTGGACGAGTATTCGTTTTCTTAGCCATGTTTTCAATTCCCTCCTATCTATTTTTTCTTGTTAGCTACTGTACGTTTAGGACCTTTACGCGTACGAGCATTGTTTTTAGAGTTTTGACCACGAACTGGTAAACCACGACGGTGGCGAATACCACGGTAGCTTCCAATCTCAATTAAACGTTTAATATTTAGGGACACTTCACGACGAAGGTCTCCTTCAACTTGATACGCTTCAACAGTCTCACGGATACGACCTAACTCTTCTTCTGTTAAGTCACGAACGCGTGTGTTTTGGTCAATCCCAGCAGTTTCAAGAATTTTAGCTGCTGTTGATTTACCAATGCCAAATACGTAAGTAAGTGAGATTACAACGCGCTTATCGCGTGGAATGTCTACACCTGCAACACGTGCCATAGGCTTGGCACCTCCTTATCGTTTAACCTTGTTTTTGTTTATGTTTCGGGTTTTCGCAAATTACCATTACGTTGCCTTTTCGACGAATAACCTTACATTTTTCACAGATCGGTTTAACCGACGGTCTTACCTTCATAGTATAAACCTCCTTATATACGGAGAGTGTTTTTATTTATAACGATACGTAATTCGTCCGCGTGTTAGATCGTAAGGAGAAAGTTCGATTGTTACTTTATCCCCAGGTAAAATGCGGATAAAATGCATACGAATTTTTCCTGATACATGCGCAAGAATTTTATGGCCGTTTTCAAGTTCAACACGAAACATCGCATTTGGCAACGGCTCAATAACCGTACCTTCTACTTCTATAACGTCTTCTTTTGCCATGAATGGAGTTCCTCCCTTCGACTAGATGCTAACATATCCTGAATGACACAGACAGTCTATCTTACCTGAAAACTCATGCTTTCGTCAAGATTTCATAGCCTGTTTCAGTAATTGCAATCGTATGCTCAAAATGGGCACAGTTTTTCTTATCTACTGTTACTACTGTCCAGTTATCAGAAAGTGTTTTTACATAACGACTTCCTGCATTAATCATCGGTTCAATCGCTAGGACCATTCCCGGTTTAAGCCGTGGACCTTTGCCAGGAGGACCATAATGAGGAATTTGAGGATCCTCATGTAAGTCTTGCCCAACGCCGTGACCAACATACTCTCGAACAACTGAGTATCCAAGAGGCTCTACATGGGTCTGAATCGCATGCGAGATATCTGATAAACGATTTCCCGGACGGGCTTGCTCTAGCCCTTTATATAGAGATTCTTCTGTTGCATCAAGCAACTCTTGGTCTTCTTTCGAAATCGATCCGACTCCATAAGTCCAAGCAGAATCTCCATGGTAGCCATTGTAATAAGCGCCGATATCAAGGCTAATAACATCACCATCTTCAAGCACTCGATTACCAGGAATGCCATGCACTAATTCCTCGTTGACAGAAGCACAGACACTGCCTGTAAAACCGCCGTAGCCGAGAAACGAAGGCGTTGCATCATGAGAACGAATAAACGCTTCAGCAATCGCATCAAGTTCACCAGTTGTAATGCCTGGCTTAATATATGGTTTTAAGTGGGCGTGTGTCAATGCGACAATCTGCCCAGCTTTACGCATAATTTCAAGCTCTCGTTCTGTTTTAATGACAATCATGCATGGGTCTCCGCTAAAAGTGCTTGAATGTCTTTATAAACAACATTAATATCTTGGTCTCCGTCAATGTGCTTTAAGTAGCCTTTGGACTCATAAAAGTCAATTAACGGCTGAGCTTGTTGCTGATTAACTTCAATACGTTTTTTGACCGTTTCCGGCTTATCATCGTCTCGTTGAATTAAGTCACTACCATCCAAATCGCATTTGCCTTCAACCTTTGGAGGGTTATACATCACGTGATACGTTTTACCAGACGATGGAGAAACACGACGTCCCGTCAAGCGCTCAACAAGAAGCTCTTCCGGTACATGAATGTTTATCACATGATCTAACTCGCGCCCAAGTGTGCTTAACAACTCTTCAAGAGCTTCCGCTTGCGCAATTGTACGCGGGAAACCATCCAACAAGAAACCTTTCTCACAATCATCCTGAGAGAGGCGATCTTTTACGATACCAATAGTCACTTCATCAGGGACAAGTCCGCCTGCGTCCATATAAGATTTTGCTTTTAAACCAAGCTCTGTCTCATTTTTAATCGCTGATCTAAACATATCTCCTGTAGAAATGTGTGGAATACCATAGTTATTTACAATTTGTTCAGCCTGAGTACCTTTTCCTACGCCAGGTAAACCCATTAAAATTAAATTCATCTCAATCCCCTTCCTGCAACTCAGCAAAAGACGAACGGGGGTTTTTAAAACCCAATCCGTTCTCTCTTTAATTGATAAATCCTTTATACGATCGTTTTATTAACTGCCCTTCGATTTGTTTCATCGTATCTAATGCTACACCAACGATGATTAACAATCCAGTACCACCAATTTGAACTTGAGGTGGAAGTCCAAGAAGAGCAATAAAGACCACCGGAATGGTTGCAATGGTTGCAAGGAATAATGCACCCACAAACGTTAACCGGTATAAAATTCGCGTAATAAAAGATTGCGTTGCTTGACCAGGACGAATGCCAGGGATATAACCACCTTGTCGTTTCAAGTTATCCGCCATTTTTTCGGGATTCACTTGCACGAACGTATAGAAATAGGTAAACGCAATAATTAGAAGAACAAAGATCGATCCTCCGAACCAGGAACCTGGAACAAAGTTTTCAACGACCCAAGCTGCCCAACCACCGTCTTCAGGACCAACAAACGATGCAATCGTTGATGGAAAATAAAACAGCGCTGAAGCAAAGATAACTGGAATAACACCAGCCGCATTTACTTTAATCGGTAGATGCGTTGATTGTCCTCCAACAGGGCTACGATTCACTACACGTTTCGCATATTGAACAGGAATTTTTCTAAGTGCTTGCTGCACGTAAATTACTCCTATAATAATCAATAAAACGACTAGTGCCAGAAGTGCCACTGTAACGATAGCTAAGAACATTTGGTCTCCAGCTCCCTCTATCTCAGATACATAGAGAGTGTTAACCATGTTCGGTACGCCTGCAGCGATACCAGCAAAGATAATGAGTGAGATTCCATTTCCAACACCGTGTGCCGTAATCTGTTCACCTAACCACATTAGAAAAGCAGTACCTGCAGTAAGTACAATCGCTATATAGAGATACGTCATGACACCTGGATTCTCAATAAGGTCTGGACCTGGTCCTGACATCATTGAGTTAAACCCAATTGACACTGCAATTGCTTGAACAAAACCTAAAACGATCGTTCCATATCGTGTTACCTGTGTTAGCTTTTTTCGACCAGCCTCACCTTGCTTTGCCCACTCCGCGAACTTCGGAACGACATCCAGCTGTAAAAGCTGAACAACGATCGATGCTGTGATATAAGGCATGATCCCCATCGCAAAGATAGAGAAATTACTCAGTGCGCCGCCCCCAAATGTATCTAGAAAACCAAACGCATTTGCTTCGCCAAACAGTAGATCAAGAGCTTCACTGTTCGTACCGGGCACTGGAATAAAAGCTCCCACTCGAAATACGACAAGCATCAAAAGCGTAAAGATGATTTTACGACGTAAATCTCTCACACGGAAGATGTTGGAGATCGCCTTAAACATTAAACCACCTCGGTTGTTCCGCCAGCAGCTTCAATTGCTTTAACTGCAGATGCAGAGAACTTGTTTGCTTTCACAGTCAAGTTTTTATCTAAGCTACCATTTCCAAGCACTTTAATACCGTGTTTTACGTTCTTAACTGCCTTTGTTTCGATAAGAAGTTCCGGAGTTACTTCTGTACCTGCTTCATAGCGATTAAGCACATCAAGACTCACAACAGTGAACTCTTTACGATGAATGTTTGTGAAACCACGTTTCGGTAAACGACGGAATAAAGGATTTTGACCACCTTCAAAGCCGAGGCGTACGCCACCGCCTGAACGTGCTTTTTGACCTTTATGACCTTTACCAGATGTTTTTCCATTACCAGATCCAATTCCGCGACCAACACGATTGCGGACTTTGCGTGAACCTTCTGCTGGTTGTAACTCATGAAGTTTCATGCTTCCTACACCTCCTCGTTGCTAAAAATCATCTATTTACGCGTCAATTTCGTTAACAGTAACTAAGTGCTTCACTTTATTTACCATACCACGAATTGCTACGTTGTCTTCTTGTGTCACTGTTTGGTGCATCTTACGCAATCCAAGTGTATTCACTGTCACGCGTTGATCGCTAGGACGACCGATCAAACTACGTGTAAGGGTGATTTCTAATTTCTTCGCCATCGTAATCCCTCCCTTAACCTAACAGTTCTTCTACGGATTTACCACGTAGTTTAGCAACTTCTTCAGCGCGCTTAAGACTAGTTAAGCCTGAAAGAGTGGCACGAACCATATTGATCGGGTTGCTTGAACCAAGTGATTTAGAAAGAATGTCGCCAACACCAGCAAGATCAAGTACGGCACGTACAGGACCACCAGCGATAACTCCAGTACCTTCTGAAGCAGGTTTAAGCAATACGCGACCTGCACCAAAACGTCCAACTGTTTGGTGAGGAATCGTTGTGTTAACGATTGGTACTTCAATTAAGTTTTTCTTTGCATCTTCAACAGCTTTACGGATTGCTTCAGGAACTTCCTGAGCTTTCCCCATTCCAAAGCCAACGTGACCGTTTTTGTCACCAACAACAACAAGAGCAGCAAAACGGAAGCGACGACCACCTTTTACAACTTTTGCAACACGGTTGATCGTGACGACTTTTTCTTCAAGTTCCAATGTATTTGGATCGATAGAACGCATAAAAGAGTTTCCCTCCTTCTTATTAGAATTTTAGACCAGCTTCACGTGCTGCATCAGCAAGTTCAGCTACACGGCCATGATACAAGTATCCTCCACGGTCAAACACGATTGTATCGTGTCCCGCATCAATCGCACGCTTAGCAACTAATTCGCCAACTTGACGAGCTGCTTCTTTATTCGAACCGTTCTCAACCTTTAACTCTTTATCAAGCGTAGAAGCTTGAGCAAGAGTTACGCCATTTACGTCATCAATAAGTTGAGCATAAATGTGCTTTGAAGAACGGAATACGTTCAAACGTGGACGCTGTGGCGTACCGCTTAAAGAGCGACGTACGTGAGCGTGTCTTTTCTTACGGCCAGTGTTCTTGTTAGGCTTCGTAATCATGAGACGTCATTCCTTTCTTGTCGAAACTAATTATTTACCAGTTTTACCTTCTTTACGACGCACATACTCGCCTTCATAACGAATCCCTTTACCTTTGTAAGGCTCAGGCTTACGTACAGCGCGAATATTTGAAGCTAGTGCTCCAACACGCTCTTTATTAATACCTTTTACGATAACTTTTGTATTAGATGGTACTTCAATTTCAAGTCCGTCTTCAGGAGTAATCTCAACTGGGTGAGAGTAACCTACGTTAAGGACAAGCTTGTTACCAGATTTAGTAGCACGGTAACCGACACCGTTAAGCTCAAGCGCGCGCTCAAATCCTTTTGTCACACCTTCAACCATGTTGTTTACAATCGCACGCATTGTTCCATGAAGAGCACGGTGCTCTTTATGATCAGATGGGCGCTCGAAAGTGACTTCGTTGTTTTCTACGTTCACTTTAATTGCATGGTGAAGTTCACGACTTAACTCACCTTTAGGTCCTTTAACTGTGCAAAGGTTATTATCTAACGTTACTGTAACCCCTTCAGGGATTGTAACAGGTTTTTTACCTACGCGAGACATTCATCTCCACCTCCATTCATTAAAAAGATTTTACCAAACGTAAGCTAATACTTCGCCGCCTACTTGTTGTTTACGAGCTTCTTTATCTGTTAATACACCTTTTGATGTAGAAACAAGTGCGATTCCCAAACCACCAAGTACACGAGGCACCTCAGTTGATTTCGCGTATACGCGTAGACCTGGTTTAGAAATACGTTTTAGTCCTGTGATAACACGTTCATTTGATGTACCGTACTTAAGGAAGATACGGATAACACCTTGTTTATTATCTTCAATGTACTCATAATCGCGTATGAAACCCTCACGTTTAAGAATATCAGCAATTTCCTTTTTCAACATAGAAGCAGGAAGCTCAAGTTTCTCGTGACGTACAAGGTTCGCGTTACGAATACGTGTCAGCATATCTGCAATCGGATCAGTCATGACCATTGTTATTTACCTCCTTCCCAATCGTTTTACCAGCTTGCTTTTTTCACACCAGGAATTTGCCCTTTATAAGCAAGTTCTCTGAAGCAAATACGGCAAAGTTTAAATTTACGCAGCACTGAATGAGGACGGCCGCAACGCTCACAACGTGTATAAGCTTGAACATTATACTTCGGTGTACGTTTCTGTTTTGCAATCATTGATTTTTTTGCCAACGTGTTCCCTCCTCTTCTTTAAGAGATTATTTTTGGAACGGCATGCCTACTTGAGTAAGTAATTCACGCGCTTCTTCGTCTGTTTGTGCAGTTGTAACAATTACGATATCCATACCACGAACTTTATCAACTTTATCGTAGTCGATTTCTGGGAAAATCAATTGCTCTTTAACACCAAGAGTATAATTCCCACGTCCGTCAAATGCTTTTTTTGATACACCACGGAAATCACGTACACGTGGCAATGATACAGAAACCAATTTATCTAGAAAATCATACATACGCTCTCCGCGCAAAGTTACTTTAGCGCCGATCGGCATACCTTCACGTAGTTTGAACCCAGCAATTGATTTCTTAGCTTTTGTAACAACAGGTTTTTGACCTGTGATTGACTGAAGTTCTTCAACCGCTTTATCTAATACTTTAGCGTTTTGAACAGCTTCACCAACACCCATGTTTACAACGATTTTTTCAATCTTTGGCACAGCCATAGAAGATGAATAATTGAATTTCTCAGTAAGAGAAGAAACAATTTCGCTTTGATATTTCTCTTTCAAACGGTTCATTATATGGTCCTCCTTTCACACAACTGACTACTTAATAACTTCGCCAGATTTTTAGCTACACGTACTTTTTTACCATCTTCATCTTTATATCCAACACGCGTGCGTTCACCTGTTTTAGGATCAACAAGCATAACGTTTGAAGAATGAATTGGTGCTTCTTGGTTTAAGATTCCACCTTGTGGATTATCTTGTGATGGCTTCGCATGTTTTTTCATCATGTTAACACCTTCAACAAGTACACGGCTTTTCTTAGGGAAAGCTTCTAGAATCGTACCTTGCTTCCCTTTATCTTTGCCAGCAATGACAATAACTGTATCGCCTTTTTTGACATGCATCGATTTGCACCTCCCTGAGCTTTTGATTGATCTCTTTTCTTTCCTTAAAGAACCTCAGGAGCAAGAGAAACAATTTTCATGAACTGGTTGTCACGAAGTTCACGTGCAACTGGTCCGAAAATACGAGTTCCGCGTGGGCTTTTATCGTCACGTACGATTACAGCAGCATTCTCGTCAAACTTGATGTAAGAACCATCATTACGGCGAACGCCACTCTTAGAACGAACGATTACAGCTCGAACAACGTCACCTTTCTTAACAACGCCACCTGGTGTTGCTTGTTTTACCGAGCAAACAATAACATCACCAATGTTAGCAGTTTTACGACCTGAGCCACCTAATACTTTAATACACAAAACTTCACGTGCACCAGAGTTATCAGCAACTTTTAAACGGCTTTCTTGTTGGATCATACCGTGTTACCTCCTTTCACCAGTAGCCTTATTAAATAATAATCGCTTCTTCTACAACTTCTACTAAGCGAAAACGTTTGTCTTTAGATAAAGGGCGAGTTTCCATAATGCGAACGATATCGCCTTCTTTAGCTGTATTCTGTTCATCATGTGCTTTAAGCTTTTTAGAGTACTTTACACGTTTACCATACAAGCGATCTTTTTTATATGTTTCAACAAGAACTGAAATGGTTTTATCCATTTTGTCAGATACGACACGACCTTGGTAAACTTTACGATTGTTGCGCTCCATGCAGCAAACCTCCTTTTTTAGCCGTTGTTAATTCCGAGCTCACGCTCACGCAATACAGTTTTAGCACGTGCAATTCCTTTACGGACTTCACGGATTTGAACTGGATTTTCAAGTTGTCCAGTCGCTAGTTGAAAGCGTAGGTTAAAAAGCTCTTCTTTAAGAGATTGCGTTTTCTGTTCGATTTCAGCAGTGGTTAAGTTGCGGATATCAGTTGCTTTCATTTGAGTCACCACCCACTTCTTCACGTTTTACAAACTTACATTTAATCGGTAATTTATGAGCAGCAAGACGCAATGCTTCACGCGCTACTTCCTCAGAAACACCAGAGATTTCAAACATAATCTTTCCAGGTTTTACGACGGCAACCCAACCTTCAGGAGCACCTTTACCTGAACCCATTCGAACTTCAAGTGGCTTAGCAGTGTATGGCTTAGATGGGAAGATCTTAATCCATACTTTACCTCCACGTTTCATGTAACGAGTCATTGCAATACGAGCAGATTCGATTTGACGGTTTGTGATCCACGAAGCTTCTAGAGCTTGTAAACCATACTCACCGAAGTGAACTTCTGTACCGCCTTTTGCACGACCACGCATCTTTCCGCGATGTTCGCGACGATATTTTACACGTTTAGGCATTAACATGATTAGTTGCCTCCTTCCTCTTTGTTCGTTCCTTTCGTTGGAAGGACTTCACCACGATAAATCCAGATCTTAACTCCAATTTTACCGTATGTTGTATCAGCTTCAGCAGTACCGTAATCGATATCAGCACGAAGTGTGTGAAGTGGAACAGTTCCTTCGCTATAATGCTCAGCACGAGCGATATCCGCGCCACCTAGGCGACCAGATACTTGTGTTTTAATTCCTTTAGCGCCAGAACGCATTGTGCGTTGAATAGCTTGCTTCATTGCACGACGGAAAGAAATACGATTTTCTAATTGACGAGCGATATTTTCTGCAACAAGTTTCGCATCCATATCAGCTAATTTAATTTCGGAAATATTAATGTGCACGCGTTTACCTGTAAGATCATTAAGTGACTTACGAAGTGCTTCTACTTCTGAACCGCCTTTTCCGATCACCATTCCTGGCTTGGCAGTAGAGATTGTGATATTCACACGGTTTGCAGCGCGTTCGATTTCTACTTTAGACACAGATGCGTCTTTTAGACGACCTTCAACATGCTCACGAATCGCGATGTCTTCATGTAGTAGATCAGCATAGTCTTTTTTGCTAGCGAACCACTTAGAATCCCAATCACGAATGACGCCGACACGTAGTCCGATCGGATTTACTTTTTGACCCATGTGTTATCCCTCCTTCTTTTCTGTTACAACCAATGTAATGTGACTCGTACGTTTGTTAATCCGGCTAGCACGACCTTGTGCACGCGGACGGAAACGTTTAAGAGTTACGCCTTCATCAACGAAAGCTTCTGAAATAACGAGATTATTAGGCTCCATTTCGTAGTTGTGCTCTGCATTCGCAATTGCTGAATTTAGAAGCTTTTCAACTACAGGAGAAGCTGACTTAGGTGTGTGCTTCAAGATAGCAATTGCTTCACCGACTTGTTTACCACGAATAAGATCGATTACAAGACGGACTTTACGAGGCGCAATGCGAACTTGTTTCGCAACAGCTTTAGCTTGTTCCATGAGAGTTGTCCTCCTTTCTTACTTAACGTCTTGTTTTCTTATCAGCGGCATGCCCTTTATACGTACGTGTAGGAGCAAATTCGCCAAGTTTGTGACCAACCATATCTTCAGAAACATATACCGGTACGTGTTTGCGACCATCATATACAGCAAACGTGTGGCCAATAAAGTCAGGGAAGATTGTAGAACGACGAGACCAAGTCTTAACAACTTTCTTGTCGTTTGTTTCGTTTAACGCTTCAACTTTCTTCATCAAATGATCATCGACGAAAGGTCCTTTTTTCAAACTGCGGCCCATGTGAGTGCCTCCCTTCGAGATTCGACCACGGTTCTAAACGAGAACCGTAGGCAAACCACGTTATTTTTTGCGACGACGGACAATATACTTGTCTGAGTGCTTGTTTTTCTTACGTGTTTTAAATCCAAGAGTAGGTTTACCCCAAGGTGACATTGGTGACGGACGACCGATAGGTGCTTTACCTTCACCACCACCGTGTGGGTGATCATTCGGGTTCATTACAGAACCACGTACAGTTGGACGAATACCTTTCCAACGTGAGCGACCAGCTTTACCGATGTTGATTAACTCATGCTCAACATTCCCAACTTGACCAATTGTTGCACGACAAGTAGAAAGAATGTAGCGAGTTTCTCCAGAATTTAAACGAACAAGTACGTATTGACCTTCTTTACCAAGAAGTTGAGCTTCCGTACCAGCAGAACGCACTAACTGTCCGCCTTTTCCTGGACGAAGTTCAATATTATGAATAACAGTACCTACAGGAATATTAATTAGTGGTAACGCATTACCTGTTTTAATATCCGCTTCTGCTCCAGATTCAATAACAGTACCAACTGTAAGACCTTTTGGAGCAAGAATGTAGCGTTTTTCACCATCAGCATAATGAATCAATGCGATATTAGCAGAACGGTTTGGATCATACTCAACCGTAGCAACGCGTCCTGGAATTCCATCTTTATTACGTTTGAAGTCAATAATACGATATTGACGTTTGTGTCCGCCACCTTGATGACGTACAGTTAAACGACCTTGGTTGTTACGTCCACCTTTTTTGTGTAAAGGGGCAAGTAACGACTTTTCAGGCTTGTCAGTCGTTAACTCAGCGAAATCAGATCCGCTCATATTACGACGACCGGCACTGGTCGGTTTATACTTTTTGATAGCCATGTGTGATTCCCTCCTTCTCTAATTAATTACGCTTCAAAGAAGTCTAGTTCTTTGCTGTCAGCAGTTAGTTGTACAAATGCTTTTTTGCGCTTAGGAGTAAGTCCAGTATAACGTCCGAAACGCTTGGATTTACCTTTATAATTTACAGTATTAACGCTGTCGACTTTCACTTCAAAGATCTCTTCAATTGCATCTTTGATTTGTGTTTTGTTCGCACGAACGTCAACATCAAAAGTATACTTTTTGTTCTCCATTAAGTCAGCAGTTTTCTCAGTGATGACAGGGCGCTTAATGATATCACGTGCGTTTGACATTACGCAAGCACCTCCTCTACCTTTTCGACTGCGTCTTTAGTGATGATAAGCTTATCATGCTTAAGCACATCAAGAACGTTTACGCTGTCGGCTGTAAGGAAAGTAATACCCGGTAAGTTACGTGTAGACAAAGCAACATTTTCATTGTAATCAGCTGTTACAACAAGAGCTTTAGAATCTACTGAAAGACTTACTAGTACTTCCTTCATTGTTTTTGTTTTAATTGCATCAAAAGAAAGAGAGTCAAGAACAACTAATTCAGAACCTTGTACTTTAGAAGACAATGCTGATTTAATTGCAAGACGACGTACCTTCTTAGGAAGTTTGAAACTGTAGCTACGTGGTGTTGGTCCAAATACTACTCCACCGCCAACCCATTGTGGTGAACGGATCGAACCTTGACGCGCACGTCCAGTTCCTTTTTGACGCCATGGCTTTCTTCCACCGCCACGAACTTCAGAACGACCTTTAGTTTTATGTGTACCTTGACGAAGTGAAGCTTGTTGCATGACTACAGCATCGTGAAGAACACTTTTATTTGGTTCAATACCAAACACTGCATCAGCAAGTTCAATATCTCCAACTTCAGAACCTGTTTGGTTAAAAACTGTTACTTTCGGCATTCGAATGGCCTCCTTTCTATAACATTACGCTTTAACTGCAGATTGTACAGTTACATAGCTTTTTTTAGCACCTGGAACATTCCCTTTAACTAAAAGCAAGTTACGCTCTTCGTCAACACGAACGATTTCAAGATTTTGCATTGTGATTTGCTCTCCACCCATGCGGCCAGGAAGTAACTTCCCTTTAAATACGCGGTTTGGCGCTACAGGTCCCATTGAACCCGGGCGACGGTGGTAACGAGAACCGTGAGACATAGGTCCACGAGATTGGTTATGACGCTTAATCGCACCTTGGAAACCTTTCCCTTTTGACGTACCTGTTACGTCTACGATATCTCCTACTGCAAATGTTGTTACGTTAATCGCTTGACCAACTTCGATCTCATCAAGATTAACGTCACGGATTTCCTTAATGAAGCGCTTAGGAGCCGTTTCTGCTTTAGCAGCATGGCCTGTTTCTGGTTTGTTTGGTTTTTTCGCATCAGCAAAACCAATTTGAATTGCTTCATAGCCATCAGATTCTACTGATTTCTTCTGAAGAACAACGTTTGGCTCTGCTTCAATTACCGTTACTGGGATGACTTCACCGTTTTCGGCGAATACTTGTGTCATTCCAACTTTTCTACCTAAGATTCCTTTGGTCATCCGTTACACCTCCTACTATTAATTAATTTTATATGGGTCTTACAGTTTAATTTCAATGTCAACGCCAGACGGTAGATCTAAACGCATAAGTGCATCTACAGTTTGTGGTGTTGGATTAACGATGTCGATTAAACGCTTGTGCGTACGCATTTCAAACTGCTCACGAGAATCTTTATACTTGTGAACCGCACGAAGTACCGTATAGACAGACTTCTCAGTTGGAAGTGGAATCGGTCCTGATACACTAGCACCTGAACGTTTTGCCGTTTCAACAATCTTCTCTGCTGATTGATCTAATACGCGATGATCATACGCTTTTAAACGAATACGAATCTTTTGCTTTGCCATAATAGCCCTCCTTTATCGTCCATTTTTAAAATAGACATACTCCGTGGAAATTTCCTCACCCTCCCATGGCAAAGGGGCCGGGTGTGTCAGCAACCTTCCACATCATCGCTGTCAAACGTGTACATAACCGATACCCCATTATTTCATAGCTAAATATAAAATAATGCACCTATCGGGGCACACTTCTACTATTATATAGACTTCCGCCTAATATTGCAATACTTTCTTCAAAAAAATAAAAGAGGGTGATATGAACCACCCTCTTTTATCAATTATTACTTCTGAATTGTAGCTACAACGCCAGCGCCTACAGTACGGCCACCCTCACGGATTGAGAATTTAGTACCTTCTTCAATCGCGATAGGAGCGATAAGCTCAATTGTCATTTCGATGTTATCACCAGGCATAACCATTTCAGTACCTTCTGGTAATTGGCAGATACCAGTTACATCAGTTGTACGGAAATAGAATTGTGGACGATAGTTAGAGAAGAATGGAGTGTGACGTCCACCCTCTTCTTTTGAAAGAACATAAACTTCAGCTTTGAAGTTTGTGTGTGGAGTGATTGTGTTCGGCTTAGCAAGAACTTGACCACGTTGAATATCTTCACGTGCTACTCCACGAAGAAGAGCTCCAATGTTATCGCCAGCTTCAGCATAATCAAGAAGCTTACGGAACATCTCAACACCTGTAACAGTTGTTGATTTTTTCTCTTCGTTAATTCCAAGAATTTCGATTGTGTCACCAACATTAAGTTGACCACGCTCTACACGACCAGTTGCAACTGTTCCACGACCAGTGATTGAGAATACATCCTCAACTGGCATCATGAAAGGCTTATCTTTGTCGCGCTCTGGAGTTGGGATATACTCATCAACAGCGTTCATTAGCTCGATGATTTTTTCTTCCCACTCAGCATCTCCTTGAAGTGCTTTAAGAGCAGAACCTTGGATAACTGGAATGTCATCACCAGGGAAGTCATACTCAGAAAGAAGGTCGCGTACTTCCATTTCAACTAGTTCAAGTAGCTCTTCGTCATCTACCATGTCACATTTGTTCATGAATACAACAAGGTAAGGTACACCTACTTGACGTGAAAGAAGGATGTGCTCACGAGTTTGTGGCATTGGACCATCAGCAGCAGATACTACTAGGATTCCTCCGTCCATTTGTGCAGCACCAGTGATCATGTTTTTAACATAGTCAGCGTGACCTGGGCAGTCAACGTGAGCGTAGTGACGTGTGTCAGTTTCATACTCAACGTGAGAAGTTGAGATTGTGATTCCACGCTCGCGCTCTTCAGGAGCACCGTCAATTGCGTCAAATGCCATTGCTTGACCTTTACCAGAACGCTTAGCAAGTACAGTTGTAATTGCAGCAGTTAAAGTTGTTTTACCATGGTCAACGTGTCCAATTGTACCGATATTGGCATGTGTTTTGGAACGATCGAATTTTTCTTTAGCCATGATTCATTTCCTCCCTTAAATACGGTTATAGTTTATTAGGATAAGATAGACGGCTGATTATACAACCATTTTCTCTCCTAGCTTACAATATCTTATCATTCAAAACAACGAAGAACAATTAAGCTCCAGTTTGCTTTTTAATGATTTCTTCAGAAACACTCTTAGGTACTTCTTCATAGTGGTCGAAGAACATAGAATACGTTCCACGTCCTTGAGTACGTGAACGAAGGCTTGTTGCATATCCAAACATTTCAGCAAGTGGAACAAACGCTTTAACGATTTGTGCATTACCACGAGCTTCCATACCTTCAACACGGCCACGACGAGCTGTTACATCGCCCATAATGTCACCCATGTATTCTTCTGGGATAACAATTTCTACTTTCATCAATGGTTCAAGTAGTACTGGAGCACATTTTGATTTAGCGTTTTTAAGTGCCATTGAAGCGGCAATTTTAAAGGCCATCTCAGATGAATCGACGTCATGGTAAGAACCATCGTAAAGTTTCGCTTTAAGGTCAATTACTGGGTAACCAGCAATCATACCATTATCAAGCGCTTCTTCAATTCCAGCTTCTACAGAGGAGATGTATTCACGAGGAACAGCACCACCAACAACAGCGTTTTCGAACTCAAAGCCTGCGCCCTCTTCGTTAGGAGAAAACTCAACCCAAACGTGTCCGAACTGACCGCGTCCACCAGATTGACGTACAAATTTACCTTCAACTTTAGCAGACTGACGAATTGTTTCGCGGTAAGAAACTTGTGGAGCACCCACATTGGCTTCTACTTTAAACTCACGTTTCATACGATCTACAAGGATATCAAGGTGAAGTTCACCCATACCTCCGATAATCGTTTGTCCCGTTTCTTCATCTGTATGCGTTTTGAAAGTCGGATCTTCCTCTGCTAATTTAGCAAGAGCAATACCCATTTTATCTTGGTCTGCTTTTGATTTAGGTTCAACAGACAAGTGAATAACTGGTTCTGGGAACTGCATGGATTCTAAGATTACAAGGCTCTTTTCATCACATAGAGTATCTCCAGTCGTAGTATCTTTTAATCCAACTGCAGCAGCAATATCACCAGAGTAAACCGTTGAGATTTCCTCACGTGAATTGGCGTGCATTTGCAAGATACGACCTACACGTTCACGCTTGTCCTTCGTTGCGTTACGCACGTAAGAACCAGAGTTAAGTGTACCAGAGTAAACACGGAAGAATGTAAGTTTCCCTACAAATGGATCCGTCATTACTTTAAAGGCAAGTGCTGAGAACGGCTGATCATCACCAGGCTCACGCGTTACTTCTTCTTCCGTGTCAGGAACATGACCACGAATAGCCGCAACGTCAAGTGGAGATGGTAGATAAGCAAGAACCGCATCTAATAGAGCTTGAACACCTTTATTTTTAAAGGCAGAACCACAAATTACAGGATAAAACTCAACGTTACAAGTTCCTTGACGGATTGCAGCTTTAAGTTCTTCCTTCGATAATTCTTCACCTTCAAGATATTTCATCATTAATTCTTCATCAAGCTCTGCCACGGCTTCCACAAGGGATTCACGAAGCTTTTCAGCTTGCTCTTTATATTCAGCAGGGATTTCCGTTACTTCCCAATCTTGCCCAAGGTCATCTTTTGAGATGTGAGCGTCCATTTCGATTAAATCAATGAATCCAGTGAATTCATCTTCAGCACCGATTGGTAATTGAATTGGGTGCGCGTTTGCTTGTAAGCGATCGCGTAACGTTCCTACTGAATACATGAAGTCTGCACCTGTTTTATCCATTTTGTTAACGAATACGATACGAGGTACACCATATGTTGTTGCTTGACGCCATACTGTCTCTGTTTGCGGTTCAACGCCCGATTGTGCATCTAGTACCGCTACAGCCCCATCAAGTACACGTAAAGAACGTTCAACTTCAACCGTAAAGTCTACGTGTCCAGGAGTATCAATAATGTTGATACGGTGGTCTTTCCATTGAGCTGTTGTTGCAGCAGATGTGATTGTAATACCACGCTCTTGCTCTTGCTCCATCCAGTCCATTTGAGAAGCACCTTCGTGTGTTTCACCAATCTTATGCACACGACCTGTGTAGAATAAAATACGTTCAGTTGCCGTCGTTTTACCGGCATCAATGTGAGCCATGATGCCGATATTACGCGTATCTTTTAAGGAGAATTCTCTTGCCATAGGTTCGTTCTCCTTTCTCAATTAGATATTCAATAATCCTACCAGCGGTAATGAGCAAATGCTTTATTTGCTTCCGCCATTTTATGCGTATCTTCACGTTTCTTAACTGCAGAACCAGTGTTGTTTGCTGCATCAAGAATTTCGTTAGCAAGACGTTCTTCCATTGTCTTTTCGCCACGAAGACGTGAGTAGTTTACTAACCAACGTAAACCAAGAGTCGTACGACGATCTGGTTTTACTTCGATTGGTACTTGATAGTTCGAACCACCAACGCGACGTGCTTTAACTTCAAGCACAGGCATGATGTTCTTCAAAGCTTGATCGAAGACTTCCATTGGGTCATTTCCACTACGTTGTTTTACTAGATCAAACGCATTATACAAAATTGTTTGAGCTGTTCCACGCTTCCCGTCAACCATAATACGGTTAATGAGGCGGGTTACAAGCTTGGAATTATAAATTGGATCAGGTAATACGTCACGACGTGTAACAGGACCTTTACGAGGCATGAGTCCCCCTCCTTTCAACGTTATCCATTATAGGATTTATTATTTTTTCTCTTTTGGTCTTTTTGTTCCATATTTAGAACGACCTTGCATACGGTTTTGTACACCAGCAGTATCAAGTGCACCACGTACGATATGGTAACGAACCCCCGGTAAATCTTTTACTCGACCGCCACGGATAAGAACAACGCTGTGCTCTTGTAAGTTGTGGCCGATTCCTGGGATATATGCAGTTACCTCAATAGAGTTAGTCAAACGTACACGAGCATATTTACGAAGAGCCGAGTTCGGTTTCTTCGGAGTCATTGTACCAACACGAGTACAAACACCGCGCTTCTGTGGAGAAGACACATTTGTTTGAGCTTTTTTGAAGCTGTTATACCCTTTGTTAAGCGCTGGTGAATCAGACTTTTTCACTTTGTCTACGCGACCTTTACGAATTAACTGATTAATAGTAGGCATGTTTTTAGTTCCTCCCTTCCGGATTTTTAAGACCACTGATCCAGGTGGTTCATGTTTAGGCAAAAGAATAGTTTGTTAAGCTCTGCAAGCTAAACAAATTCTTTATTTCCTTAACGCCACAGTGGCTGCGCCGACTTCAATTCCACATGCTTTTCCAAGCCGCTTCATCGATTCGACATACACGACCGTAACATCTGTATGCTTCGCAACTTCAAGCGCTTCCTGCGTTATTCGCAGATCAGCGTCCTCTGCCACGTATAGCTCTTTCACTAGACGAGCGTGTAATGCTTTAAGTGTCTGTTTCTTTCCGATAATCGGATTCATTGCCTGTTCTACTTTTTCATAAGACATATTCCATCCTCCAAAGCAACAGGGTCTCAGGCACACTTTGATATAGTATCACCGTAAGATAGGCTGTGTCAACAGCCTATCTCGGTGAAAATAAATTTTATTCTTGAACGAGCATTTCTTCAGGAACCGTTACTTCTTCCGGCTTTGCTTTCTCATCATGCTCTGAATGAATTCCTAGGTTTTTATAACGCTGAAGTCCAGTACCTGCTGGAACCAACTTACCTATGATAACATTCTCTTTCAAGCCGAGTAATTCATCTCTTTTTCCTTTAATCGCAGCATCGGTAAGAACACGAGTTGTTTCTTGGAACGATGCAGCTGATAAGAAGGAATCCGTCTCAAGCGATGCTTTAGTAATTCCGAGCAGCACAGGACGACCAGTAGCAGGACGTGTATTGTCCACCAATACTTTGCTGTTCGCGTCGTTGAATTTCTGAATCTCAATAAGTGAACCAGGTAGAACACCTGTATCACCTGCATCAACCACACGAATTTTACGAAGCATTTGACGAACCATTACCTCTACGTGTTTATCGCCAATTTCTACCCCTTGTAGACGGTATACTTTTTGTACTTCACGTAGGAGGTATTCTTGAACGCCACCCATACCCGTTACTTTTAATAATTCTTTTGGATCAATTGAACCTTCAGTGAGCGTGTCACCTGCGATTAACTTATCACCAACAACAACTTTTAAACGGGAGCCATACGGAATCGCATAGTTTTTCGTTTCAAGCGCATTTTGGATTGTGACCTCACGCTTATCGCCATCCTTAACATCAATAACTTCACCATCAATTTCTGTGATTGTCGCTTGACCTTTCGGATTACGAGCTTCAAACAATTCTTGGATACGCGGAAGACCTTGCGTGATGTCATCTCCGGCAACCCCACCTGTGTGGAATGTACGCATTGTAAGCTGTGTTCCTGGCTCACCAATTGATTGCGCAGCGATAATTCCAACTGCTTCACCAACTTCAACGTCGGTACCCGTAGCAAGGTTACGTCCGTAACAAGACTTACAAACACCATGACGTGTGTTACAAGTAAAGACAGAGCGAATTGTAACTTCTTCAACACCTGCGTCAACGATTTGTTTTGAAATATCCTCATCCATCAATTCACCACGACGAATGAGTACATCATTTGTTTCTGGATGACGCACCGTCTTAAACGCTACGCGTCCAACAAGACGATCATAAAGATTTTCAATCGTTTCAGTACCTTCTTTAATTGCTGCAACTTCTAGACCACGATCCGTTCCACAATCCGTTTCACGAACAATAACATCCTGGGCTACATCAACTAAACGACGAGTTAGGTAACCTGAATCGGCTGTTTTAAGAGCTGTATCGGCAAGACCTTTACGAGCACCGTGTGTAGAGATAAAGTATTCAAGTACTGTTAGCCCCTCGCGGAAACTAGATTTGATTGGAAGTTCGATAATACGTCCAGATGGGTTAGCCATTAGACCACGCATACCCGCAAGCTGCGTAAAGTTTGAGGCGTTACCACGAGCACCGGAATCACTCATCATAAAGATTGGATTGCGCTCATCAAGCGTACCCATTAACTTACTTTGAATCACGTCTTTCGCTTCACTCCAAATAGAAATGACACGATCATAACGCTCTTCTTCAGTAATTAAACCACGACGGAATTGCTTAACGATGCGGTCTACTTTCTTATCGGCATCTTCAAGAATTTCCTTTTTCTCAGAAAGTACAACGATATCGGAAACCCCTACCGTAATACCCGCTTTCGTTGAATACGTAAAGCCAAGGTCTTTCATGCGGTCAAGCATTTTGGATGTCTCGGTAATTTTAAATTTCTTAAACACCTCAGAAATAACGTTACCAAGGAAACCTTTCTTAAATGGAGCCACGATCGGCCGTTCTTTAAATAAAGCCTTAACATCCGTGCTGCTTGGAACCATATATTTGTCTGGCGTTTCTACTTCAAGATTTGTGTTTGTTGGTTCATTCATATAAGGGAATGAATCTGGCATAATTTCATTAAATAGCAATTTCCCTACTGTTGTTAATAGAAGCAGGTTTTGTTGCTCTTCCTTAAATGTCGGCTTATTCAATGAATGAACTGGAACCGCAACACGTGTATGAAGGTGAACATAACCATTCTGATAAGCAATTAATGCTTCATTCATATCTTTGAAAACAGAGCCTTCACCACGAGCATTTGCATTTTCCATCGTTAAATAATAGTTACCAAGAACCATATCTTGTGATGGAGTAACAACTGGCTTACCGTCTTTGGGATTTAGGATGTTTTGTGCAGCTAGCATTAAAATACGTGCTTCTGCTTGAGCTTCAGCGGATAAAGGTACGTGTACAGCCATTTGGTCACCATCAAAGTCGGCATTATAAGCCGTACAAACGAGTGGGTGAAGCTTAATCGCGCGACCTTCAACTAAAATCGGTTCAAACGCTTGGATTCCAAGACGGTGAAGAGTTGGCGCACGGTTCAGTAGCACTGGATGCTCGCGAATGACTTCTTCAAGGACATCCCACACTTCTGGCTGAACGCGTTCTACTTTTCTCTTCGCACTTTTTATGTTGTGAGCAAGCCCTTTTGAGACAAGTTCTTTCATAACGAAAGGCTTGAATAATTCAAGCGCCATTTCCTTAGGGAGTCCACATTGGTACATTTTTAAGTTAGGACCTACAACGATAACTGAACGACCAGAATAGTCAACACGTTTACCTAGTAGATTCTGACGAAAACGTCCTTGTTTCCCTTTTAACATGTGAGAAAGAGACTTTAATGGACGGTTACCTGGTCCTGTAACTGGACGACCACGACGACCGTTATCAATTAACGCATCAACCGCTTCTTGTAGCATCCGCTTTTCATTTTGAACAATGATATTCGGTGCACCAAGATCAAGTAAACGTTTCAAGCGATTGTTTCTGTTAATCACACGACGGTATAAATCATTCAAGTCAGAAGTTGCGAAACGTCCACCATCTAATTGCACCATTGGACGCAGCTCTGGCGGAATGACTGGTAATACATCAAGCACCATCCATGATGGCCCATTTCCAGAATTACGGAAGGCTTCAAGAACTTCTAATCGCTTAATCGCACGTGTTCTTCTTTGTCCCTGAGCTGTCTCCAACTCTTCTTTTAAAGCATTTACTTCTTTTGGTAAATCAATATCTGCTAAGAGTTTGCGAATCGCTTCAGCACCCATAGATGCTGTGAATGTGCGACCATACTTATCGTAATAAGCACGGTACTCTTTTTCAGATAAGAGTTGCTTCTTTTCTAACGGCGTATCACCAGGTTCAGTCACTACGTAAGAAGCAAAATAAATCACTTCTTCTAATGAACGAGGAGACATATCTAGCACAAGCCCCATCCGGCTCGGAATTCCTTTAAAGTACCAAATATGCGATACAGGTGCCGCTAGTTCAATGTGCCCCATACGCTCACGGCGCACTTTTGCACGTGTAACTTCAACGCCACAACGATCACAGACAACGCCTTTATAGCGAACGCGCTTATACTTTCCACAATGACATTCCCAGTCTTTTTGTGGTCCGAAAATACGCTCACAAAACAAACCGTCTTTCTCCGGCTTTAATGTACGGTAATTAATTGTCTCTGGTTTTTTTACCTCTCCACGAGACCAAGAACGAATCTTGTTTGGTGAAGCCAAACCAATTTTCATGTATTCAAAGTTATTTACATCGATCAAGGGGCCAACCTCCCTTAAAATTTACACCCTAGTGACACTTCATAAATACGATCTTAAGACGGATAAGGGGAAGAAACGCAGGCTTCTCCCCTTAACCATTTAAGCTTGTGATTCGTTCGTTTCCAAATTCAGATTTAATTTCTCTGATGTTTGGTCATCTTCATCATCTAGTTCACGCATTTCAATCTCTTCTTCGTTACTTGAAAGCATCTTAACGTCCATTCCGAGAGATTGAAGCTCTTTAATTAATACCTTAAACGATTCTGGCACTCCAGGCTCAGGAACATTTTCACCTTTGACAATCGCTTCGTATGTTTTCACACGACCAACCACGTCATCGGATTTAACGGTCAAAATTTCTTGAAGCGTGTAAGCAGCGCCATAGGCTTCTAGAGCCCAAACTTCCATCTCACCAAAACGCTGTCCACCAAATTGCGCTTTACCACCAAGCGGCTGTTGCGTAACGAGTGAATACGGTCCAGTTGAACGAGCGTGAAGTTTGTCATCTACCATGTGCGCCAGTTTAATCATATACATAATCCCGACTGAGACACGGTTATCAAACGCTTCACCTGTACGTCCATCATAGAGAATAGTCTTACCATCACGAGCCATACCTGCTTCATCAAGCGTTCCCCAAACATCTTCCTCGCGCGCACCATCAAATACAGGTGAGGCAACGTGGATACCTAGCTTACGAGCAGCCATTCCGAGATGGAGCTCAAGCACTTGTCCGATGTTCATACGTGAAGGTACACCTAGTGGGTTAAGCATGATGTCAATTGGTGTTCCGTCTGGCATATAAGGCATATCTTCTTCAGGAAGAATCCGCGAAATAACACCTTTGTTCCCGTGACGACCGGCCATCTTATCGCCTTGGTTAATCTTACGCTTTTGCACAATGTATACTCGCACAAGCTGATTAACTCCAGGAGGTAATTCATCCCCGTCTTCACGATTAAAGATCTTAACGTCAAGAACAATTCCATCTCCACCATGAGGAGCACGAAGAGAGGTATCACGAACTTCACGAGCTTTTTCACCAAAGATAGCGTGTAGCAAGCGTTCTTCAGCGGTTAATTCCGTTACACCTTTAGGCGTTACTTTACCAACTAAAATATCGCCGTCTTTCACTTCAGCACCAGTCCGAATGATTCCACGCTCATCTAGGTTACGTAAGGCATCTTCCCCTACGTTTGGAATGTCACGAGTAATCTCTTCTGGCCCTAGCTTTGTATCACGAGCATCTGATTCATATTCTTCAATATGAATAGATGTATACACATCATCTTTTACAAGGCGTTCACTAAGGATAATTGCATCCTCATAGTTATAGCCTTCCCAAGTCATAAAACCAACAAGCACATTACGACCTAGTGCCATCTCGCCCTGCTCCATTGAAGGTCCGTCAGCAAGAATTTCTCGTTTATCAACCATATCACCTTCACGAACGATCGGGCGTTGGTTGTAGCTTGTGCCCTGGTTGGAGCGCACAAATTTTTGTAGGCGGTATTTATCTAAATCGCCTTTTGTTTCTTTTCCATCTACTTCTTCGATGCGGCGCACCCAAATTTCTTTAGCAGTTACGCGCTCAACCTCACCCGGGAATTTAGATACAACAGCAGCACCTGAGTCCTTCGCAGACATATGCTCCATTCCAGTCCCAACAAGCGGAGCTTCAGGAACAAGTAATGGTACAGCTTGACGTTGCATGTTCGCTCCCATTAGGGCACGGTTGGAGTCATCGTTTTCCAAGAATGGAATACAAGACGTTGCGGCAGATACAACTTGTTTAGGCGATACATCCATATAGTCAATACGCTCAAATGGAACAACGGTATTTTCACCACGAAAACGAGCTATGATGTTTGAATCAATAAATGAGCCATCATCGGCTAGCTTTGCATTTGCTTGGGCAACAACATAGTTATCTTCTTCATCCGCCGTTAAGTAATCAATTCGAGCGGTCACCTTACCCGTTTCAGGATCAACGCGACGGTATGGTGTCTCCATAAAACCAAATTCATTTACTTTTGCATAAGAAGATAAGGAGTTGATCAAACCAATGTTTGGTCCCTCAGGTGTTTCAATTGGACACATACGACCATAGTGGGAGTAGTGAACATCTCGAACTTCCATTCCAGCACGCTCACGCGTTAAACCACCTGGTCCAAGCGCTGATAAACGACGCTTGTGCGTTAACTCTGCAAGCGGGTTTGTTTGGTCCATGAACTGTGACAACTGTGAACTACCAAAGAACTCTTTAATTGATGCTATTACTGGACGTATATTAATCAAAGCTTGTGGTGTAATAACGTTTGGATCTTGAATTGACATACGCTCTCGAACGACACGCTCCATACGGGACAAACCAATTCTAAACTGATTTTGTAGCAACTCCCCTACAGAACGAAGACGACGGTTTCCGAGGTGATCAATATCATCTGTGTCGCCAACACCATGTAATAAGTTAAAGAAATAGCTGATTGAAGCAATGATATCTGAAGCAGCAATATGCTTGACATCACGCTCTACCATACCGTTACCAATTACAGAAATAACGCGCTCTTCATCGTAATCATCAGCGGCATAAATTCGAATTGATTGAATATCAACATCAGACTCTTCTAATACTCCACCAGAAGTACGAGCAGTGCGGAATCCAACATTTTTTTCAAGATGAGGAATGAGCTTATCTAACGTACGACGATCAAGTAACGTACCTTCCTCAGCCAGTACTTCACCAGTCTCGGGATCAACCAATTTCTCTGCTAAGCGTTGGTTGAAAAGACGATTTTTGATATGAAGTTTTTTGTTGATTTTATAGCGACCAACATTCGCTAAATCATAGCGTTTTGGATCAAAAAAGCGAGATTCAAGTAAACTTTTCGCATTTTCAACTGTCGGTGGCTCACCAGGACGCAGACGTTCGTAAATTTCAAGCAACGCTTTGTCTGTTGAATCTGTATTATCTTTTTCAAGAGTTGTACGTAAATACTCATTTTCCCCTAAGAGGTCAATGATTTCTTGATCAGATCCAAAGCCCAAGGCACGCAAAAGAACAGACACAGGAATTTTTCGTGTACGGTCAATTCGAACATACACAATATCTTTCGCATCCGTTTCAAGTTCGAGCCATGCGCCTCGATTCGGAATTACTGTAGCCGTAAAGCCTTTCTTTCCATTCTTATCAAGCTTTTGGCTATAGTAAACACTCGGCGAACGAACAAGCTGTGAAACAATTACTCGCTCTGCCCCGTTAATGACAAACGTTCCCGTTTCAGTCATTAGAGGGAAATCACCCATAAAGACTTCTTGTTCTTTTACTTCGCCTGTTTCTTTGTTAATGAGACGCACCTTAACTCTAAGTGGCGCTGCAAACGTAACATCACGTTCTTTAGACTCATCAACAGGATACTTTGGTTCTCCTAGACTGTAATCAATAAACTCTAAAACTAAATTGCCCGTAAAGTCTTGGATCGGAGAAATATCTTGAAACATTTCTCTTAAACCCTCATCAAGAAACCATTGGTAAGAAGCTGTCTGAATCTCAATTAAGTTTGGCAGTTCCAGCACTTCATTAATTCGCGCATAGCTTCTCCGTTGGCGGTGACGTCCATACTGAATTAGTTGACCTGTCAACTGATTCACCCCTTAAATCTCGCATTATAGTATCTAAATAGCAACCATTTGTTCATGCTTACACGAACAAATAGATCAATCCTTTTGTCTCTTTTTCATTTCATAAAAAACATGTTAGACTATACAAAATGAAAAAAAAGCTTTATAGTATGAAAATCAGAAACCTTTTTTCATATACAATACGCATTGTATTAGCTTAACCAAAAATGAACCGTTTCAATCACTGAGCTTACTCTCATGAATTTGGAAACGGCAATTTAGGCAGTTATACGCATTAAATAATAATATCATAACCCAAAAAACTAGTCAATTTTTTTGTGCCGAAAAAATAAAGTACCCTTTGTTCTTCTCTATTAATTCAACGTTCGCTACCCCAAAAAGCTCTTCCAACTTCTGTCTCGTAGACGGAGCACCTTGCTTCTTTTGAATAACAACAAACAATATTCCCTTTGATAGCAAATGTTTGTACGCACTTTCATAGATACCATGAACAACCGATTTCCCCGCGCGTATTGGAGGGTTAGTTACCACCATCGCAAACAGTTCTTGCTCATTTAACTCTAGCATACCAGTTTCCATAAAACGAACTTCTGCATTCTCAACGCCATTTTTTTGAGCGTTTTTTTCTGCTAGTTCACAGGCGCGCTCATTTACATCAATCATAACAACTTTGCGTTCTGGATTTGTCTTCCCGAGGGCTAATCCAATCGGCCCATACCCACAACCAACATCTAGTATGGCTCCTTGCACTTTAGGTAGATCAATTGATTCGATTAAAAGCTTACTACCAAAATCGACTTCATTTTTCGAAAAAACACCTCGATCTGTTATAAAAGAAAAACGCTCGCCTTTCAGCTGATATGCCCACGTTCTTTCATCACTCTCTGATGTCGGTTTATTTGTATAATAGTGATCAGACAAAACCGTCACCCCCCTATTTTAATGGGAAAAGAAGGTCCGCAGACTCTAGTCCACGGACCTTCTTATTAAGTTAAGTCGTTATTACTTAACTTCTACGCTAGCGCCTGCTTCTTCAAGCTTGCCTTTGATTTCTTCAGCATCTTCTTTAGAAACGCCTTCTTTGATTGGAGCTGGAGCACCATCAACAAGTGCTTTCGCTTCTTTAAGTCCAAGGCCAGTGATTTCACGAACCACTTTGATTACGCCGATTTTAGAAGAACCAGCAGATGCAAGAACTACATCAAATTCAGTTTGCTCAGCTGCCGCTTCGCCACCGCCTGCTGCTACTGCTACTGGAGCTGCTGCAGTTACACCAAACTCCTCTTCGATTGCTTTAACAAGGTCATTCAGTTCAAGAACTGTCATTTCTTTGATCGCTTCAATGATTTGATCTTTACTCATTATAAATCCTCCTAATTCAATTATGAAATATAGTTTATATTGCTAACTTACGCGCCTTGCTCTTCTTTTTGATCGGCAACTGCTTTTGTAGCAATTGCAAATCCACGAACTGGTGCTTGAAGTACGTTTGCAAGCATAGAAAGTAAACCTTCGCGAGATGGAAGTTCAGCCAATGCTTTTACTTCATCCGCACTTGCAATATTTCCTTCGATTACACCCGTTTTGATTTCAAGCGCTTCGTTCTTTTTCGCAAATTCGTTAAGGACCTTTGCAGGAGCAATAACGTCCTCAGCGCCAAATGCAATAGCAGTTGGACCTACAAGATGCTCGTCTAATCCAGTTAAACCAGCTTCTGCTGTCGCACGGCGAACAAGAGTATTTTTGTAGACTTTATATTCAACACCAGCTTCACGTAGTTGCTTACGCAATTCAGTGACCTGTGCTACATTAAGTCCACGGTAATCAACAACTACTGTTGATTTGCTCTCTTTAAGCTTAGATGCGATTTCAGATACAACTTGTTGTTTTTGCTCTAGTACTTTGCTCATCGTTACACCTCCTGTACAACTAATTGCACACCGATCGGCTCCATATAGAAAACCCTCACGTTAGACACGCGAGGGCACTGTACTCTAAGAATGTTAGAGATCTATCTGCTCACCTCGGTAGGTTATTTAAGCGAAAAACGCACCTACTGTCTACGGTATGACTATTTAATTACCATTGAATAGTTTAGCTTATATTAAGATAAGTGTCAACTATTACTTAGCGAAAGCTGAAGTGACCACACGAACGCCAGGTCCCATCGTTGATGCTACAGCAATGTTACGTACATACGTACCTTTTGCAGCGGATGGTTTTACTTTATGGAGAGTTTCAATAATTGTCTTGAAGTTCTCAAG
Source organism: Shouchella xiaoxiensis (assembly GCF_016907895.1). Taxonomy (GTDB): domain Bacteria; phylum Bacillota; class Bacilli; order Bacillales; family Bacillaceae_D; genus Shouchella; species Shouchella xiaoxiensis. The sequence continues at coordinate 51,229 of NZ_JAFBCV010000018.1, forward strand.
TAACTTTCCAGACTCAAATGAAACCTTTCCAATTGGCACGTGAATATTACCGGATTTATCAACACGGTATTCCACTTTACCAGCTTTGATTTCTTCAACAGCTTTTGTTACATCAAATGTAACTGTCCCTGTTTTCGGGTTAGGCATTAGACCTTTTGGTCCAAGCACACGTCCAAGACGACCAACTTGTGCCATCATATCAGGAGTTGCAACAATTACATCGAAGTCAAACCAACCTTGGTTGATTTTGTTGATTAGATCATCTTCACCAACGAAATCAGCTCCAGCTGCTTCTGCTTCTTTTGCTTTATCCCCTTTTGCAAATACAAGCACACGTTGTGTTTTACCAGTACCGTGCGGAAGCACGACTGCACCACGGATTTGTTGATCTGCTTTTTTAGGGTCAACGCCAAGACGAACAGCTACTTCAACTGATTCATCGAACTTAGCGATAGATGTTTTCTTTACTAACTCAAGTGCTTCTTCTGCTTGGTATGCCGCATCACGGTCAACAAGTTTAAGAGCATCTACATACTTCTTACCTTTTTTTGCCATTCTATTTCCTCCTCGTATGTGGTATTAACGGATAGTCCTCCCACTATTTGAAAGGTTGCAACCCAAGAGTGAGCGCAACCCTTCAGCAAACGAACCAATTAGTCTTCGATCACAATACCCATGCTGCGGGCAGTACCTTCAACCATAAGCATTGCTGCTTCAACAGAAGCGGCATTTAAATCTGGCATCTTCGTTTCAGCGATTTCGCGTACTTTATCGCGCTTAACCGTTGCAACTTTAGTACGGTTTGGCTCACCAGAACCTGATTCGATTCCTGCTGCTTTCTTCAAAAGAACTGCAGCTGGTGGCGTTTTTGTGATGAATGTAAACGAACGGTCTTCAAATACAGTGATTTCAACTGGAATGATTAGACCCGCTTGGTCAGATGTACGAGCGTTAAACTCTTTACAGAATCCCATGATATTAACACCTGCTTGACCAAGTGCTGGTCCAACTGGTGGTGCCGGATTGGCTTTACCTGCTGGGATTTGTAGTTTTACCATTTTAATTACCTTTTTAGCCACGTGACATACCTCCTTAAGTCCGTGATGTGGTTAGCCGGATATGTCAAATTCATACCCTCCCACTCAAAAAGACGGATGCCGTTGCATCCGACTTACATAGTATTCATGAATACTAAACATCAAGATTCTATCACCAAAAACCCTTGAACGCAAGTTTTTTTAAGAAATCTTTTCAACTTGTCCAAATTCAAGCTCAATCGGTGTTTCTCTTCCAAACATATTCACATGAACTTTAAGCTTTTGTTTTTCAATTTGAATCTCTTCAATTGTTCCAACAAAATCAGCAAATGGTCCAGATTTCACTTTAACAGATTCTTTAATTTCAAAATCAACTTCTACATGAAGCTCCGTCACACCCATTTGTTTCAGAATCCGGTCAACTTCATCAGGCATTAACGCAGTTGGCTTTGAACCAGCACCTGCCGATCCAACAAATCCAGTTACCCCTGGTGTATTACGAACAACATACCAAGAGTCATCTGTCATAATCATTTCAACTAATACATAACCTGGAAACACTTTACGTGTTATCTGCTTCGTCTTTCCATTCTTTGTCTCTGTCTCTTCTTCAACTGGAACAAGGACACGAAAGATATGGTCCATCATTTCCATTGACTCTACGCGTTTTTCAAGGTTTGCTTTTACTTTATTTTCATACCCAGAATACGTGTGTACAACAAACCAGTTTTTTTCCATTATTCAGGACTGTTGTCCTTCCCTCCTTTTATCTATCAACAAGCTCTAACCCTGTAAAAAGCGCAATAAGAATGAAATACCTTCATCCACTAAAAAGAAAAACGCCACCATAATAGCAAGAGTTGCTAATACGACCAATGTATACCTCGTCAGTTCTTTTCTAGTCGGCCATGTAACACGCTTCATTTCTTTTCCTACATCTTGCAGAAAAGAAACAGGGCCTTTTTTATCGTTAGCCATGTGAATCCATACACCTCCACCAGTCCACTATATCGAAAAAGAAACGCCTCTTAAAGACGTTTAATCCATTTTATTAGAAGTGAATATTGCGTTTCTCACTTTGTTTCTGAATGTATCGTATGTTCATTGCATCGTTTACAATATTTTTTTACTTCAAGTCGGGCGTCACTTATTTTTTCCGTAGAATATGAGTAATTTCTTGAATGACACAGTTCACAAGCGAGTATTCGCTTTAGACTCATATGCACACCTCCGTACTTTACACATACTCTTTGACTCTAGCACAGCTGTATAGTAGTGTCAATCCAACCATAAGAAACAAAGGACCAGGCTATTGCCCCGCCCTTGCTTAAAAGATGACGCTTTTTAATTCAACGTACCGTTCCAGCTTTCGTTTTACACGCTGCAAAGCATTATCAATAGATTTTACATGCCTTTTTAGATCCATTGATATTTCTTGATACGTCCGTCCATCTAGATAAAGCATTAATACTTGACGCTCTAACTCACTGAGGATTTCACTCATCTTACCTTCAATATAAGAAAACTCCTCACGATTAATTAACAGCGCTTCAGGGTCTGTTACCTTATTTCCACAGATCACATCCATTAACGTTCGGTCTGATTCCTCGTCATATAATGGCTTGTCCAAAGAAACATAGGAATTAAGCGGAATATGCTTTTGCCTTGTAGCGGTTTTAATTGCAGTAATAATTTGTCTGGTAATGCACAGCTCTGCAAATGCTTTGAAAGAAGCTAGCTTGTCCCCATTAAAATCTCTTACCGCTTTGTACAAACCAATCATACCCTCTTGAACAATATCTTCGTGATCAGCACCAATAAGAAAATACGACCTTGCTTTTGCTCGTACAAAGTTACGATACTTTCCAATCAAATGCTCCAATGCCAACGTATTACCGGTTCGAACTGCATAAATTAGTGAATCGTCTTCCCAATCATCAAACTGATTTTCTCTAAACGTTAATGTTTCACCTACTAGACCTGCACCCAAACGAATCACTCCTCGCGATTACGTAGACATAATTGTGTGAAAAGTTACTCACATTATATAGCACACTTTTCCAGCAGGTCAACCACTCATTTATCTCCTCGACGCCATTTTTCAAAAATTTCAGCAACTTCCTCTGATAACTTAATTTTCGACGATTGTTGCGCATTTCGAGTTTTTTGCACCAATTTGTCGATTTTCCTTGAAGCGATACTTGTCTCAATTAATAATTCGTTTGCCGACTTCCTTAAAGCACCGTTACCAAATACAAGAGATTGTTCTGCCATATCAGAAGTGGCTACATGAATTGTACGGTCGATGCGCTTTAATTCGATAACAAGTTTTTCAATCCGTTCATCCGCAGTTTCACTTTTCTTCGTATAAAGGACTTCCACACGATGTGTATCGTAAGTCTTTCCAATTCCTTGCACCATGTGCGCGTCAAAGACCACTTTTACTCCATATCCTGTATACGCTGCATATTCGGCAAGCATATCTACTAGCTTGTCTCTTGCTAACCCAAGGTCCGTGTCCTTTAGCTTTTGCAGCTCTGGCCAAGCACCAATCATGTTATAGCCATCAACCAGCAGAATGTTTGTCATCCTAACTCGACCTACTTCTCTTTCTAAACACCTCATACATTAATAAACTTGCTGCTACTGAAGCATTAAGAGAAGTCACTCTCCCTTGCATCGGGATGCTTACAAGAAAATCACATTTTTCTTTTATTAAACGAGTAATGCCCTTCCCTTCACTACCAATTACTAAAGCGACTGGCATATCATAAGCTGTTTCTGTATACTCTTCATTTCCTTTCGCATCAGTACCAACAAACCATAAACCACGCTTCTTTAGCTCGTCCATTGTTCTAGCTAAATTGGTCACTCGCGCAACAGGGATATATTCGATTGCACCCGTTGATGCTTTTGCTACTGTTTGCGTTAACCCGACCGATCTTCTTTTAGGGATAATAATTCCATGAGCACCTGCAGCATCGGCTGTTCTCATGATTGAACCTAAATTATGTGGATCTTCCAGCTCGTCTAGCACTAAAAAGAAAGGTTGCTCATTTGCTTCTTCTGCTTGCTTAAATAAGTCATCAATTGATGCGTACTCGTAGGCGGCAATTGAAGCAACAACTCCTTGGTGATTGCTATGACCAACAAGCTGATCCAATTTCCGCTTTGGAGCTGTTTGAATTAAAACGTTCTTCTCTTTTGCAAGTTGAATTAACTTTGTCATATTCCCTTTTTGAGACTGATCGCCAATCCACAATTTATGGATTTCGTGACCCGCTTTAATTGCTTCCATTATTGGATTTTTACCAACAATAAATTCTCCTGTATCTTTCTCTTGCCTTTCAGAATGATCTACTTTGCGATCTCTACTTCTTTCTGGTCTCTTACTCATCTTACGTCTCTTCCCCTTTCGTATGTATTAATAATACAGCCTTGTTCATAATTGTTTCGAGTCGTTCATTTTCTTTCGTAATAAATAAATAGCCAATCAATGCTTCGAACCCTGTTGAATTTCGATATGTCGTCATATCTGTATTCTTGGGCACGCTATTTGATTTCGCATTACGTCCTCTACGAACAACCGCTTGCTCCGCTTCTGATAAAAATTCTTGTTGGTATAGCTCATGTAAGATATAAGCTTGTGCCTTAGCAGATACATAGTTCGTTGCGGTTTTGTGTAGTTTATTTGGCTTAACCGCCCCTTGTTTTAACAGCTCATACCTTACATGCTTTTCAAAAACAGCATCGCCCATGTAAGCTAGGGCGAGGCCGTTTAATTGACGCCAATCCATCTCAGACTTCATCATTACCCTCTTTTCCAGCGAACGCCTTGCGCAGTATCTTCGAGGATAATGTTTTGTTCTTTTAATAACTCTCTTATTTCATCAGCACGCGCAAAATTGCGTTCTTTCCTTGCGGTGTTACGTTCTTCTATTAATTGATCAATATCTTCATCCAATAAGGCTTTTTCTTCATGAAAATCAACACCAAGAACCGTTCCAACTTCATCAAAAAGTTCAATAAACGCTTGTAATACTTGTTTTGAGGTTTGCGTTTCCCGCAAATATACATTGGCTTCTTTCGCCAAATCGAACATCACACTAATGCCATTGGCGCTGTTAAAATCATCATCCATTTCTTCAATAAATCGCTCTTTATACTGGTTTACTTTCTCTAACCAACCTTCTGAGTCACCGAGATCTGCCGTTTCACCCAGTCGATGAGATAAATTTGCCACTGCATTTTTTATACGATCAAGCCCTGCTTGCGCGCCAACTAATAGCTCATCACTAAAATTGATCGGAGTGCGATAATGTGCCATTAACATAAAGAACCGCACAACTTCTGGAGGATATTGCTGAATAATGTCATGAGCAAGAACAAAGTTCCCAAGGGATTTCGACATTTTCTCATTATTTATATTAACAAACCCATTATGCATCCAATAATTTGCCAATTTTCGACCTGTCAAGGCTTCTGACTGGGCAATCTCATTCTCATGATGAGGAAAGGCTAAGTCTTTTCCTCCTGCATGAATATCAATTGTATCGCCCATATTTTTTTTAATCATTGCAGAACATTCAATATGCCAGCCTGGACGACCTTGCCCCCATGGACTTTTCCAAGCAATCTCATTCGGCTTCGCTGCTTTCCAAAGAACAAAATCAACCGCATCCTCTTTCCGATCATCTACATCAATTCGTGCACCACTTCTGAGATCATCAAGAGATTGACCAGACAACTTCCCATATCCATCAAATTTTCTTGTGCGGAAATAAACGTCTCCACCTGATTCATAGGCAAACCCTTTTTGCTCAAGCTTTACAATAAAATCAATAATATCATCCATTGTTTCTGTTACTTTTGGATGCAGATCAGCTTGAGTCACATTTAGGGCTGCTGTATCGGAATGATAGGCTTCAATAAAGCGCTCGGCAACTTCAAACACTTCTTCTCCAAGTTCTTGGGCAGCACGAATGATCTTATCATCTACATCGGTAAAGTTAGAGACAAATTGAACGTCGTAGCCTCTGAAGGCAAGATAGCGCCTAACCATATCGTACACAATCGGTGGTCTAGCATTTCCGATATGAATATAGTTATAAACAGTCGGCCCGCAGCAGTACATTGTAACTTTACCTTCTTCAATCGGGGTAAATTCTTCCTTTTTATTCGTTAAACTATTATAGATTTTAACCATACATGTACGTCCTTTCTATATTCACGCAGTTAACTAATCGTTTTAAATTAATCTGCTGTACCACTTTTTTCAGCCAATCGTTCACACTCATTTTTCAAACGAGCAATTTCTGTTTCCATAGCCGTAATGCTATCAGCAATCGGATCAGGTAGGGAGTGGTCAAGAGAATGAGCAGATGCCACTTTCTTGCCATTTCGAACAACCACTTTTCCTGGTATACCTACTACGGTGGAATAAGGAGGAACTTCGTTTAAGACAACTGAACCTGCTCCGATACGTGCATGCTCACCAATTGTAAAAGACCCGAGTACCTTGGCACCTGTTGCAATTAATGCCCCGTCTTTAACGGTAGGGTGGCGCTTTCCCTTCTCTTTTCCCGTTCCACCTAACGTTACGCCTTGAAAAATGGTAACATTATCACCAATTTCACACGTCTCGCCAATTACGACACCCATTCCGTGGTCAATAAATAGCCTTTCACCAATCTTAGCACCTGGATGAATTTCTATTCCTGTTAAAAATCGAATAAATTGCGATAACAAGCGCGCTAGAAAAAAGCAACCTCGCTTCCATAAAGCATGGGAAATTCGATGTCCCCACACGGCATGAACACCCGAGTACGTAAAGATAACCTCGAATCGATTTCGAGCCGCCGGATCTTGGTCAAATACAACATCGATATCATTTAGTAATGTTCGGAATAAACTCATTTAAGACACCTCCCTCATAACCTGAAATTAAAAAACACCTCTGTACCCCTTTTTAGGTACAGAGGTGTTTGCATACACGGTTCCACTCTGTTTTCCAGACTAATGCTGGTTCTCATCAGCCTTAACGTGGCTCATCCGCCTAATCCTACTTACTTAACTCCATTCAGATTAAGACTCCTGGGTGCATGTTCATCGCGGTTTCTTAGAGTGGATTTCAGCAAGTACCACTCTCTCTGTGTAAAAAAGCTCACGATTACTTTTCCCGATCAATGTTATTTCCTATTTAATTTTAGCTGCAGCTTCCAAGCGGGAAACAACAATCGCCTTACCAAGTAACTCGATTGTATCACCAAGCTCCGGTCCATGCGTCTGTCCACTAACAGCTACACGAATTGGCATAAACAATTTTTTTCCTTTTTGACCCGTTGCTTTTTGCGTTGCTTTTATCGCTTTTTTAATATCAGCTACGGAGTATTCATCAATTTCATTTAACTCTTTTGCAAACTGTGTTAACACTTCTGGTACTTGCTCTTCATTGAGCACTTGTTTCGCTTCTTCCGTATAGTCTACGTCTTTCTTAAAAAATTGTTCAGTTAACTCAACAATTTCTGCTCCATAATTTAGTTGTTCTTGATAAAGGCCAATTAAACGTCTTGTCCATAGGTGACGCTCTTCATTCATTTCCTCGGAAACTCGCCCACTGCCAATTAAGTGAGGCAAGGCTAAATCAACAACAGTATCTAAGTCGGCTTGTTTAATATACTGATTGTTCATCCAAGCCAATTTATCCGTATCAAAAACAGCTGGAGCCTTAGAAACTCGATCTAATGTAAATTGTTCAGATAGTTGATCTAATGTGAAAATCTCTTCTTCCCCAACCGGAGACCAGCCTAGTAAAGCCAAGAAATTAACAATCGCTTCAGGCATATAGCCCAAATCTTTATATTGTTCCACAAATTGGATAATCGATTCATCACGTTTACTCATTTTCTGACGGTCTGCATTTAAAATAAGTGAAGCATGTGCAAATGTTGGAACGTCCCAACCAAACGCATGAAACAACATGATTTGACGAGGTGTGTTTGAAAGATGTTCTTCCCCACGAATGACATGAGATATTCTCATCAAATGGTCGTCAATGACCACCGCAAAATTATACATCGGTACACCGTCTTTGCGAGCAATAACAAAGTCACCAATGCCATCACTTTCAAATGAAACGTCACCTCGGACAGAGTCATTAAATTGAATGGTTTCCCCTTCTCTTACACGGAAACGCACAACAGGTTGTATCCCTTTTTCTTCATATGCTTTTTGATCTTCCGCAGATAGGTCACGATCGCGACCACTATATTTAGGCATCTCGCCTCGCGCCTTTTGTGCCTCGCGCTCTGCTTCTAATTCCTCTTCAGTCATGTAACAGTAGTATGCCTTCTTTTCATCAATTAACTGTTGAATGTATTCCTTATAAAGACCTACACGCTCCATTGATCGATAAGGACCAAATTCACCGGCTTCTGTATCTACACTTTCATCCCAGTTCAAGCCGAGCCATTTTAAACTATCCATGAGTTTTTCTGTAGCCGTTTCAACATTACGCGCTTGATCGGTATCTTCAATCCGCAGAACAAACGTTCCGCCTTCGTGTTTAGCTAACAAATAATTAAATAGCGCTGAACGCGCTCCTCCAATATGCAAATGTCCTGTTGGACTAGGTGCAAAGCGTACTCGAATATCTTTAGACATGACGTGCACTCCTCTAGCTCTTATTCTGAATCATCATAGCATGTTCTCTTTCAAAAACAAAGACAGCTTACTTCTTCATCAGTAAAATGACTGCTTGAGCAGCCATTCCTTCTTCTCGACCAACAAACCCCAGCTTTTCTGTTGTTGTTGCCTTTACCCCAACGTTCTCAATAGTCGTCTCTAATAAGTCTGCAATTGTTTCCCGCATCTGTTCAATATAAGGTGCAAGTTTTGGCTTCTGCGCCATAACCGTACAATCGACGTTTCCTAGCGTATAGCCTGCATCCTTTACCAACGTCCAAACTTGGCGCAATAGTTCTTTTGAATCTGCATCTTTAAATGCTTCATCCGTATCAGGGAAATGTTTGCCTAAATCACCTGCACCAATTGCTCCCAGTGCAGCATCCGTTATTGTGTGCAATAAAACATCGGCGTCTGAGTGTCCAAGCAAGCCTTTGTCATGTGGAATTTCGATCCCCCCTAATACAAGAGGGCGCCCCTCAACTAGCTGATGTACATCATAACCTTGTCCAATTCGAATCATGCTTTATTCTCCTTCATCTTTAAAATCACTTCTGCAAATAATAAATCCTCTTCAGTCGTTAACTTAAGGTTTAAATAGTCACTTTCTACTATAGAGACTGTATGTCCCAATCGTTCTACTAAACTGGCATCATCTGTCCCAATATAACCACTAGCGATAGCATCCTCATGTGCATTCATGACGATATCATATTGAAAACCTTGTGGGGTTTGTGCTGCCCAGAGATTGGACCGTTCCGCCGTCTTAACAATTTGCGTTCCATCAACTTTTTTTATTGTATCCTTTACAGGAACAGCCGCGATTGCCCCGCCCTGTTTCTCTACCTCCATTACAATCTTATGTATCGTTTCCCGCTTAACAAAAGGCCTAGCTCCATCATGTATCAATACATTTCCACTAGAATGTAATGCTTGCAACCCAGCATACACACTATCCTGTCGCTCTAATCCTCCTGATATAAGCTGTCCAACCTTTTTTAAACCAAATTGATCAAGCAGCTGTTGCATAATCTCTCGTTCACTCTCGCTAATTACAAGGACGATTTCTTTGCACCACTCATCCAATTCAAATAAACGCAGCGAATGGATGATAAGCGGCACTTCATTTAGTTCAATTAACTGTTTATTGAAACCTGCTTTCATTCGCTTTCCTTGACCTGCAGCAAGAACAATTGCCTTGTATTCCATCCTTTAAACTCCCTTATGCTCTTCGTAACGCTAGTTTACCATGAAAGACCATAGATGCTCAAAAGCCTGCCCTTTTTAAAAAGGCAGGCTTTTCATTACTGAGCTTTTTCCAATGATTTCGGCTTAGCGAAAATCATTCGACCAGCGCTTGTTTGAAGAACACTCGTTACCACAACATCAATTTGCTTATTAATTAATTCACGTCCACCTTCGACAACGATCATCGTCCCATCATCTAGATACGCGACGCCTTGTTGATTTTCCTTACCTTCTTTGATCACGTGAACATGCAATATTTCTCCCGGAAGTACAACCGGTTTTACCGCATTCGCTAAATCATTAATGTTTAAGACTTGTACACCTTGAAGTTCACAAACTTTATTGAGATTAAAATCATTCGTAACAACCATACCTGATGTTAATTTCGCTAATTTCACTAACTTACTGTCAACTTCTTGCACATCTTCAAAATCACCTTCATAAATCTCTACATCAATGGATAACTCTTTTTGAATACGATTCAATATATCAAGACCTCTTCGGCCGCGATTTCGCTTTAGTGCGTCTGATGAGTCCGCAATATGCTGTAATTCATCAAGTACAAATTGTGGAATAATCAACTTTCCTTCAAGAAACCCAGTTTGACATATATCAGCAATCCGACCATCAATAATGACGCTTGTATCTAATATCTTTAAGTGCTTGCCTGTTTCTTTATCATTTTCAGCACCTTGATCTTTCTTTCTTTGAGCATCTCTGTCTTTCTGATTACGAATGGATAAAACAAATTGCATCATCTCGTCACGCTTTTTAAAACCGATTTGGAATCCGAGATAACCAACTAGAATCGTAATAAAAACAGGGAGAATATTGCTTATTACCGGGATATCCAAGCCATTTAAGGGTGTTCCCGATAAATAACCTGCAACTAAACCAACTATAAGACCCATTGAACCGGACAAAACATCTGCTATTGGAGCTTTAACGATTGTTTCCTCAACAACTCGAAAGAAATTAACAATAAGATCAGCTACAAATAAGGACACCCCGTATAAGATAATGGCTCCAATCGTTGCCCCAGTTAAAGGACTTGCAACCCAATTAGAAACACTTATTCCAGTCGTATTGATAAGCTCAGGAATAAACAAAAAGCCCAATGTCGCTCCTGCTAATATAAAGAATAAACGAACAATCCATTTAAGCATGCATGTATACACCTCCTTTTAGCTATTATAGACAAGTTTACAACTCTCAAACCTAGCAAACTCGATTTCCCACAAAAAAACACGGGATCTAGAGATGAGTCGCATTTTAGTCATCGTTTCGCCATAAATAGGAGCCATTCCCAAACGTCTATATATGGCGATCAACAAATAGTTGCTCTTGGATACGACTTAAACCGTTTTTAATCATTTTAGCCCGTGCTTCCCCAATTCCGTCGACCTCGTCTAGTTGTTCGACCGTTGCAACCATTACGCTTGAAAGATGTCCGTATTCCTCAATGACATTCTCAATAATCTGAGTTGGAAGTCGAGGTATACGATGGAGGATACGATACCCTCTCGGCGATGCTTGTTGATCCATTAAATTGGTTGTTCGACCGTACCCTAATGCCTTCACTATTGCCTGTTCATCAAGCAATTCTTCATTCAGCAATGTTGTCAGTTCAGCTAACGTTTTCCGCGGATCTTGATTTCTTTCTTTTGCATAGTCCTTTAATAAGTAAAGGGCTTCTTGTTCAGTATTTGAAACAAGTTCTTTTAACTGCATCGTTATTAGTCTGCCTTCATCGCCCAATTCAAGGATAAAGTTTTGAATTTCTTGTTTGATTCGCAGTACCATCTGAATTCGGTGAATTACTTGCACAACATCGCTAAACGTTACAAGCTGTTCAAATTCTAACGCCCCTAAATTTGTAATTCCTTGATCTAGAACAGCACGGTACTTTTCTAGTGTTTGTATTGCTTGATTGGCTTTTGTCAAAATAACGCCTATATCTTTTAAAGAATACCGATTTTCACCTTGATAGAGAGTAATTACGTTCCTTCTTTGGGAAATGGAAATGGTTAAGTTCCCTGTTTGTTTTGCTACACGTTCTGCCGATCTATGTCTTATACCGGTTTCAGACGACGAAATATTATTGTTTGGAACAAGCTGTGTATTTGCATATAAAATACGCTTGCCGTCCTCACTTAAAATAATGGCCCCATCCATCTTTGCTAATTCATATAAATAGGCAGGAGAAAAGTCACTATTAATGAAAAATCCTCCATCAACGATATTCATCATCTCATTATTGTAGCCAAGGACAATCAGTCCACCTGTATTCGCTCGTAATACATTATCAATACCAGCCCTTAGCGGAGTTCCAGGAGCAACTAATTTTAATAAGTTTTGTATAAAAACCGTTCGATTCTTCTCTTCCATATCTGTCTACCTCCTTAAAGCAACTTCTAGCGCTTTATCAAGAGTTGGCACGCCAACAACTTGTATCCCTTTTGGTACTGTCCAACCGCCTAGATTTTTTTCTGGTATAATAACACGTTTAAACCCTAATTTTGCCGCTTCATTAACTCGTTGTTCAATACGTGAGACTCGACGAATCTCCCCTGTTAAACCTACTTCACCAATTGCTACATCCATTGGATTTGTCGGTTGATCACGGAAACTCGATGCTACGCTTAAGGCAATGGCAAGATCAATTGCTGGTTCATCAAGTTTGACACCACCAGCCACTTTTAAATACGCATCCTGGTTTTGCAATAACATACCTACACGCTTTTCTAAAACAGCCATTAGCAAAGAGACACGATTGTGGTCTAGCCCCGTCGCCATCCTTCTTGGATTCCCAAACCCCATTGGTGAGATCAGCGCTTGTAGCTCAACCAGAACAGGTCTTGTCCCTTCCATGGAAGCAACAACTACAGATCCTGAAGCTCCTTGAGAACGTTCTTCTAAAAATATTTCGGATGGATTCAATACTTCTTCCAGTCCTAATTCCTTCATTTCAAAAATACCCATTTCATTCGTAGAACCGAAACGATTCTTAACCGCTCTTAAGATCCGGTAAGTATGATGACGCTCTCCCTCAAAGTAAAGAACAGAGTCTACCATATGCTCAAGCAATTTTGGTCCTGCAATGGATCCTTGTTTTGTTACATGACCCACAATAAAAACAGCAATTCCCCTTGTTTTAGCTACTCGCATAAATGCAGCCGTCGACTCTCTTACTTGAGCAACACTTCCAGGAGCAGATGTAATCTCTTCCTTATAAACGGTTTGAATGGAATCAATAATAACGAGTGATGGCTGTACTTCATCAATTGCCCTCTCAATTAACGTCACATCCGTTTCTGCAAGGACGTATAATTGATCTGAAGAGAGCTCTAAGCGATCCGCTCTTAACTTTGTTTGCTTAACAGACTCTTCCCCTGATATATACAATACCCGTTCATTTGTTTTTGCTAACTTCGCAGATAATTGCAGGAGTAAAGTTGATTTCCCAATTCCTGGATCTCCACCTACAAGTACAAGAGATCCTGGTACAATTCCTCCACCGAGTACTCGATCAAGTTCAGTCATCGTTGTACTTACTCGCGGCTCACGTTCTCCTTTTACCGCTGTGATGGGCTGCGCTTTATGAATGGTGTCGCCAGATGTTACATAACTTCTATTCGACGCATTAGGCTTTGCATTCATTTCCTCGACCATTGTGTTCCAGCTTTGACAACCAGGACATTTCCCCATCCACTTAGCGGACTCATAGCCACATTCCTGACAAACAAATTTGGTTTTTTGTTTTACCAATACGCTCTCCTCCGATTTGATTAGCTGTGCTAAGTGTAACAAAAACAATGGAGAAACGCTTGTTTAAAAAGAACCGGAGGATTTGGAAGTCCTCCGGTTCACAGTTTATACATTTGTTATTTCTTTTGCTTCAACCGCAAGCTCTCCATCTTTGATATAGATGACTGCTTTTTGCCCCTTTACTATAGAGCCTTTCAGCAATTCCTCAGACAAACGATCCTCTACTTCTTTTTGTAACGCTCTGCGAAGTGGACGCGCTCCATATTCTGGGTCATAGCCAATATCAGTAATCTTATCTTTTGCTTCCTCTGTTAATTCAAAATCAATGCCTTGCTCAGATAAACGGGTTTTGAGCTGATCAGCCATCATGGTAATAATCTCGCGCACATGTTTTTTCTCAAGTGAATGGAACACAATAATTTCGTCAATCCGGTTTAAGAACTCTGGTCTAAAGCTGTTCTTAAGCTCAGACATCACGCGGTCTTTCATATCTTTGTACTCTTGACCTTCCGTTTCCGTAGTAAATCCAAGGTACTTGTTGCGCTTTAATTGAGATGCCCCTACGTTAGATGTCATAATGACTGCCGTGTTGCGGAAATCCACTGTACGCCCTTTTGAATCTGTTAGGCGTCCATCTTCAAGCACTTGTAAAAGAATATTAAACACATCAGGGTGCGCTTTTTCAATTTCATCGAGCAGGATGACTGAATATGGCTTACGTCGAATTTTCTCCGTCAATTGACCACCTTCTTCATGACCAACGTAACCTGGAGGTGAACCAACTAATCGGCTTGTTGCATGCTTTTCCATGTACTCAGACATGTCAATTCTTATAACTGAATCTTCATCACCAAACAGCGTTTCTGCAACGGCACGAGCTAACTCGGTTTTTCCTACGCCAGTAGGTCCTAAGAAGACAAAAGAGCCAATTGGTCGTTTAGGATCCTTCAGACCTGCTCTTGCTCGGCGAATGGCTTTTGAAATAGATTTAACCGCTTCTTCTTGACCAACTAAACGTTCATGAAGAATAGACTCCATTCTAAGAAGACGATCGGTCTCCTCTTCTGCCAATTTCGAAACAGGTATTCCCGTCCAGCTCGCAACTACCTGAGCAATGTCTTCAACAACAACTTCTGTATTCTCTTGACCTTGTTTCTTTTTCCATTCGTTCTTCATTTCTTCAAGTTCTTCACGTAACCGCTGTTCAGAATCGCGAAGTGAAGCTGCTTTTTCAAATTCTTGACTTTGAACGGAAGCATCTTTTTCTTTTCGTGTTTCTTCAAGCTTTGCTTCAAGTTCTTTTAAATTAGGAGGCGCTGTATATGAACGCAAGCGAACTTTTGAGGCAGCTTCATCAATTAAATCAATTGCTTTGTCTGGCAAAAAGCGATCAGAGATATAGCGATCGGATAGTTTGACTGCCTCTTCTATCGCAAGATCGGTAATCGTAACACGATGATGTGCTTCATAGCGGTCACGTAAACCGTAAAGAATTTGAACAGATTCATCAAGCGTAGGTTCGTCTACTTGAATTGGCTGGAAGCGGCGCTCGAGTGCGGCATCTTTTTCAATATACTTACGGTATTCATCAAGAGTTGTTGCTCCAATGCACTGAAGCTCCCCACGGGCAAGTGATGGTTTTAAAATATTTGATGCATCAATAGCACCCTCTGCTCCACCGGCTCCAATTAATGTATGCAGCTCATCAATGAATAAAATAACATTACCAGCTTGACGGATTTCATCCATAACCTTTTTTAGACGATCTTCAAATTCACCTCGGTATTTTGTACCCGCAACCACGGTTCCCATATCTAATGTCATAACACGCTTATTACGTAACGTCTCAGGCACTTCATTGGCAATAATACTTTGTGCAAGCCCTTCAGCAATTGCTGTTTTACCGACACCAGGTTCACCAATTAATACCGGATTGTTTTTAGTCCGACGACTTAGTACCTGAATTACTCGTTCAATTTCCTTCGCACGACCAATAACAGGATCGAGCGTTTCCTCTCTGGCAATCGCCGTTAAATCACGAGCTAGGCTATCTAATGTAGGCGTGTTTGCATTAGCAGTAGAGCCACTAGACTGAGATGAACTTCCGCCTTCGTTGCTTCCTAATAACTGCAACACTTGTTGTCTAGCTTTATTCAAACTGACACCTAAATTATTTAAGACACGTGCCGCAACGCCTTCACCTTCGCGAATAAGCCCAAGTAAAACATGCTCTGTTCCAACATAGGAATGACCGAGTTTCCTTGCTTCATCCATTGAAAGTTCAATTACTTTCTTAGCTCTTGGTGTATAGTGTGGTGTACTATGAATACTTTTTTGACCTTCTTGACCTTTACCAACTAAAGATTCTACTTCCTTCTGTAGCTTTTCCGATCCAAGACCTAATTGCTGTAATGCTTTAGCCGCAATGCCTTCTCCTTCACGAATAAGTCCAAGTAGTATGTGTTCCGTACCAATATTATGATGGCTTAACCGAATTGCCTCTTCTTGTGAAAGTGCCAATACTTTCTGAGCACGTTCTGTAAATCTTCCAAACATCATTTACGCCACCTCCGAATTTATTCTTCCACCTGTTTATATTCCATCTTTAATCGTTCTCTTATTAAAGTCGCTCTTCGTTCATCTCTTTGATCTGGAGACAAGATTGTTTCTGCGTACTGTTGCAGAAAACCAGGTTGAGTAACAATCATCAGTTCATTTAATATGCTAGCAGAAACATTTTTTATAATGCCTAAATCAATTCCTAAACGTACGTCAGACAATCTCCTTGTTGCTTCTTTTGAATCAATTACATAACTATGCGACAGAACACCAAGTGAGCGGTGCACCCGATCTGTCAGTTTTAACTTCGAATTCTCATAGAGCGTTATTCTCGCCGCTTGTTCCTGTTGTATAAGCTGTTTCACAACCCCTTCTAAATCATCGACAATGTCTTGTTCCGTTTTTCCAAGAGTCATTTGATTTGAGATTTGAAAGAGGTTTCCTAAAGCTTCGCTACCTTCCCCATAAATTCCTCTTACAACAAGACCTAATTGATTTATTGCTGGAAGAATTCGCTGTAATTGTTGCGTCATAGCAAGTGCTGGCAAATGCATCATAACAGAGGCTCTCATCCCTGTGCCTACATTCGTTGGGCAGCTCGTTAAATAACCAAACTGTCTATCATACGCATACGTTACATGAGATTCAATCCAATCATCAATGGAGTTGGCGATTTGTAAACTTTTCTCCAACTCAAAACCAGAACTTAAAACTTGGATGCGAATGTGATCTTCTTCATTCACCATCACGCTTAGCGATTCATCACCGCTCAATAAAACCGCACCATATTTTGATTGCTCTGCCAAGTGAGGACTGATTAAGTGTTTTTCTACTAAAATTCGCTTATCATTTGTCTTTAAATCGTCCATTGTTAACATTTCAGCAGATCCTAGAGCCTCAGTTTGACTTTCATTAAGTGCTTCTTTAACATAGGTTGCGACTTCTAAAGCTTCTTCCTTATTTGCGAATAGAGGAAATGTAAAAGCATTCATATTCCTTGCTAATCTTATTCGGCTACTGAGCACAATATCCGACTCAGCTCCGTCCTTTTTCATCCAAGGACTGATTGCATTTTCTAAAAAACGATTTAAACTCATTTTTTAGCCTCCTTTCCTCGAATCGTCGGCTTGGCTTTTTAACTCTCGAATTTCGTCTCGCAGTTCGGCAGCTTTCTCAAACTCTTCATTTTGTACGTGCTTATTAAGCTCGTCACGTATTTCTTCTATTCTTTTTTCAATCTGAATTGATTGACCAATTCGTTTTGGAATTTTACCACTATGCTTGTTATTTCCACCATGTACACGTCTAAAAACAGAGCCTAGCTTATCTGCAAACGTATCATAGCATGTTGCACAGCCAAATCTACCTACATGAAGAAACTTGTCGTAGCTAGTGCCGCACGTCGGGCATGTAGGCTTATCTTTTGTCACATTTTGATACTGTTCGTTTTTTGTATCTATATTGAATAGCCCAGAGAATAAATGATGAATTGAAAAACTGTCGGTCCCTGGAATTGATTCTCCTTTTTCCCTCGCACATTGTTCACAAACATGCATCTCCGTCTTTTTTCCGTTGACAATCTTAGTAAAATGTAATGTAGCTTGTTGAACTTGACACTCTTGACAGATCAATACGATCACCTCTCATCTATTACCGATTTTCTTTATATTTAAGCGTATCAATCATTGCATTTAATAAATTAGCACGGATTTCATCACGATGTGCAATTGATGATTTAAAGTGTGAACGATCAAGCACACTCGCTATTAGATTTGCTTCACGTCGATTTATTGCTTTTTCTTCGTATAATCGTAAAACAATGTTTTGAGCAGTTTGCTGATCAATACTTTGACCAATTAGATGTTGTATCTGTTCAAATAACATCACATTGCTATCCGACTCTACTTTCATAATTCTAATATACCCACCGCCACCTCTCTTGCTTTCGACGATATAACCTTTCTCAAGTGTAAAACGAGTACTAATGACATAATTTATTTGCGAAGGGACGCATTGGAATTGTTTAGCTAATTCACTACGCTTTATTTCTAATAACTCCTTACCGCTTCTAGATAGTGTCATTTTTAAATATTGCTCAATTAAGTCTGTTATATTACCCATTATTTCATCCTTCCATAAAGGATTAATTGACTTTGACTATATTTGACTTTTACTGAGTTCATTATAATTAGTTTACAAATAAAATTCAACCTTTAGCTACTTTTAGTATCGCCAAGCTTGTTAGATATAGACTTTATTTTAATAGTTTTTAGTTTTTCTTAATTAATTATGGGTAATTTATTATGTAAAAGGTGGTCTAAAATGAAGATTTATCAATTACAACGAAAACAGCTATTGCCTATTACCATTGAAGAAGCTTGGGATTTCTTCTCTAAAGCAGAAAATTTACAATCAATCACCCCTGATTATATGAATTTCCTTATTACAAACTCTCCAGGTACTGAAATTTATAATGGTCAACTTATCACTTATAAGGTTAGCCCCATTCTATCGGTTCCTCTCACTTGGGTAACGGAGATTACTCATGTAAAAACACATCAGTATTTCATAGACGAACAGCGGTTTGGACCATTTAAATTCTGGCATCATCAACACCATTTTAAAGAGACCGATGCAGGAATTCATATGGAAGATCAGCTTCACTATGCTCTTCCTTTTTCTTTTATCGGTAGGACTGTGCATTCTTTGGTTGTTCGAAATAGAATAGAAAGTATTTTTGACTATCGTTATAAACATTTGGAGGAAAGATTTCAATCCTAATTTAGCCCCGTCCTTTGTCACAGTTTATTGTACGCATTGTTTTAATAGATGTGCGCGCTTAACTATAGTCCTATGTCAGCTATTTATTTTATGGAGAATCAAGAAAGACACCTATTCAGGTGTCTTTCGGTTTGCCCAGCAACGTTCTTGGCTTCGCGGTGGTTTCCTACGGGGCCGCTGAGTCATGATGCTTTTGCTTCGAAGTGACTTCATGATGGTTTACGAAACACCCCCCTCCGTCTCACAGGGGAGCACGTTGCTTTTTCAATGAAGACGATTCATGATGTTTTCTTATAAAGTGCTTATTTCTCGTATTTGTCTTATCCCTTATTGTAGCTACTTCTTCGAAGTAGCGCTCTTTTGCTTTGAGCGTACACGAAAAAAAGACACCTTTTCAGGTGTCTTTTTCATTGCCCGGCAACGTTCTTGGCTCCGCGGTGGTTTCCTACGGGGATGCTGAGTCAAGATGCTGTTGCTTCGAAGCGACTTCATGATGGTTTACGAAAACAACCCCTCCGTCTCACAGGGGAGCACGTTGCTTTTTCGATGAAGACGATTCATGATGTTTTGTTGATAGTCTTTTGCTTTGAGCGTACACGAAAAAAAAAGACACCTTTTCAGGTGTCTTTCTCATTGCCCGGCAACGTTCTACTCTCACAGGGGGAAGCCCCCAACTACCATCGACGCAAAAGAGCTTAACGGCCGTGTTCGGCATGGGAACGGGTGTG
>NZ_JAFBCV010000019.1 GCF_016907895.1 Shouchella xiaoxiensis
AAAAAATTAAGCTACCACACACCGATAGAGTTCGGTAATATGGCAGCTTAATAAGTAGGTGTTTTATTACTGTCCCAAATGACTAGGTCAGTCTAACTAAGCTGTAAAAAGGGGGGTTTTTTTCAAGTAAAAATTTAAAAATCAATCCTTTACTCTATAAATATGTGACTGATAATGTGCTAGGATGAACATGAATCACTTTTATCCCTTTATCTACGCTATATTTAACTATATCTCCTGTTCCACCTAAACCTTTTGCTTCTTCTCCGTCCCAAATTGCAACAATACAATCTGAACAATCACTTATATAAAGACCTGCTCTGTAAAAAGCTTCCTCAGTAGATTTCTTGAAAGGCATAAGATGAATATTAGTAGCACCATTCAACAATCTTTTATAGTTTGATTTTTCTTTTTTATCAAAGTTTTTTATATAGTCTTCCGCTGGAATTATTGCACAATAATCAATTGATAATTCTGTACAAACATCAGCAAAAATCTGGTCTGCTCCTATTGCTAAAGATGTATAAGCTAAATTTCCACCCTCCCGCTCTATTAATAACTTTAACAAAGCTTTAAGTTTATTAATTGATGGAACTTCTGATAAGTCTTGATGGCCTGTTATACCTATCTTCATATCTTATTGCTCTTTCTCAAAGACCAATAATGTCGACCTACAGGGGTTAGCACACAACTTTTATTGTTTATAGCAGCATAATACATGTGATCTTCCCCCTCAGGTTTAACTAATCCTGCTGAACAGCATCGCTGTAATGACTTAAGAATTAAAACATTTTCGTCGTTAGCATTCTCACATGAATGCTCGTAAGATGAATCAAGATAATAATGGTCAAAAGGAGTTTGAAAAAGAAGTAGAGTATCTAGATCCGATAACTTGATTTTTGGTAAACATTTTCGCAAAGCGGTTAACTTTGATAAATTAGCTTTTAATAGTGGTCTTTGATCACAGGCCCCTAATGCTTGATCTGTATAACCATACGTACTTGAGACACTTACATTACCTAAAGGATCTGCAGCACCACCATCTAAAGCATCTAAGATTAAACTTGTAAAAACCCCAGAATTTCCAACTTCCATTGAATATTGTGTGCTTTAAGCGCTTTTTGTTTAGCACCAAGATTTGAACGCTCGTTAGAGACTTTATTGATTGCACTTTGAATAGTCGTAATAGCTTGAGCAAAGTCGATACAGCTAGTCCAAGTTCAGTAACGTCATTATTTGTTCCATTCGTTACCTTTTTGAACATTTGTAGCATCGCTTGCATTAATTATTAACCCTAGCCATGAGTTTTATTAACTTTTGAATGAATGTATTTAGTCAAAAAATTGCTGCCCCTCCAGCAATTAAAATAAGAATAATATGATTATTATATATTTTGAGTGCTTAGTTATTCGTCCCATAATTAGTGTACAGAGGATTTTAGATGTAAGAAAGAGATTGATTATTGATTCAAACGCCATTATTAGAAAAAGCGTTAAACTGATTAGAACCCAAAGGCTCTAATCAGATTTTTAATTTGAACAATAGTCTATTTAATTAAACAGTACTTTTTATACTTCTTAATTGATACATCCATTCTTTATGCGATCTCCCGAAGTGTTCGTGCATTTCTTTATAAAGTTGAAAGAGCGTTTCGTACTTGGCTACGTTTTCAGGTATTGGGCGTATTGGTTCCGTATTTACTCTTGCCATCTCTTCTGCAGCATTATAGATTGTATCGAACCCACCGGCTTTTTTGCCAGCCGCAGTAGCACCAAACATTGCTGCTCCTAGAGCCGTAACTTCTTCTGAATCAGCTAGATAAATGTCTCTATTCAGTACATCTGCATAAATTTGCATGAAAAGTTTATTTTTTTTAGGGAGACCCCCACAAGCAAAAAGTGCAGTTACTGGAACTTGATTATTTTGAAACGTTTCCACAATAATTCTTGTGCCATATGCGGTTGATTCAAGTAAGGAGCGATAAATATCTGCTGGTTTCGTTGCTAAAGTTAGACCAATAATGGCACCAGACAAATGAGCATCAACTAAAATACTTCGGTTTCCATTCCACCAATCCAAGGCCATTAGACCATGTTCGCCTGGAACCTGTTTATTGGCCTCTTTTTCTAGCCAAGTATGGATGTTAATTCCCTCATTTTTAGCAGCAATTACTACATCCGCTGAAATAGCCTGTTCAACAAACCATGCAAACGAGTCTCCTACCGCCACTTGTCCGGTCTCATAACTTATGAAACCAGGTAAAATTCCATCAGCGACCGTTCCACACACACCTTCTACTAAATTTTCATTCTCTGAAAGCAACATATGACAAGTCGAAGTTCCCATCGCAAGCACCATTTGGCCAGGTTTCACGGCGCCTACGGCAGGTACTGCTGCATGAGCATCAATGACATTTACTGCAACCGCTGTACCGGCAACAAGACCTAATCTCTCTGCCATTTGCACCGATAAGGCTCCTGCTTTTTTTCCGATCGTACGAACTTCTCCACGTAATTTCGTATCGTAAATATCTTTAAGTTGAGGGTGAAGTTCTGAAAGAAAATCCTTTGATGGATAACCTTCGCTTTTATTCCATAAACCTTTGTATCCAGCTGTATTACTAGATCGAATAAGCTCACCTGTTAATTGATAGACTAACCAGTCACCAGCCTCCATAAACAGATCGGTTCGTTTAAACAGATGTGGAGCCTCTTTTAACATTTGTAGTATTTTTGGAAGCATCCATTCAGAAGATATTTTCCCCCCATAACGTTTAAGAAAGGTTTCTTCTCTATTCTTGGCCAGTTGCGTGATTTGGTCAGCTTCTTCTTGTGCTGCGTGATGTTTCCAAAGTTTAACCCAACTGTGCGGATTGTGTGCATGTTCATTGTCTAGACATAGAGGCTCCCCGGCCGCATTTAAAGGCAGTATGGTGGAAGCAGTAAAATCAATTCCTATCCCAATTACGTGATGGGGATTAACGTTTTCTTCATCCATTATAGTTCGGATTGTATCCGTCATTGCTTCCAAGTAATCAGTTGGGTGCTGCAAGGCCCAATCTTCTTTAAGTTTTGTTCCATCTGGTAAGGTATGGTCCATCACGCCATGTTTATACTCTTTAACGGCTACAGCACTTTCCTTATTTGTCTTTAAATTATAGAGGAGTGCTCGAGCGGAAGCAGTTCCAAAATCGATTCCAATCACGTATGACATGTTACAACTCCTTTTAGACAATCCACTTCTCTAATCGTTTGCGATACTCATTTGTCAATTCTTTTAACTGGCGTACTTCTGTTTTTTCTGTAGAGTTTAAAACCTGATTTGCGTTTACTCTCGTATCTTCTAACCAAGATAAGCCAAGTGTCTGTAAATAGTATTTTGCATTAGCTGGATAATGTTGGCGTTCAATTAATGCAGACATACTTAAGAAATTTTGCAACTCTTTTGCACGTATGGGTTCTTTTTCATAATTGTTAACAAGCCATGCGTACAAATCAGGTTGAAAATTCGCCATGACACCACTATATCCGAATACACCAGCTTTAAGTGTGTCTAGTAGAGTTGCCGTGTTAGCATTATAGATACGTAAAGCGGTTCCCTCTACAGCGTTTATTTTTCCCTCAATTTGTTGTTGGTCACAACACGTATCTTTTAAGAAATAGAATCGACCTGTTTGGGCTAATCTTCTTAAAATGCCAGGTTGAATTAACCGCTTGTAAGGGACAGGACATTCATAAAAGCCAAGAGGGATATGAGATGGAATGAGATCAAGTAGTTGGTTGACATTTGTTTCAAAGGTTGTATCATTTTCTTCTTCGTTAGCTAAGCGATTAGTAATCAATATAACAGCGTCTACACCTGTAGAATACATGTTTTTCACTTGTTTTGCTTGTTTTTCAATTGTATCTGCTGTATGTCCAGATGCAATTACTGGTATACGACCATTTACTTTCTTCGTAATAAAGGCAGCTAAATTAGTTGCTTCCTCATCCGTTAAAAAAAACATTTCACTCGATTGACAAACCGAAAATAATCCACTTACGTTATTTCTAATGTACCATTCAATTAATTCTTCTAAGGCTTTATAATCAATAGCGTTCTCTTTAAAAGGTGTTAGCATCACTGGCCACACCCCACCTGGAAAATTTCTCTCCATTATTTTTACTCCTCCCATTTCCTCTCATCGAACCGCCAAACAACAATGCTTTTGCGGTTCCATGTATAGGATAGACAAACGATATGTTCTTTTCTTGTTAATGATGGATAAGAGTATTCACCCTCACCCTCCTCAAGGGTACACAACAATTCCCATGTGAACCCGTTATCCTTTGATAGATGCAAGCAAAGGGGACTTCTTGGTCCCCAATTTAATTCGACTGGATTCGAGCACATTACAAGATTACCTGATGAGAGCGTTACGATATCAATTCCACTATTATTATTCGGAAAATCTGTTTTGACAGGATCACTCCACGTCAGCCCGTAGTCATGTGAATTCGAACGAAATAAAACTCCTTCTGAAGAGCGCATTAATGCATACACATCTTCTGTTCCATGAGTCCACAAAGTAGGTTGAATGACACCACGTCCATAAAAAGATTGTTCGGATACAGCAATATCGCTTGTTGCGGTACGGTGTCCAGAATAGACTAAACCTGGAATAGCGATGGATTCTGATTTGACCCAATTGAGACCACCGTCCAATGAGCGATCAATAAATGAATGCCAAATACCTTTTTCAACTGAGCCACCAGCTAAGATTGTCCCGTTATTTACTGAGATCATTTTTGTTCGAACTGGTCCTCTTCCTCCTCTGTCTCCTGCAACAAGTTCCTGTGGATTTGTCCATGTTCGCCCTAAATCGTTTGAGTAACGTACCATGGTTTGCCACGTGTCTATCTGTCGACCTATTTTATACAGTAACCAAATTTTTTGATCTTCGCTCTCCATAAAAAAGACGGGGTTCCAATGGGGAATGTCGCCATCATTTGCGACAATAACAGGTAGGCTAAATCCTTTTTCATCGACTGTTGTCATCCAAATTGCTGTATCGTCAGCTCCTTCATAAGATCCTGCAAACCAAGCAACGAGAATATTCTTATTCGGTAAGATAAAGCAATTTGACGCATGGCATAGTGAGAAAGGTACGGTCTCATCATTGAAAGCATAGTATTTACCTTCATGAGATGTGTTCATGCTTCTCGCTCCAATCTACATTTTTTTATTTTCCATATAATGGTCCGTAAGAATGACATGCACGATAGTCAGCAGCTTCTTTATCTTTTGTTCCAAATGCATTCCAAGCGCTTGGACGGAAGATTTTCTTATCATCTATATTATGCATAGAAACAGGGATTCTTAGCATTGATGCAAGTGTAATGAGAGAGCCTCCTATGTGACCATAGCTGATCGCGGCATGATTTGATCCCCAATGGTTCATAACAGAATAAACATCAGCAAAAGCACCTTCTCCAGTCAATCGTGGTGCAAACCAAGTAGAAGGCCAGGTTGGATCCGTTCGTTTGTTTAAGACTTCGTGAACTTCTGATGGTAGTGTTACAGTGTAGCCTTCTGCAATTTGTAAGACTGGTCCAATGCCTTCTATTAAATTGACACGACACATGGTAACAGGCATTTCACCGTCTGTAACAAACTGTGAAGAGAAACCTCCTCCTCGGAAATATTCAGTGGTGGCTGGATACCACGTTGTTGCATGTAACGACGACTCCACTTCATTCGTTGTGATTTCCCAAAAAGGTTTTACAACGGGTTCTCCATTTCGTTTATGATGGCCGGTAAAATCAAGACTCGCTGCTCCAGAATTAATGAGATGTATAATGCCGTGTTCAGCTTTACCTTTTAAGGAGTATCCATTACAGACACGGGAAATAGATTTAGGACTCCAAAAAGATCGAACATCTGCAAAGAGCTGCGATGTATTTGTAAGAAGGTGACCGAAAAGCATTGAAACAGCATTCAAATTATCGTTTTCAGTTGCAAAGATATAAGGTTCACGTGCCCCATTCCAATCAAATGAGGAATTTAATAGAGCCTCCATAAAATCGCCATTTGGTGCATAATCAGTCCATTGTCTTTGTCCCTGAAAACCCGATATTAAAGCGTGATGGCCTTCTGCTTCTTCTAAAAATCCTTTACTGGAGAGTGTTGGATTACCTACCATAAGATCACGTGCAATCAAATACATTTTTACGACATATGCCCAATCTTCGTCTTTTTGATCGCGTGTGCGTTGGCTCTCTGACCGATTAAGGTCATCCCCTTCTCGACAATGTTTCCTTGTCCATTTTATTGCTTTTTCGAACTCGACTTCATCATAGATGCCTTCTTCTATTCGTCGTGTAAACTCTGACATATCAACGAATTCATTTCTCATGCCTAAGAATGATTTAAAGAAGCGCGTGTCTACGTGAGACCCAAGAATACCCATAGAAACTCCCCCGATAGCTAGATAGGATTTGTCTCTCATCATAGCTACAGCAAGTCCAGCTCGGGTAAATTGCACCAATTTTTGCTTAACATCATCAGGTATCTCACTAATATCAATATCTTGAACATCTTCCCCGTAAATACCAAAGGCCGGTAAACCGAGTTGGTTGTGGGCCGCTAACGCGGCTGCTAGATACACAGCACCCGGTCTTTCGGTTCCATTAAAACCCCAAATGGCTTTTGGTCGAAAAGGGTCCATATCAATTGTTTCAGATCCATATGCCCAACATGGCGTCACGCTAATTGTTAGCCCAACATGTTCTTGTTTAAATATCTCTTCACACTTGGCTGCTTCTGCCACACCACCAATGGTGGTATCTGCGATGACACATTGAATAGTTTCACCATTTGGATAGTGAACGGTAGATTGCAATAAATCAACAACCGACTGCGCCATCTCCATTGTTTTTGTTTCGAGAGATTCACGTATCCCTTTTCTTCGTCCGTCTATTATTGGCCGAATGCCCACTTTTGGAAGAGCCCCGGTAAGTTTATTAATCATTACTTGTTTCCTCCTCTAGTTTAAGTGTTTTCTTGTTTTCGTCTCTTTCGCCAGTTTAAAAAAGGTGGTGCGATAAGTGCGAGTGCAGTTAACAGTAAAAAGGCAGCACTAATCGGTCTTGTGAAAAAGATGCTAATGTCCCCACCTGACATGATTAATGAGCGTTGCATATTACTTTCAATCATTGGGCCTAGTATAATACCCAGGACAATTGGTGACATGGAGAATTTAAGTTTAATTAAGATGTAGCCGAGAATTCCAGCCCCAACCATGACAAATACATCGATGATGCTGTTGTTAATTGCAAATGCACCTACAAAACAAAGAATGAAGATAATCGGCGAAAGAATGGCTTTAGGAACATGAACAATCTTTGCAAAATATCGTATTCCTATAAGACCGAGAATCACCATAACTATATTCGCTACCAGTAAGCCTAGAAACAAGCCGTATACTTGATCGGGTTGTTCCTTAAAGAGTAAAGGTCCTGGTTGAATACCTTGAATCATTAATGCCCCTAAAATAATGGCCGTCACAGAGTCACCTGGTATACCGAGAGTTGTCATCGGAACCATTGCTCCTCCTGTGACAGCATTGTTTCCTGCTTCTGGAGCAGCAAGTCCCTCAATCGATCCCTTTCCAAACTCTTCTGGTTTTTTTGCAAAACGTTTGGATTCGTTGTAGGAGACATAGGCTGCTATATCGCCACCTGTACCGGGAATCGTCCCAATGAAAGTTCCAATTAAACCAGAGCGAAACATATGTGCTCTAGTCGCACGCCAATCTGCTTTACTTGGAAAGAACCCTTTCATCTTTAGTAACGCTTTTTGCGGTTTTTGGCCAAAATTCTCTTCAATTGTAATCAACGTTTGCGAAAATGCGAACAAGCCAACGAGTACCGGAATAAATGAAATACCGCCCAGTAAATAAGTTGAATCAAAAGTAAACCGAGTATAGCCAGTGACAGCATCGATACCAACTGTTGCAATAAGTAGACCAAACACGCCACCAATTAACCCTTTTGTAACGGAATCTGCTGATATGCTTACAATGATACTAATCCCAAAAATAGCTAAGGCAAAATATTCAGGCGCACTAAAGTTTAAGGCTACCGCAGCAAGCATAGGAGCAACTAAAATAAGTAAGATGTTTGAAGTTATCCCACCTACACCAGAAGCAATGGTCGAGAGCTTTAAGGCACGCCCCGCCTCCCCTTTTTTTACTAATGGATAGCCTTCAATCATTGTTGCGGCTGATGCCGGTGTTCCAGGTGTGTTTAATAAGATTGCGGGAATAGATCCTCCATAAACGGCACCTATATAGATACCGAGCAACATAAGAATTCCTGAGAGACCATCTAAAGCGAATGTAACCGGAAAAAGAAGTGCAACCCCCATCGTCACTGTAAGTCCCGGTAAAACGCCCATAATGATCCCAATTAATACCCCCGCGAAAATTGCTATAATCGATGGTAATGTAAAAGCTGTTTCCATCGCAGCAAATATGTTTTCCACAAGTATCCCTCATTTACAAAATGGTTTGATTAGGTAAAGGTATGTTAAATAATGAGCCAAAAATAAAGAAGATACTTACAACAACCAATAGAGGAGTAATTATTAAACCTAGCCAATTTCGTTGCCCTAAAAGGTACCCCGTTATTCCAACAAACATGAAAGAACTAATAATAAAACCTATATAAGGTAATGCAATACAATATAAAATACAAATGCCCATTATTTTATAAACAAAAATGGCTTGCTTACTTGAGAAAGCAATACTTATAGCTTCCCTTTTCTTTGATATAATGGTTTGCACAATAAGTAGAATACCTAGAAGAATCAATATGGACCCTAATACGGTTGGATATATACCTGGTCCAGGTGCCGATGCTACTTGAGCTGGATAGTCCTTGGATTGCCAGACTACAAAGAGACCAAGGATTATGGTAAATAGTGCAGCAATAATTGTTCCCATTTTCATTGCATGTCCCCCAATCTCAACCTCTCCTTATAAATCAAGGTTTTTCATTAATTCGCTATACATCTCATGATCGTTTGCCATCATTTCAGCTAACTCATCTCCATTAAAAGAAACAGGAATAATTCCTTGATTGCTTAAAAAAGTCTGAAACTCTGGATCCTTAGCTGTTTCTACAAAAACGTTTAACTCTTCCAATACTTCTTCAGGTGTATCCGCAGGAACAGACAATGCAGCCCATGCACGAATTGAGATATCGAAGTTTAGTTCCTCTTTTAATGTAGGCACGTCTGGTAGAAATTCAAGACGTTCTTCACTCATTACGCCGAGTACTTTTAAATCACCGGCATTAATTTGAGCCATAGCATTTCCAGGAGCAGCAGTTACAGCATCAATATGCCCTCCAGTCAATGCAGCAATCGCTGGTGCCGTTCCCCCATCATACGGAATATGTGAAAGATCAATATCAAATTCATCTTCCAGAGCTATCGCAGCTAGATGCCAAACTGCACCGATGCCAGAATTCCCCACTTGAATTTCCCCTGGATTTGCTTTAGCATATTCAATAAATTCTTGCACCGTATCGTATGGGGCATCACTTGGAACAATCACTGAAGCCGGATCAGCAATAGGTGCTACAATTGGTATAAAGTCTTCATGTGTGACCGGTAATCTATCTAAATGGGGCAGCATAGCAAGCTCCACTGTGGTCATTGTTAACGTATAGCCATCTGCATCAGCACTTGCCCCTTGAATCAATCCTGTAATGCCACCGCCCTCTGTGTTGTTTTCTACAACAACCGTAGTGTTAAGTTGATCTTTTGCATGGTCGACGAGTCCTCGAGCAACAATGTCTGTTCCTCCACCAGGTGCGTTAGGTACAATGATTTTAATTTCCTTTGATGGGTAAGTAGCAGCTTCTGAATTACACCCAGCTAAAATAGCGGCAACACAAGTTAATGATATTGATAAAACAAACCCTTTTTTCATAAAAAACTCTCCTCAGTTTATATTTTTGGTTCCGCTTACATTTTATGCTAAAACGTTTTAGCAATTCGTTTTAAGGAAAGCAACTCTATTCAAAGGAGCTGCTTTCTCTTTCGAGTATATAACTCGAAAATTTCAACTGTTCATGTGGATCTGCTGCATTTCGTAAAATCTTCAAAAGTAAATTGACACTTGCCTCTGCCATCTCTTCAACTGGTAAGTTAACAGTTGAAAGGGTTGGTATAGTAAATTGTGTAGCAATCATATTATCATGTCCAATTAATTGAATATCTTTTGGAACCTTGACATTAGCCTCGTGTAAGGCAGACAGGGCACCTATGGCCATGTAATCACTTAAAAAGAAAATAGCTGATGGCAGGGGGGATACCATTAGGAGCTGTTTGGTTACAGCATAGCCGCCTGCTTCGGAGAAATCACCATACAACTCGTCAACCTCAATTTGATAAACTCTACATTCTTCTAAGAAGCCTTTTATACGAAGGGCTACTGCTTCAGAGGACACCTCTGGAATCACAATGCTAACTTGCTTATGACCATTCTGGATAAACTTTTTGGCTACATCACGCCCTGTTTTTTCACTATCTACAAGGACCGTTGCGTAATTTTTGGAGTGCCTTTGATAAACGACAATCGGTAAATTAAGATTAGCTTGCTCCAAGTAGTGCATATCTTCGTCAGATGCATTTGCGATAATTGCTCCATTGAAACGTAGACCAGTCTTTAAAGCATGGAGTTCACGTAGTTTTCCATTTTCGTAAGGTTGGATAAGCAATTCGAACTGTCCTTCTTGATATGTTGATTTGGATTGTATGCCTTGTAAAAAACGTGAGATGAGAGATGTTCGTGCATCTAGTGTCCACAATATAGCAATAACAGGTACTTCTTTACCTTTAACCCTCAATTTTCTTGCAGATAGACTTGGTTGGTATCCAAGCTCTTTAGCAGCCTCGAGAACGCGTGTTTGAGTCTTTTTTGATATCCGCATGTCGTCAGCTTTTCCATTAAGTACAAACGAAGCAGTACCAACAGAAACCCCAACTTTCTCAGCAATTTCGCGGATAGTTGCCATAAGTCACCATACTTTCTATTTTAGCTAAAACGTTTTAGCTATTGAATTAAATATATATAATAGCGCTTTCTCTGTCAACAGTTTTAGAATTAAATTTCAAAATAAAAATAATAATCTTTTTAAATAAAAACTATTGCGGGGCTACATTTAACATCTATTAAGGCTGTTAGGTTAGACTATTTAAAATAGCATAATTTACCTTTGAAAAGTACTTTTCTAAACCCATATTTTCAGAGGTCCCCTATCTAATTAACAAAATCATTGCACTATACAAACATCCCTTTAATCTATTTGATGCCCTCTCCAATGTTTATTCACTAATGGGATAAATACCGCCCAGATAATGAACGTACCTATTACTGAATTAAGTACATCCATCCAATTTAAATGTCCACGAATCATAAAGCTTAATACGACCGTTATTAAAGCAACAACTAGACTTGCTATAACTGCATTTGAAAGTGTTTTTTTCATACTTATCCTCCATTCTTATTTAAATATATTATAAACTATACCTTTTTAAATTTTATTTAAACTCTTTTGAGTAAGTTCTTTAATATGCGCTTAATACATATGGCCAATGATGCATCCGCAGTTGGAGAGACTGTAACGGCTGTCTTTTTGAAAAAGGTAATTTACTAAATATTGGTACAGGGTCGGGGGTAACATAACTTCTTTATTGCAGAAGTCTCGTTTTTGTTAACCATGTGCGTGAGGTGATAAAATGGTACCAAAATAATAAAATATTTGATCGGTGTATTAGCTGGGACTTCATTTATTATTTATTACTTAATTTTGTCTAATTGAACATACTTAAAATTATCCCTGATAAAGCATCAGAAATGTTATTAAATATAAAAAACTTCAAGTTACTGAAGCTAAGACAATTAAATCATTAAAACTAAATACTATTCTGCCGAAATAGTTGTTGAAAGTAAATAAGACTATGGAGGAATTAATGCATGTCAAATTCTCAAAAAAAAAAGGACCAATAGTTAAGACTGGTCCAACCACTGGATCAGTGAGATCAAAAAATAAGAATGGTAGATGGCGAAAAAAAAGAAGTGACGCGGGTGTCTCACGCGAAACAGGAATTAAAAAATGACATACACTGAGATATTGAGCCACAAGTCATTAAACAGGGTTAGACAATATAGGTCTTTACAATAGCAGAATCTCTTACAGAGATGATGGTTTTTTTTCGTAGATTGTAATCGGGATTTAGTAATCTTTAGAAATTTTTCATCATGTTAAATCAAAGGAACTTGTCTTACCTGATTATAAAAACTACTTGTACTTTGATATAGGTTTTCAAATTGACATATATTGTACTAACTCAAGAAGTTATTAATTTTACAAATCAAGAAATTAACATTTAACTAAAAAAGTACAATTAACTGAACTCTAAAAAAACCATTTAGCCAATTGGTTCGTTTGGGTTCATTATTGAGCAAATTTTTTACTATATTTTATAATGCAGCTATTCCTATTCAAAAAAATTATGGCAAGCACGCAATTTTTATACTAGTCATGACAAGAAACATCTTATAAAGCTAAGATGTTTTTTCTAATATATGTTTAATTTGTTTTTCTAATAATAATATATTAACGGAGTAGTCAAGCGCGATGCAACAAAACAACATTCAAGAGTGAGACAAAGTAGCGAAACGTTAATCAAAAAGCTTGTGCAAAAAAAATAGTATTATACGTTTCCATATCAATTCCAAATTTGATGTTTAACATTCTGTTGAAGAGGCTACTAGAGGAGAGAATTAATTACATCTAGGGGTGATTTTTATGAAGAAAGCACTTATCGTTGCACTTTGCAGTACAACTGCGTTACTGGTTGCTTGTAATGACAATTCAAACGGAGAAGAAAATGACACAGCGAATAATAACGAAGAAACAGAAATGACCGAAACGGACACGGATGACGAAACAGATAATACAGACGAGGATGACATGACCGCTGAGGACGTTGTTAATGAAGCCATTGCATTGTTTGACGATCTCGAAAGCCTTTACATAGAAATGGAAGGTAGCGGCGACGTTGATTTCGGATCAGAGGACATGGACGAAGAGCTTGACGACGTTGAAATGGATTTAGACATGAATACAAAAGAATGGATCTTCTCAGAAGGCGATGAAATGTATAATCGTACAGAAACTGAAGTTGGCGTTGGAGTTGAAAGTGATGAAGAATCCGGTGCTGATGAGGTGGTGTCTTATGGCTTTACTGATTATGACGATCCCAATTATATGATTATGTATGATGAGGGAGACACCGAGGCAACACGCGTCGAAAACTCTATGGAGTTTGATTTTTCTACATTGGCTCACGAGTACGAGGATCTACTTGAAAATGCTGAATTAACTTTAGTTGGTGAAGAAGAAGTAAACGGCTATCAGGCTTATCATATAGAGGCTGAAATGGATGATGAAGTAAGATCTTACTGGTTTGATACAGAAAATTTTTATGCTGTTCGTTTAGAAGTTGAAGCTGGGCAAGATGAAGAAGGTGGATTCTCTAGTCAAGATGATGTAATTGATTATGAGTTGAATCCATCATTCGATGAGTCCCTGTTCCAAGTACCAGATGACATAGAGGTAGTTGATGGAGATGCCGGAGACACAATCGGATAGTAAAAACTGGAGGGGAAACATATGGCTTCTTTTAAAGGCAGAGCAAGACATTCACGATTCCAAGGAATTTTAGGAACAATATTTGTCTTACCTATAATAGCAATCCTCGGTCTTTTAGACGTTATTCCTGTTTCAAATACACTCTCGTGGTTAGCTTTAGGTGCTTTTGTTGTTGGCTTAATAGTACTTATCGTCTCTTTTAAAGGCAAGAACCCAGCAAATGAATCTTAAAGATGAGTAAGAGTAATTAGCATGTCTTATGAAAGTTTATGCTTTTAGTTGACCGCCTACAGTTACTTTGCTATTCTGACAACAACTTCTCATCAGAAGTTAATGGACTTTCACATGACCCCGTGGGAGTCCCATTGTATCCTTTTTAACCCTGCTCAACGAGCGGGGCTTTTGAAGTATAAATAAATTAGTGCTAATTGACGATATAATTATTGTCTGTTACATTTGAGCTTCCCTTTTCCCTTCAAAAAAGGTCTGAGCCCCGTTCCAACGGCGGGGTTTCTATAATATTTTAGGAGGTTATCATTTGCCATTAAAGCAAATTAGTATCGAGATCTTATATGAGGCTTATCAATACGCAGTGCATAATAATTTACCTAAAGATTTATTAAATTTGCTACGCAATGAGTTAATCAGTCGAGGCTTCCAATTTTGATGCGATATCTTCTAAGAAGTTTACTTCTTCTTTAGTAAGCTCTCTGTTTAATTTTGATCCAAATTCAGCAATCAACCCTTCCAACACAACATAGAACTCAGACATATCTCCCCCCTTTTCATTATAATAATAATTTTCCGACAACATATCAAGCTGTTTCTTAACACTTGGTTAAAAAGATTCTTTAAGAACTTAAAAAGCAAAACAGAAGTTTAATTCTTTTTCTGTTCATCGTATATGGTTTTAATATATTCATCGCTATTATGACATGTATGTAACCCCCTCTTCACAGGGGGCAAAAGGAGACATCAATTAGGATAGGTAAGCTGCACCTAATTTATATTATGCTCGAAACATCTTTGACGTTCATTTAAGAATCAGGCACGAGATGCTTCTGAAGTATTAGTAGTTGGTAAGAAATTATTTATAAGCGTTATTATAGATGGACAAGTTCGCCATAATATACACGTACATCATATAAAAAATAAAAATCATGCCGTGATCAATTCGCCAGGATGACTGTTTTATATTTCCTCCCAAGGGTATTATACAGTAAAAGAAAATATTGAAGAGGTGATTTAGTGTCTAACTTAAATTTCGGTATGAAAAAGTCACGTTATACCACTCGATACACTACAATAAAATCAACTTAATTTCTATGCCAAACATTGCTGTAATTATTTTTTATCGCTTATTCCACTTTAACCGATAATAGGTTGGTTTGCAGTTGCCTCATTATCGGCATATTTTTGCTATTTACTAAATTTAAAAATGCTAAATTTCACAAGAATGGCTATGTAATGTTAATTAAATTTGAAAATAATATCGCTATTTATACATAGTTTTTAGTTTAAAATGGCGATATCAAAGCGAGGTCATGTATGAAGAAAAAGTACATTATTTATTTTGTTTTAGCTTCATTCGGAGCTCTTATTGGGATAGCTCTATCAAGATTCGTTTTTAACTAAATAGCAATAATTCAATCTTCAGAGCACCA
The DNA here is from genome assembly GCF_016907895.1 of Shouchella xiaoxiensis. GTDB lineage: Bacteria > Bacillota > Bacilli > Bacillales > Bacillaceae_D > Shouchella > Shouchella xiaoxiensis. Next base: position 15,371 of record NZ_JAFBCV010000019.1, read on the forward strand.
TGCAATATGATGATTTATCTAATTTACAGACTGAGACAGCAGAGAATAGTATAAAATGGCTTGAGCGTTATAAATGTTTTTATTTTCCGCCCAGTTTATGGTTTTCCTTTGGTCATACGGCGAATTAATTGTTTTACATTTCTCCCCAAGGGTATTATCAAAAATAAAACAATAATAGGGAGGCGATTTAATGAATAACGTAAAATTCGGTAAGAAAAAATCACGTTATACTACGATCTTAGGCGCTGTTATAACTATGCCTATAATTGCTGTATTAACGTTCTTAGAGGTTATCCCGCTTGACCCAATGATTGGTTGGATTGCAATTGCAGCCTTTATAATTGGATTAATTTTAATGCTTACTAAATTCAGGAACACTAAGCTAGGTATGGATAAAGGCGACGAAAATAATATTTCCTAAGCAGATATTCAATTAGAATGTCTTTTTATCGCGCAGTTTATGGAAACTACAACGGTTCATTTGGAAAAAGGTTAATAATTGTGATCTACTTTATCATAATTAGAAGTCAGCTTAATTCTTAAATAACTTTCACCCTAATCCCCCTCTATTTTTTCAAAGAGAGTTTTAAATGGTAAACATAGTCGGTACTGAATTAAACTGTTTTCTGAACTGCCTGTGCTATTTTCTTCTTTGCAATAAACTTTTTAACTAGTAAAGTGGAAGACCCTCTATAGTATAGAAAAGCACATTACATTGTGCCTTTCCTTTCCCACAACCTCATTTACTTATGGTACGGTTCACCGCGCATAATCCGAAAACTCCTATAAACCTGCTCCAGCAAAACGAGCTTCATAAGCTGGTGAGGGAACGTCATCTTAGAAAATGACAGCAGTTCATCTGCTCGAGCATAAACTTCGTCCGATAATCCGAGCGATCCGCCAATAACGAAAGCAATTTTACTTTTACCGTATGTACCGAGCTGCTCGATGTTCTTGGCCAGTTGCTCACTCGTCTTCATTTTTCCTTCTATCGCTAGGGCGATGACATACGTATCTGCATCAATTTTTGCAAGGATCCGTTCTCCTTCTTTCTTCTTTACAATGCGCATGTCTTCTTCGCTTAAATGCTCGGGCGCTTTTTCATCCGCTACTTCGATCTCATGAATTTTTGCGTAAGCTCCGAGCCGTTTTTTGTACTCGTCCATTCCTTGCCTTAAATATTTCTCTTTTAATTTGCCGACCGTGATTAATGAAATATTCACCTGTGTATAACCTCCTTTCTGCTTTTTATTTATGAATGCAGTTACATTGTTTATCCACGGGGATAATTTATGTTATTCCGTTAGTTTATTTTATCCACATAACTTATCCACATATCAACAGTGTATATATCTAACTATTTAGTTAGTGTGTATATTGCTGTTTGCTCACAGTATGAGCAGTTTTTTTCTTCTTTGTACTTTTCCACAATCGGTGCTGTTTCCCATTCGTCAACAGCGACATCCAGGGCTAGTTCTATATGTTCTTCGCATGCAAATATCATTGTATCTTCCTTTCTTGATTCATCAGCCATTATAGCATTTCTCTTATCCACAGTGAATATCTCCTTTCACATAAAAAAATAGCCTTCTGCATCAGCAGAAGGCTATTTGGTATTATGCGTCAGGCTGTTCTGTCAAAGTAACATCAACCGTTTCTTGATTGCCATCGCGGTAAAGCGTGACCGAAATGGTATCACCAACAGAGTTATTTGAATATAATGCTCTTCTTAGGTCTTGGGAATTCTCAATTGCTTCTCCGTCAATTTCCACAATCACATCACGTTCTTGAATTGCTGCGTCAGCGGCCGCACTACCTGGAGAAACACCGATAACAACAATGCCGTCCGTGACATCTTCAGGTAAATTCAATGAGTCTTGTAGCGCTGCGCTCGGTAGTTCATTTATATTGCGAAGCGTAATGCCCAAGGTAGGTCTACGAACCTCACCAAACTCCTCTAAATCTGAGATTACAGGCTGAACAATTGCAGATGGGATCGCAAAGCCTAAGCCCTCGGCTACTCCAGCAATTTTCATCGAATTAATACCAATGACTTCACCATTCATATTAATCAGCGCACCGCCGCTATTACCTGGATTAATGGCTGCATCCGTTTGAATGACTTCCGCATTCCAGTCCGCTTGACCGTTACCTGTTGTATCCACAGGAATGCTTCTCTCTGTTGCGCTAATAATTCCTTGCGTTACGCTACCAGCAAATTCTAACCCAAGCGGGTTTCCGATTGCAAGCGCTGGTTCACCGACGTTTAAATCATCGGAATTACCGAACGTGGCAACCGTATCAACATGTTCATTATCAATTTGAAGTACAGCTAGATCGGTTAATTCATCTTCACCAACAACATCGGCTGTTACGCGCGTACCATCCGTTAATGCGACTTCTACTTCTGAAGCTCCTTCAATAACGTGCTGGTTTGTCACGATAAAGGCTGAATCACCTTCTTGCCTATAAATCACACCGGAACCTGTTCCTGTTTCACTTGTATCACCAGAACCGAACATATCCATCTGTTGCAAGTTAATAACGCCTACAACAGCATCAGACACTTCATTTACAATATCCGTTACGGCTGAATTGACATCCAAATTTATGACGTTTGAAGCCGTTTCCTCTGTTGGTGGTGTTGAATTCGCACCGTTATCTTCTGATGGCTGGTCATCAAATCCAAGACTCGACATAATCGGAGAGGCAATCAACATAAGTGATGCACCAATTATTGCCCCACCAAAGGCTGATAATCCTGCTACTTTTCCTGAGTTACTTGATTGTTTTGGTTCTTTATAACGAGAATCTTGATTATCATAATAGCCCATTTAATAACCCCTTCCTTCTCTAACCGTTCTGCTTTATTTTCCTATAGTATACCGATTTTCAAGGCAACGAATAGGTCTAAACGCACATTTCAAACATTTTAGATGTTCTTGCAACAATTGTTTAGAAAAAAGCTTAAATCGTGGTAAAAAAACAAAATAGCGTTGCTCTTTACGTATTTATTTACGTTTTTCTTTGTTTTTAAACCACAGAAAGAGCGGTGGGTTGATTTGGGTCTGTATCATAGATTTGGATTGACTCGCCAACACGGTGACCTTCTTGCTCAAGCACTTGCTTTACCGTCATTCGTGCGAGGTCCTTCATATTGTTATCCAAGCTTAAATGAGCGAGATAAACATCAACTTGTTTATCTTGAATCACATCGCCAAGAGCAAGCGCAGCATCTTCATTAGACACATGACCAAGATCGCTCAGAATACGCCGCTTTACGTTCCAAGGGTATCGCCCAACCCTGAGCATATTTAAATCATGATTTGATTCAAATACGTACGAATCAGCGCCCTCTATTGTCTTCTTAATTCGTTCACTAACGTAACCCATATCGGTTGCAAGTACGAGCTTTCTTCCTCCTTGACGGAAGCAGTAGAACATTGGATCAGCTGCATCATGAGAGACGCCGAATGATTCGACCTCAATGTCGCCAAACTGCTTAACCGTGTCTTGATCGAACTCAAACTTTTGCTCAATAGATAATTGACCAAGCTGTTGTTCCATCGCGTTCCACGTTTTTTTATTCGCATAGATTGGTAGCTGATGCTTTCGGGCAAAAATACCTACCCCTTTTATATGATCACTATGTTCATGAGTAACAAGCAATGCATCAATCTGCTTCGGATCTCGGTCGATCTTCTTAAAAAGCTCGTCCATCTTCTTTCCTGTTAAACCTGCATCAACCAATATGCGTTGTGATGCCGTTTCGACGTACATCGCGTTTCCCGTGCTTCCACTGGCAAGCACGCTGAACCGCATACTCATCTTAGTTCCCCCTTGCTAGAAACCCTCATTCATCAATCTGAAGGTCAAATTCCTCTTCTGGAGTGGCACTTTCTATTCCTGGTTCTTCCTCCTCCAGCTCTTCTTCTATTGAAGACTCATCTGGATACCACTGATGCTGCTCCATTAAAATAGCATTCACTAAGTAGATTCGAATGTCTTCTTCCTCTGCGAAATCCGTTGTCCGATCAACCGTCACTGCCCACATCGGTGAGAAGAAGCGCGGTGTTTGGTCCGCTAGGCTGTAGTAGCCAAATTCAATATTTATTACATCGTTGTTCGTACTAATATAATGGTTATCCAGCAATACTTCTACTGCCGTCATATACGAAACAATTTCTCGTTCTTCTGGGTTTGGCTCATATGCGAAATGTCGCTGTTGATAGCCAATAATTTCATCTTCATCATTTAACTGAATGATGAGTGGTTCCTGTTCATTTACCGAGGTCTCTATTTGTTCATAAACTTGATTAAAATAAAGGTAATTGTCTTCACGCTCTAAGAACACATAATCCTGACCATTTAAGACGTTCTGTGATAAAAACATAGCGAATGATTGATCATTTGCCTCTTCGAGCGCTTCATCAACGTTAATCGGTTCATCAAACACAGACTGAATTGTAGTACCAGATGGGCTTATTTCAAATTCTTGATTCGGCAAGACCTCAAGCTCTTCTTCCGTAAATAGGGATAACCCACCTTCAAGCACGACCCCTCTAGCACCAGTCGTATTTACTTCTTGATCAGGAAGCGTAATATTATTTACCTCAAGTCGCTCCATAATGCCCTGTGCCTGTTCAATGCTTTGCAGCTGCCCTTCTCTTATTTTGTCAACAAACTGCCACCCTAAAAACACATTCAGCATCAGAAACGTTACAATGAAAATCGATTTTGTGCGGCTCCAGTTCATGAAGGAATCTCCTCATCTAATGGAACACGCTTCCATTCGCCATCGCTTTCGTAATACCAGGTAGGTTCAAAGGTAGCGTAGCTCGTATTCTCCATGTTTGCTCGATAAACCAGCTGGACATTCGTCACAGATTCCTCCCATTCGGTCGAGTTTGCTTGTTTAATCGCTTCAACTGCAACTTCACCTGAAGGCATTGACTTTTCATAGTCCTGTAGCGGGTTATCTTCTAAGAAAAATAGTGGTCTTTGCAAATTAACGACTTGTGTACCAACCCGAGATAAGGAGATTCTCATTCGGTCATTATTTGGCATGCCCCGTTCAAATACAGGTAAGCCATTTAATTGCATTCGAAACTCTATCGTTTCACCGGTTTCTTTTGATGCCCAGTTACTTAATGCATAATCATCCGTCCAAGCTCCAGTATAATTAATAAATTCAACAGCGACATCCAAGATATGGCGACTGCTGGATTCCGGTGATTCCGCCACAAACGGATAGCTGTAATTCAAATACGTAATAAGGCTATCAATTGTCACAATCCGGCTTCCATCTGTATATAAGTTCTCGCCATTTAGCTGATTTTGTCTCGGGACATCCGTGCTATTAAAAAGTCTTTGATTAATTATAGATATCTCCATATCTTCATACTTTCTAATTAGATATTGTGAATAGGAGGGAACAACCTGCCGTTCTGTTGAGACATAGATTCGCTCACGCAGCAGCATTTGATTTGTATCGATTTCTTTAGCAATTATGGCGTTTAACTCCCCATCCGCATCATCTTTATAAAGATGTTCCTCTAACAGATCAGCTGAAATAGAAGTGCGTAACGTTACTACTTGCTCCTGTTGATTTGAAGCCATTTGCACATTTACTTGATCTGTATCCGAACTGATATAAAAGAAGAGCCGGTCAACTTCATTAATGGTAGACGTATTAAACTCACCTTCAAATGCCCTTAACAAATAGGAGACAGGAATGTGATCAGGAAACGACACCTCAATACCTTCGCTCGCCAGCACATCCTCTGTTCCAACTGATTCAATCAACTCATGGTTTGTAAATTCGCGCAGCAAATTCTCGTATCTCTCCGATGTTTTCTCAATAAGAGAATACGTATTAGCGCCTTGATGCAATACAACTTGATCGGGTTTAATAAGTTGGATCGGATCAAGTTCTTCGCCAATAGTATCATCTGCTTGAACACTTTCACTCTGCTCACTTTCTAAGGCCTGCATATTCGGTTGGTACGTCCAAAGCTGATAGGTTAAGAACAGACTAAGCCCAATTAAGGAGATCAACGAGACTGTTTTTAATTGTTCATAACTCACACTTTTCCTCCTTTAAACGTTGAATAAGGCAAGGTGACATAAATGGTCGTTCCTTCGTTATACTCGCTATGCACCCAAATTTCTCCGTCATGAGCTTGAACATATTCCCTCGCAATGGCCAAACCAAGCCCTGTTCCTCCAACATTGCGCGCACGTGCTTTATCAACTCGATAAAAGCGTTCAAATATACGCTCCTGTGACTCAGGGGGGATGCCCATTCCTTCATCAGCGATACTAATTCGTGCCTTGTTTCCTTGATGAAGTAACGTGACTGTGACGTTGCCACCTGATGGCGAATACTTAATCGCATTCGAGATAATATTGTCTAACACCTGCGTTAATTTATCGGCATCAAGCTTGGCATAGGTTGGTTGCTTAACGATATGACGGTGGAAATAGATGTTTTTATCTTTCACGATCATTTCAAACCGCTCAACAATGCTATGGACAAACGCTCCTAATTCAACCCACTGCATGTCCAATCGATAGTCTTTTGAATCGATCTTTGACAGCTGCAATAAATCATTGACTAAGCGTATCATCCGATCCGTTTCTTTCTGCGTTACATTTAGAAAGTGTGGTGCAATTTCCTCATCAGTCATTGCCCCGTCAGCAAGCGCTTCAAGATAGCTTTTCATCGTCGTTAAAGGAGTTCGTAATTCATGCGAGACGTTAGCAACAAACTCCCGTCGTTCGCCTTCAATTTTTTCTTTTTCCGTCACATCATGAAGAACGGTTATAAGTCCGTTAATCGGGCCGTCGTCTTCTTGTATTGCTGAGAAATTCGCTTCAATGACATTGTGATGGTCAGCCTCACTGTAGTCGAGCAATACCGGCTCATCTTTCTCATACAAATCATAGATACTGGTTGATTCCTCAATTTGCAATACCTTGACAATTGGTTTACGTAAAACATGCTTGAGCGAAATTCCTAACAATTCTTCCGCTCTTCGATTCATTAAAATAATTAAGCCGCTTTGATCCGTCGCGATCACCCCGTCGGTCATATGCGTTAGAACCGAGCGCAGACGTTTTTGTTCACGGTCCCGCATCAATGTCGTATCATGGAGTTTATTTGTCAGCTCATTAAACGACATCGCCAGCTGTCCAAGTTCATCGGTACTGTATACATGCACCTGCCTTGAGAAGTCACCATGTCCCATACGCAAGGCTTGGCGCCTCATATCAAGGATGGGAGCGGTAATCGTTCTTGCGACTAAAATAATGACAATAAACGTTACAAATAAAGCGATCGATGTCGCCGTTATAAAGATGGAATTTATCGCTTGCGCTTGATCCGTTACATCTTCAATGGAAGCTTCAATATAGACGGCTCCACGAATTTCTCCTGTTCCATCTCCTCCATCTGCGCGAATCGGCTGTGCAATGACAATATAACGTTCTTGATTTTGTTCATTAAAGCGCTCGTCATGCTGAGGCGATCCCCCGGTTATTGCCCGTCTCACAATTGTTTGATCGGTCTGCTGTCCAATAATATTACGGTCACTATCTGCTGAGCTTGCTAACACTTCAAAGTTTGGTCCAATTACCTGCGCTTTTCCGAATCTTGTATTCTCATCATTAGCAGGGAATGCATTGCGTACAAGGATATCGAAGTTTGCAGGATCTGTTTCTTCATCCATAAATTCTTGCCCCGCACTCGACGTCAAGATGTTTAAGCGGTCATGTAGAACCGTTTCATAGTTATCTCGCAAACTTCGTTCAAGCTCTTGTGAAAAATAAAAGCTAACGATTTGCATGGCAAGCACAATAAGCAAAATATAGATGATAATCAGTTTAAAACGTATGGACTTAAAAAATCCGACGTTTCGTTCCATCTAGCGATCTCCTTGATTTTCCGGTGGTGCTAAAAAGTATCCGACTCCTCGTCTGGTCATAATCCAAGCAGGGTAACTTGGATTATCCTCTACTTTTTCACGTAAACGTCTAACGGTTACATCTACCGTTCGCACATCGCCGAAATAGTCATAACCCCAAACGGCTTGAAGCAAATGTTCTCTTGTCATAACTTGTCCTAGATGCTTCCCGAGGTAATGAATTAACTCAAATTCACGATGCGTTAAATCAACAGCTTCTCCTCGTTTTTTCACTTGATAGGCGTCTGGATGGATCGACAAGTCTCCAACCGAAATTTCTTTTGTTGTTGAGTTGTTTTCTTCAACAGCAGCTTGTTGACGGCGCAAGTTCGCTTTTACTCGTGCAAGTAGCTCTCTTGTACTGAACGGTTTCGTCACGTAATCATCCGCTCCAAGCTCTAAGCCTAGCACTTTATCAATCTCAGAATCTTTGGCTGTCAGCATAATAATCGGCAGATCATATTGCTTACGGACTTCGCGACATACTTCCATTCCATCTTTAAAAGGAAGCATGATATCAAGCAACATTAAATCCGGTTTGCGCTCCTTCACTCGCTCTAAAGCCTCGTTTCCATCATAAGCGCAAGTGACGTCAAACCCTTCTTTTTCAAGATTAAATTTCAATATATCCGCAATCGGTTTTTCATCGTCTACTACTAAGATATATTTATCCATGTGAACCTCCTAGATATCGGTGTCATTTCATTTATTTAATGTATCTATTGTATGGCGGACTGAACAAAACATCAGCCTAGGCTGATGCTTCCTCTCCAAGCAAAACAAATCATTCCCTGGGGAATAATCGCTACACACTGCTTGTCTTATTAGTTTAACACAAACATGCAAAACACAAAGGAAATACAAAAAAGAACTTTATGCATACACATAAAGTTCTTTCACTATGCCGACCAGAGGACTTGAACCCCCAACCTACTGATTACAAGTCAGTTGCTCTACCAATTGAGCTAGATCGGCAAATGGTGGCTCAGGACGGAATCGAACCGCCGACACACGGATTTTCAGTCCGTTGCTCTACCAACTGAGCTACTGAGCCATACATACATAATTAAAATAAATGGCGGTCCGGACGGGACTCGAACCCGCGACCTCCTGCGTGACAGGCAGGCATTCTAACCAACTGAACTACCGGACCATTAAAGTATGTATTTATATAAAAGTGACCCGTACGGGATTCGAACCCGTGATACCGCCGTGAAAGGGCGGTGTCTTAACCACTTGACCAACGGGCCACTGTAAAAATGGTGAGCCATGAAGGATTCGAACCTTCGACCCTCTGATTAAAAGTCAGATGCTCTACCAACTGAGCTAATGGCTCAAATAAAAAACTGAGCAGACGGTGCAAGAAGCAAACCGTATTTCACCATATTCTCTCGGCGACAAGATTTATAATAACACATATAAATCAACGATGCAATTACTTTTTTAAAAATATTTTTCAAAAGGGAATAATCGCTTAAGACCAGTCTCTAGCATACTTAAAAGAACTGGAAAACGCAAGCTATTCTTACGTTTTCCTTCTAGTTGTTATGCAAATACACCACGTACTAAGTTTGTTTGATTACGATCTGGTCCGACAGAAAAAACCGTTAATGGAATACCCGTCAGTTGACAGACACGCTCAATGTAAGTGCGTGCGTTTTCTGGCAAGTCATGAAGATTTTTCACACCTGTGATATCTTCTTCCCAACCTGGAAGTTCTTCATAAACGGGTTCACACTCAGCTAAAACGTTCAAGCTAGCCGGGAATTCATCAAGAATTTCACCTTTGTAACGATAGCTTGTACATATCTTAAGAGTTTTAATCCCGGTAAGGACATCAATTGAGTTTAATGATAAATCGGTAATTCCGCTAACACGACGCGCATGACGCACAACTACGCTATCGAACCAGCCGACACGGCGTGGTCTACCTGTAGTAGTCCCATATTCACGACCGATTTCACGAATCTGATCGCCAATCTCATCATGAAGTTCTGTTGGGAATGGACCGTCTCCTACTCTTGTTGTGTATGCTTTTGACACACCAACAACATGATGGATTTTTGATGGTCCTACACCTGAACCGATCGTCACTCCTCCAGCAATTGGGTTAGATGACGTCACAAACGGATATGTTCCTTGATCAATATCAAGCATAACGCCTTGAGCGCCTTCAAATAGCACGCGACGGCCATCATCAAGTGCGTCATTTAATACAACCGATGTATCAACAACATACTTAGCAACCTGTTGTCCGTATTCAAAATACTCTTCAACAATATCATCCGCTGAGAAACCGTCTGTTTCATAATATTTCTCAAATAAGCGGTTCTTCTCTTTTAAAACGCTATCGACTTTCATTTTAAATGTATCTTTTTCAAGTAAATCAGCGATTCGAATTCCAATTCGAGCTGCTTTATCCATGTAAGCAGGGCCAATTCCCTTTTTAGTTGTTCCAATTTTATTCGCACCTTTACGCTCTTCTTCCACCACATCAAGCTTGATATGATAAGGCAGAATGACGTGTGCACGATTTGAAATACGTAAGTTACTTGTATCTACATTACGTTCATGTAAATATGCAAGTTCTTCAACAAGCGCTTTTGGATCAATAACCATCCCATTTCCGATCACACAAGTCTTATCTTTATAGAAAATACCTGAAGGGATTAAATGTAACTTGTACTTCTTTCCGTCAAATACAATCGTGTGACCAGCATTATTTCCACCTTGATAGCGGGCAACTACTTCTGCTTTCTCTGATAAGTAGTCCGTGATTTTTCCTTTTCCTTCATCGCCCCACTGGGTTCCAACTACAACGACTGAAGACATCGCCTGCACCTCCGCTTTCTTTAAAAACCATAGTAAGTATAGCAGTTCGTCTATTGCTAGTCAATTAAATCCGAACGTTATTTATTATAAAAACTGTATCATTCGTTATAAAAGCGAATTAGTAAGGTGGAGCAGCACTTTCATCATGACGACGATCCAAATTTACGAATTTGTTGTATTCTTTTACGAAAGCTAATTCGACCGTACCAACAGGACCATTTCGCTGCTTGGCAATAATGATTTCAATAATGTTTTTGTTCTCAGACTCTTTGTCATAGTAATCATCGCGGTATAAGAAGGCTACGATATCCGCATCCTGCTCAATACTCCCTGATTCACGGATATCGGACATCATTGGACGTTTGTCCTGCCGAGACTCAACCCCACGCGAAAGCTGAGACAAAGCGATAACAGGGACCTCAAGTTCTCTTGCGATCGCTTTAAGCGTTCTCGAGATCTCCGACACTTCCTGCTGCCGGTTCTCTCCACCCCGTCCGTTTCCTTGAATAAGCTGAAGATAATCAATTAAAATCATACCTAAGCCTTTATCTTGCTTTAATCGTCTGCACTTCGCTCGAATATCGCCAACTTTTACACCAGGCGTATCATCAATATAAATACCTGCCTTTGAGAGAGACCCCATTGCCATTGATAGCTTTTGCCAATCTTCCTCTTCTAATGCCCCAGTTCTCATGCGCTGGGCATCAATGTTGCCCTCAGCACACAACATCCTGGTCACAAGCTGACTAGCACCCATCTCAAGAGAAAAGATCGCGACGTTCTCATCTGTTTTTGTCGCAACATTCTGGGCAATATTAAGGGCAAACGCTGTTTTACCAACCGAGGGACGTGCTGCAACAATAATTAAATCGTTTCGCTGGAATCCAGCTGTCATTGTATCAAGCTCAGAAAATCCAGTTGCAATACCGGTAATTTCTCCACGCGTTTGTTGGAGGATTTCAATACGATCATATGTCTCAAGTAGGACGTCTTTTATCGCCACAAAATTGCTTGTGTTTTTTTGCTGAGCAACCTCGAGAATCGTTTTTTCAGCTTGATCGAGGATTGAATCCACTTCTTCTTCGCTCGCATAACCTTCTTTAACGATATCCGAGGCAACGCGAATGAGTCTCCGTAGAAGCGCTTTTTCCTCAACAATTCGACTATAATATTCAATATTTGAAGCTGTTGGAACAGAGTCCGCCAAATCAGATAAGTAAGCAACCCCACCAATTTCATCTAACCATTTGCGACTTTGCAATTCAGATGTAACGGTAACTAAATCAACAGGTTCTCCTTTTTCTCCAATATCAAGCATCACTTCATAAATGCGCTGATGGCTCGCTCGATAGAAGTCTAGCGGCATTAGCTTTTCACTAGCAGTTGTTAACGCATGATCTGCTAAAAAAATAGCCCCGAGCACCGCTTGTTCAGCTTCAATATTCTGTGGTGGCGTCCGGTCGTTAAGAAGGTCACTCATACGACATACTCCTTTTTGGTTGATAACGGAAAGGAAGCTGACTCATTCTTGAGCCAGCTTCATCCAGTCTACACTTCTTTTACATGTACATTTACAATAGCTGTCACGTCTGAATGAATTTTTATCGGCACCTTTGTATAGCCTAGCGAACGAATTGGGTCATCCAGTTGAATTTTGCGCTTGTCGATTTTTTTTACTTCTTTTGCAAGTGCTTCAGCAATTTGCTTTGTTGAAACGGCACCAAATAAGCGGCCACCCTCACCTGCTTTTGCAGGAATTGTAATCGTAATTTTTTCAAGCTCTTCCTTGAATGCTTTTGCTTCATCTAGTTCAGCCTGCACTTTTTTCTCATTGCTTTTCTTCTGAGCTTCTAGATCTTTTACATTACCTGTTGTTGCTTCTTTAGCGAGATTGTTTGGCAACAGATAGTTACGTGCATACCCTTCTGCTACGTTTTTCGTTTCGCCTTTTTTGCCTTTTCCTTTAACGTCTTGTATGAAAATAACTCTCATGTTAAGCCCCTCCTTCAAATCCTTCATCAATGGCATGCTCAAGCTGTTCTTGCGCATCTTGTAGAGACAGATCTTCAAGCTGCGTCGCTGCATTGGATAAATGTCCTCCGCCACCAAGGCGTTCCATAATAACTTGTACGTTCACGTCACCTAATGACCTTGCACTCACACCAACACGCTCATCCGCTCGCCGGCACACGACAAACGATGCTTTAACGCCACTCATTGTCAATAAGGTGTCAGCCGCTTGAGCAATAATAATTTGATCGTATGCCTCTTCATCTCCAGCAATGGCAATTGCATAACCTTCACGATGAACATAGGCATTTTCCATTAGCTTAGCACGCTTTACATAGCTAGCCAAGTCTTCCTTAAGCAGCTTTTGTACAAGCGCGGTATCCGCTCCATTTGCTCGTAGAAAGGAAGCTGCGTCAAACGTCCTCGCCCCGGTTCGAACCGCAAAACTTTTCGTGTCCACCGTAATTCCAGCCAGAAGCGCTGTTGCTTCGAGACGATCCATCTTAAATTGCATCGGCTGATACTCTAAGAGCTCCGTTACTAGCTCAGCTGTAGATGACGCATACGGCTCCATATAAACAAGAACCGGATCATGAACAAAGTCCTCACTGCGACGATGGTGATCCAGCACAATGATGCGGTCAACCATTTGTAACAGCTTTGGTTCGATAACGAGAGACGGTTTATGTGTATCAACAACAATCAGCAGTGTCTCTTTATCAGCTAGTTGCAATGCCTCTTCCGGCGAAATAAATTGATTCCATAAGTGATCATGCTGCTTCACTTCTTCAAGCAAACGTTGAACATCCGCATTCGTATCTTCCTGGTCAAGCACAATAAACCCTTCTCGATCATTCAGATCAGCAATCTTCATCACGCCTAGAGAAGCACCAATCGCATCCATATCCGGACGCTTATGCCCCATGACAATGACACGCTCACTTTCTTTAACAAAATCACGCAGGGCATGAGAAATGACGCGCGCCCTCACACGTGTACGCTTTTCGACAGCATTCGTTTTTCCGCCATAGAAGCGAACACGACCATTTTTCTTTTTGATCGCCACTTGGTCACCACCGCGCCCCAGTGCTAAATCAAGACTTGATTGTGCTAACAATCCGAGCTGTTTAAGCGACGTTTCTTCCGTACCAACACCAATACTTAAAGTAATTGGCACCTTCTCTTTAGCGGTAATCTCACGGATATCGTCTAATAGTTCAAAGCGATTTTCCTCAAGCAAAAGCAATGTTTTGTGATTCATAACAGCAAGAAAGCGATCGGACGATGTTCGCCTTAAGAATATATCGTAATCACTTGCCCAGTTTGTTAAGGCCGTTGTTACTTGAGCGAGCAAACGACTTCGAATTTGATCTTCCAAGCTTTGCGTAACCTCATCATAGTTATCTAGATAAATATGGGCCACGACCGGCAACATATGGTCATAGCGCATTTGCGTTTTTTCTTTATCTGTCACATCTACAATATATAAAAGACGTTCATTTCGTTCAAACGTAAAGTAATAATAAGATGACTCAAATGACAACGTTTCATGTGAAACATCATCTTCAATTAACGCAGGTAACTCTTCATGAAGAGCATCAATTTTCTCCCCTGCTAAACCAGTACCGAACCGTTCATAAACAAATGGGTTTGCCCACTGTATGACCCGGTGATCATCATATAATACAATACCAATTGGCAGTTTTGAGATTGCCTCTTCACTCGCCTTATTTACGCGGTAAGACAACGTTGAGATATACATATTTAAATGTTTATCATATCGTTTTTGGGCTTTTGCATATAAAACAAGCCATACAACCAGTAATACACCTAAAATAGCTCCAATTTCCCACTGGTTATACGTCACCCATCCAGTTAAACCTACTCCGACGATAAAGAGGATGACGACATAAAACTGATGCCACCACGGTTTATTCCAATTAGGCATTTTGTCATCTCCTAGTCTTTTTTACTAATTTATACCTTAAACCGATCACGGAATCTGAAAAGCATATCAAATGCACCCATTAACCGAACAACAAATACAAATAAAGGCAACGTAAGTAAAATAAGGACGATCATAATCATCGAGATGATCCTTACAGCTTTATGCGTTTTTTTGAAATGCATATAAGTCAGTAAAAAAGAGAGCCCTTGTAATACAAGGAGTATGCTCGTGACATAAAAACCTGTATCAGATACGGTCCCCATATAAGAACCTGATTCAAACGGCATAATCATTAAGAACCAAAAAAGAAAATACATGATCAGGACTGCTTTTGGGAACTCCCACTCACGAAACGGAGGTAACTTATTATAGTCTAATCCAACCCGATTAAAGAGAAGTGCAGAACTTCCATGCATGATAAACGCATACGCTGTTGCGAAAATCAGCATTAAAAACACCATTAATTGTTCAAGCATTTCAAGACTTGTTTCAATAAATGCATCATCGTAGACATCAAGCCCAAACGCCTGTGCCAATTGCTGAGATTCCATTAATGATTCACGCGTTACTTTTAAAATAGATACATCATGAATGAGAGCTAACAGTACATAGCCCATCGCAACTAATACAAATGAAACGACAATTGTCACTGTTAAACGCTCAACAGCAGATTTTTTCTTGAATTGATAATAGCCAATAGTAAAACCAATGGCAACAAAACCGAGTGGTAGAAAAAACAAACCTGTTAATAAAGCAGATAGTAAAGCCGTCATGATTCCAGCACTACTACTCAGAACAATACCAGGTTTCAGACCGTATACTGCAGTTATATAAACAATTGGTAATGGCATCGCAACGAGTGCTAGCATATTTAATAATGGAATACCGGATATAAATAGGATGTAAAGACCGATAAATATAACTCCATTTAATATACTCTGAGAAACAACTTTGTTTCCTTCCAAAAACTCACCTCTTCTTAAAACACTGTGTCTGTCATTTTTCCACAGTCCATCTCTATTTTATCTTAAATGCGGAGAAAGTAAAAGCAAGGCTCATTAAAAACAATTTTTAAGAAGTAAGCAATCGGTTGTGCAGATCATAAAAAAAGAAAAAGACACAGTGATATACACCATGTCTTTTATCGTTCTTTAGTTAACATCGTTTACGTAAGGTAGTAAAGCAATTTGACGTGAACGTTTGATTGCTACAGTTAACTTACGTTGGTATTTTGCAGAAGTTCCAGTCACACGACGTGGAAGAATCTTTCCACGCTCTGAGATGAAACGCTTAAGCAAATCAACATCTTTGTAATCGATATGCGTAATTTTGTTTGCAGTGAAGAAACAAACCTTTTTACGCTTCGGACGACCGCGACGTGCCATAGCTAAGCACTCCTTTCACATTTTTATTAGAATGGAAGATCATCATCAGAAATATCAATCGAACCATCATTCGAGAATGGATCGTTATCATAACCGTTTGAGCGATTTGTGTTAGAACCAGAACCTTGGTTCCCACCACTATAACCGCTACCGCTTTGAGATCCTCCTCCAAAACCAGCATTCCCTTGATTTTGGTTGTTTTGGCTATTGCGAGGTTCGAGGAATTGAACGCTTTCTGCAACGATCTCCGTTACAAAAACGCGCTTTCCTTCATTATTGTCGTAACTGCGTGTTTGAACGCGACCATCAACACCTGCAAGACTTCCTTTTTTCAAGAAGTTAGCAACGTTCTCAGCTGGTTTGCGCCATACAACACAGTTAATGAAGTCAGCTTCCCGTTCACCTTGCTGATTTGAAAACGGACGATTGACAGCTAATGTAAAATTAGCAACGGCAACTCCGTTAGGTGTGAATCGCAATTCAGGGTCACGCGTTAAGCGCCCAACAAGAACAACACGGTTTAACAATGCGATCCCTCCAGCCTTAACTTGTTTATTTTAAACCATTATTTTTCGTCTTTTGTTACTAATACACGGATTACATTATCGTTGATTTTAATCAAACGATTGAATTCGTTAATCGCTTCTGTGTTAGCTTGTACGCTAAGTAAAACGTAGAAACCATCTTTGAAATCATTGATTTCATAAGCTAAACGTTTTTTACCGATCTCGTCAACCTTTAAGACTTCAGCACCGTTATCAGTGAGAACTTTGTTGTAGCGCTCAACGATTTCCTTGTTTGCTGCTTCTTCTAGGTTTGGAGCGATAATGTACATAATTTCGTACTTACGCATTCCAGTCACCTCCTCTTGGTCTAAGCGGCTCCATTTATAAATAGAGCAAGGAGCAAAAATCAATTTACTCACATCATATGATTATATCAGCTTCTCTATCATTGATCAAGCATCAATTCAAACCACCTACCTTTAAGAAAGAGTTTGTTCTGGAAAATTGAGAATGAGGAAAGTACGTTGAAGAAAATCTTGGGGTTACCTAATACATACTACATAAGACAATGAAATTCCTTTCGCTATAAAAAACGATTTTTCGACAATTCCTCTTACTGCTCCATCTAGAAATCTTTAAACCTTAAGCGAATTAAGACTGCCTGCAATCTTAGTTCCTTTCATAAAAATAAGCTGCTGAGAATAAAAGATTCTCAACAGCTTAATCGTTCTCTATACATTAAAACGGAAGTGAATTACATCTCCATCTTTAACGATATAATCTTTTCCTTCTAAACGAACACGGCCACGTTCCTTAGCAACAACCATATTCCCTGCATCAACTAAATCATCATAGGATACCGTCTCTGCACGAATAAAACCCCGCTCAAAGTCAGTATGAATAATCCCTGCTGCTTGAGGCGCTTTTGTACCGTGACGATACGTCCACGCGCGAACTTCCTGCTCTCCAGCAGTAAAGTATGTCTCTAAGCCAAGCAACGAGTATGCAGCGCGAATAAGCTGATCTAAACCAGACTCTTCAATGCCTAGCTCTTCAAGGAACATCTCTTTCTCTTCCCCTTCAAGCTCAGCAATTTCAGCTTCAATTTTTGCACAGATGACAATGACATCGCTACCCTCAGCAGCAGCGAATTCTTTCACTTGCTGTACATACTCATTATCACCATCTGAGACTAGATCATCTTCAGAAACGTTTGCAACATACAGGACTGGTTTGCTTGTAAGCAAATGCAGCTGTTTGACAATTTTCATTTGCTCTTCATCAAAATCAATGCTTCGCGCAGGTTTTTCGTTTTCAAATGTTTCTTTTAACTGTTCAAGAACAGGTAGCTCTGCGACAGCTTCTTTATCTCTTGATTTAGCAAGCTTAGCTACGCGGCCAATCCGCTTATCAACCGATTCTAAATCTGCCAAGATCAATTCCAGATTAATGACTTCAATGTCATGTAAAGGGTTGACTCCGCCTGATACATGCGTGATGTTATCATCAGCAAAACAGCGCACAACGTGGGAAATCGCATCAACTTGTCTTATATGCGACAAGAACTTATTACCAAGACCTTCCCCCTTGCTAGCACCTTCCACAATTCCAGCAATATCCGTAAACTCAAATGCAGTTGGAATTGTTTTTTTCGGATTAACGAGCTCCGTTAATTTATCCAAACGCGCATCTGGCACTTCTACAATTCCAACATTTGGATCTATCGTACAGAAAGGATAGTTGGCTGATTCTGCACCAGCCTGTGTGATTGCATTAAACAATGTTGATTTCCCGACATTCGGTAAACCAACAATTCCAGTTGTTAAAGCCACTTCCGGTCACGTCCTTTTATTAAAAAAAATGAATTCTATTCTTCTGATGCAAGTACTTTTTTTAGTTTTTTTGAAAAGTCCCGACGCGGTAACAGTACACTATGTTGACAGCCCAAGCACTTTATCCGTACATCCATGCCCATGCGAATAATTTTCCAGCGATTATCTCCACAAGGATGAGGCTTCTTCATTTCAACCACATCATGTAGCGCAAACTCCTTCTCGGCCACTCTCTTCGTCCTCCTCGGGGTCTTCTGCTTGTATTATACACGAACATGTCCACGCTTTGTAGTATCAATGTTTTTCCTTTGCTCCCGGGTGTTTTAAAATTGGGTATAGAAGCAACGCAGCTAGTATATACAAATTCAATACTCCATATAGCGGGTACAAAATAGAAATTAACGTGGAGAAACCGAACATCGTCATCGGTGCCATTAATGAAACAAGCAGCAATGCAACGAGCCAGGCTGGTCCTTTCAATTTATCTTCCGTACGACTGATTAACCCAAATACGCCCGAAGTAGCCGTGGTATAGATTGCTAACCATAAAACAAGCGACATCGCTAATACCATAACAGATGGATAATGCTTTAAGATTACAAACAATGGAATCTCATAAAAAATGATCTCCTGAGCAACAGAGAGCAAAGATTCATTGTATAAATAAGAAATGATTCCGAGAAGTAGACCACTTCCTACACTTGCAATAACAATTTCTCCTCTTTGTTTAATCTGGTTACCGACCGCTCCCAGTACAGCAATAATAGGCAGGATATTTAGTGATGTAAACGTTAGTGCTGATGGCCAATTATGCTGCAAGTGTACATCAAACGTAAATGTAAACCCTATTGAGGATTCATAAACTAGTAAAACTGTTACTAAACATACAATTAAAACAGGGATTAACATCGCATTCATTTTCGTCATGCCACCTGTCCCTTTTAGGAACATTAACACAACTAGCACACTATTTATAACGATTCCGAGCCAAAAGGGGATTTGATACACTTCTAAGGTTGCTCCAGCTCCAGCAAGCATAATAACAGTAACTGAAAATAAATAGAAAATAATCATAATATCATAGGCTTTTGCCAATCGTTTGCCTAGTACTCTCTCAAGTACAGGTAAGTAATGGCTTGTCTTTTCTTTTTTTGCGATTGTTAAAATAACTGCACAGCTGATTGAAAACAAGAATGAAAAAAGAACAATAGCTAGTCCGCTTTCAGCGCCAAAAAACTCCCACAGTTCCCTACCTGATGCATATCCTGCACCCATAATTGTTCCCACGATAAGAAACATCCACTTAAGTCCATTTCCCCACATCTTCGTCACCCTCATATTTTCTCCGGCATGTATAGATTGTTTGAAAATCTACTATACTGTTACTACTATGGAAAAGGAGACTAGAATATGAATAGAAACCTATGGCCTTTCAAAAAAAGATCTTCTTATCGCTTCCATGTTGAGCATGAACAGTTAATTGAGAAGCTTAGCGATCATCTGCTCGAATACTGTCGAAAACAAACAGATCGCGAACTAATCGTTGTCTGTATTGGCACTGATCGATCAACAGGTGATGCGCTTGGCCCTTTACTGGGTACGATGCTAGCGACGACACCACTAAACTGGTTTCATGTATATGGAACTCTAGCTGAACCTATTCACGCAATAAATCTAGTTGAACGCTTAAACGCAATCCAGATTCTCCACCCAGATGCCTACATCATTGCCGTCGATGCCTGTCTCGGAAAAAGTTCAAATGTTGGTTATCTTGCTTTATCAGAAGGTGCTATAAAGCCAGGAGCTGCCATGGGAAAAGATTTGCAAGAAGTTGGCGACCTCTCTTTAACCGGTATCGTCAATGTTGGCGGCATGATGGATTTCTATATGCTGCAAAGTACACGCCTTCATGTTGTAATGGATATGGCAGAAAAAATGAACCAAGTCATTCAGCAAGTGGATGATCAATTAAGTCAACTTTTCACTTCTTTTCCGACAAAACAAAGAAGCGTCTTAAGTCAAACTTAGAACGCTTCTGCAATTTCTTCTATTGCCATGGCCAATTGCTCGACATCCTTCATAGTCGTATACGGACCAAAACTTACACGGATCAGTCCTTCTGATAATGTCCCATACCATTCATGAAGTTTTGGGGCACAGTGTAAACCAGAACGAACCGCAATTTGATAATGTTGATCAAGAATAATAGCAACTTCTTGACTACTAATGCCAGCAATCGTAAAGGATAAGACCGCTACTTTATTCGTTGATTTTTCCGAACCAAAGAGTGTGACCGCCTGAATCTTATTAAGCCTCTCCGTAAAATAATGAAGCAGCTTGTTTTCATGCTCATAGATTACCTGTAGTCCACCTATACTCTCCAATTCATTAATACCTTCAATTAAGCCAGCAAGCCCCGGTGTATTTAATGTTCCCGCTTCATAGCGCTCTGGCCATTGCTCTGGTTGGTAAGGCAGCTCTGAGAAATGACCTGTACCTCCATGAGTTAAAGGCTTCAGCTGATAATCATCTTTTACAGCTAGAATTCCCGTTCCTTGTGGCCCTAAGAGCCCTTTATGACCAGGACAAGCAATCATATCAATACCATCTCTAACGAGCTCAATATTAACAATTCCAGCAGTCTGTGAAGCATCGACTAGCAGCACGGCATTTACTTCTTTTGCCCGTTTGGCTATTCCTTCTAATGGAATAATTTCACCTGTTACATTAGATGCATGATTAATGACAACTAAGGACGTTTTGTTCGTCATAAACGAGATAACCTCTTGGGCTGTTTTAGCACCCGTTTTTCCACCCGCAGAGCAAATCGTTAAATCGTACTGATTTTTCACATGATGTAATGGACGTAAAACTGAATTATGTTCAAAATGAGTCGTGACGACTTCATCTTTTTCATTAAATGGAAAGCCTAGTATTGCTTGATTTAATGCATACGTTGCATTCGGGTAAAACCAAATGTGCTTTGAACTAGGTGCTCCAAATAACGAAGCAACTTTCGTTCTTGCTTTTTCAACAATATCTGCTGCTTTTTGTGATAGCTGGTGCCCCCCTCTGCCAGGATTTGCACCAAATTCTACAACAGCTCTTTGCATTGCTTCCCCTACAGCAACCGGTTTAGGGAATGAGGTTGCCGCATGATCAAAATACAACAAGGTATTAACTCCTTTCAAAAAAAGAAGCTATCCTTAGCTTAGTAAGGTAGCTCCTGCTTCACTCTTTGGATTGAACAAGCAATTCTAAAATTCGTTCTAAATCATCTTCGGAAAAGTAATCGATTTCTATTTTCCCTTTTTTCTTACCCGGTTTTATAAGAACAGAAGTACCTAATGAATCTCTTAATCGTTCTTGATGTTCTTTTATAAAAGGTGGTAGTTTCACTTTTACTGCTTTTGTTTCACGTGGAACATGTTCATTCATTTCTTGAACAAGCTGTTCAACTTCGCGTACGCTAAGTTTTTCCTGTAGTACTTTTTCAAGTAAATGAGTCAGTTTATCTTTATCATGTAACCCTAATAAAGCCCTCCCATGACCCATGCTCAACTTACCGACAGAAATAAACTCTTGAACGACTTTAGGAAGCTGCAGTAGTCTCATATGATTTGCAATATGAGGTCGACTTTTTCCAAGGCGTTTCGCTACCTGTTCTTGCGTGCTGTTTGTATGGCTCATCAGTTTTTCATAAGCAATTGCTTCTTCAATTGGATTGAGATCTTCACGCTGTAAATTCTCAATTAACGCGATCTCCATCATCCCATTTTCATCAAGTTCTTGAATAATGACAGGAATCTCTTTAAGACCAGCTTTTTTAGCAGCTCTCATCCGCCGTTCACCCATTACAATTTCATAACCCTTTATAGATTTACGCACTGTAATTGGTTGAAGAATTCCATGCTCTTTAATTGAATCACTTAATTCAGCAAGTGATTCTTCAGAAAACGTTTTTCTCGGTTGATAAGGGTTAGGTCTAGCTTCTTCGATAGAAATAAACGTAATTTTTTCCTCTGGCCTTTCTGCATCTTGATTAGGAAAAAACGCCTCTAATCCTTTACCTAGACCCTTTTTGCCGACCGTTTTAGCCATTGGCTACCACTTCCTTCGCTAAGTCTAAGTACACTTCAGCTCCGCGTGACTTCGCATCGTAAACAATAATTGGTTTCCCATAACTTGGGGCTTCACCTAATCGAATCGTTCTTGGAATAATGGTATCAAATACTTTATCACGAAAATATTTTTTCACTTCTTCTATAACCTGTATACCTAGATTTGTACGTGCATCAAGCATCGTTAATAAGACACCTTCAATTGCTAAATCGGTATTTAAGTGTTTCTGCACTAACCGTACAGTGTTTAGTAGCTGACTTAACCCTTCAAGTGCATAGTATTCACATTGAACTGGAATAACGACTGAATCTGAGGCTGTCAATGCATTAATTGTTAATAAACCAAGTGATGGCGGACAATCAATAAAAATATAATCATATGTCTGTTTTAGAGGCGCTAATGCTTTTTTCAAACGAACTTCTCTTGAAATTGTTGGAACTAGCTCAATCTCAGCACCAGATAACTGAATTGTGGCAGGAATCACATCAAGGTTAGGAACTTCTGTTGGAAAAATGACCGTTGATGCCTGTACATCTTCAATTAAAACATCATAAATGCATTCATCTACGTCGCCTTTTTCTACTCCAACTCCACTTGTTGCATTTCCTTGAGGATCGATATCAACAAGTAATACCTTCTTACCTAAATGTGCTAAACAGGCAGCCAGGTTTACTGATGTTGTTGTTTTTCCGACGCCGCCCTTTTGGTTAGCAACAGCGATAATTTTTGACACAAGGACACCCACTTTCGCGCAATGCGTGTGGAAGTTCATTCGATCACACTGAATTTACTTCTACGCCACAAACATTTAAACTAACTATCTTCTACTATCTTATCATAAATTTTTTAGAATCCTATTAAAAAAAGACCTATCTTTTTTAAGATAGATCACTTTTTTGGAATACGAATTGTAAATTGATAGAAATCTTCTGTGTCTTCTTCATCAGTATCGACTTTTAAGCCACTTTTCATGACCATGTCTACTGATTGGCGAATCGTGTTCATCGCAATTCGCATATCTTTAGGATAGGATTTCTTTGTTGCTTTCTTTTTCTTTGGTTCTTCCTCCTCCGATTCTGGATAGAGGTATAGTTGTACTCGTTCTTCCGTTTGTTTTACATTAAGTTGATGAACAATGATCTCTTCTAATATCATTTCTTGCGCAGCTTCGTCATCTTTCAATACAATTAACGCCCTAGCATGACGTTCAGAGATTTTCCGATTTAAGATCGCATCTTGGACAGCTTGAGGCAAACTTAATAACCGTAATTTATTGGCAATAGTCGATTGCCCTTTCCCTAAGCGCTGAGCCAAACTTTCTTGAGTTAATTGATGAATTTCAATTAACTTCGCATAGGCAATCGCTTCTTCAATTGCCGTAAGCCCTTCTCTTTGTAAATTCTCTATTAAGGCTATTGATGCGGTTTGCGAATCATTAAATTCTTTAATTATAGCTGGAATTGTTTCCCACTCTAATGAAGAAACCGCTCGAAAACGACGCTCTCCCGCAATAATTTCATACTTTTCATCACGGATTCGAACGACAATCGGTTGTATGACCCCGTGAGTACGTATTGTTTGCGCAAGTTCACTAATACGCTCTTCATCAAACAATGTTCTTGGTTGAAAGCGATTAGGTACAATGTCTTTAATCGGTATTTGCTTTACTTCTTCATTTGCATTTATCTCAGCATCGTCATTCTTGTCATTAAAGCCAAATAGGCGTGAAAACGATTGCTTCATCGCCTCGGACACCACCTTTGTTTAACCATGTTAGTTTAATTCGACACACATTCACAGCATTCCTTTTAAAATTGAAAAATGTTCCACGTGAAACATGTGACTGGATAACATTGATTGCGTTTCATACCTTACTTAATTGGTTGTTTGTTAGGTAATCCTGGCTTTCTTGGATACTTCTTAGGTGTATTCTTTATTTTTTCAATCTTAACAATATGTCTTTCACTTTTTTCAATTGGGAGAAGGAACTGATCATTTGCTTTTAACTCTCCACCTAACGTTTTAATGGCGGAATTTGCTTCTTCAAGCTCTTGATTTGTCCCAGCACCTTTTAAAGCAATAAATTGACCACCTACTTTGGCAAAAGGCAAACAAAGTTCACTTAAAACAGACATTCTTGCTACCGCTCTTGCTAAGACAAGATCATATGATTCCCGATGAAAGTTGCTTTGACCAGCTGTTTCAGCTCGATCATGATAAAAAGATACGTTAGTTAAACCAAGTTCTTCTGCAAGAAATGTAAGAAAGCCTATCCGTTTGTTTAATGAATCAATAATAGAGATTTGCAGATCTGGAAATAGAATCTTTAATGGTAGGCTTGGAAAACCTGCTCCTGCCCCAATATCAACAATATTTTGATCCGTAAAGGAATAATAAAGGCTCGGCGTAATAGAGTCGTAAAAATGCTTTAGATACACATCGTCTTTCGCGGTGATGGCTGTTAAATTCATTTTTTCATTCCACTCAACAAGCAGTTCAAAATAACGATTGAATTGCTCTTGTTGAGTAGCAGATAGCGTCATATTTGACTTGGATAGTAGCTCAGACAGTAATTCTTGACTCATAGAAGACTCCCTTAGGATGATGTTTTTGCTAGTTTTCCTTGTTCTAAATAAACAAGTAAAATCGATACATCTGCTGGATTTACTCCAGATACTCGAGACGCTTGTCCTACAGATAATGGTCGAACAAGTTTAAGTTTTTGTCTTGCCTCTGTTGCCAATCCTTGAATGGCGTCATAGTCCAAATCATCCGGAATATTCTTCCGTTCCATTTTCTTTAGACGATCAACCTGTTGCCATTGCTTTTCAATATAACCTTGATACTTAATTTGAATTTCAACTTGTTCACAGACATCAGCATCAAAATCTGCATTAGGTTTCTCAATCATGTTACTTAACACTGCATACGTAATTTCAGGACGCTTTAATAAAGCAATTGCTTTTAGCGCTTCGGCTATTTCTTTTGACCCATTTTCTACTAAAAGCTTGTTCACTTCATCTGTCGGTTTAACAATTAAATTAGACAGTCTTTTCTTTTCCTGTTCAACAAATTCTTTCTTTGCTAAAAAACGTTGATAGCGCTCTTCAGAAATTAAGCCAAGCTCGTACCCTTTTTCAGTCAAGCGGAGATCCGCATTATCATGACGCAAAATTAAGCGAAATTCTGCACGTGAAGTTAGTAAGCGGTATGGTTCATTTGTACCTTTCGTGACCAAATCATCAATCATGACGCCTATATAAGCATCAGAACGATCTAAGATCATTCCCTCTTTACCAAAAGAACGTTGGGCTGCATTTATACCCGCCATCAAACCTTGTCCAGCAGCTTCTTCATAGCCAGACGTACCGTTAATTTGACCTGCTGTAAACAACCCAGGAATTGCCTTTGTTTCAAGCGTTGGCCACAATTGAGTTGGGACAATTGCATCATACTCGATTGCATACCCAGGTCTCATCATCCTTACATTTTCCAATCCTGGAATTGTTTTCAACATAGAGAGCTGAACATCTTCTGGCAAACTTGTTGATAATCCTTGAACATAGACTTCAGTCGTATTTCGGCCTTCTGGTTCCAGAAATATTTGATGTCTTGGTTTGTCATTAAAGCGCACAATTTTATCTTCAATAGAAGGACAGTATCTCGGTCCCGTTCCCTCTATCATACCGGAATACATCGGTGATCGTCCAAGATTTGCACCAATTAATTCATGCGTTTCCGCTCCCGTGTATGTTAACCAACACGGTAACTGGTCAGTAATATATTTCGTTGTCTCGTAAGAAAAAGCACGGGGGACGTTATCACCAGGCTGAATCTCTGTTTTTGAATAGTCAATGGTATTTCCGTTCACACGTGGTGGTGTGCCAGTTTTAAATCGAACTAATTTAAATCCGAGCTCTTTTAAATGATCAGATAGCTTAATTGAAGGTTGCATATTATTCGGACCTGATTCATAGGACAATTCCCCTAAAATAATCTTCCCACGAAGATAGGTTCCTGTTGTAATAACAACGGAACTTGCACGGTACTCAGCGCCCGTATTCGTAATCACTCCGCGGCACTCGCCATCCTCAATAATTAATTGGTCAACCATTCCTTGACGCAACAGCAAGTTTTCTTGTTCTTCAATCGTTTTCTTCATTTCATGTTGATAGCTAAATTTATCTGCTTGAGCTCGTAAAGCTCGAACAGCTGGGCCTTTGCCTGTATTGAGCATCCGCATTTGGATATGGGTTTTATCAATATTCCGTCCCATTTCTCCTCCCAAAGCATCAATCTCCCGGACAACTATTCCTTTAGCAGGGCCCCCTACTGATGGATTACAGGGCATAAACGCAACAGCATCTAAGTTGAGCGTTAGCATGAGCGTGTTTGCTCCTCGACGTGCCGCTGCAAGTCCTGCTTCAACACCTGCATGACCTGCCCCGATGACAATAACATCAAATGATCCGCCTTGATAATTCATATCTAACCGACTCATCCAGCTCTTATAAGCTGAATAAATCTCCCATCCTTTCCACACAAATGTGTTCTATTTTCCTAAACAAAACTGCGAAAACAGTTGATCAATCAAACTGTCTTGAACATCTTCACCAATAATTTCACCGAGCAGTTCCCATGTTCGCGTTACGTCAATCTGAATTAAATCAACCGGAACATCCATATCCGTTGCTTCAATTGCTTCCAATGCTCGTGTCTTCGCCTGGTTTAGTAAACCAATATGACGAGCATTTGAGACATAAGTTAAATCGTGACTTTCAATTCCACCATCAAAGAAGAGACCACTTATTGCTTCTTCTAGTTGATCAATTCCTTCTTCAAAAAGTAAAGACGTGGTGACAACTGGTCGATTTGCAGCTAATTGATGCACCTTCTCCATATCAATCCGTTTCTTCTGGTCCGTTTTATTAACGATTACAACAACGTCCATACCGCTAACCGCATCAAATAAAGCCTCATCCTCTATTGTAAGTGGTTCAGCGCTATTTAAAACGAGTAAAATTAAATCAGCATCTTTTAACGCTTGTCGAGAGCGTTCGACTCCTATCTTCTCTACGATATCCTCTGTTTCACGGATACCAGCCGTGTCGACTAGTCGAAGTGGTACGCCTCTAACATTTACATATTCTTCTAGTGTATCACGAGTCGTGCCAGGAATATCTGTCACAATTGCTTTTGCTTCATGTACAAGGCTGTTCATAAGCGATGATTTCCCTACATTTGGTCGACCAATGATTGCCGTTGCTAACCCTTCTCGCAGCACTTTTCCTTGTTTCGCTGTCACCAGAAGGGATTCAACTTCAGCCAAGACAGGCGTCATTTTTTCTTTAATGATGTCCTGTGTGATTGTTTCAGCGTCGTACTCTGGGTAATCAATGTTTACTTCAATGGCTGCGACAGTTTCTAATACTTCCTGTCTTAACCTTTTAATTTGATTTGACAACCTACCCTCAACTTGGCGCATCGCTACATTCATCGCTCGATCTGTTTTGGATCGAATCAAATCCATTACACCCTCAGCTTGCGATAAATCTATTCTTCCATTTAAAAAAGCTCTCTTCGTAAATTCGCCCGGCTCAGCCAATCGAGCACCATGAGACAAAACAGCTTGCAATACACGATTCACCGAAACCAATCCACCATGACAATTAATTTCGATAATATCTTCTCTTGTGTATGTTTTTGGCGCACGCATGACGGTTACCATGGACTCCTCAATAACCTCGCCATCTTCAGCCAAATGACCATAAACAATCGTATGGGATGGCACTTCCTTTAATGGTTTTGCTCCACTAAAAAGTTTATCCCCAATTGATATTGCTTGATCTCCACTCAGCCGGACAATTCCGATTGCGCCTTCTCCTAGCGCAGTAGATATTGCTGCAATTGTATCCAACTTTTTCACCTCCATAAAAAAACAGCTTCAACTATTAAGAATAGCACAGCCGATAGGGAAAAGCTATCGCTTCAGCTGCTTCTTCTTTTTTCCAAAACGATCTGTTTTAAACATACAAAAAAGGAAGCACAATGCTTCCTCATTCGTTAACCCCTATGACGACATGGCGCTTATGACCAGCACCTTTTGATTCAGTCGTTACACCTTTTACGTTTGCAAGGTATGTGTGAATCACTTTACGTTCTCTAGCAGGCATTGGCTCAAGAACAATTGGCTCTTTTGATTGTTTGGCCTTCTTACTTACTCTAAGAGCCAATTCTTTTAACGTTTCTTCACGTTTTGCGCGGTAGCCACCCACATCTATGCGAATCCGTAAAAAATCAGGTGTATCAGATTGAGAGAGTGCTAAGTTTGTCAAATATTCTAAGGAATCCAGCGTCTGTCCTTTGCGTCCAATCAAGCGCCCTTGACTAGATTGGTCTGGACATTCAATGACGATTGATAAGTCTTTCCCTTTTTTCGTTTCACTTAATTCTACTTCCATCCCCATGCGAGTAATGGTTTCTTTGAGAAAAGTTGATGCAATTTCTTGAGCACTAGGTTTCAAACGAACTTCGATTACTGCTGGTTTTGTACCAATTAAGCCAAGAAACCCTTTTTTAGGTTGCTCTATTACATCATAAATTAACTGGTCTTGCTGAGCATTTAACTCTTGCATTGCCCGTTGAACAGCTTCATCAATTGTTCTACCTTGTACCGTACGAATTGCCATTGCTTTTCCCCTTTCTTATTTCCGCTTTTTATTTTTGTTCTTTTTCTTTTTGGTACCCGTGTTTTTCTTCTGTGTACCCTTTTGAGTCCCATTTGTAACTGGAAGAGTAGATTCAAGCCCTCTTTTTCCTGCATTTGGTCCTGTTATAAAGTAGGTTTGAGCAATCATAAAGATGTTTCCTACTACCCAGTACAAAATAACAGCAGCTGGTAAAAAGACACCGATGACTAAAATCATAATTGGCATCAAATAAAGAAGAATCTTCATCTGCGGATTGTTTTGAACCATCATCATTCGTTGTTGAATGAATGTTAATACAAAAGCAAGAATTGGTAAGATAAAATATGGATCTGGATCACTTAATAGGAACCAGCCAAACGTTTCACCTTGAAAATTTTCCGTCCGCATGATGGCATGATAAATTGCCAAGAATACCGGCATTTGTATGATTATAGGAAGACACCCGGCAAAAGGGTTTACTTTGTGTTGCGCAAACATCTTTTGCATCTCTTCATTTAACTTCATTCGCGTATTTTGATCTTTTGCACTGTACGTTTCCCTAAGCTTCTGCATTTCCGGTTGAAGTTGTTGCATTGCCTTCATTCCTTTTGTTTGCTTCACCATAAGTGGTAAAAGCAGCAAACGGAACAATATGGTTACAACAATTATCGCAAATCCATAACTGCTTATCCAAGTTGCGATCATAATAATAAGCTGTGATAACGGATACACAAAGAAAGAATTCCAAATTCCTGAACTCTCAGACGTTATCGGCTCATTCACACTAAAGCAACCGGATAATAGGAGTAACATACTCGTCATTAATACGAGCCAACCTATCTTTTTCAATCCCTTACATCCTCCCGGTTAATGATTTTTGTCCGTTGTGTATGTGAACGCCTAAGCGCTTTTGACTTTCGCATAACATGCTCTAAGCTGCTTTGAACCTCTTTTAACCCAAGGTCACGAGCGGGAAGTCTTGCTATAACAACATAATCACAATCTGTTTTTAACTGACCTTCTAAATCTTGAAAAACAACTCGTATTAGACGCTTAATGCGGTTGCGACAGACGGCATTACCGACTCGCTTCGATACAGACAATCCCAATCGAAACGATGTTTGTCCCTCTTTTGGCAGTATGTAAAGAACAAACTGACGATTGGCCATCGAATGTCCTTTTTTAAAAACAGCTGAGAACTCTTCATTTTTTTTTAAACGTTGCTCTTTTTTCATGCTGTACACGACCTCTCGTCTACAATGGTTCTAGATACCTGAAAAAGACCACTGGTACCAGTGGTCTATGCAGACAATACTTTTCTTCCTTTTTGACGACGACGTGCAAGAACTTTACGACCGTTCTTCGTAGCCATTCTAGCTCGGAAGCCGTGATTCTTTTTACGCTTACGGTTATTTGGTTGGAACGTTGGACCCATGTATTCCACCTCCTTCGAGGATTGTATCTCTTCAGACACTCTTAAAAATTATAAAGAGAAGTAACCTGCTCTGTCAAGTCTCTTTTTTAATAACCATTCCTTCCTCTTTTTTACTCCTTTTAAACGCTGTGGACATTTTTCGACTCGTTTCTTTCTTCATCTACAGCTTATCGACAACGATTTACACATATCTAGTGTTGTGGACAACAACTTACTACTAGATACTGCGTTTTGTGGATAAGTAGATTAAACCATTGCTACTTCTAATTAATTTTGCTATGATTAGGAGGATTTCCATCGTGGACAATGAATTACGTAAGAAACCTGTCCACAGCCTGTGGGTAAGGTTGTGGACAGGTTTCTTCTTTTTGTTTAGCGTTTTATCCACAGTACTCTTTATACGTTAATTATACCGTTTTTCTACTATAATATTGTTTGTTCACATTATACGGTTGTATGCATATTTATTTTAGGGGTTGTACAAACGCTGTACAACGTCTTAATGTCGCAAAAGGAGGGGCTTTTTTTTGGAAAACATTCATGATCTATGGAACAAAGTATTAGAAGAGATGAAGAAGAAAGTAAGTAAACCAAGTTATGAGACATGGTTAAAGGCAACGAAGGCAACAACCATGCAAAATGATGTAATTGTTATAACTGCGCCAAATGAGTTCGCGCGCGATTGGCTTGAAGATCATTATTCTAGGTTAACTTCAGATATTATTGAACAACTAACCGGAGCACGCTTGGCTCCAAAATTTGTTATTCCCCAATATGAAGAGGAAGAAGAGGCACTACCAGAACAAGTAGCCCCTGCTCCAGCGGAGATGAATGTAGCAAATTCACTTAATCATTCGCGCACGATGCTTAATGATAAATACACATTTAATACGTTTGTTATCGGGTCAGGCAACCGCTTTGCCCATGCAGCTTCATTAGCTGTTGCAGAAGCACCGGCTAGAGCATACAATCCTCTATTTATATATGGTGGCGTTGGCCTAGGTAAAACACATTTGATGCATGCGATTGGACACTATGTGATGGAGCATAATCCAAATGCGAAAGTCGTTTATCTTTCATCTGAAAAATTTACGAATGAGTTCATTAACGCCATTCGAGACAATAAAGCCGTTCATTTTCGCAACAAATATCGGAATGTTGATGTTCTTTTAATTGATGACATTCAATTTATCGCTGGAAAAATTCAAACACAGGAAGAATTTTTTCATACCTTTAATGCGCTCCATGAGGAATCTAAGCAAATTGTCATTTCTAGTGACCGTCCACCTAAAGAAATTCCTACGCTTGAAGATCGACTACGTTCTAGATTTGAATGGGGTCTGATTACGGACATTACACCACCTGATTTAGAGACTCGAATTGCTATTTTAAGAAAAAAAGCAAAAGCAGAGAACTTGGATATTCCAAATGAGGTCATGCTTTATATAGCTAATCAAATTGATACAAACATTCGGGAATTAGAGGGAGCGCTTATTCGAGTTGTCGCGTACTCATCCCTTATTAATCAAGATATGAATGCTGATCTTGCTGCAGAGGCTCTGAAAGACATTATTCCAAATGCACTACCTAAAACATTAACAATTACAGATATTCAAAAACTAGTTGGCGATCATTATCAGTTAAAAATGGAGGACTTTAAAGCCAAAAAACGAACAAAATCTGTCGCATTCCCACGTCAAATTGCGATGTATTTGTCACGGGAAATGACTGATTCCTCTTTACCTAAGATTGGCAGTGAGTTTGGCGGGCGGGATCATACGACAGTTATCCATGCGCATGAGAAAATCTCAAAATTACTTGCGACTGACCAAGAATTACAACAAAAAATCCAAGTGATCACAGAACAACTGCGCCAATAGTGTGCACACTGTGTATAAACCAGACAAGCCTATCCACACTTTACTCACATGTGAATAGGCTGTCTCTTTACGCTTTTTCAGGTTTTATCCACAAATTCACAAGCCCTATTACTATTACTACGAATTTAAAACATAATTTATTAGATATATGAAAAGGAGTTTCTTATTATGCATGTTATTATCGATCGCAATCGTATGGTTCATGATGTTCAACACGTAGCCAAAGCCGTATCTTCAAGAACAACCATTCCAATCCTAACTGGAATCAAGCTAGTTGCTTCGCAAAATGGCCTAACGTTAACAGGTAGTGATTCTGATTTATCAATTGAAGCGTTTATCCCTGCTGTGGAAAACGAGCAAGAACTTGTTCAGATTCAAAAAGAAGGCAGTATTGTTCTTCAATCAAAATATTTCTCTGAAATTGTAAAACGATTACCAGGAGATACAATTGATATTCAAGTTCATGACCAATTTGCTGCAACAATCCGCTCTGGTTCTTCCGTTTTTACACTCAATGGACTTGATCCAGATGAATACCCTCGGCTACCTCAATTAAAAGAAGAATTGATCTTTAGCATTCCCCAAGATATGTTGCGAAATGTTATTCGACAAACTGTTTTTGCAGTGTCCACTCAGGAAACACGTCCAGTGTTGACAGGTGTAAACATTGAGACGGATGAAGTTGGTTTAATCTGTTCTGCAACAGATAGCCATCGATTAGCATTGCGTAAAGCCAAGGTTGAAAAAGGAAGTGAAGATCTACACTTTCAGAACGTGGTTATTCCGGGTAAGAGTCTACAAGAATTAAGCAAAATTTTAGAGGATACAAGTGACTCTGTTGAAATTGTTGTAACAGAGAATCAAATTCTCTTTAAGTTAGGGAATCTATTATTCTTTTCACGGTTACTAGAAGGAAAATATCCTGTTATTTCAAGCATGATTCCGAACCAGTCAAAAACAAGCTTTGTATTAAAAACAAAGCCACTGCTGCAGACCCTGGAACGCGCACTTCTATTATCACGTGAAGCTAAGAACAATGTGATTAATTTAAAAACAATTAGCAGCGATCAAGTTGAGATAACATCTACTTCACAAGAGGTAGGAAAAGTAACAGAGCAAATTGATGCGGAACAATTTGATGGAGAAGAGTTACGCATTTCGTTTAACGGAAAAAACATCATAGATGCTTTAAAAGTTATTGATAGTGATGAAATCCGAATTATGTTCACTGGAGCAATGAGCCCATTTGTTATTCGTCCACTTGATTCTGATCATTACCTGCATTTGTTCTCACCAGTTCGCACGTATTAAAGCTTATTCGAAAAAAGGTTGGCTAGAACCCCATCAGTTTAGTACAATAGAAGAATAGAAAAGAAGCACAAAAAACGGATATGGCTAACGAATTAGAGGCAGCATTCTTAAACGATATGCTGTCTTCCCTTCGTGTAGCCGATTGTGAGGTGCGGTTTGGAACAAGTTGTTATTGAAACGGAATTTATAACGCTAGGTCAGTTTTTAAAAGAAGTCGGAGTAATTGATACGGGCGGGATGGCAAAATGGTATTTAAGTGAATTTACGGTAATCGTTAATGCAGAATCAGAGAATCGCCGAGGAAAGAAATTAAGGTCTGGCGATATCATAGATCTAGAAGATGGTCGAACGTTCAAAATTGCTCAGAAGGATTAACGATGCACATAAACAAACTCGCACTTACTTCCTATCGAAATTATGAAAATACATCTATTTCTTTCGGTGAAAACGTTAATGTTTTTATTGGAGAAAATGCGCAAGGGAAAACGAATGTTTTAGAGGCAATATATGTAGTTGCTCTCGCCAAATCACATCGCACTACAAAAGATAAAGAACTCATTCGATTTGATGAAGACTTTGCTCGCATTCATGTGGAGGGTTATATCCGTACCGGTGAGGTAGAGCTAGATCTGATTTTGACCCAAAAAGGAAAAAAGGGAAAAATTAATGGTCTGGAACAAAGGCGACTGAGTGATTATGTTGGTACTTTAAATGTGGTCATGTTTGCGCCAGAGGATCTTGACTTGGTTAAAGGCAGTCCTCAAGTACGCAGGCGTTTCATTGATATGGAGCTTGGACAAATTAGTCCGATTTATTTATACGAACTGTCCCTGTACGGAAAAATAGTCAAGCAACGGAATGTCTTATTAAAAGAATTGCAGAAAAAACGAGCAAGTGCTGACGCAATGCTCGACATATTGACGGATCAAATGATTGAGAAAGCCACTTTTATCATAAAAAAACGAGCTCAGTTTGTTGAGAAACTGGAAAACTGGGCTGTTCGAATCCATCACTCCATTAGTCGAGGTACGGAAAAGCTGAAACTTAGCTACATACCGTCTATTGAGGTATCAGACATAGAAAATATGTCGAAAATAAAGATGGAGTTAGAAAAAACGTATGAGCGGAAGAAAGAGGATGAAATGCGAAGAGGCACGACTTTGTTTGGACCTCATCGGGATGATTTAGGTTTTTTAATTAATGGACTGGACGTGCAGAGTTACGGGTCACAAGGACAGCAGCGAACGACTGCGTTATCGCTTAAATTAGCTGAAATCGATTTGATTTATGCTGAAATTGGTGAATACCCTATTCTTTTGTTGGATGACGTGCTTTCAGAGCTAGATGATTACAGGCAATCGCACTTGCTTGAAACCATTCAAAGTCGTGTACAAACGTTTGTAACAACAACATCTATTAGCGGTCTTCATCAAAGTGTCCTAAACGAAGCGTGCATATATGACGTAACGCAAGGTGCGATTAAGCGATTGGAGTAACGGAATGTATATTCACATTGGAGGAGAAGTCATTTTACCTGCTAATCAGGTTGTTGGTATTTTTCCTTATCAAAAAAAAGGGCTTTCTAAACATACAGAAGCATTTTTGAAAGACAGAGATAATAAAAAGACAAGCACAATTATTTCTAAAGATACCGTGAAAAGCATCATCGTAACGGAAGAAACAGTCTATTATTCACCAGTGTCCTCACAGACGCTGTACAAGCGTTCTATTGGCAGAGCGCATGAAGATCTGCTCGATGATTTAGATGAGTAGAATCTGCTAGTTGAACATATTTGATTTCTGATGAGAAGGTGAAGAGTGTTGGTAAATGAGCAAAATCAAGCATACGATGAAAGCCAGATACAAGTACTAGAGGGACTTGAAGCTGTTCGAAAGCGTCCCGGTATGTATATTGGATCAACAAGCCAAAAAGGACTACACCACTTAGTATGGGAAATTGTAGACAACAGTATTGATGAAGCAATGGCTGGATACTGTGACACAATTAAAGTAACGATTGAAGAAGACAATGCCATTACTGTTGAAGACAACGGTCGAGGAATTCCTGTTGGGATCCAAGAAAAGATGGGACGTCCTGCTGTAGAAGTTATTTTGACGGTTCTCCATGCTGGTGGGAAATTCGGAGGCGGTGGCTACAAGGTTTCCGGTGGTCTACATGGCGTAGGCGCATCAGTTGTTAATGCCCTTTCTACTTATTTAGAGGTCAACGTTCACCTTGATGGAAACATTCATCACCAAAAGTATTCTCGTGGTGTCCCTCAGTCGGACTTAGAAATTATTGGTGAGACGGATAAAACGGGTACAATCATTACATTCAGACCTGATGGTGAAATTTTTAAAGAGACGCTTGAGTTTGATTACGACACGTTAGCTAGTCGAGTACGTGAACTCGCATTTTTAAATAAGGGATTAACGATTTTAATCGAGGATAAACGGACTCCTGATGGAAAAAAGGCGACCTATTTTTACGAAGGAGGAATCTCCTCTTTCGTTAAGCACTTAAACCGAACAAAAGAAGCTCTGCATGATGAACCCATTTATGTAGAGGCGGAAAAAGAAGGCCTGACGGTTGAAGTAGCCGTCCAGTACAATGATGGTTATACGAGCAGCATTTACTCATTTGCGAATAACATTAACACCCACGAAGGTGGAACACATGAATCCGGTTTTAAAACGGGATTGACTCGTGTCATAAACGATTACGCGCGAAAAAATAGCTTGTTTAAGGAAAATGACCCGAATTTAAGTGGAGAAGATGTACGGGAAGGGTTAACGGCGATTATCTCTGTTAAAATTCCGGAACCACAATTTGAGGGGCAAACAAAAACAAAGCTTGGAAATAGTGAAGCAAGAACGATTACCGACTCACTTTTTTCCGAAAGTTTCTCAAGGTTCCTTGCCGAAAACCCGACAGTAGCGAGAAAGATCGTTGAAAAAGGGCTAATGGCTTCTAGAGCAAGAGAAGCAGCTAAAAAAGCACGGGAGTTAACACGTCGAAAAAGTGCGCTTGAAGTAAGTTCTCTTCCAGGTAAGTTAACAGATTGTTCTTCTAAAGATGCATCTATAAGCGAATTGTTTATCGTAGAGGGTGATTCAGCAGGCGGTTCTGCCAAAGGTGGACGAGATCCTCATTTTCAAGCAATTTTGCCCTTACGAGGAAAAATCTTAAACGTAGAAAAAGCACGACTGGATAAGATCTTAGCCAATAATGAGATTCGGATGATTATAACGGCTATTGGTACAGGTATTGGCGAAGAATTTAACATCGAAAAGGCTCGTTACCATAAGATCGTCATCATGACCGATGCCGATGTTGATGGAGCCCATATTCGTACGCTTATTCTAACCTTTTTCTATCGATATATGCGTGAGCTTATTGAACATGGTTATGTCTATATCGCGCAGCCTCCGTTATATAAAATTGAGCAAGGACGGAACAATGTAAAGTATGTCTATGCTGATCGTGAGCTTGACGCCCATATGGAAACAATAGAGGACCGTTCAAAAGTAAGCATTCAGCGCTACAAAGGTCTCGGAGAAATGAATGCAACTCAGTTATGGGATACAACGATGGATCCTGATGTACGTAATATGCTGCAAGTTACGCTTGCTGATGCAATAAAAGCAGATGAAATATTTGAAGTTCTAATGGGTGATCGTGTTGAACCAAGACGCGACTTTATCCAAGAAAATGCACATTACGTGAAAAACTTGGACATTTAAGAGAAAAGTCAGGCGTGTGAATGCCGGCTATCGTGGAGGTTTACGCAATGGCTGAAGAAGAAGTTTCAAGGTTAAGAGAGAGACATATTGATGAGGAAATGAAAGAATCATTCATGGACTATGCCATGAGTGTTATTGTAAGTCGTGCGTTACCAGACGTCAGAGATGGCATGAAACCGGTTCATCGACGTATTTTGTATGCTATGTTTGAACTTGGAATGACGCCAGATAAGGCTTATAAAAAATCAGCACGTATTGTGGGTGAAGTACTGGGTAAATACCATCCTCACGGGGATTCATCCGTTTACGATACGATGGTACGTATGGCTCAAGATTTTAGCTACCGCTATATGTTGGTGAATGGTCACGGAAATTTCGGTTCCATTGACGGAGACTCAGCGGCTGCAATGCGTTACACAGAATCAAAGATGTCCAAGATTTCAATGGAACTTGTGCGTGATTTAAATAAAGATACAGTAGATTTTGATGACAACTATGACGGAACAGAGCGAGAGCCAAAGGTTCTACCTGCTCGTTTTCCGAATTTGCTTGTGAACGGTACTTCCGGGATTGCTGTTGGAATGGCAACAAATATACCACCTCATCAGTTAGGGGAAGTAATTGATGGATTACTTGCCTTGTCTGAAAACCCGGAAATAACAATTCCCGAATTAATGGAGTATATTCCTGGACCAGATTTTCCAACTGGTGGAGAGATTCTTGGCCGTTCAGGTATCCGCAAAGCGTATACGACTGGACGAGGATCTATTATGGTTCGCGCCAAGACAGATATCATTGAAAATAAAGGGAAACAGTCCATTATCGTAACAGAGTTGCCTTATCAAGTGAACAAGGCTCGACTAATTGAAAAGATAGCAGAACTTGTTCGTGATAAGAAAATTGAAGGGATCTCAGAGTTAAGAGATTCTTCGGATCGAAACGGGATGAGAATTGTCATTGACTTGCGTCGTGATGCCAATGCAAATGTCATTTTAAATAACTTATATAAGCAAACGGCGCTACAAACGAGCTTTGGTATTAATATGCTTGCCCTTGTAAAAGGGAAGCCTGAAGTTCTAAATATCAAACAAACGCTTGAGCATTACTTAAGTCACCAAATTGAAGTCATTCGCAGAAGAACTCAATTTGATTTGAATAAAGCGGAAGCGCGTGCTCATATTTTAGAAGGTTTGCGTATCGCATTAGATCATATCGATGAAATTATTGCGCTGATAAGAGCTTCTGAAACAGCAGAAGTTGCCCGCAATGGTTTAATAGAAAGATTCAGCTTGAGTTATGAACAAGCTCAAGCGATTTTAGATATGCGTCTGCAGCGACTTACAGGGTTAGAACGCGATAAGCTCGAGCAGGAGTATCAAGAAATTATGGAGCGCATTAAGGAGCTTAGAGCAATTCTAGCGAGCGAAGAGCGTGTGCTAGAAGTAATTCGAGAAGAAATTTTAGTTGTAAAACAGAAGTTTAACGATGAGAGACGTACGGTCATCTCGATGAGTGAGGAACATTTAGAAGATGAGGATTTAATTCCTCGTCAAAACATTGTTGTTACGATTACTCATAATGGGTATGTAAAGAGATTACCAATCTCAACGTATCGTGCACAAAGACGTGGTGGTAAAGGGATTCAAGGAATGGGGACAAATGATGATGATTTTGTTCAACATTTATTTACAACCAATACACACCACACAATTCTGTTCTTTACAGATAAAGGGAAAGTTTACCGTTTAAAAGGCTATGAAATACCTGAGCTTGGAAGAACTGCTAAGGGAATTCCTGCGATTAATTTGCTGCAAATCGATCCAGGCGAAGCGATCAGTACAGTTATACCAATTGAAGAATTTGATGATGATGCGTATCTGTTCTTCTTGACTGAACAAGGTATTGCTAAACGATCAAAGCTATCGGCATTTGCTAACATTCGAAAAGGTGGGCTATTTGCGATTAATTTACGTGAAGACGACTTGCTTCATGGTGTCCGCTTAACGGATGGAACGAAACAACTTATGATTGGAACAAAGCAAGGGATGGCGATCCGTTTTAACGAAGAAGATGTCCGTTTAATGGGACGTACAGCAGCTGGTGTAAAAGGGATTACGCTCTCAGATAATGACGGTGTCGTAGGGATGGACGTTATTGTTGAAGATCAAAAAGTTCTTGTTGTAACGGAAAAAGGCTATGGAAAAAGAACTGAGCTTGATGAGTACCGGGTCCAAAGCCGAGGCGGTAAAGGAATTAAAACATGTAATATCACAGAAAAAAATGGCCCTCTAGTATCATTGAAGATGGTTGCTGAAGAAGACGATATTATGATTGTAACGGCGAATGGTGTCATTATTCGGACAACCGTCGAAGGAATCTCGACAACTGGAAGAAATACGCAAGGTGTTACATTAATACGAGTGCGCGAAGGCGAGGAAGTTGCCACCGTTGCTCGAGTGAACATTAATGATGACGAGGTTGAAGATCTTGAAGACGAGATTGAAACTGAAGGCGTTGATGTTGTTGAAGAAACTGAAACAACTGAAGAAGAATCTGATGAATAAAAAGGGAAAGCAGCTGTCCGTGGACAGCTGCTTTTTTCGTTTTATAGGACAGGGTAGGTAGAATCATAGCGTGGGTACGCATAGCATGGAGGTCTTACGCTTAATTGAGGCACTGTCCAGGAATCATGTAAATAAACCATTCGGTCCACTGTATCTTGTTCATTTGTTACTAATAACGTAATAAGTGGATAATAAGTAAACATAGGCTAATCTCCTCCTTCTTATTACTATACGAAGTAGCCAACCTGTGCGTGTAGTCACATGCATATCTACCATTGATTATTAATAAATAGAAGGGAGGACTGGAGGCGATGTTCATATGAATGATAAAAATGAGAAAGAACTAGAAAAAGAAATAGCCCCACTACAAGATTGGTTTGAAAAAAATAAATCAACGCCATATCCGCTATATCCGTTTTACGGAAAGATAACGCGTTATGAAGATGTTTATTTAACGGGGCCAGAACAACGGCAATTACGACAACCTGGAGTCGAACGACTTATGGTTCCAAGACCAATCATTGAGAACCCGGAATATAGAGGGAGTGGGAAGTTAAAAGATAAAGTGGCAATCATTACGGGTGGCGACAGTGGGATTGGTGCTGCTGTGGCGATTGCATTTGCTAAAGAAGGCGCTCACTGCGTTATTAGCTACTTAGAAGAGCATGAAGATGCAGAAAGAACAAGAAGAAGAATTAAAGAATTGGGGCAAACCTGTCTTTTGATCAGTGGAGATGTTAGTAAAAGGGAGAAGAATGAAGAAATCGTAGATAAAGCGATAAAAACATATGGAAAAATTGATATCTTGGTGAATAACGTTGGTGTTCAGTTTCCTCAGCATTCTATTACTGAAATAACGGATGAACAGTTTGACCATACATTTAAAGTAAACGTTTATTCTCATTTTTA
Source organism: Shouchella xiaoxiensis (assembly GCF_016907895.1). GTDB lineage: Bacteria > Bacillota > Bacilli > Bacillales > Bacillaceae_D > Shouchella > Shouchella xiaoxiensis. The sequence continues at coordinate 56,502 of NZ_JAFBCV010000019.1, forward strand.
TTTAACAAGAGCAGCTATCCCCTATTTAAATGCGGGTAGCTCCATTATCACTACTTCATCTGTTGTAACGTATATCGGTTTACCACAATTAGTTGATTACACAGCTACTAAAGGAGCGAATGTCGGCTGGACGCGTGCACTTGCAAAGCAAGTTGGAGCCAAAGGAATTCGTGTGAATGCTGTTGCTCCAGGAAAGATTTGGACACCATTAATTCCGGCTAGTTTTCCAGCAGATGATAACGCACTGCAAGGTGATAATCTATATGGACGAGTGGGGCAACCTTTTGAATTAGCTCCAACCTATGTTTACTTAGCGTCAGATGATTCACGTTTTGTTACTGGTCAGGTCCTGCATGTGGACGGAGGGCAATCAACGAGTAGTTAGCTTCATCTTTTTCTTCTTTTACTAGAATAATAATAAGGTCTACTAAAAATATGCTTAATAGTATGTTTAGAACAATAATAGAAAGGGGATCGAGACAATTAAGACGACGTTTTATAAAATAAACAAGTCCTATAAAAATATTTCCGGAAAACAGTTGACCTATTCTTTTAGAGATGGTATATTAATTGAGTCGCCAAGAGAGAACGGCGCAAACGAGTTCTTTGAAAACTGAACAAAAGCCAAGCGTAATAAAGAGATACAAGGTATCTCGTCAATGAAAG
>NZ_JAFBCV010000020.1 GCF_016907895.1 Shouchella xiaoxiensis
TCCCCAATTTCTACTATATTGTCTACTTGTCATTATACAAAAAAGTACCCTATAGGTAGACTTTTTTTCGTGTCTACTTTATAGGGTACATTTTAGAATGCTCTTACGCTTTAGCTTTTTGTAGCAAGGAACCTAAGTATGTGGCGATTTCAAGCATTCCAAATTGGTTCGCTTTTTCTTCTGCTTCGGAATTATAATTTGTATTTGTATTAATATCGTACGTATACAATTGGCCGTCTTTGGCGCGGATGCATTCAATTCCAGCAATCTGAATGCCGTTTGCTGCGAGCAATGCTTCATAGTTCACAAGTACAGGATCGTTGAACGTTGGATCAATGGTGAATTTGGCGCTTGGCTCTTCACCAACAGGGCAATACATGTCCTCTATTGAGCAGGCATCGGCTGGGCATAGTTCAAATCCTTCTGATGTATTTACGCGAACGGCATAAATGAATTTTCCGCCAACAAATTCACAGCGGGTAATAAATGGTTCTGGCGCTTCGATGTATTGTTGCAGCAGCGTGATTCCGTCAATTGGTTCTTCAAATTCGGTTCCTTCAGCGTAGGCTTTTAATGCTTCGGGATTTTGAAACAGTTGAACGCCAAGTCCTTTTCCTGCCCGATTATGTTTCGTAATAAAAGGGGAACCAGCAAATGACTGACTCGCTTCAATTAACTGTTCTTTACCTACCGTCACAATCGTTTTTGGCGTTTTAATATTAAATGTCTCTAACTGCATCGCTTGGACCGCTTTATTTAATTCTAAGCGCAGGGCTCTTGAATCATTAACAACAACACGGTTGTAACGTTCCAACCACGCGAGGACGGCACTTGCTAGCTCTGGTGCGAAGCGGTGGTTACGTGTATGTGACGACGCGCTCATCCGATTGTAAAAGACGCCTTCTGGAGGAACACTGCTTAAATTAAATTGTCCATTCTCTAAATGCCAGTCCTCATAGGGTATATGTAATTCATCTAAACGCGCAAATAAAGGTGCTGTCCATTCTTGATTTTCATGTATTACGTAAACCTTCATCTAAGTTGTCCTCCTTTGAAAATCTGTATCTGCTTAAATGATAGCAAGTCCTTCAATTAAGCACAATGAAAGTGCTTTAACAAAAAACTAGAAAGAGCATCGCTCTTTCTAGTTTAAGTCAACGTTATGGTAAACTTGTTGCACATCTTCCAAATCTTCAAGGGCATCGACCATTTTTTCAAATTGAGTTTGTGCCTCTTCATCCAGTGCAATCTCAGTTTGTGGCAACATTAACGTTTCTGCAATCGTAAATTCCTCGATCCCTGCTCCGCGAACCGCTTCTTGAACACGGTGAAACTGATCCGGTTCAGCATAGATAATCGTGACGTCTTCTTCTTCTAAAATGTCTTTTACGTCTACATCCGCTTCAAGCAAAAGATCAAGTGTATCTTCAGCGTTTTTTCCTTCAAAGCCGATAACTGTCGTAGCATCGAACATATACGCAACCGACCCACTGACGCCCATATTGCCACCGTTTTTGCCAAAAGCAGCGCGAACATCAGATGCAGTCCGATTGACGTTATTTGTTAAGGCATCGACAATTATCATCGAACCGTTTGGACCAAACCCTTCATAGCGCAGCTCATCATAATTCTCTTCTGCTCCACCCTTTGCTTTTTCAATCGCCCGATCAATAATCGCTTTAGGCACATTATAGGTCTTAGCACGTTCCAGCACGACTTTAAGCGCTTGATTGGCCTCAGGATCAGGTTCTCCTTGTTTCGCAGCTACATAAATTTCTCGACCAAACTTTGCATAAATACGGCTTGTATTAGCATCTTTTGACGCTTTCTTTTCTTTAATGTTATTCCATTTACGTCCCATGACAAGTCACTCTCTTTCAAAAAAGAATCTAGTTTCTTCTCAATCTATTATAGCGTAGTTTCTAGCATGTGCGTAGATCATTCTATTCAGAAGTAATCGGATTTAGTGTTGGAACTTGAATTTCTAAATCAGCTGGAATTTGAATATGAATCCCTTGTTTATACGCTTTGGACGGCCGCTCGTAGAAAAAACCGTCTTCTGAAACATCGATCTTTACTGCTTCTTCCATTATTTCTTCATTTAAAGAATCTCCTCTAAAGGTGGATGTAATAAATGAAGGTTTAAACAAATTCACTTCGGTTGGATCATGGTCGTCATGTCCAATGTGTAAAACATGGTTCGTTTCTTCCCATTCATCTGTGTAATAAGAAACATAGAAAGGCTCACTGCGGTCTTCTGCGTCGTACTGATAAACACGCATCTCGTTGTCTAAGTCCGCAACTCGCTCAATATACAGCAAGGATAAAGAAAAATTGTACGTCTCAATTAAAAGCGGTGATGGATCACCTAATTCGATTGTCTCTTCCTTTCGCAAATAGGAAGATGGATCGCTATCAATTTCTAATTCTGCAAGATTAAAAAAGTCTTCTGTTAGCTCTTCATATTCCACTGGGAAAAAGTTCGTCTCCATCTCCTTGCCTGGCATTAAATAATAGAGGATGGGGCTTAGTAAAAACAGTAGCAACACAACAATATACACATACGTATGAATGTTCCACCGGGTTAGGTTTTTAGCGAGCAAAAAAACAACAGCAAAAAGAGCGATGATGAAAAGCGGCAGAAAAAGTGTCGCAAAAAACATTAGCGCTGCACCTCCTTTTTTGCTGCCGGAATGAATCCTAACGCAAATAAAGCGAAACAAAGCCCGCCTAGTTTTAGACTGAACAACCACGGGTTTGATTCAGTTAAAAACAGATCGAAAAAAAATGTAAATGTCTCTTCAATAAAATGTGTTTGAGCTTGGTCGTACGTATCTAGTGTAAAAAGGCCATAAAAGAACAAGCAAAACAATGCAACAATTCCAACTAAAAACGCAGGTTTCCACTGTACAAATAACGTGCTGGTCATCACGACTGTGGCAAGAAGTAAATAGTAGAACAGCGTTGTTCGGAACTCCAACCACTGTCCAGCAAACGTAAGCGTATACTCATTTTCATAAACCGTTGCGGTAACGGACATGATGGTTCTCTGGGCAAATGGAGCAAGTGCAAACAGCAAGGCAGACAGCGTGCTGTAAATCATCACCCAGATATATGCACTGCACACTTCTACAAATCCATTCGTCACAAAGAAGAGCGACTGTTCTCGTTGTTTTGCTAAATTGATTAAAATAGCGAAATAAAAAATGGAAAGAAATGTGAACGTAAACATGGTATCGGATGAATAATACTTAATATAATAAAGATCTTGATACTCCATTGAAGTAGTCAGAAACGTAAAAGCAAAGCCAATTAGTTGAAGGATGAAAGCAGTCATAAAGATCTGGCGATAAACGCTGCCTTTAAAAATAGTCTGTGACAGAACATGCTTGAGGAACATCATGAACCTCCTTTTGCTACTGAATCACTTAAATAGCGAAAGAGATCGGTTATTGCGACTTTTGATTGAGTTAATGAGTGGGGTAAAACGTTGCTTTTCTCAATGTCCTCAGTCAATACAACTGAATAAGCAAGACGTTCATCAAAAACTTCCGTATACAAAACCGTTTTATTTGCAATGTAAGCGAAGACGGCCTCTTTTGATCCAGAAATACCAGTTGCGTACTGCTCCGCTCTTTCTTTTGATAAAGATAAAAGCAGTTGACCGTTATTCATATAAAGGATGTGGTCAAGAATTGCGTCTATTTCGTTTAAATGATGACTTGAAACGAGAAATAAGCGCGGTTTTTGTAGATTACTTTTTAATAAGGCACGATGAAATCCTTCTCTTGTTGGACCGTCCATCCCGTTTGTTGGTTCGTCAAGTAAGGTAATCGGACAGTGTGAACAGATGCCAAGTAAGCTGCGAACCAGACTTTGTTTTCCTTTTGACAGTTGTGAAACAGCAGAGGGGTAGGAAATATCAAAATAATCAAGTAGTCGTTCAGCAAGCTCCTGATCCCAGCCTTCGTAGGAACGATTTGCTTGAAGAAATAGGTCTTTTACCGTAGTCGTTTGGCCGATCGGTGTTGCATGATTAATGAAAATAAGCTGTTCTGCGGCGGCAAGTGATTGGAAAGGTGCATGACCATTAATCTCAATCTGCCCACCTGATGGCTTTAATTGACCAGCAATTAATTTTAGTAAGGTTGTTTTGCCAGCGCCATTTGCGCCAACAAGACCAACAATTGCAGGTTGGTTTAATGTTAGGTTAGTCTTATGAATGACGCGCTTTTTTCCAAACTCCTTCTTTATTTGCTCCACTTTTATGAGTGCATTCACTTTGGTCCCTCCTCCCTTTCCTGCATCATTGTCTCAATGAGCTCCATCAGTTCTTTTTTACTCACTCCTAGCTGATTTGCCTCTGTTAACAGCTGCTCAATTAAACGCATTAAGGAACCCTCTCTTCGCTTTGTTTGAATTCGAATTGCCGCATGATCCGCTACAAACATCCCAAGCCCTCTCTTTTTATACAAAATGTCGTCTTCAAGCAATAGCGTTAAGCCTTTAGCAGCTGTTGCAGGATTCACCGTAAACATTTCCGCAAGCTGATACTGTGAATAAATTTTGTCATCTACTTGAAAGCTACCAGTTACGATTTCACCTTCAAGCCAATCCGCTATTTGGACATAGATCGGTTTATTTGTATCACCGGATAACAGCACGTTACTGCGCCTCCTTTATGATAAAAAGCTCCGTACCCGCGACCTTGATATCTATATGTGCCGGCACACGAATGTCAATGAAGCTTTGTCCATAGCCCATCCCCGACGAACTGACGCTGATAAAAAAATCTTCTGAACGTTGATCGGAATTGAATTGAGATGAATAAAGATTTTCGCCAATTTGCACAAGCTGAATTAGGTCGGTTGACTGCGAGATTGTTAACTCACCTTGCTTGTATTTAACCGAAAGAGCAGGTAAATATTCACTTTTTAATTGAGCAGTGCCATCAAATGAGACATACTGATACTCGCTAACTTCAATCTGATTGATGGAATGGTCTTTAGTAATCACGAACTGGGCACCAAAATAGTCGTTCGTTTGAACGTCTGTAATTTGCAAATCGCTTCCTTCTAGCGTAAAGCTTTGCTTATTAACAAGAAAAGTGGAGTCGGTCACCCGGTCTTGCTCAACTAAATCTGTTTGGAACTGGTGATAAGCTTGTTCTAGCTTATAAGAACTGGTCGATTCTACCTCAATCGTCTCTTTTGGTAGAAAGTAAAACAAAGGAATCGAAAGTAAAAGCACACTTACATAGATGACTGCTCCTCCGTATCCGAATAAAAGTGATCGGTTTCCTCGTTGTTTATAAAGAATGAGGCTTACTATAAATAAAGATCCGAAAATGAAAAAAACGAACCAACCATTCATGACGCCACCTCTTCCTTATTCAGTAGAGCCATTGCTCCAAGTAAAAGAAGAATGGAGATACCGATCGTTTTTATAAAAAATATAACTGGATGATTTTCAATCATAAAGAATATAAGGATATTACTGAACAAAGTAGGAAACAAAATAAACGGAAAGATAAGCAGGCTAATAAAAAAACGACTTATCTGAATTAAACTACTGATAAAATAGCCCAACGCACTAATTAAAATAAAATAGGTTAAAGCAACACCAAAACTAAGTAAAAAACCGCTAACCGATGTGAAATTTGATGGTAAGTCTGAATGAATAACGGCAGAATAACTCGTATAAAAAAATATGCTTGTGAGGTAAGGGGTCGCGATCGACGTAGTCGTTGCAATAAAGCAAAGCGCCAATAAGTATAAGAAAGCTGAATAATGCTCTGTTCTTGTTGTGCGAACGTAGGCAAAAAAGTGTCTCCGCTGTGATTGAAGCGAAAGCAAAAAGGAGACTAAACCAATCGCTAGCAATGATAAGGAGAAAGTTACGTTCGTAGATGCATAGGATTCAACCAATCCTCCATTAATATTAAACGAGTTGTCTGCCCCAAAAAACATAATCGCTAAGCCAATTAGCTGAAAAAACAGCAAATAATAAACTAAATGAAGCTGTGTCCGAACACGGTAACGAAAAAGTTGTTTTGTATTTTGCCAATCACTCGTTGTTGCTTGTTTCGAAGACATCCTCTACCCGTCCCTTCTTCTTCATGCTATATAGATTACACACTTCTTTAACGCTCATTGGTTGGATTTTTAACCCTTTTGCTTCGATTTTCCACAACGCATTTTCAGACAAGGAATGTTCAATATAGCTTGTTGTGTAGAGAAAGTCGGCGGATGTTTCCGTTGCAATTGTGTTGTACGGTTCTACAAAGGAAAGAACATCATCGGTTTTGCCAGATACCTTCAGTCCGAGCTTGTTTATTTCTTCTAAAGAGTGGTGAAATACGCGCTTACCTTTGTTTATTAATAAAATCGAATCAAGTAAATTCTCTGTTTCCTCAATGTAGTGAGTTGACATTAGAACAAAACGGGGGTGTTCAACAAATTCTTTTAATAGGCATTTATGAAACATCACTCGCGTTTTTTCATCCATACCGGTTGTTGGTTCATCAAGCAGCAGTAAGGGTGTTCGGACAGCAAATGCGAAAATCGCTCGTGCCACGCTCGCCTGACCCGTTGATAAACGATAGTATTTTGCATCTACGGATAATGAAAAGTACTCGCAATACGAATAAGCAATGTCTCGGTTGAAGTTTGGATAAAAGGACGCCAAGTCCGTAAAAATATCACGAATGCAATGGTCATATGGAAAGAAAAGATCTTCGTGACTAAAGTAAGTGGCAGAAGAAGCAGCTAGTGATTGGAAAACAGACTCGCCTTCCCACAAGCTCTCTCCAGCTGTTGGTTTTAAATGACCTGCGATGACGTTTAGCAACGTTGTTTTTCCTGCGCCATTTGCACCGACTAAACCAGTTATTGACGGTTCATTAATTGTAAATGAGATGTCCTCCATTCTCGTTTTTTTCCGCTTTCGATACGATGCTTTTTTAACTTCAATCATCCAAATCCTCCGTTCGTAACATAGTACATTACTGTTGTAATGTAGTATATTTCAAAATCCTATTCTTGGCAACAAAAAAAGTTGCCTCAAAAGCAACTTTTTAAAAAATTTTTACATTTTAAAACTGGTAGTTACAGTTGATACTTAGTGAAATCCTCTTCCTTTATCTCTGATCGATCAATTACGATTGATTCAAATTGGCGATACAACGACTGGATCTCTTTTTCTTGGTTGATGAACGTTATGCTGCTTTGATACACTTCTTCAGATTCGTAGATGGAGAGCTCAATCCATTTTGTGCGATCTTTATTGCTGTTTAAGTGAGTCGACTGATAGCGTATGTACTTATTGTAAAGCCGCTTTGCTTGTTGCTGAATGTAAAGATACTCGTCTACTTTATCTAGTGAAATATGGTATTGATACATTTTAACAAACATTCTGCTCAACTCCTTACGTGATTAACTAGGTAGGTTTCATAATAATCTTTCGTTTCTGAATGCGTTAATTGGCTCATGATGTCTTCTCGCTTTATAACATGGATGGCTTTAATTTCCTCGTCATTTGCTGTTAATTCATCTAAGCGTCCTTGAAAAGCAACAATGTAAAAATAGGTTTTTTGCGTGAGAAAACCGATCTGGTTTGCTACTTTAGTAGGGAATGTAAAGGTTAATGGCTGTTCAATTGCTGCCACGGGTTCATAAGCATCACTACCTGTTTCCTCGTATAGCTCTCTAAATAGCGCTTCCTCCAACCGTTCATTTGCTTGAATACCACCTTTAACAAAATCAATTTCTGGTGCGCGATAAACTTTCCCATTCACGGTTTCAATTGTTTGTTTTTCTACAACAATTAGCTTGTCTGAATCAACTAGAATCACTGCACCGACAGCTTTGCGTTCCATTTCTATTCAACTCCTTAGCAGTATGATAGGATAAACAATGTAATAAGGAAAAGGAGTGATCCCCCTTGAACGATCAAAATGAACTAGAAAAGAAAATTATTGATACGTACCAGCAAGAAGAAGCGATGATGATTTTAATTTTTGCACAATGGTGTGTAAACAATGAAATTGACCCATTTTCGTTCTACCAGAGCGTTTATCCAGATCAAGTCAATAATCCGGAGCTTCAGCGAGCGTTGGACCTCACTGTTTCAAAAGATGAGGCTGAACCTATTGATACGAATACGGTTTGTCAGGTGCTGCAGTATTTTGGTAATGAAGAACTGGCTTATGCAGTTGCTCAATCTAAAAAATAAGACTAGCTAAATCAAGCTAGTCTTATTTTAGTTGAAGCTGAAGTTCAACGGGACAATGATCACTCCCATACGTATTTGCATGGATTTTTGCATCAAGCAAATCTTCTGCAAGCTGATTTCCGACTAAGAAATAATCAATACGCCAGCCAATGTTACGATCACGTACACCAGGCATATAAGACCACCATGTGAACGCCTCATCTTCTTCAGAGTAAAAATAGCGATACGTATCAATAAAGCCAGCTTGAAGCAACTCTTCAAAATGGTGCCGCTCTTCATCAGTAAACCCAGCGTTGCCAATATTGGCCCGATCGTTTTTGACATCCTTTTCCGTATGGGCAACATTTAAATCACCACAGAATATGACCGGTTTATCTTGATTTAAACGAGATAGATAGGCTCGTGCCTGTTTTTCCCATAGAATTCGATAGGGAAGACGAGTTAAATCACGTTTTGAATTGGGTGTGTACATTGTGACAACATAATAATGATCGTATTCAAGCGTAATGACACGCCCTTCAAGATCTTCCATTTCCTCACCAATACCGTGAACAACGGAAAGCGGTTTATGTTTAGTAAAAATAGCCGTACCTGAGTAGCCTTTACGCTCAGCGTAGTTCCAGAATTGATAATAACCTGGCAATTCTAGTTCAATTTGACCTTCTTGTAGTTTTGTTTCTTGTAAACAAAAGAAATCAGCATCAACACTGTGAAAGAAATCTAAGAAACCTTTTTTCACGCATGCTCGAATTCCGTTTACGTTCCATGAGATACATTTAATCATCTAACTATACTCCTTTAATCGGTCATTCTCACCTAGTGTAGCATTGTTTTACTTAGTAGACGACAAAAAGAGACTACGATTTCGTAATCTCTAGTTTGATTATTTATGAGTTAAGGCAATTTCCAAGTCTTCCGCTAAATCTTCAACATCTTCTAATCCGACAGAAATTCGAATGAGCGAATCCGTGATCCCCAATTGTTCTCGTCTGTCTTTTGGAATTGAAGCATGTGTCATTTTAGCGGGAATTGAAATGAGACTTTCAACAGCCCCTAAACTTTCAGCAAGGGTAAAATAATGGGTATTGTTTGTTGTGTTTAAAGCAATTTCTTCAGATAATACGGTAAATGAAATTATTCCTCCGTATCCTCTTGCTTGCAAAGCATGTATGGCATGGCCTGAATGCTTCACTAGGCCTGGGTAATAGACCTTGGTCACACTCGGATGACTTTGCAAAAATTTAACAAGCTGCCTTGAACTTGTTTCAATTTCTTCCATGCGGATCCCTAACGTTTTTATCCCCCGCATCAGTAACCAGCTATCACTTGGACCTAGTACTGCTCCCGTTGCATTTTGTATATAACCTAGTTGCGATGCAAGCGAGGAATCTTTTACGATGACAGCTCCAGCGACCACATCGCTATGTCCACCTAGATATTTCGTTGCGCTATGAAGAACAATGTCTGCCCCGAGACGTAAAGGATTCTGCCAATACGGTGTAGAGAACGTATTATCGACAATAGTTAGCAGCTGATGATGTTTAGCTAACTCTGTTACTTTAAATAGATTCGTTACTTTTAAGAGAGGATTTGTCGGCGTTTCTAGGAAAATGGCTTTCGTTTCAGGAAGAATCGCGGCTTCGAGTGCAAGTAAGTCAGTCGTATCAACAAACGAGACGTGAATACCTTCTTTATGCAGAACGTTCGAGAATAGTCGGTAAGTTCCTCCATAAACATCATCTGTTACAACTATGTGATCTCCTTGCACGAAAAGTTTCATAACCGCTGTAATCGCAGCCATTCCTGAAGAAAATGCAAAACCGTCCGTGCCATATTCAATATCTGCAAGGAGTTCTTCCAGCGCACTTCTAGTCGGATTTCCTGTTCGTGCATATTCATAGATAAAGTTGCCAATGCCATCTTGCTTAAAAGTGCTAGCTAATTGAATTGGCTGTGTCACTGCACCAGTCGTTGAATCAAACCCTCTGCCCCCATGAATCAACTTCGTTTTTTGTCTCAATCGATTTCCTCCTCATAGATCCCTTTGCTTAAGTACCGTTCTCCCCCGTCTGGAAAAACCGTTACAAGAATCGAATTGGGTGGTGCTTTACTAGCCTCCTGTAATGCGGCATCTAAGGCAGCGCCAGAGGAGCTTCCAACAAGCAAGCCCGCTTTTTTAGCGAGTTCTCTTGTTCGCCTAAAAGCCGTTCGATCAGAAATTGTATATACACCATCGAACCATTCTTGATTGACGAATGTTGGGATAAATTCCATTCCGATTCCTTCTGTTCGATGTGGTCCAACCGTCCCACCATTTAAGATCGATCCTTCTGGTTCTACAATGACGGTACGAATGTTTATATTTAATTCCTTTAAGTATCGTGCAGTCCCCGTAAAGGTGCCACCTGTTCCACCTCCAGCTATGAAAGTCGTGATGGGCTGATCAACCTGCCTCACAATCTCTGGTCCTAATGATTCGTAATACGTAATTGGGTTAACTGGATTATGAAACTGCTGTGGGCAATACGCATCTTTCATTTCTAGTTCAAGCGCCAGAGCATGGGCAATTGCGCCTTTAATACCAAGTTCTGTAGGTGTATGAATTACGGTTGCACCTAACGCACGCATGATTTGCTGCTTTTCAATACTAAACGAGGCAGGAACAACACAAATAACGTTAACATCAGTCCCAATTGCGGCAAGAGCGAGTGCAATCCCTGTATTTCCCGCTGTTGGTTCGATTAATGTACCTTTTTTGGTGATTTTCCCCTTATCGATTGCTTCTTGCATCAAGCGAAGGCCTAGGCGATCTTTTATACTTCCACCAGGGTTCATGAATTCAAGTTTGGCAAATAGACGAACATGATTTGGTAAAGCAAACGAAGTCAATTCAATCATTGGCGTTTGACCAATTAGCTCATGGACATGACGATAACGATTCATTGATTCTAGCTCCTCGCTTTTTCATTTGATCTTGTAGCTTATGCTATTGTATTGTGTTTGTGCCTAGTTTTTACTTGATAATACGGTAAGTGAAATTAATATAAACATAAAAAAACGCTTAGCTAGTTAGCCAAAGCGTTATAAGGATACAAGTTGCGGATAAATTTCTGTTAGCAAGCGATAAGAATGCAGTCGATCTCGTAGCTCTGGTGCATGGGTTAACACCATTAATTCATCCAGCTGGAGTGATTCAGCGATGTCATCAAGGCGCTTCTTGACGTATGCTTTGTCGCCAACAATTGCCTCATTTAATTGCTGTTCCATCGTATCTTGCGTCGCTTCACTTAATTGCTTCACTAAATACGCGGTCTCTGCTACCGTTGGAATTGCCAAGAGCGGTTCCTGCGTTTGATTAAATGCCTGCCATACAAGAACAGACCGATACAATTCTCGCGCTTTTTCAGTTGTATCAGCGCAAAGAACCGATACACAGGCAAAAGCTTGTCCCTGCTTCCTTTGACTCCTGTAATGGCCGATAACATGATGATCATCTTCAGTATTCATAAAATGACCGTATACATAATTTAATCGATGTTTTGCTGCTAAATCAGCACTTTTCTTTGATGTTCCTAGCATATAAACTGCTGGTGCTTCAAAAGGAACAGGTGCTGCTTTAAGTGAATGATAGCGATGATCACTTGGGAAATCTCGGCGAATAAAATGCATTAACTCCTCGATTCGATCATCCATTGAGGCAATTCGTTCTATAAAATTTCCTGACAATGCTTCCGACGCTTCGGCTGATCCACCAGGTGAACGACCTAACCCCAAGTCCACTCTTCCAGGAAATAAGTTACTAAGCATATTAAAACTTTCAGCTACTTTATAGGGAGCATAATGTGGCAAAAGAATGGCTCCAGCACCTAAACGAATTGAGTTTGTCTTTGCGCCAATATACGCTAGTAAAATTTCAGGTGTTGGTGATAAAAGCCCTTGGAGATCATGGTGTTCCGCGATCCAATAACGACTATAGCCTAAGCTTTCTGCAGCTAAAGCGAGATCGGCAGTTTCTTTTAAAGCAATTTCATTTGTTGTTTCACTCGAGCGCGGTACTTGATCGAGGATACTGAGCTTCATCCGATCGAACCTACTTTCATAAGATGTTCCTATTACCGTATCGAATTTAGTCGAATTAAGCAAACAATACCCTCTTAAAGTACGCAAATCGCGGTTAATCCATCCTCTTTTAGCGTCTTCCTTTTTTCGTATCCTTTTTCCAATTTTTAAATAGCTGAATCGCTTCTTTGTTTTTCTTTTGTAAATTGGTTGTAAAAGGAGACGTTGCAAATGCTGGTAGCACACTATCAGTGGATTTCTTGGATGTTTTTTTCATTCTTTCACCCACTCAACCAAGTTATGATACCTTACCTTATTCTTGTTCAATTTAAATGGTGCGCCTGACTATGCTGGTCTTCACCATCTTCTCCACCTGAAGATAATAAATCATAAATTGCCACGAGTGTCGCAAACAACAGCGCATCAAATTCCGTTAACCGTTCTTCTGACGAGAGCTTAATGATATGATGCTCCCCTTGCAAGATAACAGGAATAAAGATCAGTTTATCTTTTTCACCGTAATACACATCTTGACGCTCGAGTGTTGCACTGACAGCAGAGCGATCTTTGAAATGAATCAACAAATGATCCTTATCACCTTTCGTTACATAGGGAAACACACTAGCCTCCACTTCCGTTTTCTCTGCAAATCTCATTAGAATTTCCCTCACACCGGTAATATATGCACGATGCCCCCCGTAATAGACGTTAATGGAGTCACTTTTTAATAATCGAAAAAAAGCCAACAGTCTTTTTTGTTGATTTTGCAAGACTTCATCGTTCGCTTCGATTAACTGTCCTGTATCGATTGTAAAGACATTTGATCCAAACCGTTTTACATACGCACTTAAGAAAACAAATGCATCAATTACAGCAAATAAACAAGCGACAATTAAATAGTGCTGCCAATTCTCAAAGAGGCTTTCAGGATGAAGTGTCCAACTTAGTGCAGCACCAATGACAAACGCAGCGTACCAGCATTTACGAATAAGAGGAAGACGTCTCTTTGTTGCCTCCTCCCATTTCCATGAAGCAAATACATAAAAAACGAGACCTACTACGATTAGCCAAACAAATAGTTGATAGATCAGTATCATAAGTGACTAACCCCCCTAAAGACCGTTTTTAAAGTATATGATGGCAAGCTTTAAAAAAGTGTCAGATTTAGTTGGGAAATAAATAAGAAAAAGCGAAGTTTGAAAGCGTTGAATTCCAATCCAGGCGAAAGCATGACATGGAGGAACGGTTGAGCCTCAGCAGTCTTTGTTAAGCTAAGTCAGAAAAACTTCCACTAACATCCTGTTTCAACGAAAAAAGCTAGTGCGAAACAAAACCCATCCAAAAAAAGCGGAAGGTTTTTATTTAAACCTTCCGCTTTTGAGACAGCTTATACTTCCTTCAGTTCACCAAGCTTCAGCAATCCGTTTAAATGAATCGATTTGTTTCTCTTCGTCGTAAATTGTCGATTGAATCATCACTTCATTCACTTTTGTTTGATTAGCAAATTGTTTTAATTCCTCAGCAACAGCAGCGCCTTCTCCAATAAAAGATCCCCCAAGCTGTTCCATCACCATTTGTTTCTCGTATGCTGTCCATTCTTGATCCATGTTAGTGAGGGCCGGCTGTAACTTGCCTGGTCGATTGCGTATCATTGAAAGAAACTGCTGGTAAAGTGAAGATGCTAGAACCTCAGCTTCCTCTTGAGATGCCGCTGCAATACCATTGACCGCAACCATACTGTATGGTTCTGATAACACGTCAGAAGGTTTAAAGGTATCCCGATAAACATTTAATGCGGGAACAATATTTTTAGGAGAAAAATGACCAGCAAATGCAAACGGTAAGCCTAACTCCCCTGCCAGTTGAGCGCTAAAGCCACTAGAACCAAGTAACCAAACAGGGACAACTTCCCCTTCACCCGGAAATGCGCGAACACGTTTTGTCGCACTTTCTGGCTGGAAGTACTGCCGTAACTCTTCAACTAGCTCTGGAAATTCATTCGCGGTTTGACCGTGGCGTCGCAATGCTTGCGCCGTTAGCTGATCTGTCCCTGGCGCACGACCCAGACCTAAATCAATTCGGTTCGGAAAAAGAGCTGCAAGTGTCCCGAATTGTTCAGCGATTACAAGTGGTGCGTGGTTAGGCAACATAATGCCACCAGATCCAACACGTATTTTTGAAGTTGCTTGTGCGATTTGACCAATTAAAACAGCTGTGGCGGAACTGGCAATGCCAGGCATATTGTGGTGTTCCGCAACCCAAAAACGATGGTAACCGTATGTTTCGAGCGCTTGCGCACTGGCAATTGATTGTCTTAACGCTTCGCCAATTGATTTCCCTTCACGCACAGGAGCTAAATTTAAAGCCGATAGTTTTATATCTTGATTCATACATATCATCCTTTTAATTTTGTCGAATGCTATTATTGTAGCGGTGCTTCTACCGAAGTTCAATTCAAACGATTTGACTCTGCTTCACTGATTGATTAAAATGACTGATAATCAGTCAGTGAATTTTATGAGTGGAAGCAGGGATTTTTATGAGTCAAAACCGAAAAGATCAACTTACATTACAGCAAGTCACAAATGAACACGCCGATGATTCAATCGACTTACTTAAGTATGTATTTCAAGTAACAAATCAAGATGTATCGCAAATTGGCAAGTCACAAATGGCTTTATGGAAAAAACCAATTTTTGAAGAATGTTCTGTTTTAGGATGGTTCTCAAACAATAAATTAATTTCACAAATGGTCGTTTATCCATTCTCCGTTAATATCCACGGTCGCGCCTATAAAATGGGTGGGGTTACGGGAGTCGGAACTTATCCAGAATACGCCGGACTTGGATTAATGAATGATTTAATGAAGCAAAGCTTAACGACAATGAAAGAGCGGGGACAAACGATCTCTTATTTATTCCCCTACTCTATTCCTTATTATCGCAAAAAAGGCTGGGAAATAGTCTCTGATGTCATTTCTTATTCTGTCCGAGACACACAAATTCCAAAACCATCGGCTGTTCCTGGACGGATCGAGCGCGTATCCTTTCATCATCGGGATATTAAGAAAACCTACAATGACTTTTCCAAAAAAGAGAATGTAGCCATGATTCGAAATGATATTGCTTGGGATGAGCATTTTAAATGGGAGCGGGATGAATTAACAGCATGTGTCTATTACGATCAAGATGAAAACCCTTTAGGTTACATGTACTACAAAGTGGAAAATGAAACGTTTTATGTGAAAGAAATGATTTATACAAATGAGGAGGCGCGCCGAGGCATTTGGAACTTTATTGGCGCTCATTTTTCAATGGTTTACCACGTGAAAGGTAAAATCTTTAGGAATGAACCACTGTCCTTCTTTCTAGAAGACGGGGAAATTGAAGAACGCATATCTCCTTACTACATGGCTCGCATCGTTGATTTAAAAGAGTTCTTACGTCATTACCCTTTCACTTCACAAGCAAGTAAACCACTAACATTATCTGTAAGTGATCCGATTTTAGAGTGGAATACCGGTACGTTTACATTATCTTTTTCCGGGGAACAAACCATTACAGAAGATCAACCTGGTCAAGCAATCGATGTACAAACAGATATTCAGACGCTCGTAACGCTACTGCTAAATTACAAACGTGCAAAGGACTTAAAAGCGATTGGTCGTATTGAAGCATCGGATGAAACGATTGCTTATTTAGAAGCCATCATTCCAGACAACCACCCTTGGTTCTCTGATTATTTTTAAGCAGCTTGACAAGAAAACAATGAAGTGATAATCTGATTTTCCTGACCAACTAACATGATTTTAATAAGCAGATAACTTGCTTAGTCAGGAATGGTCAATTATAATATCAGTATAAATAACAGCTATCCTACTTAGATAGCTGTTGCTTTTAAAGCATTTGGTCAAATATAGTCAAAGTCAATATCAAACAAATTATTCTCAAGGAGGAATTCACTTATGAAATGTCAACATTGTCAAAATCGTGAAGCCGTTGTTTCGTTAAATATTGTTTTAAATCAGCATAAAAAACAAATCGCTTTATGTGATTCCTGCTTTCACGATATAAAAGAAGAAAATGGTTCCACCAATCAAATGCAGTCTATGTTTCAATCCTTCATGGGGGAACAAAACCAACAGCAAACAACAAACACAAGAGAACAAGAGCAAGACGATCAACCAGATTTTATCAAACAGTTTGGTCGTAATTTATCCGATGACGCACGTCGAGGAGCGATTGATCCCGTTATTGGTCGCGATGAAGAAGTTGAACGTGTGATCCAAGTGTTAAGCAGACGTACGAAAAACAATCCTGTATTAATCGGTGAAGCCGGGGTCGGTAAAACAGCAATAGCTGAAGGCCTTGCTTTACGTATCGTTGAGGGCAAAGTTCCTAGTAAATTAATGAACAAGCAGATCTTCTCACTCGATTTCGCTTCACTTGTCGCTGGCACTAGTTATCGTGGTCAGTTTGAGGAGAGAATGCAGCAGTTAATTGATGAAGTCAGCGAACGTGATGACTTGATTCTTTTCATTGATGAACTTCATATGATGGTCGGTGCTGGTGCATCTGGCGAGGGCAATATGGATGCAAGCAATTTATTAAAACCTGCCCTTGCCCGCGGAAATATGCAGTTAATAGGTGCAACTACACTGTCTGAATACCGTAAGATTGAGAAAGACGCTGCACTTGAACGTCGCTTTCAGCCTGTTTCTGTCAAAGAGCCAACGGTCGATCAAGCCGTTCAGATCTTACAAGGACTTAAAAACGTTTATGAAACGTATCACGGCGTACGTTATTCAGATGAAGTGATTGAAGCAAGCGTTAAGCTTTCCGATCGCTACATTCAAGATCGTTTTTTACCGGACAAAGCGATTGATTTGCTCGATGAAGTAGGGTCTCTTCTCTCATTAACGACAGACACAACAGACAAAGCAACGCTTGAACAACGACTTGCTACAATTCAAGCACAAAAACAAACGGCAACTAAAAAAGAAGATTATGAACAAGCAGCCTCTTTGCGTGATGAAGAAGTTCAAATTAAAGAGCAGCTGAATGCTGCAGCATCTGAACTTGAACCAATTACTGTTCGCATTGAAGATATTCAAGCACTAATTGAACGCCAGACTGGTATCCCTGTACAAAAGCTACAAAAAGCTGAGCAGAAAAAAATGAAAGATTTAAGCACTCGATTAGCTGCTAAAGTGATTGGTCAGGATGATGCCGTTTCAAAAACAGCTAAAGCTGTAAAACGTAGTCGCGCTGGCTTAAAGGCGGGTAACCGTCCGATCAGCTTCTTATTTGTAGGGCCAACCGGCGTTGGTAAAACGGAGTTAACTAAACAACTTGCACAAGAAGTATACGGTAAAAAGGAAAGCATGATTCGCTTTGATATGAGTGAATTCATGGAAAAGCATGCTGTTTCCAAATTGATTGGGTCTCCCCCTGGTTATGTTGGACATGAAGAAGGTGGCCAATTAACCGAACGAGTACGTCGCAATCCGTATAGCATCATTTTGCTAGATGAGATTGAAAAAGCCCATCCGGATGTTCAGCATATCTTCTTGCAAATTATGGAGGATGGTCACTTAACCGATAGTCATGGTCGAACGGTATCGTTTAAAGATACGATGGTTATTATGACCTCAAATGCCGGTGTGGGCACAGCAAAGCCTGCTCTTGGCTTTCAACCTGAACAGCAAAAGACACTTGGCATCCTTGAAAGTTTAAAAGATTATTTTAAACCTGAGTTCCTAAACCGCTTCGATGCCTTAATTGAATTTAATCAGTTAGATGAAGCAAATCTTGTTCAAATTGTTGATGTCATGCTTGATGACCTTCGCTCTCGCTTAGCGACTCAAGGCATTAGCTTGGAGGTTAGTAAAGAAGCAAAAGTACTCTTAGCTAAAAAAGGCTATCACCCTGCTTTCGGTGCCCGTCCGTTAAGACGCGTCATTCAAGACACGATTGAAGACGATATTACCGATTTATTGATTGATTTCGATTCAGTTAGTCACATTATTGTTGAGACAGAACAGGACGAACTCGTTATAAAACAACCTGTTACCGTTTAATAAAAATCCCCTGATAGCTCTGCTATCAGGGGATTTTTTACGTTTATTTAAAACCTTGTTGGTAAGCACTATAGCTAAATGGAGCCCAGCATACACGATAATAGGCTTGTTGATCGATTATTTTTAATCCTTTATACCCTGGCCTAAAATTAACTTCAATTAAAAAGAGCTTATTCTGCTTTTCATCAAGTGCTAAATCAATCCCAAGTTCTATAAAGCAATCTTCTGGACAGATCGCCTCCAGTGCTTGTGTCATGCGTTTGCAAGCCCTATTTATTTGAGCACGAATGTCTTTCTCATCTTTGAAGACCGTTTGTTTCAACGATAAGGCATTTCCTCCTTTCGATAAGTTGGTAATTTCTTCTTTCAATAAGGCTTGCCTACAATCAAAGGAGTGGATCTCCTTAAGAAAAATAAGAGGAAGTCCTTTTGATTTAATGCTTTAAACAATAACAATGCCTCTCCCCTGCGAGTTCAAAATGGGCTTTTATACGAATTTTGATTGGTTTTTTAGCCACTTTTCTAATTGGCTTTCATGAGTCCATTGTTCCGTTTTCGCTAAATAACGGTTTAACGAAGCAACTTTCATAAATTGTTGATGAACGAGCCATTTATCTGGACGAAGTGTATTAAACAAAATGCTCCCTTGTTTTTGATACCTCTGTTTAAAGGCGACGAAGTTTTTTTGTTTTAAGTGGCGTCGATAGATGAATGTTGGAATTGGCATACGATTTGAGTGTTTTCATAAAACCCCCTCCATCCATTTCATTTTTTCGTTTCTTTACTAGCTTATGAATAGGATTCAAACACGCTTAGACCAAATAAATGCATAAAACACACAATTCTTGTTAAAATGCAAAAGATCAACGGATATAACCAGTTAAAACACTCATTTTATCCGTTTTTATGCCAAAACATTACAAAAAACAAAGGAAAACATAACCATTTTGTAATAAAACCGTAATATGATGTCAATCATCGTGTCATATTCGTGCGTTAAATTGGGAACTAGGGAAAACGTGAACCTAATTCATGTTTAATATTTTTATATGGGGGAATAACATAATGTTTAAAGCTAGTATGAAAAAATTAATCGTGCGTACATCTATCGTATTAGGACTTGCTACTACCGCAACTATTGCAACAAGCCAAACGGCTGATGCCAGTGTCGATATGGACAAGGTAAAAGCAGCTGAAAAGAAATCATCTACAGTTCAATCACAATCACAAACATCTGCACCGCAAACAGCTGTTACTGTTGTTCGCTATGGTGATAATAATGAAACCGTTCGTAACATTCAACAAAAACTAGGTATTTCTACTGATGGCAACTTTGGCCCGCAAACTGAGCGTGCTGTTCGTCAGTTCCAATCCAATAACGGCTTACAAGTCGATGGTGTTGCTGGTCCACAAACTCAAAAAGCACTAAACGCTACAAGTGGTTCGACAGCTTCAACGCCTTCTTCTAACTCTACCGCATCTGCAAATACGTCAAATGCGTCGTCATCAGATTCAAGTTCTTCATCTTCAGCAAGTGCTTCGAATACCGTGACAGAAGAATCACAATCTAAAGTTGCTGGAACACAAGTAACAAACTCATCAGCAAATTCTAGTGGCCTTGTCCAGTCAGCACTTAATCAAATTGGTGCACCATATGCATGGGGCGGTACTTCTCCAAGTGGATTTGATTGCAGTGGTTTCATCAACTACGTATACAATTCTCAAGGACAATCTATTCCTAGAACTGCTCAAGGTATGTACGATAGTTCTGCAAAAACATCTAATCCAAATGTTGGTGATGTTGTTTTCTTCACAGGAACATATAACTCGAGCACATACATCTCGCATGCTGGAATTTACATTGGCAACGGTGAGTTCGTTCACTCCGGCTCACGCGGTGTTGAAAAAGCCAGCCTAAACAGCAGCTACTGGAGCAACCACTACGTTGGTGCTGGAAGCTTATAAGATCTAGAAAACCCCTCACTTTGTGAGGGGTTTTTTGTTGTTACAAAATAAACATTAACGAAACCAATAACTATCTCTACAGCAATTGAGTTTAATAACACAGAAAACCACTGTTCAATTGCTCTACTTTTTGGTACGTTTACATAGAGACTATTTACATAAAGGAGCACACAAATGTCAGGATTACAGTTCGAATTTGCAGAAAAAATGGATGGACACGATATTCTTCATCCCTATCGAGAAGAATTTTACACACATTCAGCTACAAACCAAATCTATCTTGATGGTAACTCTCTCGGCTTGCTTAATAAGCGGTCTGAACAAGCCGTGCTCGAACTTTTAGAAGCATGGAAAACACATGCGATTGATGGATGGACTGAAGGAAAACACCCTTGGTTTACAATGTCTGAACAACTTGGCAGGCAAATGGCTTCTCTCGTTGGTGCGAATTCTAGTGAAGTGATCGTTAGTGGCTCAACGACTGTTAATCTTCATCAAATGCTCGCTACGTTCTACAAACCCACTGCGAAAAAACATGTCATTTTAAGTGAGGCACTTAGTTTTCCGACCGACCTTTATGCGATGCAGTCGCATATTCAGCTACATGGCTATCAGGAGAACAGTAGTTTACGTCTTGTTACGAGTAATGATGGCTACACACTGTCTGAGGATGACATTATTGCGGCGATGACCGATGATGTGGCCATTATTGTGTTATCGAGCGTTCTTTATCGCAGTGGACAGTTACTTGATCTTCAGAAACTAACAACGGCGGCTCACGAGCGCGGAATTCTTATTGGGTTTGATTTGTGTCATTCGATTGGTTCTGTGCCCCATGAACTGAGCAATTGGGGCGTTGACTTTGCCTTTTGGTGTACATACAAACATGTAAATGGCGGTCCAGGAAGTGTCGCCGGCATGTACATTAATCAAAAACACCATCACGTTACTCCCGGACTAAGAGGCTGGTTTGGTTCCGACAAATCGGTTCAATTCGATATGGACGCGAGTTTTACAAAAGCAGATGGTGCAGGTGCTTTTCAATTAGGAACGCCCCACCTCCTTTCCATCGCACCATTAATTGGCTCTCTTGCCATCATGGAGGAAGCTTCTATTGCTCGTATCCGAGAAAAATCGATCGCCTTAACAAGCTTTTTTATTGAGCTCGTTGATACATTCCCTGAGCTCAGCTCATTTACCGTCCGCACACCGCGTGAAGTACATGCTCGTGGGGGTCACGTCTTGCTTGAGCACCCTGAAGCTGCACGTATTTGCAAAGCCTTAAAAGCTAAAGGCATTATTCCAGACTTCCGTCAACCAAATGGGATCCGCTTTGCGCCTGTTGCCTTGTACAATACATTTACAGATGTACATCAAGCATTAACGACACTTGCAGAAATTATGCGAGATAAGGCTTATGAAGAATATGAGAATAGTCGAGGAGTGATTGCTTAATGTCTTGGATTGATATTACGATGCCGCTATCAAACACGGTTGCCCACTGGCCTGGCGACACGCCCTTCACTTATCGGCTTTCTGCAACGATTGCCGAGACAGGTTCTGTTAATATCGGTTCGATTGAGATGAGTACGCACACTGGAACTCATGCTGATGCCCCCTTTCATTACAAGGAAGATGGAAAGAAAATGCATCAGCTGCCACTAGATCGCTATATTGGAGACGCCCTTGTTTTTGAAGCGATTGGTGCAAAAAAACTTGATCAGTCCTTATTTGAACAAGCGGATTTAGAAGGAATTGAGCGCCTTTTAATAAAAACGAAAACAACGTCCGACTTTTCCAATTTTCCTGAAGAGATTCCTTACGTAACAGCTGATGGCGCAGCTTACTTGCAAAAGCAAGGTATCCAATTGCTTGGTGTAGACAGTCCAAGTGTCGATCCGTTAACAAGTAAAGAGCTTACAGGTCACCATAGCCTTCATCAAGCGAATATACTTATTATCGAAAACCTTGTTCTTAATCATGTTCAAGCTGGGTTATATGAGTTTATTGCCCTGCCTCTGCGGATTGAACAAGCAGACGGTAGTCCTGTTCGTGCAGTTATCCGACCACTTAAAAGGAGTGTGCGCTAAGATGGATCAACCATACAAAGGTGTTCATACTGATTTCAAAGAAAAAATGACCTATAGCGATTACCTTCAATTGGAACCGCTCTTATCAAGTCAGAAGCGTTTATCTGGTCATCATGATGAAATGCTCTTTATCATTATTCATCAAGTAAGTGAGCTTTGGATGAAACTGATGCTTCATGAGATTAAAGGCGCAATTGAGTCAATTAAGCATGATCAATACCAGCCAGCTTTTAAGCAACTCGCTCGCGTCTCTAAAACACAAGCACAGATCATCCAAGCGTGGGACGTGCTCTCGACACTTACCCCAAGTGAGTACATTGAGTTCCGCGATTCTCTTGGACAAGCTTCAGGCTTTCAATCTTATCAACACAGACAGCTGGAATTCGCCTTAGGGAAAAAAACCGCACATATATTATCGATTTATAAAGAAGAGGATGCCATTTATCAGGAGCTTCTTCACGACTATAACCGATCAAGTCTTTATGATGAAGCGATTCATGCGCTTGCCCGCGCAGGTTTATCCATTGACAAATCCGTTTTAGAGCGTGATCCAACTGAATCGCACCAGTCATCTCCATCGGTCCTTCAGGCATGGCAACAAGTTTACGAAAATACAGATCGTTATTGGAACTTGTATCAGCTTGCAGAAAAACTTGTTGATTTGGAAGACTGGCATCAGCAATGGCGTTTTCGTCATTTAAAAACCGTTGAACGGATCATTGGGATGAAGCAAGGTACAGGTGGTTCAAAAGGTGTTCACTACTTAAAAGCAGTGTTAGATGATTATTTCTTTCCAGAGCTATGGGAACTGCGAACAACGATTTAATTAAAAAAGACTGCTGGAAGTTCAGCAGTCTTTTTTATATCTCTTTTTCAATAAAACGCCACGGGTAATGTTTAGCCTGATCTGCTTTTCCAATGCCGATCCGATTTGTCACCTCAATTCTGGTTGGCTCACTTCCCTCGCAAATAATTAATGGATCTTCACAAAGAAAATGTCCATAATGATTCATTGTGATACCAAGCGCTTTTGTTAATTTGCCTGGTCCGTTGGAAAATGTTGTAGAGGTAGCTTTCATCCCTCTTAATGCTTCCATCTTTTCAAAACCGAATACAGGCTTGACTCCTCGTATTAACACCGCTTCTGGCTGATCCTCTTTTCCTGCAACAATATTTAATAAACAGTGCGTATGCATCGTGTAAGTATAAACACGTCCAGGAGGACCAAATAAAATGGCTGTTCGTTTCGTTTGCTTATTCGAATAACTATGACAAGCTTTATCAAGCACGCCTAAATACGCCTCTGTTTCAATAATCCGACCAACTACGATTTCCCCAGCTACAGTATGCATAAGATGGGTTCCAATTAAAGCTTTAGCCAAATGAATGGTATCCTGTTTATAAAATGAATACGGAAGTGGATTTGAATTCATCGCTTCCTCCTTTGCTTCTAACTATGTAAATATCGGACATCAATGACAGGAAATATCCATTTCTCTGCCCCGAAATAAACACTAGTAGCAATCATCGCTAACAAAAGTAGTGAAAATTGAATGTCATTCTGACTAAAGCCTATTTTATAAAAAAATGTTCGCTTTTTGCAAGATGTGAACTGTTTTGCTTCCATCGCTAAAGCAAGACGCTGCGCCCTGCGAATCGCTTGTGCTAATAACGGAATGCTAAAAAACTGCAGTTGATTATAAAACTTGCTCAGGCCCTTACGCGTATTCAGCCCACGAATTTGATAGGCGTAACGCAGCGTCTGAAATTCTTGCACCATTATTGGTAAGACTCGTATGGCTGCCATAAATGAATAGGCAAGCGTTGGTCTTAACCTCAGTTGCTGCATAAACGAGTAAAACAAGTGTACTGGCTTTGTAGTTAATACAAATAAAAGACCAAACATCGCAAAAACAGCCGCGCGTAAACCAATATGAATTCCACGATAAAAACTTTCTTCCGTAATATGAACGATGCCGTAATGAAACCATGTTGTATCCCCTCTACCAAAGAAAACCATTGCCGATGCTGATGAAACAAACAAAAGTAAAAATGACGTCATGTACAACAAGACAAATCGATACGGATGACCAGAGAAAAACAGCACAAGTACCATTGCGAGGACGAGGAGCATAAAGAGCGTGTTTGGATTGTGTGTAAACAACACAATCAAATAACTACTAATAATGAGGAGGAATTTAAGGCTCGGATTTACAAGGGTAAGCCATGTCTCCCTAATCTCGTATTGCATGATCGAGCCTCCTTCCTCGTTTAGTTGTATGATGCTCACCAGCTTCAATAATCCACTCATGTGTGGCGAAGTGCTCAACGATCTGTTGATCATGAGTCACCATTAGAATGGTGCCGCCTTGAGCACGGTACGATTCTAATTTCTTCAGCAATTCAAACGTATGCTTCGCATCTTGACCAAACGTCGGTTCATCAAGAAATAAAAACGGCTTGCTCTCCATAAAAGCGGTCGCAACACTTAACCGTCTTTTCTGACCTGTCGATAACGTATATGGATGCTGCGAGCGTTGATTGAATAAACCAAACTGACTTAAAACGGCGCTGACCTCTTCTTCACCTGCTTGTTTCATCAAGCCAACGAGCAGCTCTTTATCCACTTGATCTGTTACAAACTGAAACTCCGGATTTTGAAATACAAAATGGACCGAAGGAGTGACAGCTGTTTTTTTCTTAACCCTCTTTTGTAAAAGTTTATAGGAACCGCTTGTTTTTAACAGGTTCATCAAACCATATAAAAATGTCGTTTTACCCGCTCCGTTTCTACCGGTGATGCAAATCCAGCTCCCTCTATACGCACTCGCTTTGTTTGAATAAAGCATCTGCTGTTTTCGCCGCCACACGCCCCATTCTTCTAAAAGCAATTGCTCATTGGAATCAGACAATACGCTACTAGCTGGCTCTTCCTCTAGAAATGTTGGCCAAGACGCTGGGTGCCATACCCCGTATTTATCTAACTGCTTTTCATGCTGTTGAAACAAAGCTTCCGGCGTACAATCTGCTTGAATTTGCCCTGCCTCATCAAACAAAATCACTCGCTCAATATATGGCAATACTTCTTCAATTCGATGTTCAACAATCACCATCGTTTGATTTGAACACGTTCTAAAGATTATCTCCCATAACGCTTTGGCTCCAGCGGGATCGACTAAAGCAGTTGGTTCATCGAACAACATCACATCTGCTTCAGAAGCCAGTGCACAAGCAACAGCCAACCGTTGTTTCATCCCTTGCGACAAGGTATGAATGGATGTATGAAGCGATGGTAGTCCAGCTAAACCCACAAGGTCCAACAATTCTTGTATTCGATCCAACATCTGTTCTCGTGGCACTTTTCGGTTTTCCAGTACAAATGCAAGTTCTTCGTCCACATAGGGCATGCAAAACTGACTATCTGGTTCTTGAAACACGTATCCAGTTTGTTCGGGAATTGTCAGCTCCGCTGCTTGTAGAGGAAGATCTACCACTCTTGGAATGAGATTAGCCATAACTTGCAAGAGAGTCGATTTGCCTGCACCGCTTGGTCCAAGCAGCAATACTTTCTCTCCATCTTTAATTTGAAGTGAGAGGTCATCAAACAATAGTTTTTCGGCTTTTGGGTAAGCGAGTGAGAGCTGTTTTAAATAAATAACTGAGTCTGAACGCTTCATTTACCATCTCCTTTTCGCTTTTCAAACAAGTCATAATCTTTCTGGTCTACTGGCCGCAAAAGCTGGCTAACTCCTGTTCTATCAAGTGCTTTTACAAGGGCTGCAGCAAGAAACCCAGCGATGAATACCGCGCCAACTGTTCTAAAAACGATTCGTAACGTGAGTAGCCACGTCTGTAAATCTGCCAAGTATGCGTTGTAATAATCCAAACCAAGCGAAGCAAATGAAGCAAACATGCCACCAAGCGCCGCCACCCACATATTAAAGTACTTGTATCTGAATAGTGCAAATGCCAATTCCATTCCAATTCCTTGAAAAATACCATACATTAGTAAAAGTGGACCATAAGGCGAGCCTGCAATTAATTCACCTGATGCAGCAGCGACTTCAGCAAGAAAAGCTACTCCAGGTTTTCGTAATAATAAAGCAGCTATTGTTCCTGCGATAAACCACATGCCGTAAATCAACTGCTCGGCTTGTAGCCCAAATAAACCTACTACATCACTAACCGGGGTCCATAATCGATAAACAATCGCAAATACAACTGCAATCATAACGGTTACAACGATATCAATTAGCGTTAACCTTTTCTTGTTTTGTTTCATCTCATTTCACTTCTCCTTCCCCACCAGCAACGCACAAAAAACGCTCCACCTGAGAGATGGAACGACGTAGCGAAGAAGCATATCTCATCAATAAATAAGACTAACTTTCTTCAAACAATACATCGCACTTCCCTTCGCTAGCATTATCTAGATCAGGTAAAGGGTTAAGGTTTTTAAAACCTCTCTCAGCTTATGTGCACCCCTAGTGGATTAAACAGTTTGTTTACATATGAAATTGATAGTTTCATTAGACCATAGTCTGTTTTAATTAGCAATCTATTTTTTTAATATAGGTAACTGCAACAACTCTTCTAATGAATGAATTTCTAAATTCGGCACAATATCTGTTTCGTTTATTACATGATCTCGATTAAGCCAGATCGAATAGATGCCTGTTGCGTTTGCGCCTTTAATATCGGTATGCAAATTGTCACCAACCATAATCGCTTCCTCTTTATGAATCCCTGCGCGATATAAACCTTCCAAAAACATTTTTGAATCGGGTTTGCCTTTTAATAACGATCCCGAAATAATAATATGATCAAAATACGGCACGAGCTGCGGCGTAATCTCCAGTTTTGTATTTTGCAAATCAGGCGAGCCATTCGTTAAAAGCAAAAGTTGAAAAGTATGATGAAGCTGATCGAGTACTTGAAACGTATCCTCATAAACAATGGGATGCTTTCGTCGTTCTAAAGGAAATTGATTTGCTAAAACTTGAGCAAAGTTCCGATCGACTATCCCGCTTTTTTCGAGCCCTTTTTCCCAAGCAGCTAGTTGATAGCTCGGTGCAATATCTCTTAATTGCTCAAAGCCTTCCATCTCATCACGAAACTGTCCCCACAGTCCTTCGAATGGATTAATGCCAATGTTCTGCGTGAACGCATAACTGTCATACGATTGATAGAGCTTTTTTGCTGCTTCGCGTACGTCTTGTTCCAATTGAACTGGATCAAGGTCCGGGTGTTCTTGCCTGGCAAATAAACAGGTTTGTTCAAAAGCAAGCTGTATGCTTTGTTTATCCCATAACAATGTATCATCTAAATCAAAAAAAATCGCTTTAATCATAAGCTCCCCCGCTTACACCTTATTCATCTTCTTCCAGTACCGTTGTCCAACCAAATGGATCGTCAACAGCTCCCGTCTGAATGCCTGTTAACGCATCATATAATCTCGCTGCAAGCGCACCTGTCTCATTGTGATTAACGACAATGGATTGCTCTTGCCAAAGCAGTTCTCCTACCGGTGAAAGAACGGCTGCCGTTCCTGTTCCAAACACTTCTTCCAACGCACCTGTTTCACTGGCATCAATAATCTCATTGATTGAAATACGACGCTCTTCAACAGGAACATCCCAGCTTTTTAAAAGTTCAATCACGCTTCGACGTGTTACACCATCTAATATACTGCCTGATAATTCTGGCGTATGGACAATGCCATTGATTTTAAAGAACACGTTCATACTGCCTACTTCTTCAATGTATTTCTTTTCTTTACCATCAAGCCATAAGACTTGCGCTTTTTGTTTTGCAACGGCTTTTTCTTGTGCTTTGTATGCTGCACAATAATTTCCTGCAGTCTTTGCCATGCCTGTTCCACCTGGGGCAGCCCGGGTATAACGCTCTTCTACTAAAATGCCAACTGGTGCCATACCTTCCGCATAATAAGCGCCGACTGGTGATAAAATCATCATAAACTTATACGATTGCGAGGGCGCAACGCTTAAATTAGGCTCCGTTGAGATGATAAATGGACGAATATATAAAGACGTCCCTGGCTCAGTTGGAATCCACTGCTTATCAAGACGAATTAATTCTTTTAAGTAGTCCAAGACCTGTTGCTCATCGATTGGCGGGATGCTTAAACGATCACTAGATAAGTTTAATCTCGTAAAATTGTCTTTTGGACGAAATAAACGAACGTTGTCATCTGTTTTTGAGCGATAGGCTTTTAACCCTTCAAAAACAGTTTGTCCATAGTGAAACACCATTGCCGCAGGATCAAGCGTTAGCGGTTGATATGGAATAATTCGCGGACTGTACCATCCCTTGTCTTCTGCATAATCCATAATAAACATATGGTCCGTAAAGTACTTACCAAACGCCAGTTCATCTACATTTGGTTTCTGCTTTTCATGCGTGCATTTCATGATTTCAAGTGATTGAGTGGTCATAAGAAAAAGCGTCCTTTCCGATTTCTCTTTATTTAACGAATCTCCCTATAAAAATAAAATCCTTGTCCATACTTAAGGATAAAGGTTGATTTTATCCCTTCACTATATCATGAATTCATTTATTCAAACAGTTTTTTGTATTCATATTGTTCATTTGTTCTTTCTACTATTAGTAGGAAAACAGACTCTCTATACCAATAAACAAGCGAATCAAGCTAGATAGCTACACTAAGGAACCATCTGAATCAGACGAATACCTATTAGATTTTAAGAAAAGAGGCTTTCAAAAAATGGAGAGATATGAGGAATTACGAAAAGGAGAAAAAGGCGCTTGGTTAAGTATTGGAACGTATATTACGCTAGCCATAGTAAAATTAGTGATTGGTTATTTATTCATGTCACAAGCGCTCGTTGCCGACGGATACAATAATGCTGCTGATATCATTGTTTCTGTTGCTGTTTTAATTGGATTACGAATTTCTCAAAAACCACCCGATCAGGATCATCCCTATGGTCACTTTCGAGCAGAACACATCGCCGCTCTACTCGCTGGTTTTATCATGGCAGTTATCGGTTTACAAGTATTATATGGTGCTGCCTCCGCCTTATTTAGTCGAGAAATAATTGAAGCACCAAGTTTAATTACCGCGTATGTTGCTGCAGGTGGTGCTGTCGTGATGCTGCTTGTCTATCGCTACAACAAACGGCTTGCTGAAAAAATTAACAGTCAAGCGCTTGCTGCTGCTGCTCAAGACAATAAAAACGATGCACTTGTTAGTATTGGTGTATTAATTGGGATCATCGGATCGCATCTGCATCTTGGTTGGCTCGACTCATTAACGGCGCTGCTTGTCGGCCTTATTATTTGTTATACGGCTTGGACTATTTTCAGAGATGCCACCCACTCTTTAACAGATGGCTTTAACGAAGAAGAGCTTAAACCGTTCAAAAAAACGATTCATGAGAAATGCGATCAGTGCTGCTTAAAAACAATTAAAGCAAGGCAAGTAGGTAGCTCAATTTATGCAGATGTTACGATTGAAGTGAACCCCGAGCTAACGGTGCAGGCGAGTCATGACATTGCCGATCACATCGAACACATCTTAAGAGAAGAACATGATATTGTTCATACAACTGTTCATATTGAGCCTCGACAAGAAAAACCAGCCACGAAAGCATAATGGCTTTCGCGCCTGGTTTTTGAATTAATCTAAAATGGTCACTTGCACTTGTTGACGCCCAAAGGTTAAAGCCTCATCTTTTGTTTGGACATACAAATCGATTTTGTTTCCTTTTATCGCCCCACCAGTATCACCAGCAATTGCTTCCCCATAGCCTTCAACATATACGCGCGTTCCTAAAGGAATGACGTTCGGATCAACGGCAACGACTTTTTGATTTGGATTTGCACGTAAATCAATACCAGTGCGTGTTACGCCTGAACAACCGTTGCAATAGGCCGTATAAGCCGTTGCTTCCATTTGCATCGTTTTCCCTGCAGGCTTCGACTCTGTAGAAGAGGCACTAGAACTTGCTTCACTTGATGAATTCGACGAAGCGCTTTTATCTTCTGCTTTTGTTTCGCTTGATGATTTCGATTCATTTGCTTGCTTTGACTCACTTGATTGATTTTGTTGGTCCGATGATTGTTTCGGTTCACTAGATTGCTTTGGTTTCTCGCTTGCATTTGCTTGATTTGCTGACGCTTGTTTTTGTTCAGCGGGAGCTTGAGTCGTTTGTTTTGCCTGTTTAGACTGAACCGTACCGTTGTAGTATAAGTATTTATGCGTCTGCGGCCCAGCAATCCCATCAACCATTAGGCCGTTTTGCGTCTGGAACTTGAGTACGGCGGCTTTTGTTAATGGACCGTACTTCCCATCAATCGAATCGCTATAATAATTTAAATCTGCTAAGCGCTTTTGTAATT
Organism: Shouchella xiaoxiensis; assembly: GCF_016907895.1. Lineage (GTDB taxonomy): Bacteria > Bacillota > Bacilli > Bacillales > Bacillaceae_D > Shouchella > Shouchella xiaoxiensis. Next base: position 30,808 of record NZ_JAFBCV010000020.1, read on the forward strand.
CCTCAACAAGCGGCCCTTCACTTCCTTCTCTTAATACTTTAATCGCACCTAATGTTTGTTTACCTGCAACACCATCCACATGTAAGCCAAGGTTTTGTTGAAATTCACTGACAGCCGTCTGTGTGCTTTCATCAAAAACATCCGTTACATCAGCTTCTGCTAAGTAACCGCGTTCAACTAATTCAGACTGAAGCCATTCTACTTTTTCGCCAGTGTCACCCTTATGTAATTTATCAAAACTTTCCGCTTGAACATATGTCGGTAAAAACAAGAGCACTGTAAGAAAAAACCCCAATGAAAAAATAACCGCTTGCATTTTCATACTATATCTCCCCTTACTATTTTGTAATGAATCTGACATTCGAGACTGATGGTGGCATTTAACTGCATTTAATTGAGCCATATTTTGTTTGCCTCCCTTTCCATAAGCTGCTACCATACCTACTCCTATCTGTCCCAAAATAATCCAAGTTACACGCTATTTAATCGTTTTGTAACGTTTTTGTAACATAAATCGAGGTCTATTTTTCGCGCTAACTGCTTGCTATGAAAGACATTCGCATCTTTTAGTGCAAATGCATACGTTAGTTTAAATGGGATTTGAAAGGGGTAATAAAATGAGTTACACAGATATGTTGGCTGCTTTTGGAATTGGTAGCGCTCATCCTGGCGGTTTCTCCAAATCAAGACAAATGCTTATGGAAATGGATATAAGTGAGCAAACAGTCATACTCGACTGCGGCTGTGGCACAGGCCAGACGTCTGCTTATATAAAACAGCTGTTTAATTGCCAAATTACCGCAATTGAGCCTCATCCACTTATGGCCGCTAAAGCGCGAAAACGATTCAAAGAGGAATGGTTAAACATCCCCGTACTTAACAAATCAATTGAGAACTCCGGTCTACCTTCAAATCAGTTTGATTATGTTATTTGTGAATCTGTGCTTTCCTTTGTTTCACTAGAAGAGGCTTTAGGAGAAATCCATCGGTTGTTAAAACCAAATGGTTTACTGTTTGCAAATGAACTTAGTTGCCTCGAACTTTTATCGGAAGGTGAACGTGCAGAAATCATGTCCCATTATTCATTTCAAACGCTAAACCGTTTTTCAGATTGGGCAAAAATAGTAGAGAGATCTGGCTTTTCTCAAGCGACAATGATTGAGGAAGTATCAGCGGCAGAATTACAGCAAGATGAATCAGATAAAGGCAATGATATGATTCCTTCTCGAGATATTCCGCAACACCGCTTTGATCAAGTCTCTGCTCATGCAAACATGATGCAATTATATGGACATAAGATCGGGCATACTTTATTTAAAGCAAAAGCTGACTCTGGAAAGAAAGAATAAATCCGCTTGATCGAAATCGCTTACATGTGGTATGTTCATAACGATTTAGTAATCTGATCTGTTATCCTCATCAGTAGAGTTGTACTCTACTGATGAATGGTTTATTTAGAAAGGAAGAAGAAAATGACAAAACAAAACATCGGAATAGTCGGGGTTGGCGTTATGGGGCGCAGCTTGGCACTTAATTTCGAAAGCAAAGGCTTTTCCGTTTCTCTTTATGACGTTTCAGCCGAAAGAATCAAGCAAATTATTGCGTTGGAAGAAAAGAAGAACTTAGTCGGTACATATTCACTCGAAGAATTAGTCGCTTCTTTAGAAAAGCCACGCAAAATTATGCTGATGGTACAAGCTGGTGAAGTAACGGATCAAGTCATTGATTCCCTTATTCCATTATTAGATGAAAAAGATATATTAATTGATGGTGGTAACACCTATTATACCGATACGGTACGTCGCTCAAAACATGTGGAAGCTCACGGCATTCACTTTATTGGTGCTGGCGTATCTGGTGGAGAAGAAGGTGCTTTAAAAGGACCATCAATTATGCCAGGTGGGCCAAAGGATGCTTATGAACTTGTTAAGCCCCTTTTTCAAAAGATCGCTGCACAAGTAAACGGTGAAGCCTGTACAACGTATATAGGTCCTGATGGCGCCGGGCATTACGTCAAGATGGTTCATAACGGGATTGAATATGGCGATATGCAGTTAATTAGTGAAGCGTATTCACTTCTTGAACAAGTCCTTGGCCTTGATGCATCTGAACTGCATACGGTGTTTGATAACTGGAATCAAGGAGAACTTAACAGCTATTTAATTGAAATTACCGCAGATATTTTCACTAAAATGGATGAAGAAACAGGCAAACCACTTGTTGATGTCATCTTGGATTCAGCCGGTCAAAAAGGAACTGGAAAATGGACAAGCAAAAGCGCGCTTGATCTCGGCGTTCCCCTTCCAATCGTGACGGAATCCGTTTTTGCTCGTTTCTTATCGGCGATGAAAGAGGAACGCACAAGAGCAAGCCAAACATTACCTGGGCCAGAAGCATCTGCATTTACAGGTGATAAAGAAGCGCTTATCGAAGAAATTCGCAAGGCCCTTTATTTCAGTAAGGTCTTATCTTATGCCCAAGGCTTTGCCCAATTGAAAACAAAGTCTGAGGAAGAGAATTGGAATTTACAGTACGGTGAAATTGCTCGCATCTTTAGAGGCGGCTGTATTATCCGGGCCGCTTTCTTGCAAAATATTACCGATGCATTCTCAGAAAACAAAGAGCTACCAAACTTGTTGCTTGATGGCTACTTTGAGCAAATTGCCTCAAACTATCACCAATCACTTCGTCGCGTACTAGCGATTGCTATTGAAAACGGCATTGCTGTTCCATGCTTTGCAAGTGCGATTTCTTACTATGACAGCTACCGGAGTGAACGCTTGCCAGCGAACTTACTGCAGGCTCAGCGTGATTATTTCGGTGCACATACGTACAAACGCATTGATAAAGAAGGCATTTTTCATACGAACTGGATTTAACAAAAAGACTCAGGCGCAAATGCGAACCTGAGTCTTTTTGTTGTTACATTTGTTCAACTGGCCACCAAGAGAAACCGTCCGCTTCAAGCAGCTTATCTGCTTCTTTTGGACCCATTGAACCCGCTTTATAGCTAACAGGCTGGTTGTCACTCTCAGTCCAAGCATTTGAGATTGCATCAACGAGTGACCAAGATAAGCTTACTTCATCCCAGTGGGCAAAGTTCGTTGCATCACCCATCATACAGTCAAACAATAACCGTTCATATGCTTCAGGCGTATTTACTCGGTCTTCACTGTCGTGTCGGTATTCAAGGTGAACAGGAGTCGTATCCGCAGAGCCAATTTTCTTCCCATTTAACACAATGGTAATGCCCTCATCCGGCTGGATGTGAATAATTAATAAGTTAGGCCCTGTTTTTATTGCTTCTTTTGCGTATAAATTATGAGGAAGTTCCTTAAACTCAACAACAATTTTTGTAGATTTTACCGCCATCCGCTTTCCCGTTCGAATGTAAAACGGTACTCCTGCCCAATCATGGTTATCGATTAACAAGCGTGCGGCAACATAGGTTTCAGTATGTGAACTAGGATCCACGTTGTCTTCTTGAAGATAACCAGGAACGTCCGTTTGTTCTACACTACCTGCGCTATATTGAGCCCTGACAACATTTTCTTTAATCGTTTCCCCAACAACTGGACGTAGCGCCCGTAATACTTTAATTTTTTCACTACGAATTTCGTCTGTCGTTAATCGAAGTGGGACATCCATCGCAAGCAATGAAACCATTTGCAACATATGATTTTGGACCATATCTCGCAGAGCACCAGATTTCTCATAATAGCTGCCGCGTCCTTCTACACCGAGTTTTTCACTTGATGTTACTTGGATATTGGCAATATGTCTGTTATTCCATAGTGGCGCAAACATCGCATTGGCAAAACGGATAACCTGGATGTTTTGCACCATTTCTTTTCCTAAGTAATGATCAATTCGGTAAATCTCATCTTCTGAGAACGCTTTTCGAATTTCTTCGTTCAATTGTTTCGCAGTCGACAAGTCTGTACCAAACGGCTTTTCAATCACAAGTCTCGTCCAGCCACTCGTTTCTTTTAAGCCAGAAGAGTAAATTGATTGCGCAATCGACCCAAAAAACTCTGGTGCCATTGCCATATAAAAGATTCGATTTCCGGGAATCGAAAACTCATCTTCTTTCAACACCATTTCATCTAGCAAGTTTGCATAAGAATCTTTGTCAGTCACATCAAAAGACAGGTAAGAAAAATGATCAAGAAATTCACTTGAACCTTCAGCCACAGCCTCTCCATGCTCTTCCTTTATCGACTCTTTCACAACACTTCTTAGCTTTTCGTTATCCCACTCGCGTCGACCCAAGCCAATAATAGCAAATTTATTTGTTAAATTCCCTTTGCGATACAAATTAAAAATAGATGGGAATAATTTTCTTTTTGCTAAATCTCCTGTGGAACCAAAAATAACAAAAACAGCTTCAGCCTGTTCATTCTGTCTCATTGTTAAAAAACCTCTTTCTAGACTAATGCTTTACTTTTTCATGTTGTGTCTTTAACATTCACCACGCTCCATTATACCGTTCTTTAAATAAAGATGCACGGCAAATTAGTGGCATTTTATTATTGTTCTTTTTTTAGTATCTTGTCAAATGAAGCAGCCTATACCCAGAAGATTCGTTCCTCACAAAAACAAACACCATTCCCAAAAAGGAAAAGGTGTTTGTTCAATTAACGAATGTTACGTGCTAAAAAACCGCGCAGTTTGTCTTCATACTGGACTGAATCCGTTCGATAGGCCATGCCGTGCTCAGCTCCACTTACAACGACTCGCTCACTTCCTTCAGGGGCAGTCTCGCTTAAACGGTAAACCATTTCGACTGGTACAACTTTATCTTGATCACCGTGGAAAAACAAAATCGGTACATGTGCTTGCTGTACCTGTTTCAACGCTGACGCTTCGTAAAAAGAAAAACCAGAGCGCAGCCTTGTGTACAAACTAGCTAATGGTAAAAACGGAAAAGCTGGTAATTGATACATTTGTTTTAACTGATGTGTTAGAATCTCTGAAGTCGATGTATAGGCGCAATCCGCGACGATCGCTTTCACTTGCATTGGCAATTCTTCACCGCTGGTCATTAAGACCGTCGCTCCCCCCATTGAAATGCCATGGAGAGCAATCAAGGCTTGTCTCCCATGTCTCGCCAATAAATAATGAATCCATTTCAGATAATCTTTCCGTTCATGCCAGCCAAAGCCAATGTAATCCCCTTCACTCTTTCCATGCCCTCGTGCATCAGGGATCAGCACATTATAATTTAAGCTTTCCGCGTATAAACGCGCAAACCCATACATTTCTTCTCCTTTTCCTCCGTATCCATGAGCTAGAATCACGCACTTTAATGTTTCCATTCGCGCAGGAATATAAGTAGCCTTTAGCTGCAAGCCATCATTAGAAGTGATGGCAACCTCCGTTAATGCTTGTTTGTTTAGCCAAGCCTCATCCTCTTCTTTTTGCTGTTCAATCCCGAACTTTTCAAAAAAAAGGGCCTCCCTATCATCATCCACCACAGTACGCTTTATAGCAGTTCGATAAAAATATTCAGTTGCGCCAAGTAATACACCTGTTAGTAAAGTCCCACTTAATGCAAAAGCGGTTTTTTTGTTGAGTTTCTTCACGTTAACGGCCCCACTTTCATTTAAAAATAACATCTGTCCAAATTCTTAAAAAATGTGTGCTTATCCTCTATCATTCATCTATTCATCTCACTAGTCAATTGAATAAGCTACAGTATCCTAGTTTAAAGGTGGTGGATAGTATGTCTTGTTTTGATGAGAAAGACAAAGGCAGAGGTAAAGAAAAAGACTATGATTCCTGTGATTGTAACTGTAATTTTAAACGATGTTTCTTCCCATTTCCAATTTCAAGAGGTGATGGATGCCAACCTTTAGCAACAGTTGGGTTAACTGTTTTAAGTTTACCAGCAAACACAGCTGTAACAATTACAGCTAATGGGTTAACCTACACCGGAACATTTATTGGATTTGATGTAAGCACGGGTACTGTTGTTTTTACAGATGGAATCCAAACATTACGATTCTCAACCTCACAAATTTGTACCATTACAGCAATCTAATGATTAAGTTGACCTAAATAGGTCAACTTAATTTTATCTTCAAAAGATATCATAATCACTCCGAACTAAGAATACGCTTGTTAAAAGGAGTTGATAGGATGTTCGGAAATGGAGATTGGGTTGTGTATAAATCAGGTCGAACAAGTATTTTAGGTTGGATTAACGAGGCAAAAGTCATTGCGTCCGATTCTTCAAATGTGCCTATCAAAACGATGTATCAGTTTTATACGACGCAACGCTTTTTAAACGGCAAACAACCACTTTTAGCAAATGAAGAAGACTTGCTTCCAAGCCAGTCGAGACTAAAAAGCGCTGATATACGAGCTCTCCAGGAAATTGCCTTATTGACGAAGGACAAGCAGTGGTTTTATGATTTAAGCAAGCAATATACGAAGGTTCCTTAGAATCTGTGAAACTGGAGGAAATCATGAAGCTCAAGCAAGTAAAAACAATAATTGAACTCGAACAAGCGCTTCATCTACGTGAATTGGTTTTCGTCCATGAGCAACACTGTCCCCTAGAACAGGAGTTTGACCAGTACGATCACTTAGATGCTTCATGCATCCACATACTTGCTGTTTCTGAAACAGATCAGCCGATCGGTACTGGCCGTATCCGTTTTGTTGATGGTAAAGCAAAGCTTGAGCGAATTTGTATTCTGGAATCCATTCGAAAAAGTGGAGTTGGCCATTCAATTGTTACCTACTTAGAAAAAATCGCAAGAGCTCAAGAGATAAAGCATTTTTACTTACATGGTCAACAGCAGGCCATCCCATTTTATCAGAAATTAGGCTATCAGCCCGATTCAGATCTATTTATGGAGGATAACATCCCACATGTCTTAATGCGTAAAGAAGAAGATCTCATTTCCTAGATCTTCTTCTTTTTCTAACTTAATCGCTTAATTTGTACATTTGCTAAGCGCACCTCGATACGTTGGGCTGGAGTACCACGAATGTAATCAAGGTCGTAAATGATTTCCGCAATTGCCCCTAAAAACGATACGTCTTTATTCACACGGAGTCGAATTTTATTGACACTCGTCACATGAGCTAACAATAATTCCGCTTCTTTGCCTCTTACTTGATGCAATAACTCTTCATTATCTAGATCAATTAAATCAACCTGCATTGAAATCTCCTCCTCCCTCTAATTGGTCGAACGAAACTTATCTTTTCATCATACGATTTATCTATTAGTTTGAGTATGATTGTCCTAAGGATTCTGCCAACTGTTTTGTTTATCTTGCGTACGTAATATTGATACGATTATTGCCTAACAAATATTCCACCAGAATAAAGGCTTAGATTGTAATCGGTGTTGATCCTTTTTATCAAGCGTACGCCTGATATCGCCCAGACTATTTTACAAATTCACTTCCAGTTGAAAAAAGCTCTGTCTGACCACGTAAAAGAACTCCGATTATCAAGATGAGAATGTTTAAAAGAACCGTTAACGCAGAAGCGATAAAAATGGTTTTGCTCTTTTTTTCATAAAGAAGCAGATAAGGCCGATAAGTAGTAGAGGTCCAGATGCTAACAAACTAATCATAAAGAAGTAAGCTATTTGGTTTCCAAAGGTTTACCTCCAAATATTAGGGAATTTATCTTTATTATAGCTATTGGTAAATTCTTTTACTAGATCATTCCTTCTGCTTAAAAAAAATTAATCAAGGAGGGATTTTACTTTGAAAAAACAACTTTTATTTGTAAGCATGATGTTTCTAATCGGTTGGGCAATCGCCTATACTTTTACATATAATGGACATTTTAATACCCAATGGCAACATACTAATCGACTTAAAACTTGTTTGCTTGAGAATGCCATTCTATACGAACAGAGGAGTGCAACCTTATTTATTCAAGAAGATGCGCTAGAAGACGCGACTGATTTATGTTTGCCAGACTCCTAATAAATCTGTGTTTTTTTAAAATTAAAAACTGTTCCAACTAAGTTAAATCCTAGCCACTGTCCATCCAGTCGCGATTAGCATCGTTATGCCTGTTCTATAAGAAAGTCCGAATAATAGATAAATCCGCAATTACTCCTTAGCGCCTCCTCTCATTTAAATAGGAAATTCCTAATGATCTATAGACGCTCACTAAAATAGTTTGTCACCATCTAAAAGAACGAAACATCTATCTTGACCTCTATAGTCAATCACCTAATAGCGTTCTCCTTCATACGCTACTACTACCACAAGCGAAAGAAGGAACAAGTATGGAGTTAGTAGCGTCTCATTGGATCTATCTCATCGGCATCTTACTCATTGTACTGACTATGTTGTTCCGCAAAAATGTTTTAGTTCCAGCAATACTAATGACATTTGTTGTTGGGTTTGCTTTTAGCGGCTCAATCATTTCCGGTTTTCAAACGATTTTTATGTCAAGCCTCGTTGCAGCCAGTGAATTATTTAATATCTTTTTAATTATCGCGATCATGACCGCTTTATTACAAAGCTTAGATTCCGTTGGTGCAAGCGAACAAATGGTACGCCCTTTCTCAAAAGTTATGACGAATGCAACCGTTTCCTATATCGTTCTCATCGCAGTAACCTATGGCATTTCTCTCTTTTTCTGGCCAACCCCAGCTGTACCGCTAGTCGGGGCGCTTCTACTTCCTGTTGCGGTGCGGGCGGGACTTCCTCCACTTTATGCTGCAGGAGCAATTGCTCTGGCGGGGCAAGGAATGGCATTATCAAGTGATTATATGATTCAAATTGCACCGATGCTAAGTGCTACTGCAGCTGGCGTCTCTGTTTCCTCTGTTGCTGATCGTGCTCTTGTGTTGTCGTTAATAACTGGTGTTGTAGCAATGATTCTAATGTATCTCTTCTTTCGCAACGAGAGAAAACAGTTTACAGATAAATCAAAGCGCTCAGGTGCACGTGATTTTAAGATTAAACATGCTCGTACACGGACATGGAAATCGACCCTTTTCTCTACGCTCACCCCAGTTGTTTTTGCGGCAGTTATTCTTTATATGCTTTATACGGCATTGTTTACCGACCTTCAGTATGAAGGAAGTTCGGGTGCTGCGTTAATTGGTGGTGTTTCTGTTATCCTGCTTGTGCTTATCTCTTGTTTCTATCGTCCGAAACACGTACTTGATGATGTCAGCAATCATTTAGTTGATGGCTTTTTATTCGCTTTTAAAGCAATGGGACCAGTCATTCCCATCGCCGGTTTCTTTTTCCTTGGAAGCGGTGATTTTTCCTCAGCTATTTTGGGGATTGAACAGGCACCTTCGTTTCTTTTTGACATAGTCAGAGCGGGAGAACATCTCATTCCTTCTCACCCAGCATTTACTGCGTTTGGATTACTTTTTGTTGGAATGTTGACTGGGCTAGATGGTTCAGGTTTTTCAGGTCTGCCATTAACTGGTGCCCTTGCTGGAGCTCTCGCGCCGGTTTCTGGAATTGAACCTGCGACACTCGCGGCAATTGGCCAGATGGGCGCTATTTGGGTAGGTGGAGGAACATTAATTGCATGGTCCTCTCTCGTAGCCGTTGCTGGTGTTGCCAAAGTGAACGTGCAGCAACTTGTCCGCCTCTGTTTTATTCCAGTCGTTGTCGGGCTATTGATTTCTACTTTGGTTGCTTTGCTTTTATGGTAATCACGATACTATAGCAAACGAATGATTAGACTGATTTAAAGCTTCATCAAAGCATACGAATCAGAATCTGGTGTTAGTAACAATTCGATCAAAAGAACCGTCATAGCTATAGCTATGACGGTCACTTTTGATTTATTTTGTCCAATTTCGTCCAGCATTGATTTTCATTTTTTCCGAGAATGCTTGCGTTAAGTCAATCTCATGTCTGTTTGCGATTTCTACCGTGTTCCAAATAATATCAAAAAGCTCATGGCTTAATGCTGTTTTTACTTGTGGTTTTTCTGATTCATCAACCCAGCTTAATTTTAACAGCTCTTTACTCATTTCTCCTACTTCACTCATCAAGAACAAGTACCTTGCTTCATCGCTTACTTCCGTGAATCCTTTTTTCTCACAAAAGGTTTCTACATATTGCTGAAATGCCTGCCACTCCATTGAATTTATTCTCCTTTGAACGGTCTTTTATCACTTTTATCGTAATCATCCGTTGTTTTTAAATGCTCTATAGCAGCTTCAAGATAAAGTTGAAAAGCCTGCTCTTTTTTGGTTTCAAGCTGATTTTGAATAACGGTTTGAATTCGTTCAAAATTATCGATGACAAGATAGGTTGTCATCCCGTGTTTTGTCAGAATGCCATTTAACCAAAGAGCATAATCAACAAATACTTGTTGATCACGAATCGCATATGCCGCTTCTAAATGGCGAAAGTGATGTTCATTGTCTTCAATTGTATGCTTCCAGCCCTTTTCACCATAACGCTGCTGTAATGCCGGGAATGCTTGATAAATGTCCGCAGCTAGCGCTCTGACAATCGGATCATAATACTCAGGTAAGCGTTCATTCATCAATAATCACCTCAAATTGCTTTACAGATGGAACAATCGCCGCTAAATCTTGATCTGGATACTTTTTTTCCAAATCATGAATGTCTTTAAATTGTTGACTTCGAACCCAGTTTAAATAATCTACTTTTGAGTCCCACTCAATTTCTACTGTTAACTCACCTTGTTTTTTATGGTGTTGCAACAACCGAAATGAGCGAAACCCCTTGGCTTGATCCACTTTTCGTGATCGATTTTTGTAAATCTCAATGACTTCATTTGCCTTTTCGTCTGGCGCACGAAACGTTGAATGAACTACGTACATGGTTCCCCTCTATTCTTCTGAAAGTATTAGTGCTGCGGCATCTTCAATCGTTTTGTCATCCATCGGCGGGTTATGCAGGCCGGCACGCACGTTTCGATAATGCCTTGACAGTGGCGATGCGTGAGCTAAGCTATGGGCGCCAACAACTCGCATCGACAAGTCCACTATTTGCTGTGCTTGGTTTACAACCGTGTACTTTGCAATTGCCAGCGCAGCGGTCATCGTTTTTCGATAGTCTTCATTTCCGCCATCCCATTCCGTTGAAACACTATATAGAGTGCGTTTACTTTGTTCATATAAGATGCGAGCTTCTCCTAATTTTTGTCTTACTGCTGGCAGTTCTGAAATCGTCCCTTTAATACTTGTTGGCGAATAGGATTTTGCAAAAGCGCTCGCTTCTTTTAAAGCCGCGAGCGCGATTCCTAGGTAACATGCAGGAATATGTAACAACCAAGCTTGTGGTGTGTTCGCCTTCACTTGGTATTTCAAGAAGAATTCAGCTGGTAGCGTTACATCCTTTAAATGTAAATCGTGACTTCCCGTAGAACCCATAGACATCATATCCCACGTCTTTTCAATCTCAATACCTGCCGTTTCATGTGGTACAAGAAAGAGTCCTGGCTGCTGCTCACCTTCAACCATTGCCAAAATAAGAAAATAATCGAGCTCTTCTGCAAGCGTTGTAAACGTCTTACTCCCATTTAGAATCCAGTTTTCGCCAACTTTTCGAGCTGTTGTTTGAAAAATACCACCCCGGGTTGGACTGCCTGTAGCTTTTTCCGTTGCGGCTGTATTAAGAAGAACTCCTTTCGTGACAACTTCGGTTAATATACGCTCCTGCATAGCGGCAGGCCAGTTTTTTTCCTGAGCAAGCTGATACATCGTTCCCATATGCCAACCAATGCAAAGTGCTGTTGGCCCATCAGCTTGAGCAATTTGTTCCTGCATGGAAATTAATTCAGTTAATGAGATTTCTTCTCCACCAAAACGTCTTTCAACAGGCAATGCCGTATAGCCTGATTGACGCAATTTATGAATATTCTCAACAGGCACCGTTTGTTGTCGATCATGTACAGCACCTATTTCTTTAAATGGTTTTATTAAAGAGGTTAGTTTCTTCATTCGTTCATCAGCTGTCGTTAAGTTAAGTAAGGACACGTTACACACACCTTCTCCGAAAATTCAGATTAAAACAGAATACAAAGAAAGCATGTGTTACACATGCTTTCTTCATTTATTTATCGCTTTTCTCTTGTTCTTTCTTTTTATCATCTTCAGCCGTGCCTTGCTCAAGCGCTTCGTCAAATTGTCTCTTTACTTTTTCCTCGCCTGATTCATCCTTGTTTTTCTTTTTCTCGTCGTTCATGAGTTCCACTCCTTTCTTCGCTTTCCACTTATACTTTACCCGTTATAGATACTTGCCAATCATGTTTCATTTTTTTCATAAAGGCTATCTACATTCAAAAAAGGATGTGATCGCCATGCCTTGGACAATGGAAAATTACCCTGATTCATTAAAAAATTTTGATAAACCTATCCGAAAAAAGACAATTGAAATAGCAAATGCCATGATTGATGATGGCTATAATGAAAGGGACGCTTTGCCAATTGCAACAAAACAAGCAAAAGAATGGATCGAAAATGCTAGCAAAAAAGAAATAGAGGATTTTAATCAAAATGCGCAAGTGTTACCGGCAAAAACAAGAGAAACACACTCATCACCGTCGTTGACAAACCGCAATCAGAAGGTAGTAAAGCATGACAATGGCTGGGCTGTTATTGCTGATGGAGCAAAACAAGCTTCTGACGTCTTTTCCGACAAACAACGTGCGATTAAGCGCGCAAATGAGATTGCGGAAAACAAAGGAACTAAAGTGACCATTATTAATTAAGGAACGTATTGACGACATGGAGAGGAACAGCGAGACCTTGACCACTCTCGTCTCCTCCAGCTTGTCGTGCGTAGACAACGCCAACAACCTCCTGCTGAGTTGTGAGGACGGGTGAACCACTATGTCCTGGATAGACTGCATTTGTAATATCAACCACTTGATAGGCCCGTGTTGATTCTTTTACAACACCCTCATTGATAATATAAGAATGTGTTAATGGATGACCCATCACAAATACGCTATCTCCTGGCTCTGCTGGTGCAGAAGCAATCGATAAAGAAGGAAAATTGCGGCCCTTTGTATCTATTAACTTCAGCAACGCTAAATCACTCTCCCTTTCCGCCTTCACTACTTCGGCATAATACAAATCACCGTCAGAAAACGAGACAATGATCTCAAGAGCATCCCTAACTACATGCTCATTCGTCAGGATTTGCCCTTCTTTTGTAATGGAGAACCCTGTTCCGTGACCTGTTCCTGTTTGCACGGCAACAACAGCTTCTTCTAATTCTGCAAAAGAACCATCCTCCGCTAACTCATTGCTTTCACTTAAAAACTGTAGCGCATTTAAATTAAAGTGTTCCAAAAAGAAAGAACCAACTTGAAAAATCATAGCAAAGGCAATCAAAGCAGCGATAACTTTAACAATCAATCTTCTTCTTTTTGAGGAAGGTAATGGCTCTTCGTCTTCTTCAAATGCTTCAATCGGCGGCTCATCATAGTCATCTAACTCATTTCTTGGCTCGTCCTCACTTCTTCGCACGAATCTCATATGCTTCCTGTAAAATTGATTTAACAGACCGTGCAGTTGAGATCGAGTCAAGCTGATTGGCTTCCATCATGACTGATTTAATTGCGAGATCTGGGGCCATTCCCGTAATGACCAGCTCAGTGCCTATTAACTTAAGAACATCTCTTAATTGAAAAATACCTGCCACAACAAAGGAATCGTATTTCGTAATTCCAGAAACATCAACAACAAGCTTTTTAATGCCCGTTTTGCCAACTTCTTCTGTGACGGTCTCAAACATCATATTAAATCTCTCTTTATTGATCTCTCCAATTAGCGGTAAAATGGCCAAACCATCTAACAGAGGCACAATTGGTGTAGAAATCGATTTAATTTGCTGGACCGATCGCTTGTATTCCAATTCTGCTTCTTTCTGTTGGGTAATATCACGCTGAACGCCGACAAAATAAAGCTTGTCCTGTTCTGGTAAATAAACGGGATCAATTGTTAACTCGTTCCAAAAAGAACTGCCATCTTTTCTGTAATTTAAAATCTCGACTAATGCTGGTTCTTTTGCTGCAATCGCTTGTCGCAAAGCATCTACTTGGCTTTTTTCCGTATCGGCACCTTGAAGAAATCGACAATTTGTCCCTAAGACTTCGTCTCTAGAGTAGCCAGTCATCTTTGAAAAACCTTCACTCACATAAACAATTGCGTTGTCTTCTAAATCAGGGTCCGTTATAAGTACACCTACACGGGTATAATCAAGTACTTTTACTAATAATTCAGCTTGCTTAATAACGTCTTGTAACATGGAACAACGGCCTCCTGCAGGTCAGTATATGCATTAGTATATCATTATTTGGCTCGTTTTTCCCAATTTAGGCACCATGCTCTAAAGCGACTTCATTGAATGAATGGTTCTGTTCGCTTATAATAAGCGATACACATTACCCTATTGTTGGAGGCTACTAATGGAACCAATTGAAAAAGAAAAAGTCCAAACGTTAATTGATTTCTTTGCAAATCAAGCAGTTTATTTACACTTAGAAACAACAAATGGTGCTTATGCTTCGCATTTTGATGAGTCTTTTTTTTCGGCAAGCGCCTATATTCGCAACGCTTTCGTTACGTATGAGCATGGAAAAATCGCCGGAGACGGACCTTATCGTGTCGGTTTGAAACTTGAAATTGGTTGGATTTACGGGGAAGGATTGACTCATTTTGAAATGATAGGCGATCAACAACTCTTACTAGCAGGGCATGGAGCTGACGGCAAACTAGCAATTGCCTTAGAACTGTCAAAAACCCCTTTTAAAAATTAATTTGGCTTGGAGTGAACTAGAATGAAACAAGAAAAACATGTACTCGTCATTTTTCCTCATCCCGATGATGAAGCATTTGGTGTTTCCGGCTCGATTTCCTCATATATTGATGCTGGAATTCCTGTAACCTACGCTTGCTTAACCCTCGGTGAAATGGGTCGGAATTTAGGTAACCCCCCTTTTGCTACGAGAGAGTCTTTACCAGAAATACGCCGTAAAGAATTAGAAGAGGCTGCTAAGGTGATGGGAATAACAGATCTTCGAATGATGGGGCTGCGCGATAAAACAATTGAATTCGAGCAACCTGAAAAAATGAAACAAATGGTGCTTGATTTACTTGCTGAATTACAGCCTTCATTAGTTATTTCCTTTTACCCTGGATATGCCGTACACCCTGACCACGACGCAACTGGTGAAGCCGTGGTTGCCGCTTTAAATGAATTAGATCCAACTACACGTCCTGTATTTTATGCCGTTGCTTTTTCAAACAACCATGAGAATGATATTGGTCCAGCCGATATTATTCATGATGTGAGCAACTATGCAACACGGAAGTTAGATACATTACGTGCACATGCCTCGCAGCTTGCTTGGACATTGCCAAGCATGGAAAAAGCTTACCACGAGGGTGTGCCTGAAGCGGTTGAACGTTTAACAAAAGAGCGATTTTGGACTTATTATTCGTCTGATTTAGAGAGGAATTAACGATGCAAAACGAACGCTTACTACTAATTGACGGATTTAATTTGTTAAGCCGTGGCTATTTTGCAACAAGCTTTAACCGCCCTATTGAAGCGCTTGAACGCAATGAGGATGGTATAACGGTTAATGGTTTACGCGTATTCATGCAAAAATTATTTAAACTAATTCAAACACATGGAGTTACGCACTGTGTTGTTACTTGGGATGTTCCTCGTGATGAATCAATTCGTCGTCTCGACTATCCTGAGTACAAACAAACGCGTGGAGAATTACCAGACCCATTGATTGAACAGTATGTATTGCTCAAACAAGTTCTTGAGAAAATGTCTATTAGTCAACTAACGCTTGCCCCTTATGAAGCCGACGATTTAATTGGTGCCTTGAGCTTACAATGGGAACAGCAAACGGCAGGATCTTGCTTGATTTACTCCAATGATCAAGACTTATACCAACTGCTCAGCGAACGTACCCACCAGATTATCAATAAGAAAAAACAAGAATTCATCTATGATGCTCAGGCCTTTCAGTTAGAGCATGGCATTCAACCCGATCAATGGATTGACGTTAAAGCTCTACTTGGAGATCCTGGCGATAACATTCCTGGCTGTCCTGGAGTAGGGCAAAAAACGGCATTGCCGTTAATCCAAACCTATGGATCTATTGAAAATCTTCATGAAACGCTTGCAGATCTTGATCCCCAATTTAAACGAGTAAAATCAAAGCTAGACAATGGGAAAGACGTCACGTATTTATCAAAAAAACTCGCGTCAATTATCCGTGATATTCCAGATTTGCCTAGTCTTTCTTCTTTTGCGCTCTCCCTTCACCGAGAAACCATTGAAGAAGAGCTTACACGCTTAAAGATTCGAGTTCCTTTCGAACAAGGAAGTCTTTTCTAACACGGTTAAAGCCGATTACAGGTTAAGTGTAATCGGCTTTAATGGTTTTTCAATTTCAATAACCTTGCACCTTATACCTGAATCTTTTATACTGGTAGACGGATTTTCTTTCATAGAGTAGGAGTGATTAAGTGACAACCATGGAATTACGAAAAGCGGATCAAACCGAATTACAGCTTATTCGTATGCAACAACAAGTAAAAGAGATTGCAAAAGAATCGAATAAAGAAGTTATTGGTATTGAACAAGTGAATGATGAAGAATGGGTGATTGTATCCAAAACAAGTGATCATCAAACCTTACAGTTGATGATCAATCATTGTGGCTCTCCGTACAGAGGGAAATGGGATTTTGCTTTACAGGCAGAATATACAGCCGATCATGCTCTCTTTATTGATGATATAAAAGGAGAACCTTGCCAAGGTTTTGGTTCGATTTGCATGGCTTACCTCAAAGAAACAGCTTGGGCTGAAAATTGTACAATAAGAGGGAACTTAGTAAAACGCGATTGGGCTCATTTGGATAGACTCACTCATTTTTATAAAAAGCATTCATTCTCGGTCGAAATTAATGAAGAAAAAAAGCATGGCCGCGTTAATTGGACTGGCTAATACTTGCGCGATTTAATAAAAGCATGGTTGAATACGTTCTTAGTAACGCGTTGAATCATGCTTTTTCTTTTAGTTAGAAACGAACTCATTTTTGTCGAAATATTTTTGTTTCATTCTTGTTTAAATTGGGTATCTAAAAAGAGATTCGTATCATCTTAAAGGGAGAGTTTGTCCGATGCTTGCACATTTATCAAATTCTGTTTTACTTGAAGCTTATGTTAAAGCACGTCAACATAAGCTTGAAGAAGATTTTATCTTTATTTTAGAAAGTGAACTTCACCAACGCGATCTACATCCAATTGCCAAAAATAAGCTAGCGAATCTACATTTGGTACATAATTCCATACTTCATTCTCTCTAACATAATGCAAAAAAGCGACAGATGTCGCTTTTTTCTATTCCTCTTCTTCCTCATCTAAGCGCGCTTCAAGTACAGCCACTCGCTCACTCAATTCAATCACATACAATACGAGAAACGAAAAAGCAGCGATACCTACCCAAGACAACAACGTAAACGCTCCTGCACCAGAAACAAATGCTAAAAATGCAGCAAACGTACTCGTAATACCTAGTACAATAAAAACAAATAAACTAACCGCATAAAAAGTTGAATTCAATTGATCACCTCCATACCGTAAAGTATGCAGATCCCAAAATTAAAGCTTGTTTATCAGCCTTGCCAAGTCTGAAAATGGAGAAATGGCCAAGGCCATTTGCATAGTGCTCCCGCGACTGGCAACCCTATCTGTTAGAGGTGATCAGAAATGGACTGGATTCCAGTTGTTCAACGCGTTTGTTCATTATTTGTTGTTGGCTTTGTCGTTTTTACCTATTATTGTATTTTAAAACAAGATAAAGCAGCTAAACAAAAAAGCGGTCAGAAAACATCGTATTCTACTCGAAAACACGAACATTGAAACAAACCCGCTGCAGGAAGAATCCTTCGCTTTTTGCGGGCACAGCCTCGGCCTCTTCTGCGAAAAAACGCTTTAGAGACTCAACCGCATGCTGTCCCCGCAGAAGTCATGCTTTCTTCTACACTCGTTTCGATAAACGATTAATTTTCATCCTCTTTGTACGCTGCTCCTTTTGTCCCAACCTCTTCGTATTATTTAAAAGGTATTTGTCAATGACTGAATTTGCCAAGGAGGATTGGCTAAGGTTTTCGTTCAATTAGAATAACAACGTTATCCTCTACCTTCTAACATCAGCAATTAGTCAAAAAAGCTGTCGATAAATCGCTTCTCAACAGCTTCAAATGAACATTCATCTCGTTTTCTTAGATGACTTCTGCAATGGTTTTTTTCTTAATGTTCCAGTGTGATTCCGTCCATTTTACTTCTTTGTTTTCCAAAATAAAGAGTTGTGGTGATTTGTGAACGGTATTTAAGTCTTCAGCAATTTGATTTGAAACGGGTCGTGATTCAATTACTTTTACATAAGCATACGTATGGTCACTATTCTCTTCAACAAAAGCTTGAAATTCTTCAAAGGCTTCAGCACTAACAGGACATTGCGTACTATGTTTGAACAAAAGCACCTTTTTTTGTTGTGATTGCTCGTACAGGTCATTCCAGTCTTGTTCTGTTTTTAATTCGTTTAATTGAGTCATTTTTATCCATCCTTTTCTTCTTGTCTACTTACGTTTTACCATAGTGCTAACAGAGATGCAACGAATCTTGTTAGCTCCCCAATTCAACCATCAACATAATTTCTGTGTATGAAATATCTTCGCCGACTTCCATTTTGATTGGCTTAAGAAACTCTTTCCCACACTTTGAGATTGCTTCATTAATTCGATCTTGTTTTGCTTGGTCCACTAACTCTAGAAGACCTGAAATCTGATCTTCTTTTTCCGCCTCTATTAAATGTTTGACAATTGTTTGGGTTGAAAAAGATAGTTCCTCAGCAATTGCTTCGATCGTTTTACCTTCTTGATACAAAGCAATTGCTTGATTCACGTCAAGTCTCGCTTTGCCTGAAGACTTCCTTGCTTTCTTCTCAGTTAAACCAAGCTCACCTAGCCATGCAATGAACATTTCTCCATATTGTTCACGCTTCTGCTCGCCTACACCACTGATTTGCGAAAATTCCTCGAGCGAACGCGGTCGCAAGTTAATCATTTCTTTTAACGTCTTATCAGAAAAAACGAGATAGGGCGGTATTCCCTGTTCGTCTGCAAGTTCTTTTCTTTTCTTCCGTAACTGTTCAAATGCTTGGTTGTCGCCTTCTCCCGCTTCTTCGATCGGCTCTTTATAATGAAAAACTTGCGCTTTTCCTTTTAAAACACCCAATCCTTGTTCTGTTAACTGAATAACTGGGTACGAGGTCGGCGTAAGCCCTAAATAATTCTCAGATATCAAAAAGTCGATAAACACTTGAACATCTTTAGCACTTCGATTGCTCATAAGACCGTACGTCGGTAAGTTTGTCAAATCGAATTGCTCCATTTTCTTGTTTCGAGACCCTGTTAACACTTGTGCAACAATGCCTTTGCCAAACCGTTCTTTCAGACGAACCACACAGGAAAGCACCATCTGCGCATCTCTTGTAACGTCTTCTTTCTCACCTGTACGTGTGCAATTGCTGCATTTTCCACAAGGAGATGTGTCGTCATCACCGAAGTAAGCCAAAATAAATTGCTCTAAACACTCATTCGTGTGGGCATATCGATTCATTTGCTGTAATTTCTCAAAGTCGTGCTGTTTTTTCGATGGTTCGCCATTGGATTGCTCAATAAAAAAACGTTGTGTCTGTAAGTCTTGCGCTTGGTACATTAAAATACATTCACTCGGTTCGCCGTCTCGTCCAGCACGCCCTGCTTCCTGGTAATAGGCTTCAAGTGTGCCAGGAATATTGGCATGGACAATGTAACGAACATTGGCTTTATTAATTCCCATACCAAATGCGTTTGTCGCAATCATAACGTCGACATCATCCCGAACAAATGATTCTTGCGCCTCAGTTCGGGCAAATTCAGATAACCCTCCATGATAAAGAGCCACGCGATGGCTTTTATTCAAGCGATCGTAAAGTTTTTCTGCTTCTTTTCTTGTTGATGTATAAATAATGCCTGATTGATTTTGATGCAAGCTCACGTAGTGGGGAATATACGTTTCTTTCTTCTCACCTTTTATCTGTCGAAACGTAATATTGTCTCGTTTAAAGCCAAATAAATGTTGTTTGTTTTCATCAATTCCTAAATGAGCGCGAATGTCATCAGCAACTTCATGTGTCGCTGTTGCTGTTAAGGCGACGAGTGGCGGGCGATCATCGAGTCCGTCAATCCACTGCTTAATATGTAAGTAGCTTGGTCTAAAATCGTGCCCCCATTGCGAGAGACAGTGCGCTTCATCGATTGCAATTAGTGACAGTTTTGTTTGGGAAATTGCTTGTATAAAATGTGGTTCGTACAGGCGTTCTGGTGCAACATACAGGAGCGTACATTGATTATTTTGCACATCCCTAAGCCGTGCTCGCTCTTCCTCTTTCGTCAAAGAACTATTAATATAGCTTGCTTGAACCCCTATTTGATTTAACGCATCAACCTGATCTTTCATTAAAGCGATTAACGGAGAAATAACAAGGGTTGTCCCTCCTTTTACTTGCGCTGGAATCTGATAGCACAGAGATTTTCCGCCACCAGTAGGCATCACAACAAGTGCATCATCATCGTTTAACAAAGCATTGATAACATCTGCTTGACCTTGACGAAAAGAATCGTAGCCATATGCTTTTTTTAAAAGTTGCTTCGCTTGTTCCATATGTGTATTTATCAAGAGCTCACTTCCTATACATAACCATTATACGTTGAGTATAAAGCAAGAAACGTTTGTTGAAAACGACATAGCCTCAAATAAGCCGATCGCTTAATGATTTCGCAATCGGCTTCAATCCTTTATTCAAGTTGCCATTCAATCAGGCGGTCATCCGTATTTGATGGAACACCTCGTCCATCCGTGTTATTTGTTATAAAGTAAAGTGAATTGGCAACAACCGTCACGTCACGAACTCGACCGTAATCTTCAATAACTGTATTTAGTCCACCTTCGTTTGCTGGATTAAACTGAAACACAGCCTCTCCTCTTAAACCAGCTATATACAATTGATCATTGTGAACAGCAATACCTGAAGGTGCCCATGTATCGTTGCCCGAGTGAATGATCGGCGTCTCCATGCCGTCCATCATTTCATCTCCTTCAATTTCTGGCCAACCATAGTTGTTACCTGCTTCGATAAGATTGATTTCATCATGACCCGTTTGCCCATGTTCAGAACTATACATCTTATTATCACTTAACCATGCCAGTCCTTGGGGATTACGGTGCCCGTAGGAGTAAACAATGGAATTGGTAAATGGGTTATCTTCCGGAACAGCACCGTCCAGCTCCATTCGCAGAATACTTCCTGCCAAATTTTCTTCATCTTGAGCATAATCCGGCTCTGCCGCATCTCCAGTCGTTGCATAAAGCTTATCGTCTGGACCGATTGCTAACCGACCTCCATTGTGGATGCCTGCCCCTGGAATCTCTTCAACCAAAGCCATTTCTTCACTCCAAGTTCCTTCATCTTCATCATGAGAAACTTGAACAATTCGATTTGCAATGCCATCACCTGATTGATAACTATGATACAAATACGCTAATTTATTTTCTTGATAGCCAGGATGAAGAACCATGCCAAGCAGCCCAGACTCAGACTCCTGCAAAACGTCTTCTTCTAGTTGAACCGTTTGCTCTGTGAGTTCCCCATCTTCCACAACGTAAATGATTCCTTCTCGCGTCGGAATATAGGCCATTTCATTATGAATAATGGTATTCCAAGGGCTTTGTAAGTCTTCTGCAAGAACCGTTCCTTCTGAATCTGTTTGAACCGGCTCACTCTGTTCTTATCCAGGTGTATCAGCCGCACCATCCGTTACTTCCTCATCGTCCGCTCCTGTACAAGCAGCTAGGACGATCACTCCACCAGTGACCATCAACCATTTTTTCATCTGGGCACCTCCTCTATCTGTACTCTTTATATTAACGATTTTCATTGTGTTAAAACGTTCTTTCAAAAAAATGCTATTTACCGAAAAAATCAATAAGTTGTTCTGCTTCCGACTGAAACGGCCAATGTTGTATACTTGATTTGATCGACAAAAAGGGAGCTGAAAAGATGGATTACATTACATTAAATAACGGCATTACGATGCCAAAACTTGGATTTGGAGTATGGAAAGTAAAAGCAGAAGAAGCAAAGCCAGCCGTTGCACATGCCTTAAAATCCGGCTACCGCTCGATTGACACAGCAATGATTTATCGCAATGAAGAAGGAGTCGGGCAAGCAATTGCTGAATCAGGCATCAATCGTGAAGAACTATTCATCACAACAAAAGTGTGGAATGCCGATCAAGGCTATGATCAGACGTTAAACGCATTTGAAACAAGCCTATCATTACTAGGACTTGATTATATTGATCTGTATTTAATTCATTGGCCAACACCGGACTTTGACCAATATATTGATACATATAAGGCGCTTGAACATTTGTATAAAGAAGGCAAGGTTCGGGCAATTGGGGTTTGTAATTTCCACATTGAACACCTTGAACGTTTACTCAAAGAATGTGACGTACCACCTGTATTAAATCAAGTGGAATGCCATCCATACCTTGCGCAACGCGAGTTAAAAGATTTCTGTAACCAACATCAAATCCATGTAGAGGCGTGGAGTCCACTTGATCAAGGGGGCGAGCTGTTGCAAGATCAGGCTGTTACAGCAATTGCTGAGCGCCACAAAAAAACAGCTGCTCAAGTTGTCTTAAGATGGCATCTACAGCAGGGAACGATTGTCATTCCTAAATCCGTTACACCGACACGTATTGAAGAAAATATTGACGTGTTTGATTTTGAACTATCAACTGAAGAAATGGATGCACTCCATGCTCTTGATCGCAATCAGCGTCGAGGTGCTGACCCAAGCGACATGCACGCACGTTAAGAACAACAGCCCTAGCCTACCGGCTAGGGCTGTCTTTGTTGAATTGTCACTAAACGCGTTTTTATTGCAAAAGGAAATGCTGCCAGAACTCGTATGGCAACTGGATCGGTTGAATCTAATTCCACTTCAACAGTTGCAATCCCTCTCTTTCTCAGCCGAGTAAACACCGCTCTCAACAAATCATAAATAATCAGCTGACAATCTCCCTTTTCTCCGATCCAGCCGATTTCTACTTCATCATCCATTTCCGTTGTGTGACAACGAACATAACCTTGAACATCACCATTGATATAAACGAGTGAATCGTCCATACATAAATCCTCTGCAAATACGAGCTCTCTCCACTCATTATCCGTTAATGTTCGCACAGGATTAGCTAGATGCATTTCCTGATACGTCTTTGCAACGAGCTTTTGATAAGTACGTTTCTCTTGCTTCGTTAACTCATTTAACGAGCGTTGCTCTGCTGAAGCTAGTTCAGAGTGAACTTGCCACTGTTCAAGCGATAAACGAGCAATATAAGTAGTTCGGATTTGTATAAAGCTGGGTGGCATATGGCGCCAAATCTCTTTCTCATTAAATAAAATTTGGATTGGTAATTGTATGTTTGCCTCTAGCTTTATTAAAGCAACTAACTGCTCAATTCGTTCTTCCCCAAGTGAAAAATAGGGCTTGCAATAAACAACATGAGGATGATAATAAGACTGATAGAAAGATACAGCTGCAGTGAGTTGGTTATGTTCGTATATGACATAGCTGTCTTCAGATAAAGGATGGTGTCCTTTTTTATTGATTTGAGAGATAAAAGAAGAAACTCTTTTTTTATCGATTTTTTCATCATATCGTCGGCAAACGAGCATCGTTTCTTCCCCATTTCTAAAGACAAACTTCGACAATCGCTTATTTTTTCCTGCTTGAGCGACTGAATTGCAACGTTTTTGTATAAAATCGCTGATTTTCGTTTACACTAGTGCCCTTTGACGGTAAACTAGAATGTGGACAAAATGAATGAATGATTGAGTCGCTTCACAGCGTAGGAGGTTCTATATATGATTACTGTATCAAACGTTGGTTTGCAATTTGGCGGCCGTAAGTTATTTGAAGATGTAAATATTCAATTTAACCCAGGAAACTGTTATGGTCTTATTGGAGCAAACGGTGCCGGTAAATCGACATTCTTAAAGATTTTATCGGGAGAACTAGAATCACAGCTTGGACATGTATCAATGAAGCCAGGTTCTCGTATGGCCGTATTGAAACAAAACCACTTTGAATATGAAAATGAACAGGTTTTATCCACTGTTATCATGGGGCATGCCCGCCTCTATGAAGTAATGAAAGAAAAAGACGCGATTTATATGAAAGAAGATTTTTCTGATGAAGACGGCATGCGTGCGGCTGAGCTTGAGGGAGAATTTGCGGAATTAAACGGTTGGGAAGCCGAATCAGATGCAGCTGTTCTCCTAAAAGGATTGGGCATTACAGAAAAGCAGCATGACAAAACCCTTTCTGAACTAGCTGAGTCAGACAAAGTAAAGGTTTTGCTTGCACAAGCGCTATTTGGTCAGCCTGATGTCCTTCTGCTCGATGAGCCAACAAACGGACTTGATCTAAAAGCGATTCAGTGGCTAGAAGATTTCTTAATTAACTTTGAAAACACGGTAATCGTTGTTTCCCATGACCGCCACTTCTTAAACAATGTGTGTACGCATATCGCTGATTTGGATTTCGGGAAAATTGAACTTTACGTCGGGAACTATGATTTCTGGTATGAGTCTAGTCAACTTGCTTTAAAATTAGCGCAAGACTCCAATAAGAAAAAAGAAGAAAAAATAAAAGAGCTCGAAAGCTTCGTAGCTCGCTTTAGTGCGAACGCCTCTAAATCAAAACAAGCAACATCACGTAAAAAACAGCTCGAAAAAATCACGTTAGATGATATTAAACCATCATCGCGTAAATATCCATATATTCACTTCTCGGCAGAACGCGAGATTGGAAATGATGTATTGCTTGTCGAAGGTTTGACGAAAGAAATTGATGGCGTCAATGTACTAAACAACGTCTCGTTTCGTATGAATAAAGACGATAAAATTGCACTTGTCGGTTCAAATGATCTTGCAAAAACAACATTATTTAAAATTCTTTCTGGAGAAATGGAGCCAGATAGTGGCACATTTAAGTGGGGAATTACGACATCTAAATCGTATTTTCCAAAAGACAACGCTGCTTTCTTTGAAGGCTGTGACTTAAACTTGGTCGACTGGCTTAGACAGTTCTCTCCAGAAGATGATAGTGAAACGTTCTTGCGAGGTTTCCTCGGCAGAATGTTATTCTCTGGCGAAGAAGTACTAAAAGAAGCAAATGTTCTCTCCGGTGGCGAAAAAGTACGCTGTATGTTATCAAAAATGATGCTTAGTGGAGCTAACGTCTTAATGCTTGATGAACCTACGAACCACCTTGACTTAGAATCCATTACAGCGTTAAACAACGGTCTAATTAATTTCAAAGAATCAATGATCTTCAGTTCACATGACCAACAGTTTATTCGCACAATCGCTAATCGCATCATTGAGCTAACGCCAGATGGTATTATTGACGTTGATTCGTATGATGACTATTTAAAGCAAGTCAAATAAAGCAAAAAGAGAAGGTGCTTAGCGCCTTCTCAGGCTGTTGAGAAAGTAATTTCTCAACAGCTTTTTCTTATTTATAGACACCTAAACAAAAATACTCTTGTTATAATGGAAAAAAGAACG
>NZ_JAFBCV010000021.1 GCF_016907895.1 Shouchella xiaoxiensis
AAAAAATTAAGCTACCACACACCGATAGAGTTCGGTAATATGGCAGCTTAATAAGTAGGTGTTTTATTACTGTCCCAAATGACTAGGTCAGTCTATATAAGGTAGATGGTTTCTCTTTTTTTAAACTAAGGCAATAACTTCAATTTCTATTTTTACATCTTTTGGTAGTCTCGCCACTTCCACACATGATCTAGCCGGTTTGTGGTCTGTGAAATAGTGACCGTAAACGTCATTTATTGCTGGGAAATCATTCATATCTTTGATAAAAACTGTTGCTTTAACAACTTGTTCAAGCGAGGAACCCGCTTCTTTTAATACCGCTTTAAGATTCGCAAATACTTGATGCGTCTGTTCTTCAACAGTAACAGCTAATAGGTCTCCTTCTGCTGTCAAAGGAATTTGCCCCGAGCTATAAAACATATTGTTTACGATAATTCCTTGTGAGTATGGACCAATCGCTTGTGGTGCATTATTTGTGTGTACAACTTTCATTTTAATTCCTCCTCTGAAGTCCTAGTACTTCTCAAAAACATTTCCTTCTGACACATCGATTCGTTTTTCACGGACATTAACGTCCGTAAGTTTTGTTAATGAAATATAATCATCAACGAGCCGCTCATTTACTTCAGCTGCTTCAACGAGTACACCAATTCCCACTAAGTCCGCATCAAACTCTTCCAGTAAGTCGACCATCCCTTTAAGAGTACCGCCAGCTTTCATAAAATCATCGACAATAAACACTTTAGCTCCTGGTGCAAGGCTCCGTCGAGCAAGCGTCATGGTTTGTATCCGGTCTGATGAACCTGAAGCATAGTTAATACTAACCATCGAACCTTCCGTAATCCGGTGATCACGACGTACAATGCTAACAGGAACACCTAAATGTTGGCCAACGGCGTAAGCAAGCGGAATGCCCTTAGTTGCTACCGTCATAACTGCATCAATTTGTTTATTATGAAGGACGGAAGCAAAGAGTCGACCAACTTCATGCATTAACTTTGGATTACCTAGTAGATCCATCATATATAGATAACCACCGGGTAAAATACGCTCTTGTTTATTTAAATCAATGACAAGTTGATCAACGAGAGTTTCAGCTTCACTCTTATTCATTTTAGGCATGTATTTTACACCACCGCTTGCACCCGGTATTGTAAGTAACGCTCCATATCCTTCATCTTCAAACATTTCTTTAATAATAACAAGATCTTCGCTAATCGATGACTTAGCTGCTTGATATCGTTCAGAAAATCGTGTGAGCGACACAATTTCATGTGGATGTTGTAGTAAAAAATACGTCATATCAACGAGGCGCGCACTGCGCTTTAACTTTTTCATATTCCCTCCGCGCGAATAACCGAATTATTTACTTATAACATACCATTTTCATCCGTATTTGGACAAGTATCGCTTGAACGAATTAAGCGTACAGCATGTACTTCATCACAGAATCCACGAAGACCGTTATAAATTCGATTTACTCTTGATTCTTTTTCAACTAACCCGAAAACAGTTGGTCCACTTCCGCTCATTAACACGGCATCAGCACCAAAACGTTTCATCTGTTCTTTAATACGTTTAACTTCAGGGTGCAATCGGAGTGTCACATCTTCTAGTGTATTGTGCAGCAACGAAAAAATCGCTTGGGCATCTTGATTGTGTAATGCTTCAATCATCGCTTTTGTATTCCCAGGCTTTGCCTTATCTACCTTTAATCCGCCATAAACATCTTTCGTTGATACTCCAATTGGTGGCTTTGCAAGAACAACCCAGAGAGGAGGCGGAGATGGTAGTGCTTCTATACGCTCTCCTCTTCCCGTTGCGAGTGCGGTGCCCCCGTAAACGCAAAACGAGACGTCTGATCCTATTTCTGCCCCTAACTCCGCTAGCTCGTCCAAGCTTAGACCAAGTTCCCAAAGCTGATTTAACCCTTTTAGCGTCGCAGCCGCGTCACTACTTCCCCCAGCAAGGCCCGCTGCAACAGGAATTCGTTTTGTAATGTAAATATGAACACCGTGCCTAACTCGAAACCGTTTCTTTAACAGTGCAGCCGCTTGATAAGCAAAATTCCGCTCATCACTTGGTACAAAACCTTCCGACACATCAACACTAATTTTTCCATCTACTCGTAATGCTAAGTCAACACGATCTGCCAAATCAACCATCGTCATAATCATTTCAACTTCATGATAGCCGTCATCGCGCTTTTTTAACACATCCAATGATAAATTAATTTTGGCTGGTGCTTTTATTGAATACTTCACATTGTCACCTTCTATGCTTGCATATGCTGACGTTATTTTATCACTTGTTTGATCAACATACCACCTTTTCTAAAAACAGTCCGTTGATTCGTAAAGAACACCCCTTCGTCAGCTCCAAAGGGGTGTTCTTAATGGTTAAACCATTTCTTCATTTGTATGTAGCTCCTCTTTTGCTCCTTCAAGCATTTCATTAATTTGCGTTATATATTCTGTTAAACTCATGCCTTCATCTCCTTTTTCATAGGTTAATAGTAAAGAGTATTCCCCCTCCTTTATCTTTTAAACCTCTATAAAAAAAGGGCGTCCAAGACGCCCTTTTCATCTACCGTTCAGTTTGGTTAAGGTTTTGTTCAGCGAGCTCTATTGCTCGTTTGACCATATTTCCAGCATCTCTTGCTCGAATTCCACCCCAACCTTCTTTTTGAACCGTATCATAAAATCCAAGCTCTTTTGCAAGTTCTTCTTTTAAGCGATCTGACATTACTCCACGTCTTCTGCTCATCTAAACCCGCCCCTTTGCTTGTTTGCTGGTTAGTTACCAGCATTTATAGTATGTGCAAAGGCATAAAAAAAAGACTTTCTTTTTGTTGGAAAGAAAGTCAAAGAAAAGCATTAAATGATTGTCGCTGGTTTTCCGTTTTCGCTTGCGAGTAAAAGTTGAACTGTCTCAGTTAACACGTCCGCGTAACTATAAGAAACACGCTCTACCGAATTTTGATCCTCATCAAGCTTAACAATAAAAACCGATGGGTACGTTTCTTCAATCATACCTGACTGCTCTGAAGAACGTTTACGACCTCCATTTGCTTTTATCGTTATTTTCTTTCCAACATTTTTGTCTAGTGCTCGCTTAATGTCAATTAACGTCTTTGCCATCTTTACAACCACCTCACTATTATCTATTATACACCTTGTAAATAAATAAGTCAAATTTTTGATTATAACAACATAGAATCATGTTGTCAACGTCTAAGTTTGTCAAATTTTATCGGTAGTATCTCACAACTTGACGTTTTTATGTATTTACCTAAAATAAAAAACGCCTCATCACTGGGGCGTTTCTCCTTCATTATCAGTATAAGGCAGGCCGAGGCGCATACAGCCTTTCGTCTCAATACCACCTAATCCTTTTTGTCCAGTAATGGTATTACGTAAAATTTCCCATAAATTAACCGTTTCTGTAAACGAGGTTCGACTTAAACGAGATGCAATATAAACAGGATCTAAAGCGTGAATATTAACCCGATCGGGAGAAGAAGCAAAATTAGCTCCTGCTCGAATCAGCGTTTCGAAATGAGACTGACAAGCTCCCGCAAAAATTAACAAGCTATCTCGATTTTGTACGGCATTTCTCGCTGTCCTTACACATTCTGCAAAGTATTTCGTATGACGGTACGCCTTTAGATCATTCCGGTCACCTTTTGCTTTAGAATATGCATCATGCCCTGTAACAACTAAAATATCTGGTTGAACCATTTCCATAAGAGATGCAATTTGCGTTGGCATTACTTTTTCTTCTAGATGCACGCCATAAACAGGCACGCCTAGTTTATTATACAGAGACGTGCAGCGATCTAAATAATTTGCATCACCATCAATATGAAGAACACGTCCTCTCATTTCAAAAAAATGGGGCGTTTCTTCGTATCCAGATCCAGCTTGAAATTCTTGTCGGCGCTTCATTAACTTTGCATCTTGTCGAAACAATCGATAGGATACATCTTCTTGTTCTTTAACCCAACTTTTTTCTGATTCTCTCTCTTCAACTGACATTGGCTTTAAATCATCGATTGGCGCATCCGCAAGAAGGCGCATTTCCTCTCCCACAAGCGTTGTCCACCTATCGGTAATGGTTAAAACACGAAAAAGCACATCGCAATGGTAAGAGAGTCGACCCACCACATCTCCAACTTGAATGGTCATAGCGTTGCCCCCTCTGTTGTAACCTATGTTGACAACTGAGGGGTCGTGACAGTAATTAGTTTGTTTTTCCTAAGGCCGTATAAAGAGCATCGCTAAGCGCCGCAAATTCTTCTAGGGATAAGGTTTCTCCTCTACGAATTGGGTCTACACCCGCTTGAGCCAAAGATTCTTCTATTAATGATTTTTTTTCCTTTCCAACTAAGTTATGAACAAGGTTATTCAATATCGTTTTTCGGCGATTCGCAAAACAAGCATGGAAAACCTCAAAAAACCATTTCTCGTCCATTACATCGACAGCTGGCTTCTCGCGAATTTGCAGCCTCAGAACAGCCGAATCTACTCTTGGTTGAGGCACAAACACGGTGGCCGGTACAGTTAACATCGTTTTAGCCTCTGCATAATACTGAGCTGCGATTGAAAGTGCGCCATATTCTTTCGTACCAGGATTAGCCGAAATTCGATCGGCTACTTCAGCCTGTATCATAACCGTGATACTTTCAAGTGGAAGATGGGCTTCTAACAAGCTCATTAAGATTGGTGTTGTGACATAATAAGGCAAATTTGCAACAACATGTATCTTTTCTACATCTGAGAAAGATTGCTTGATGACTTCTGCTATATCCGCCTTCAATACATCTGAATGGATAATACGAATGTTAGGATATGGAGACAATGTATCCTCTAAAACAGGTATCAAGCGATCATCAATTTCAAAGGCCACAACCTGTTTCGCTTTTTTTGCTAATTGCTCTGTTAAAGCTCCAATTCCCGGGCCAATCTCAATCACACCATCTCTTTCCGAAATCCCGCTCGCGTCAACAATATGATGAAGAATGTTTAAATCAATTAAAAAGTTCTGGCCCAAACTCTTCTTTAAATGAAACTGATGTTTTGCTAATATCTCTTTCGTTCGAGCTGGTGTTGCTATATCTTTACTCACGAATACGTTTCCTCCTAATTATCAAGCTCTTTTAACGCTTCATTAAATTCATCTGCTGTTATTCTAAACGTCTGTAGTCTTTTTAATAACTGTTTCCCATTGGCATAGCCAATTGCGAGACGTTCACCGAGTATTTCTCTTTTTTTCCTCGCTCCAGCTCCTGAAACCAAATTTGCTTTCATTAAATCTTCCATTGTAATTTGGTGTTCAAACGACTCGATTGTTTCCGTTCGCACAGCTAGAAGTGCTGACCGAATTGCCTCATCACTCGCATGTTCTACACCTAGGCTTCTATTTGCTCGAACCGCTTCTGCTTTTGGAATAAAGGCGTGCTTACAACCTGGTACTCGTTCACTAACAATGCGGCGAATCCGATTTCCTGGGTAATCGGGATCGGTGAAAATAATAACCCCTCTCCGTTTATAAGCCAATTCAATTTGTTTTAAAACAACTTCTCCAACTGCAGATCCATTTGTCTCGATCGTATCGGCTTCAACAGCGCGCTTGATCGCAACTGTATCTGAACGACCTTCTACAACGATAACCTCATCTATTTTCATTCCAACCTCATTTCTAGCTCCAATATGTTTATTCATTGTAGCCTGTTTAAGCCTAAAAAAAAAGAAGCTACCTCAGTAGCTCCTGTTTTTCTCACTAATCAAGTATGGTCACGGTTACGGTTTTTCGGCCATATTGCATAGCTGCATCCCTTGTCGGAACATGCAAATCGATCTTGTTTCCTTTTATCGCACCACCGGTATCTCCAGCAATTGCCTCTCCGTAGCCTTCAACATGCACTCTTGTACCGAGTGGAATGATACTTGGATCAACTGCGACGACCTTTTTATTACGATCATCTAGCAAATTAATTCCCGTTGCTGTTATACCGCTACAGCCATTGCATTCAGCAGAATAAGCCGTTGCAGACATTTGTATGGTATCTGCTTTCGGTTCAGGTTCTTTTTTTGTTTCCTCTGATTGACTTGCCACTGAGCTAGAAGACCGAATGGTTTCGTTAGCTGTTTGCGTTTCCGCAACATATTGCTTTGCTTCTTCAGCTTTGGTTCCAACCGAAACTAGTCGGTCTTTTGCTTCACTAACCATTTCTGTTTTAATTAATTCACGTTCTACTTCTTCTCCGTCCTCATACGTAACTTCATAATGAATTTCTTGAACGCCTCTTTCACCCTGCTCAACAATCCGTTCGACACCCTGATTTAATTCCTTATCATCCTGTCGGATCGTTTCGTAGGCTGTTGACTCCTCAATGACATCGGTGACTTTTTCAACACGCACCAGTTGAATGGCTAACCCCTTATGTAACTCTTGATCTAAACCTGGCTCAACTCGGTCTTCTTCACCAACAGAAACGTTGGCCTCTTTCAAAAAGTCAGCGACAGTCGCTGATGAACTCCAAAATGATTGTTCCTTGCCATCATATGTTAATGACAATTCAACTGCTGGAGTATATGTAATAGTCAACCCGTCCTCAATGGATTCTTCACCATTTGGACTTAACTGATCTTGGTCATGATAGTTCAGTCCTTTTTCATCTAAAAGGTCTTTAACTGTATCCGTTGTTGTATAGAAGCGTTCTTCTTCCCCATTCATAATAAGCGTGACCTGATTTGCTTCTTTATAAACAACATTCATTTCATCACTAACCACCGTGTTTAACGGCGGGTTTATATAATCATGTTCACTCACTTCAATTCCAAGACTTTTGAACAATGCTTGCACTGAATTTTCATGGGTCTGTACAACAACTTCCTCGCCATTTTGCTCAATAGCGACCGTATTCTTGGTCCATTCATAAAGGCCAAACATCAAAAGAATAATGGCAAAAAAAAGGCTAACTACTATAAACGATCTTTGCCTCAATGATTGTGAGTTCACAGACTTGTCCAGCTTACTTGACATTGAATTCATCTCCATCCCCCCTTAAGCACCGAATTATAGAGACGAACTTTTCCTCTGTCAACAGACGTTACAGAAACGTAATATAGTAGTAACCTTTGAAACCTACCCTCACTGATTACATAAAAAGAAATTCCTTCCATTAATGTTTATTTATTTTAAACAACCTCTTTGCATTCTCTCTAGTATGCGTACAGACATCCTCATAAGTCATCTCTCTTAAGTCTGCGATATCTTCGGCGACGCGCTTCACGTATGCAGGTTCATTTCGCTTCCCTCGATACGGATGCGGCGCTAGAAAAGGTGCGTCAGTTTCAATTAATAAGCGTTCGAGCGGAACATGCTTCGCCACCTCTTTTGGACGTCGGGCATTTTTAAAGGTAACTGGCCCACCTAGGCTAATGTAAAAGTTCATTGCAAGACATTCATCGGCAATTTCAACACTTCCACCAAAGCAGTGCATAATACCACCAACTTCATTTGCCCCTTCTTCTTTTAACAGCTCAACAACGTCTTGATCTGCATCACGGTTATGAATAATAATAGGTAAATTCACTTTTTTAGCTAGGGCGATTTGTTTTCGAAAAACCGCTTTTTGCACATCTTTTGGTGACTTGTCCCAATGATAATCTAATCCCATCTCTCCTAATGCAACAACTTTGGGATGGGACGCTAGTTCTTCTATCCACTTTAAATGATCTTCTGTCATATCAATTGCATCAACAGGATGCCATCCTACCGCAGCATAGATATCTTCATCACTCTCAGCAATCTTTATTGCCCGGGTAATGGTCTTCTGATCGAAGCCAATAACAACCATCTCTTTAACGCCAACATTTCTCGCTCTCGCAATTGTTTCTTCAATCTCACCATCAAATTGATCAGCATTTAAATGAACATGAGTATCAAACAACATTATCTTCACCTCTGCTCGCATTTTATGCTTTCTTACCTCATGATTGCAAGTATAGAAAACTTGACTAAGCAGGCATCAAGATGCCTGCTTAGTCATGCAGCGTCAAATGAAACGACTCCCACATGCGCCCGTTTTTGTTAATAATAGGATCAATATCCGCTAACGAAATTTCAAATACATGAAACACCGTCTTAGTTGAATTGAATTTATAAATGATGTTCAACCTATCTGAATGAATAGTGAAATCTTGGTTTTCGCTAAGACCTTCAAATGAATGGTTGCTAGCGCTCCACCCTTCCTGTTTGATTAGCTCCTGTATGAATCGATCCAATACCATTTTATAGGATTGATTCGGTTTAAATAAATCACTTAAGCGATACCTATAACCATCTCTAAGGTCAATCATAGCATGAATTTGCTTTTCTGATAGCGTTCCATCACCTTCAGAAAAACCTCTTCTTATCAATTGAAGCGAAAGTAAATGCTTCTTAAAAAACAAGACATTGTAATCGCCACTGTAGTAATAATCGTTCCCTTTTTTATTTTCCTCTGGTTCACTAAGAGCAGCCTGTTTGAGCCACTCATTTAAGGATTCCTGCTCTTTTTTATTTGAAATCCCTTCTACTCTTGGATAATACACAATTTGAGAAGATCTTGGCCTGTAAGATAACTCAGTTATCATGTACGGATTTCGTAAAACCATTGACCCCGAATCTTTCCAGACCGTTTCACCACTGTATGTTGAATAGAAGATGCGATTATCTATATAAACACAATAGAGTCCGTCAAGATTTTCAATCATCCCAAATCCTAAAAAAGCAGGTCCTTTTAGTTTTCCCCTAGAATCCATAAGTTGCGTTTGTTTTCCATCTGAGACGCAGGTCCCATTTTTTCCGAATGGCCCCATATATGTATACACATGTTCTGTTAAGCGCTCCCCACTCACAGTGTACATGGCGTACTTCATGTAGGCGTTTGCTTCAGAATTGTCCGTTTTTCCGAGTGCCAGACGATCTGTCCCGAGTAGCATAATTTCTTCATGGATGGGCTCTATTAACAAGTTCCCTTTTTTATTAATTAATCCATAGTAATCACGCCCACTCTTTCTCTGCGAGATAATTGCCACACCTTCAAAAAACGCAAAGACTCGGTCATAAAGAGGTTCAATTACTTGCTTGCCACTCTTTGACAGAAACCCCCATTTGGAGTTTTGGTCTGATTTAAATGGTATTCTTTCTTCACTTAGGGCTCCTACTTTACTAAATGGATAGGTTTGTATGGTGTTTCCGTATATATCGATTAAAAAGTATTGACCGCTGCGTGTTTGTACAGTCGTATACTCAGTTTCGAATTCATTTGCTTTTAGGTAGGCTGCTGGGATGACTTCTTCTCCTCGCTCATTTAAGTAGCCATACTCGTTATTTTCTTGAAAAAGCAATCTGTTACTCCTCATTTGTGCGATGTATCCATAATTTTTCTTTGTTAGAATTTTACCTGCATCATTAATTACACTGTATCCTGTCTTCGTGCGGACGACCGCTTTACTGCCAGAGAATGGTCGAATTTCTTGGTATATCGGATTGACAATATAGCGACCATGGCGATTAATTAAACCATATTGTCCATCGAGTTTAATAATAGCTAAGCCATTGCTTTGAAACGAAAATGCCTTATCGTATATAGTTGAAATTCGAGTACGACCTGACCTGTTCATATACCCCCACTTGGTTCCATAAGTAGTTTTCAAAAAAATAGGGAACAGTTTCTCAGTCATCGATGTCACCTATTTCATACCTCCCCGTGTAAATAGCAAGTTAAACCATGTATATGAATAATTTCTGTACCACATGATAGGGATAACTTTAGTTTCATTTTTGCTTGTATGGGTATACTATTCGTTATGATTCACAAAGGAGTGAAACGATGTCCCCAAACAGATTAGAAGAACGCATTTTAGTATGTGTTAATTATGGTCATAGCGGCAGTCGCTTAATTAAACGTGGAGCTCGACTTGCAGAACAACTTGAAGCACCTTTAACCGTTCTTGTTTTTGATTCACTACCAGAAGAAGAATATAAGCATGACAAAGAAGTAGACATGTCTCTTTTTAAAGAGCTTGCAGATGATTATGGAGCGGAGCTGATTATCGAAAAGTCAAATTCCTATGACATAACCAAAGTCATTGCTAGAACAGCAAAAGAAAAACAGGCATCACAAATTATTATTGGTCAAATTGTTGAAAGTCTGTGGTCTACGCTTATTGGTGGCTCAATTATTAATGAATTGCTTGAAAAAGCGCCTTTTGCTGACTTACATGTTGTACCAAAAGAGCGTTCTGACGAAACCGATGATTGGAACTTTGAACGAGGGATTCACGCATATTTGTTGCAACAGGAAGATGGTACATATGAACTTCATTTTGATGATAGTGAAGGATCTACCATTGATGGTGTTTTCTTTAAACACCTCCAAACCGACTTTAATAGTGGCATTTTTGCGTTCTCAGACAATGGGCATATCTTTGAGGTTCGCGTTGAAGATGGAACAGTGCATCAACTAGTCGATATTGATGATGTGTAAAAACCAATGCGTATGCGCATTGGTTTATTTGTATCTTTTTATAAATATAAAAAATTCAGTATTATTTAGTTACTATTTCCTTTATAATTGATTCTATCTATTCTGATTAAGGAGTGCTCTACATATGGACCATACAATACAAACACTCGCTTCATTAATTAAGCAATCTATCAACCAAGTAATTATCGGAAAAGACGATGTAATTGATTCATTACTAGTAGGGTTATTTTCCTCCGGACATGTTCTGCTAGATGATGTTCCTGGTACAGGAAAAACATTATTAGTAAAAACACTATCTGCCTCACTAGGAATTGCATTCAAGCGAATACAGTTCACTCCAGATTTACTTCCTACAGATATAACAGGACTCCACTTTTTCAATCAGAAAAAAGGCGATTTTCAATTTAGACCTGGTCCCATTTTCACTAATTTATTGCTGGCAGATGAGATCAATCGCGCAACTCCTAGAACACAATCCAGTTTGCTCGAGAGTATGGAAGAAAGACAGGTTTCCATAGACGGAGAGACTCATTTGCTCGACTCTCCCTTTATGGTCGTTGCGACACAAAATCCCGTTGAGAGTCAAGGTACGTTTCCTTTACCAGAAGCTCAGCTCGATCGCTTCTTATTAAAAACTTCTATGGGCTATCCTTCTGAAGCTGAAGGTGTGAAAATTTTAAAAAGATTTAAAGATGACAATCCTCTCCAATCCGTTAGACCAGTCGCTACTTATGAAGACATTCTTAAGGCACAACAAACGTACTCAAGCACTTATGTTAGTGATGACATTCTTTCATATATAGTTAAGATTGTTGAACATACACGAAATCATCCTTCTCTTGCATTAGGTGTCAGTCCACGTGGTAGTCAAGCTTTATTAAAAGCTTCTCAAGTATATGCATCGATGCAAGGTAGAAGTTATGTCGCACCTGATGATGTCAAACATTTTGCTAAACCTGTGCTAAGTCATCGCATTGTATCAAATTACCTGTACCATGAAGAAAAAACGAATGAAACGATCATAGATGAAATTATTCAAGGGATAGAAATACCGACTGAAGATGGGTTGTATGCCAGCGGGGACCGTAGTAAATGACTATTGTTTTTTTATTACTAGCAACATTTATTTTAGTTAACCTCCAAATTTATCTGTATCAAAAATGGGCTTTTGCTCATGTTTTCTATACTCGTCATATTGAAGATAAACCTATTTTTGCTGGTGAAATTGTTCTGTATAAAGAGGAAATTGTTAATAAAAAACTATTACCACTTCCCTGGATTCGTGTTCATTCCTTTATCCCCAAGGAACTAGTACTTCATTCAGAAACCGTAAATCAGACAGATCATTATAACGGGGTTGAAAGCATCTTCAGCTTGTCACCTTATCAAAAAATTAAGCGCTCCTACGAAGTATCTTGTCCAAATCGTGGGTATTTCAAAGTAGATAAAAGTTCGTTAAAAACGGGTGATTTTTTAGGATTTCATACAGCCTACAAAGGAATAGAAACGCCCTTAACCATTATCGTCTATCCCAAACTAATTGATTTAAGTACTATGACCTACCCATCTTCCAGCTTGCAAGGTCACATACTAGTAAAGCGTTGGGTTGTAGATGACCCTTTTATTAACGCTGGAGTGAGAGAGTATGCCTCACATGATTCGATGAAACGGATTAATTGGAATGCGAGCGCCAGAACCGGTGATTTAAAAGTGAATAAAAATGATTATTCAGCAGATTATCAGCTTATGATTTACATTAATTTTGATGAAAATAAGAAAAACTGGAGTCGTGAACGTTACAATCAATTGATGGAAAAAGCTATTTCCTATGCTGCAACTCTCGCGACAGTTGCGATAAATAATGGCTTAGAAGTAGGGTTCGGATGTAATGCGCATACCATTGAGACAGTGGATCAACTTGATCAAACGAAGGTCAATCGTATCCATACACTTGCAAAGGCAAACCGCTCTCATTTGCATGCTTTATACACGAAACTTGCTATGTTAGTACGGAAAAAAATGATGAATTTTAATGATTTTTTACAAATAGATATTAAGCAAAACATGAGAAAAAAAGACATTATTATTCTCTCTGATTTTAATTCTATGGACGTTATTAACAGTGTTCACACACTGAGACAAATGGGCAATCAAGTGCAGGTTATTGAGCTTGAAACCATTCAGCAAACACGTTCTTTTCAGGAGGGGTCAAAATGAACGATCACAATTGGCAACGTCGATTCGTTGCCAGCCTTCTTGAATTTGCAATGCTCTTCCCTATTCTTTTATACCTTGTTGTATTAACGTTACCAAGTCCGTTAATCTTAAGTTGGTTTATTGTTCTCTATCTTACGTATACAGCCTGTATGCTTGCTGGTACTCTGTCATTTTTTAGAATGAACTGGGTACTTCTTAGCACAGCAAGTGTGCTATCAATAAGTATTACCTTTATCTATTCACTCTTTACTTCACTACCTAGCTCTTTGTTAATGGGATTCTCTATTCTGTTTATTCTTTTACGCGGATTTAAGTATGGAATTGAATACGCTGAAGATTTGTTACCTTATAAAAAGCTATGGAAAGGTCTAAGCATCTACTTATTTTTCACCATTTTATTCAACCTGACTGATCGCACAGCCGAATTTTCACCGATCATTACGATAGCGGCGTGTATTTATATTATTCTAATTATCTTTTACTCCAACTCAGAAACGTTAAGAGAGAACTATACTTTTTACAGTACTCAAACAAAAGTTCCAAGAAAAACATTGCTAAAAAACCGAGTTTTTCTCCTATTGTTTTCATCCGTTTTGTTTTTAATTGTATTTAGCCAATATTTAAATCAGCTTTTTTATTTTATCCGGCAAAGTGCAGGCATCATTTTAACTTGGATTTCGAATTTGATGCAATACGATAATCCCATACAATATGGTGAACGCGAAGCAGAAAGGGAGGAAGTTGTCTTTGAGGGGAGTTCAGAACAAGTAGAACCTTCCTTTTCATGGGTCGACCTTTTATTCTATCTTTTCCTTGCTGTATTTCTAACCATTGTACTCATTCTTCTCCTTAAGTACATGAAAAAATTGAAGAAATGGCTGAGTGAATTTGTTAATCGTCTATCAAATCGAGCAGACAAGCAAGCTGAAACTTATTTTGAAGAAAAAGAGAGCGTTTTTAAGTTTAGAAAATGGCGTAAGAAGATTAGAAGCCAGTCGCTTCAATGGCTGAAAAAGACCTTTACCCGCCGGAAAACGATTGATGATTTTAAGACGAATAAAGAAAAAATTCGGTTTTTATTTAAAGAGTTTATACGTGTGGAACAAAAAAAAGGCCTTTCCATTAAAAAAGATAGTACCGCAAGTGAATTGATAACAAGAGTACAACTTAATGAAAATTCCATGGATAAAGAAATAGTAAGATTGGATCAGAAATACAATGTTGTTCGCTATACAGATGATGACGCATCGAACGAAGATGTTGAGGCATTAAACAACTGGCTTAAAAAACGAAAAAATAATCTTTAACGCTTCCTCACAAAAAAACGTCCATTTTTGTATGTAAAATCGACCATTTTGCGTATTGCTCCATAATAAAGTGGGCCAAGGCATACCACTATGATTAAGCTTAACGGAACTTCTTTAATGATCGGAAGAATCGGCGCGATTTGTTCTTGGAGCCATTCTGCAAGCTCGACCATCACTAGAGCAAACAAGAGCCCAGGAATTAGTAACGATAACGAAACTTTTAATTCATGTATGTAAGCTCCACACCCTTTACATTTTAAAGAAAAGGGAATCCAGGCTTCGCCTAATTCCCTTTTTGTGAAGGGGTGCAAACAAGAAGGACAAACACGCATATTCTTTCTCATTGTGCTGTTTCCAACATATTTCATTTTCTTATCCCCATCTCTTTATTCACATCTACTTGAGAACGATTTAAGCAATTAATCGTACATGTCCTTTCTCTTCTGCTCAGCATAAGCAAATGAACCCTCGTACCGAGTTAACTTCCCCTTCTCAAGCCAGTACGTAACTGGAAACAACTTGTTTAAAAAATAGCGATCATGGGAAACAGCTATGACGCTTCCCTTGAACTGTTTGATTGCTTCTTCCAACACTTCTTTGGATTCAATGTCTAAATGGTTTGTCGGTTCATCAAAAATGAGAACATTATGCTTTTCGAAAACGAGTTGTGCCAAACGTAAGCGCATTTTTTCTCCACCACTAAGTGCTCCTATCGTTTTATAGACGTCGTATCCGTAAAACAAGAATGTTGCTAGTATCCCTCTCGCATCTTCTTCGGGTACGTGTGCACTTAACCGGAATGCCTCCATAACGGTTTGCTCAGTGTCCAGTTCATCTACATGCTGCGAAAGATACCCGATGGAGACATTCGATCCAGCTTTTATGTCCCCTTTGTCTGCAGTCATTCGTCCTAATAAGAGCTGCAGTATGGTTGATTTCCCTGAACCATTTCTCCCAACTATCGCTACTTTTTCTTGATGTTTAAGCTCAAAATTGACATCAGCAAGAATCTGGTTTGACCCGAAGCTTTTTCTTACATGTGCAAACGCAAGAACATCATTGCCTGCTCGTTTTTGTTGTTTAAATGACAGGTTTACTTTTTTAGCTACAACAGGTTTTTGTAAACGTTCGATTCTTGCCAATGCTTTTTCCATACTCTTAGCTTGACGATGCATTCCAGCATTAGGCGGATTGGCTCGATTTGCCCACTCTTTTAACCGTTTGATCGTCTCTTTCATCTTTTTAATTTTCTTCAACTGATCCGTGTATTGGTTAAATTCGTTCAGTATACGTTCTTCTCGTTCAATTATATAACCAGAGTAGTTTGTATAATACGTATGAAGAATACCGCTTTCAATCTCCCAAATGCAAGAAACCGTTGCGTCTAGAAAAGCACGGTCATGTGAAATTAACAGAATGCTACCATCGTACTGTTTAAGCCAGTCTGCCAGCCAATCTAAGGCATGAAAGTCTAGATGGTTTGTTGGTTCATCAAGTACGAGCAAGTCTGGTTTCTGCAACAACAGCACCGCTAAGCCCACTTTTGTTTGTTCACCGCCGCTAAGTAACTCCCAGTCTAACGCTAATAACTCACTAATCCCTATTCCTGCTGCAACACGGCGTATAGTCGCTTTATACTCATACCCGCCTAATTCCAAAAAATCCTGCTGCAGCCTTCCATACTCGTTCAATGTCTGTTCGAGCTCCGATTCATTTAGCGATTGAGCTAATGTTTTCTCCAGACTATCCATTCGGTCTTGCTTCTGAAGTAAATCCTTAAATACATCCTCTAAAACAGCACTGACTACTTTCCCATTGTGATTCGGTACTTGAGCCAACATCGCTTTCTTAATTCCTTTGCGCCAGCCAACTTCCCCTGAAGTCGGTTGTTCTTCTCCTGCAAACATCCGAGCAAGCGTTGTTTTACCCTGTCCGTTTCGTCCAACTAGTCCGATAATTTGTCCAGCCTTAATTTCTACAGAAAGATCTCGAAAAACCTCTGTTCCTCCGTATACTTGACTAACCTTGTTTACATAACTATTTATCATTTTGATTTCCTCCTATGAGAATAGGAAGAGATTCTGATGAACAACAAAAAAGACGACAGAAGAATGCTCTGTCGCCTTTAACCGATGTGCGAGTAGATGTCTCTCTTCCTAATGCGTTTTTCTATACAGTTTTTCAAAAAGGACAGACTGATCCAATTTTGTTACTGCATTCGAAAAAATCGCCTGACAAATCCACAGGTATTTACGGAGCTTTGTCTGACTACCATTAAAAAGATCCACTTCTACTCACCTCCATTCTTATCGCCTTTATAGATTAGCTGAAAAGTCTAAAAATGTAAAGATGTTAAGCAAACGTCACGACACATTCTGCTCCTTCTGTTTTTAACTGGTAACACTCATTGTCCATGTATTCCACAGTAGCACCATCGCCGACTTGTGGCTGTTTCTTCGTTTGTAAACATGCTTCAAACCCGTGGCTACCGCCTCTAAACGTCATTTTCTTGTCAGAAACTCGTTTTACCTCTGCTGTTGAATAGCAAACTCTCACATCCCCGTACATTACGTTGATTGGCAAAAGTAACCCATCTCTAGCTCCAAGGTGAATTTCTTTTCCTCCAAACAGTTGTTCTTTGTTCTCATAGACGCCGAACCTTTTTTCAAATCCGTCTAAATTAAGGACATGGAGAAAACGTTCTCCTTCTTTGCCTTTTGTTGTAGTCAAGAACAGTCCATGATGCTTATAGTCATGTGAGAGTTTTGGAGGAGCACCGACTGATGTTAAGAGCGTTTGGAATAACTCAATATCACATCGATACGCATTTCCAATAACGATTAACTTTCCTTGCCCAATACGCTGCTGAAAAGAACTTATTTCATTAGAGCCATACAGTTCAAAGATCGGCTCAATGTTTTCTCCTGAAAAAAGTTGGGCAAAATGCGTACGCACTTCTGGTCTTGGTGCAGCTATGCCTTTTGCAATGACCGATAAATAGTAACCTTCTTCAGCACGCTTAACCCCAACTGCTTGCACACCAGCAGCTGCGAGCAGCTCATTACATGGTGTTCCCTCCATATCAAAGGTAGGTGCTTCACCATAGAGGAGTACCGTTCCCCCGGCATGCATGTAAGTTACAAGCTTTTTTTGAATGGACTCGGCCATGTAGCGTGCAGAAGGCAGCACAATTGCTTTATTTCTTTCTGGATCAAGTGACTTATTTTGTACATCAATCCCTGTAAAGCGGTAACCGCCTAACAACATGGCTCGACCCATTATTTCCCAAGCGCCGTGTGCACGAAATTCTTCGATGTTTTGATAAACGGATTGCATAACAGCACTTTTGGGATACCGATATTCAGTCATATAGTAGTCGGGAATAAAACCAAAAGCAACGGAATCATGTTCTTCCTCCATTGATGCTAGTTGCTCTCCTTGCGCCATTAACGTTTTGATGGATTCAGCCATACGAGGGTACGTATAATTCTCGTTCCCCTCGGGGTCAATTGGTGCTGCAAACCCATGTCGTTCTCCTGTTGCCGCAATGCGATCATTCCCATCACCTCGTCGTTCATCAAGTCGGTAGTTTCTGCCACCAGCAAATAGATAATAATTCAAGAGACGGTTTCCTTGGGCGATGCACATCCGCGCTTTTAAATCAGCAGCTGAAGGGTCATACCTTCCACCATAATTTTCACCGAAATTTCCGTCTCCACAGTTAAATTCAATCGAAGTTAATGGCTGATCAGCCGTATGTACAGCGTCCATCATTCCATTTATAAGATACAAGTCTTGGAAGGTCTCCATAGTTAAATCACCAAAATAAATATCTGATCCTGACAGATAACCCGGTGCCTGTGTATAGCTTTTGTATAGTTGACTTATACCAATCGGGAACGTAAACCCCCTTCCTCCTCCCGTTCCATGAATGTTTACGATGAATGGGATGCCAACGGCTCCAAATTGTTCTGCATACCCACGCAGTGTCCGGATATAATCGGCAAATCGATCACGCATAAAATAGCCTAAATCTTTATGAAGTGCCGCTACATACGATTCATCGGGAGAACGAACTTCTTGCGGTGTTAATTCATGCGCGTAGCGCTCGGTTTGTTCCTTTTTGTTATACGTGTTTTTAATCCAAGCAATAAAGGATGCCACTGCATGATCAGTTAAATCAGGTGTGTTACTA
Organism: Shouchella xiaoxiensis; assembly: GCF_016907895.1. Classification (GTDB taxonomy): domain Bacteria; phylum Bacillota; class Bacilli; order Bacillales; family Bacillaceae_D; genus Shouchella; species Shouchella xiaoxiensis. Next base: position 18,260 of record NZ_JAFBCV010000021.1, read on the forward strand.
ACCCAATCGAGCATACCAACTTCATTATCAAGCTGCAAAGCAATGATTGGACCACCACTTCGATGTAGCCTAGGCGTTACAATCGACATAATCGCTTCGTACCAATTTCTCACTTCTTCTAGAAAACGAGGGTGCGTGTAATCAACTGTCGGAGTTGGTCCTAGTTTCCCGTCCCAGCCAAGCGGTTTAATAACAGGGTGCTTCTCATAAATCCAATAAGGTAGCCCTTCATTTTTCATTTCCGCCATAATAAATGGACCAGGCTTAATAATGAAATAAAGCCCGTTCTGCTGGCAGAGATCAATGTATCCAGCAAGGTCTAATTCTGGTCTTGACCTACCTGTTAAATCAATCTCCCCTTCCCTTGGTTCATGACAAATCCAAGGTACATAGGTTGCGACGGCATTGCAGCCAGCCGCTTTTAATTTATTTAGGCGGTCCTGCCACACATCTTTCTCAAGCCGATAATAATGGATTTCCCCGCACAGAATGAGCTGCGGTTTCCCATCTATGAAGATTTTCTTTTCTTTTAGCTCGATCATTACTGACGACTCCTTATGCTTCTTGCTGCTTTTTAAATCCAAGAAGGTCTTGTGCCTTCTTTATATAGTCGTTTTTCATATACAAATCCCAAATCAGGCCGCTGCGTTCATTTTCAATCATTAACAGGGTAATCCCTTTATCAATTCCAATCACTCTTTCTGAATACCAAGCTGGTTCTAAATCAACATTAAACGCATCCAGAAATCCATACTTACTCCAAAGTCTTGGATGCGCTTGATAAAAATGCTCCAGCGCAGCTTTCGACTCTTCTGGTGTAAATACAATCGAGCCTGCTGCTGCACAAGGAGCAACCGTCCCATCATTTTTCACATCTACAAGCGGATGGTAAGGCGGCGTACCGTGGCCATGATAGCCGTTAGGGCCTTCACTCGCTGTAAGCCCCCAAGAATCCTTTGACCATGTCCGGAAAGTGTTCTGGTTATCTATTGCATATTGCCTGCTCGCAAGCGATGCTTTTACCGAGTTATCAAACCAGTCTATCCCGTCTTTATCAACTGTATCTTTAAATTGGAACCAAGCATGGGCAAATTGATGCGTAAATAGTTGACCACCTGGGGAGTTATAAAACGTATAATCCCCGTAAGTTCCTAGTTGGCGCTCGAAGCCATCGTATATAGCAACTGGGACTGGATGGGTTGGCGATGCCGTCCCAAGCATATACTGCATCAGTTGCTCCGCATACATATCCCACTGACCAAAACCGCCAGTCTCTTCATCGTATCCCATGTAAAACTGATTTGTTTCTTTGTTGTAATACGTCTGCCAATTGATTCGTTCATACAGCTTGTTAAATAGTGACTTTATTTCTCCGCCGAAGTATTCTGCCGATGTAATGGCACCATTTAAAAACAGCGAGGTATCAATAATTGAGGCACAGTCATGGTATTCTTTATAGCGTTTTGCCGTTCTCATATCTAAAAAATGATAAAAGAAGCCATCAAAATGTTCAACCTGATGTAAAAAAGTTTCTAATGTTCCTTTCGTACGAACAAAGCCTTCTTGGTGCGATATCCAGCCACGTTCAATTCCAATAATAATCGCCGATAAGCCAAATCCTACAGAAGCAATACTTGCCACATGGACGGCATCATCTCCTGTTTTATCGCGTATTAACCCAAAACCAGGGCTAGAAGGATCTGTATTGGCCTCTTCCCAAAAAAATAAAAAACTTCTATATGCTTCTTCTTGTATGATCTTTTCTCTATTCAACTCTTTTTTCTCTCCTTATTCTCCTGCAATTCCTGATCGGTCCACACCTTCAACGAACCAGCGCTGTGCGATAAAGTAAATAATGAGCAGCGGCAAAATTGTAATAAGTGTACCCGCCATTTGAATGCCTTCATTGATAAAGTCAAAGCTACCTTCACCGCCATACATTTGCTCATACACGGCAGAGAAACGCTGCAACTCAAGTGGCAATGTCGTTAAGCTATTACCAAAGTAAATCGCCGCAAGACCCGTTTCATTCCAATACCATACGAGTGAAAACAAAAAAGAAATAATGATTGCCGGTACTGCCATTGGCAAAGCAATTGTAAAGAAAATACGTAAATTCCCGGCTCCGTCTAGCTGCGCCGCCTCTTCAAGAGAGTCCGGCAACATTCGGAAAAATTGATAAAAGATTAATATAAATATAGCGCTGTTAATGCCTTGACCAAACAAAGCTGGCAGAACAAAAGACTGAATGCTTCCAAGTAAGCCAAGCTCGTTAAAAAATACATACCGCGGAATTAAAGTGACTTGCGGCGGAATGATAAAAGTTGCTAATACAAGAACGAACAATGTTTTCTTTAATGGAAATTGAAATCGAGCAAATCCATATCCGACTACTGCCGCAACTGCTGTTTGGATTGCTGCAGGGATGACTGTCACATAAAGCGTCTGCCATAATGACGGCCAGAAGTTTAACACTTCTAGCGCCCTGATGAAATTCTCCCAATAAAGACCTGTTGGTATCCAGTTAACGAGGGGATTAAGCAAATCCTCTAAACTTTTTAGACTGAAGACGCCCATATAGAGCACAGGATATAAATAAACGTAGCCAATCCCAATTAACAAACTGTAGACAAGCAGTTTCATAAGCAGTCCGCTGTTATCCTGACTTCCTAATAAGAATTTCCTCACTTTTGCTGTTCCTAATTTTGACCGTTTGAGATTAACGTTTCTTTGCAGTTTCTTTGTTTGTAAATCCATTACGCTCTCCCCTTACGGCCTCGTATTGTCATAAACCCAACAATTAGAAGCAAGATTAGACAGATAACAGCAAAGTAAATCCATGATAATGCCGAGGCATAACCAAACCCTGTTTCCACTCGGAACATATGGCTTTGGATGTGCATGACTACTCCATTAAGCGCAAAGATCGAGTACATAACCGTTGTGTAAATCGTGTTTACTAATAGAATCGGAAACAAACTCGGCAAGGTTACTTTCCAAAAACATTCCCAGTTTGAAGCTCCATCGATCTTAGCTGCTTCATAAATATGACGATCGATCTTCTGCAAAGCCGCTAAAAAAATTAAGATCTGCACACCAGAAAACCATAGCGTCATAATGAGGTTGTCCATTAAGTACGTAAAGATCGTGCTAATAATTCCGTCTCCCGCCATTAGATACATAAAGATAAAGTTGCTTTCTGGCACTGGAATGCTCGTCATCTCTTGCTCAATTAGTTGATTAACAACCGGTCCACTAATGATGATAACCGGCAAAAAGAAAACGAGACGAAACAACCCGCGGAATCGAATTGGTTGATTTAACAACAAAGCAATGATTAAAGAAAAGACTAGAATGATCGGTACTGAAAAGGCAAATTCACGTAAATAGGTTAGGAGGATTTGTACAAATTGCCCATCAACAACAAAGGCATCATAGTAATTTGAAAACTGCGTATAGCTTGTCTGAATTCCATTAGGCGTAATCCGGACATCATGAAAACTTAAATAAATAGAATAAAACAATGGAAAAGCAGTGAAAATAGCAAAACCAATGAGCCAGGGGAGGATAAACCCGTAGCCAGTTAGCGATTTTCTCGTTTTAATTGTTAACCGACTCATGACTCTGCCTCACCCTCCTCTTGTTCCTGATTTTCAAGTTGTGTATGGTCCATTGTCTGAGCGCTAAGTGCCTCTAACGTCAGTCCATTTATCGTCGCATCCGCTTCACGGTAATTAACAACTACTGACTTCCCATTTGAATAGACCACTTCAACAAGTCCTGTTCCGTGTACAATTCGGTCAACGATTGTTTCACCTTCAACTGGCTTAAGCACTTCAACAGCAGTAAGGTATTGGTTTACAACGTCTTCTTTCCACGTATCAAACTGCGATGTAAACAAGTCTTCAGAAGGTGTATTAAATAGCAGGTGCGACGACTCTGTTGTTAAGTAAAAGGACGGATATGCGCCGTATTCAATCATGCGCAAGAGATCTTGCTCTGTTTGATTATGAAAGTTTGAGAACTCTCCAAAATATGGTAGATGCCCCTTCAAGACAATCTGCATGAATGGAACGGTGTCGGTCACCATAGTATAGTTTGAAGAGTACAGCGGGATGTTCTGAAAACTTTCAGCGTATTTCCATGCGTAATCGTTCGGCTGATTTAAGGCGAGTGGTCCGACCTCATCTGTCAGTTTTTCAAATAACGTTTGATAGTGCTCCACTGCCTCCTCACGCTGGACAACGTTATTCCCTGTATAATGGCTGTACAGCGCTGCAGCGGTCGTGTCTACTGCCAATCGTCCAACGCCATTGTCTTCGTACATCGCAAGATCTGCTTCTACGGCATCAAGTGCCCACTCAGGAGTCAACAAATAGTAACTCCAGTAATAACCAGATGACAATGCTGCTTCCCCATTTAAGCGGGTTGCCACATCATTTTGTCCTGAGAAGCCAGAAGCCCCATCATATGCTTTTGTATAATCCGTTTGGAAATAAAGCGGGATGTTGAGATCTGCAAGGCGCTGCTGTGCTTGCGCGAGTTCTTCTCTAGAACCGAGCGCCAATTCAAAACCGTTCTTCTGCGGTAACGTTCCTGTTAAACCACCCGACATCCAGCCTCGATAAACGACCTGCATATTCTCAACCCCGGCCGCATGAAGGTCTTCTACATGGCTTTCTATTTTTGCGACAGGTGTCATTGCCTCAATCGTTCTCCAAAAGAAACGACGCTTTGTTTCTCCTCCTAAAAACTCGACGTTAACTCGCACCTCATCTTCTTGCGTCGGTAATAGGTCATTCTTTGCTAAATACGTTTGATAGGCATGGGCCATTCCAACATAGCTCGCCTCATCGTCTTGCAGGAATACAAGCTCTTGCTCAATGGAATAGGTAAGTCGCTCGCTTTGATACGTATTAAACCCATCACCACTTCGACTTGTTGGTTGATAGTATTCATGACGGAATGTATACGATGCTGTCGTCCAATAGAAGTCGGTTGAAGCACCTTTTGGATAGGCAATAATGTCGGCATGATGCTTGCCCTCGCCAAGAATAGCCGCAAAGCCGTTTTGTTTTTCTCCGTGGACAATACCGTATACAGGATAGGCAATAGACAACGGTTCGTTTAGCTGCGATACCGACGTTCGATTGCGTTCAAATGCCGCATCTTGTCCGTAAATAGGTGCACGAAATGGCGTTGTTGCCCTTGCTTCCTCTTCAAACCGAATTAATGCACCACTTCCATCAGGTAAAAAGAGATACCCCTCTTCAATCGTCTCATCGGCAGCCCCTAAAAACGGATATAATCGCAACGACACTAGCTGCGCCCGTTCACCTTCTTCAATTGATTCTTCGGGTATTGTGAACGATAAACGATCTTCTTCAAGCTCCACGTTCAGCGAAAGTTTGATGTTTGATCGACCAAACTCAATGTTTGCCGTAAATCCCGCACCAGTCTCGATCAAGTCAACCTCAGAATCATTCGTAATAAGGCTTTCAGTTTGCAAGTTGTTCCGTTGGTCTAAATAGTCTATTGTAATGGCTGAATTGGCCATATCCCGCCAAGTCTCATTTAAATTAACATCTTCTTGTCCGTGAACGCCTGAGCGCCAAACATAACCAGTTTGCTTTGCTTCAATATGTAGACCGAGAGATTCTGGTTCTACATACAACAGTAACTCATTCGATTCAGCCACTTTTGTAAAGCCATTCTCCGCTGGTTCAATAAGAGGTAGCTCTGTTTGTTCAACAACAAGCGGTTGAGTAAATTGATTCGAGCGGTGCCACGGTGTAATCCCCCCACCCTGATCTTGAGCGAATGCAGCATCATGTCCAGAGAAAAGAACCAGGCCAAAGGCTATACATACACAGGTAATTTTTTTAAACACGGTACAGCACCTCCTGGATAATGGACGAAACAAACTGAATCACTTGATCAAACAGCACATAGACAATCATAAGTACAAAAGCAAGCAAAATCATTCCAAATAGGGTAATTAAAATGTTTCTTACGGTACCCCAAAACGAAAAATCGTGAATTTCTTTTACCATAATAAAGAGGATAATGAGCGAATAAGAAATCATAATAATTAAACTGAAGTTAAAAATAAACGCTTCATTTAATGTTAAAATCTGTGACACAAAAACAAGCGGTACTAAACCAATTAATAACGGAGCACAGGCATAAATAAACCCTTTATACAATTCACTAAAGCGACCCTCTCCATCACTAATCGTGCTGACTAAGTAGTTTACGAGTAGAAAGAAAAGAATTGGTGTAACGAATAAGACCAAATCATATGTGAACCAAAAGTATTCTAGCGGTGTCGGACTAAAAATAAACCCTCTTCCATAAACAAAAAATAAATAAGATAAAAAAAGAATGATATACATTATTGATGCTGACAAAAGCGAGCTCCGTTGATTTGTTTTTAAATAATAAAAACTATCAATTGGGTGGCGAATAAACCGGAACAAAAACAACAGATCGTTCAGAAGCTTCCATTGTTTCACTTGCTGCCACTTTTGGTTCACAGGTGCCAAATAACCGAAGCGTCGATTCGTGTAAACGATCCCGAAACGCAATGTAATTAATCCGATAACGGATGCAAACAGCAAACTTAAGTTTTCCTGCATCCACTCATAACGAACTTCCCAGAACGCATTTGAGTACGCACTCTGATTATTTGAACGTTTAAATCGCTCCATTGCTTCGTCATAATTTTGCTGTTTAAACTCAGACTGACCGATGGCATTATGAGCGAGTGCAAACGACGCATTTAATTGAAGAACATCTTGCCAAATCGCTTCACTTTCCACATAATAACCTTCCGCGAACAAGCCAATGCCTTCGTGCAGCTTTTCTGTAAAACCGGTCGGACTAAACAACTCCACTGTTCCTTTTTCCCTGTCGGCAATTAACAACTGTCCATTCTGATCGATTTCAATTGCACTCGGCTGAACAAATAATCCAGCTCGACTTGTACCATCTTCTCTACCACCAAAATAAAACAGTGTGTATCCCTCTGGATCAAGTTCATAGATCGTTCCATCCGTTGTAATGGTGACCATGTTACCCGCCTGGCCAACAGCCACATCGCGCATCGGATTTGAGCCAGCAATATCAGACGGGAGCATATTAGAGCCGGCAATATTGAGTCGGCGAAGTACTTCTTCATCTGTCCCAGCAGTAACGGTGTAAATGAGACCTTGTTCATCAATCGTTATATTTGAAGGGGCAGGTGGAACACGTAAAAACTGATTTAAGCGTTGCGTTTCACTCGTTAATAAATCTGGCAAAAACGACATAAGTGAACTTCCCGAACGGTTAACACCAAAGAATCCGAGGAAATCTCCCTCTGAGCTTAATTGAACAATCCCATTGGTTGATCCTTCAGAGACCACATACATATTCCCTCTACGGTCAACCGCGACCTTCTGCGGTTTAAACACTGCACGTTCTCCATACAAAGGTGTGTCCGGACGTCCAAATGATTGCATCAACTCGCCATCATGATTAAACAAAACAATCTCTTCTCGTCCATAGTCGGCGACGTAAATACCTGTCTCATTGACAAAAACCCCAAGCGGTTCAATCAACTCTCCTGATCCAATCTCACCTATCAGACTTCCTTCTTCATTAAAAACAGCAACAAGCTGTTTGCCTGAATCAGCTACAAAAACACTGTTGGTTTCATCAATAAATAAATCCTCAGGTGCGATTAATTCACCAGCATTCCCGATATTCCCAACAGGAACATAAGCAACTTGGGTTTCCATCGGATAACCCTCACCTGAGAGCGTATACGTTTTATAAGGGACTTCAACAGAAGCCTGTACACTTAATGGCATCATAAAAATAAACGCAAAACAGAGCCATAGTAACAGTACTTTTTTCATCTCGCTTCCTCCTTCCCTTACTTAATTCCTGAATGCGCCATTGTATTCATCACTTTACTTTGCAGGATGATGAAGATAACTAGATTTGGCAAAAACATAATTAGTGCAGCTGCCGCCGCCATACCTTGCCCAGCAACTGTGTTACCCGCTGCATCACTCGTTAACGTAGACATATAAAAAGCAAACGTTTTTAAATTCTCGTCGTTAATATAAAGGGTCGATGCTTCGACACTGTTCCAGACTGCCTGAAAGGAAAGAATAGCAACTGTTGCTAATGCTGGCGCCACAAGCGGCATAATAATTTTCCAATAAATTTGAATGTCCTTTGCCCCATCCATCTGCGCAGCTTCTATTAACTCGTTTGGAATTTGATCAATAAACTGCTTTAATAAGAACAAGCCAACGGGCATAGCAAGCATCGGTAGAATATGTACCCAGAACGTGTCCAATAAGCCGATCTGTTGAATCAATAAGTAAGTTGGAATTCCCACAGCAGCAGGGACAAACATCAGCGCAAGTGTATTAATTTCAAAGATCATTTTTTTTAATTTAAATTTCTTTTTAGACAAGGCATAACCTGCCATTGAGCTGATGAATACGGTAATCGATACAACTATAATGGTTACGATAATGCTGTTAAATAAATAACGAGACATTGGCACACCAGATTCCGACCGATTGTTTATTAAGTCGGCAAAATTTTGCAAGGTCGGCTTATCTACAAAAAACCGCGGTGGATAAGCGAATAATTCATCAATCGGTTTAAATGCATGTGACACAATATATACAATGGGCATTGCCATAAAAATCGCAAGCGGTATTAAAAACAAGTAAAACTTAAGTTGGCTGCGGTGAAATTTATCGGGATTCATTTTGCTCCCATGAAAACTGTTAGCCATGCCACCCCTCCTAATCCTTATCAGCAAACAGACGTCGTGCAACAATTGAAAAAATGTAGACAAATAGAAGTAAAATAACCGATATTGCGGCTGCATAACCCATTTCATAGCGGATAAAGCCGAAATCTTCTAGATGGTTTACCATTAATTGACCGGCATATTGCGGCGTTGGGTTTGCCCCAGACAAGGCGACACCAATTGCACCTGCTTGAAATGTCTGCACGATTGCCATAACTGCCCCGAACAACATTTGCGGTCGCATTGATGGGATTGTTATATAAATAATTTCTTGAAACCGATTGCTAATTCCATCAATGTAACCAGCCTCATAAATTTCCTTATTAATATTCATTACACCAGACAACATCGCGAGAAACCCTACGCCCATGCTTCCCCAAAGTGTCACAACAATCATAATCGCAAGTAGATATTGCGGTGATTGGAGCCATTGAATCGGTTCAAATACAAGACCCCATTGCATCAGTAAGCTGTTTAAATAGCCACTCTGATCCCCGCTGAAAATAATAGACCAGACAACTGCCATAGCAATGCCTGACGTCATCGATGGCGAATAAATAATTAAAGCGAGTATCGTTCTAGGTATCTTGGAAATTTGAGCGAGCATCCAGGCCAAAATAAACGCCAAGATATAGCCGCCAGGACCAACAATCAATGCAAATATAACCGTATTAGGCAGCACGTACTGCATAAACACGCTGTCCTGTGTCAATACATTGACGTAGTTGGCTAACCCAACAAAGCTTGGAAACTCAATCGCATTAAAATACGTAAATGACAAGACAATGGCAGCAATGACCGGGATAACGATAAATAAGAAGAATAATAGTAAATAGGGAGCTAAAAACATCGCTGTACTTACATGCTGTTTTGGTTGTGAATTCATTCGCTCTCCCTCGTTCTTTCTTCAATATCTTCAATGGTCGGAATCGGGTAAGGACGAATAATCTTGCCATCCTCCATATAGCCAAACTCCTCCATCTTTCTTCGCATCTCTCGATCAATCGTAATAATGGAATCATCTACAGCCGATCGTGCATTCTCCCCGTCAAAGACCATCTTATTCCAAACGTTGCTTATCTCACGTTCGACCATATAAGCATATGGTGTTTTTGGTACTTCAATTAGTTGTTCCCACTGCGCTAGTATTACGTCTTTATGTTCCTCTGGCCACGGTAGCTCAGCAAATGCATCAATGTTAGCTGTGTTCCACATATATTCTGCTCCGTAAGTCATTTGCAAGGTTTGCGCGAATTCAGATTGTGTCTCCTTACTCATCCACCACTGTAACAGCTCCCAGGCATCGTCTTGCTTCTCACTACCATTAAAAATCATTCCTGCCTGTGCGGCACCACTTGCCCAGCGAGAGACCGAACCATCCGCTTGTTCCACACCTGGATGCAAGGCAATATCCCAGCCTGTTAATTCCTGTGCTGCAAAAGTAAGCTGCACATAAGTTGCAAAATTTCCTACGCCAACAGGCAATGAACCATAGCGAAAATGATTATAAAAATTGGGAACCTGAAGAGGTGTGCTGTAAATTGTGTTTAAGTCAGCCATAAACTGCACGCCTTGCAGGGCTTCATCTTCATTCAAAGCAACGCCCATACCATCGCTTTCAAAAATTTGACCTTGAAACTGATAGATAAATGGTGCAGTTGCCGCAAACGGTTTAAATGCAGCACCGCCAGCAATAGGTGAGTAAAAATTCATCCCATAACGCTGTAATTCAGGTAATATATCAACCACATCCCCCCATGTATCAGGGACAGGAAGTGATAGTGCTTCCATTAAGTCATTTCGATAAAATAAAACGGAGAAATCTTGCGTTTCCGGTAGCCCGTAAATTCCATCCTCAATCATTAGTGGCATAAATGCTCCCGGAGCAAATTGGCGAATGTATTCGTCAAATCCATCAAACTGACTTAAATCAACAGCGGCACCTCGAATAGCCAACTCATAAGGAAGCCAGTTGCTAATACCCAACGCTAAATCAGGCTGACTGTCAGCAGCACTCGCCAAGATTAATTTTTGTTCATCCGGCATTAATGAAAAGCTAACTTTAATTCCTGTTTCCGGTGTGAATTGTTGGTCTGCCATGAGCTGCAAAAGATCAACATACTGACGCGGACGATTCACCCAGACGTCAATCACATCATCATCTACATCTACTGTTGCTACGTCATCCCCGCTAAAGGAATGGACAAAACGACTAAACGATTCTTTTGTTTTCATCCATAAGCCCGCTTCTGGATCTGGTAAACTCACATCGCCATGGATATAAAGTTTATCAAGCAATAAAGGTTGATCTCTTAAGGCAACAAGTACATCACCTAGCACCTGGGATACAGAACTTGATCCCTCAGACAACTCAGATAGACGGTTTGGTAAATCATCTGGTGACTCCGCCAATGACCTGAGTCGATCGGCTGCTACCTGTAACGAAACGGCTTGGACGCTATCAGTCCCATCGGTACTCGCTTCTCTTAATTCAATTACTGCACCATCAATGTCTTCAGCCCATTCAGATAAACGCGATGATACATCCGGTATATATTCTTCAATTCGCCAGCCTCTGCTGGCGTCGTGTTGATTCCCTGTCAATTGTTTGATCGATAACGTTAATTCATCAATTTCTGACATTAATGAAGATAGTTCTGCTTGTACACCTTGAGTTGGTGTATCATCTACTCTTAGACTGATCGTATTTTCGCCAGCTTCTAGAAAAAACTGAAAAGGCTCGCCGTCTTCATCTGACAAGGTTTCATTCTGCCAACTAGAACTTTGTGGAAACGCGTAGCTTGTTAAATGATCAAATGGTATCTCACCATTAACATACACACTGCGATAAATGTCTTTATTCGAATCATTATCAGCAAGTGCCTTAAGGGTAATCGAATAAAAACCACTTTCTTCAATCTCAAACGACCAACTTGCCATCTGTCCACTTACTTTCCACGAATCTCCACCGAAAGTATTTAATCTCCTGCTACCAGTTTCATAAGGTGAAACAGACGGGTCCTGCGTCACGATCGGTCGAATGGACGATTCATTTTTTGAAGTTGGGTGTTCCGCTTCTATTGAAATCAATTGATCGTTGATGACTTCACCAGTAAAACGATTTATGTATTCATCATAAGTAGGAATTGTTGAAATAGGCTCGAGTGTCACACGAGTTAAATCAATGGCACCTCTTAAATGAATAAATTCAATCGTGTTCATTCCTTCCTCAAGAGCAAATGCGAAAGGCTCAACGCTTCTTGAATCACTTAATTGAACAGACTGCCATTGGGTTAATTGACTCTGACTCGGCATAATATCTGCTCCATGTAGATCTTGTTCAAACGTTGTTTCATTCTGAACCCATTCACTTGGAAAATGAATCCCACGGCTTTCAGAGAATGGATAACCACCATTTATACGAATTGCCCCTTCAGTCGAAACGAGCGACTCCTCAGTTAAACGGTAGTCAACGCGAATGTTATATAAACCGGCTTCAGCCACTTCAGCCTCAAGAGAGAATTGTTCTACTTCTGCCCAGTCCAGCGCATCGCCTTCACTTTCTTCTACATCTGCAAAATCCGTTACGGTATACAGCTGTGGTGCACTATCTACGTTGTTATACTGGCTCTGCCACTCTTGCAAAGTCTCGGCGTATGGCAACTCCATCTCTTCTAGTTCTGTAGTCATTTCTTCAGCTGCAACAGTCGGAGAAAGAACAACAAGAGCAGCAACCGTCAAATAGAGCGTTCTTCCTTTTAGTACCATACCTATCCCCCCATTCCCTTAAATGCTTGAAAGGAAGAAGCATTCGTTGCTTCTCCCTCCTTGTTTCAGGATTGGATCAATCAATCGCAGCTTTGCTATCCTCATAACGATTGTTTGCCAGATCATTTAATTGAGAAGCATAGTCTTCAATTTTAATCTCACCGCGAACAGCGGCATCAATTAAAGCAGCGATATTGGCATTTGCTTCATCACCAATAGCAATTCCTGTTGGCGCTTCCCAACGCGAATCAACGTATCCAGGGACTGTTTTCATCGGCTCAATCACTGCATTATCCATGTCTTCATATGCTTGCTCAACTCCAGGAACATCAATGTTTGCGAAGAATTGATCCAATACTTCTTGATCAGCCGTTACTGGAAGTTTGTTCACAACAAGACCAGCTTCGTCTGCAAGCTCAATTCGTTTTAAGAACCCATCCTTACCGAATGCCATCCATTTAGAGAATAAATAAGCCTCTTCCGCATGCTCAGTAGAACTCGCTATTCCTAAGTAATCATTCGTGACAACAGGACGCCCCCCAGGAATCCCAACGAAATCCCAGTCAAACTCTGCATCATTTGTTAGGCCTTCAAGGCTCCATGTACCGTCCCATTTAAGTGCAATATCCCCGTTTAACCAAACTTCTTCCGCGTTATCTCCAGCAAAACGTTCCTTTTGTTCATCACTTAAAGAATCATAAGCATAATTTCCATTTGCAAGGTCCGCTGCCAACTGTACGCCATTAATGAAGCTTGAACTCGCTAAGTCATAACCCGTTTCCTCATTAAATGTGTACCAGCCAGCTGTTTCATCAACAACAGAAGGATACCAATCTGGAATAGAGAAGATTTGATTGATCCCTGATACGCCTTGTTGTACATCAGATGTGTCACGAATCGCTGCTGAAAATTCATCAAGGGTTAATCCGTACGCTGGGATGTCTAGGTTTGCTTGATTGAAAAGATCTTTATTAACAAAGTATCCTAGTATTTGTGTCCCTGATGGAACCGCATACAAAGAATCGTTGTAAACAACTGCGTTACGAACGGCTTCAGGAATATCATTGAACTCGCTATCTTCATTTACTACTTCGTTTAAATCAAGAAGCCAATCATTGCTTAAACCAAGAGGTACTTCTGCGATGGAAAAGACATCAGGCATTTCACTAGCACTTGCTGCAGAAGCTAGTGAACTGTTCCAATCGGATCCATCAATTGAACGATCAATTTCCACATTAATATGGGGGTGTTCATCCATAAACGCCTCAATCATAAGAGTATCCAGATTTTCTTCGCCTTCTTGTGCTACACCCCAGCTTGCATATGTGATTGTAACTTGGTCTTCGCCAGTTCCCTCTTCTGTAGTGGCATCATCACCACCTCCACAAGCAGCTAGTGTTACAAGCATAATTCCCAGTGGCATAAACAAATATTTTTTCATCGTCATCTCTCCTCTTTCTTACATCTATTCTCGCTTCTTTTTACTAAAGTGATCTTCTTCTAATTAAATCCACTCTTGTTTCTTCAATGTTTTCTAGAGTCTTTTTCTCAATTACATCTAATAAACGCTTTGCTGCTTCCTTGCCCCATTGCTTTTTATTCACACGGACAGTTGTTAAAGCTGGATCAGTGTACTTCGCAGTAGGAATATCATCAAACCCTACTATCGCAATGTCTTCTGGAATTTTTAACCCTTTTTCCTTAATGGCACGCATCGCACCAATTGCCATTTCATCGTTGGCACATATAAAAGCCGTTGCAGTTGTTTTTCCTTCTTGTCGTTGCAAGTAGCCCTTCATGCACTCGTATCCGCTTGATTCGGTGAAATCAGCACGAATGAGGTCACCATAGTAAACAGGCAGATCATGCTCCTGCATAAATAATTGATACGCATCAAAGCGTTTTTCACCGTCAAAGGAAACTTCCTGACCTGCCATAAAGCCGATACGCTTATGTCCTTCGGCTACAATCGCTTCTAATGTCTGCTTCACACCACTTTCATTTGGTAAGAGCAAGGGGTGTATATGCGGGTTATTGCTTTCCCGATCAAGAACAACAATTGGCATTTTCTCGGAAGCGACCATCTCCAACAGTTCATCTTCCATATGATAATTAAGGACAATTGCACCATCAAAATGATTCTCAACAATTAAACGATGTTTATCGTTTGAAGCACAAACAACTAACTCATATCCTTGCTTTGCAACATAATCATGGACACCCTCAAGCATTTCATTAAAAACAGGCCCAGTGAATCCACTAATAAAAACAGCCACAATTTCTGTCTTGCTTTTCTTTAAATTTTTTGCTGAACCATTAATGCGATAACCTAGTTCTTTTGCAGCGTCGTATACACGCTGTTTTGTTTCTGGTAGGATAAGCGAACTTCCATTCATAGCATAGGAAGCTGTTGACACACTTACCTTTGCCATTTTTGCAACATCTTTTAACGTAGGCATACCTGTATTCCTCTTTTCAATTGAAACGTTTCAATAAGATCATAATCGATTGAGAAAGCGATTTCAATAGTTTTTTTGGTTTATATTTATCCCTTTTTATAAAAAGTTTGATTTAATTGTATCGTTTCAATTATAGAAGAACATCCCTTTATTTGGCATCCTTGCTTCATATAATTTATAAAAAAACAGAGAGAACACGTTGTTCTCCCTGTTACTCATCGCTATTTCACTTGTGTCCCATTCGGTAATGCACCGTCAACAGTTGCTAATTTTAATTTCTTTCCTTTAGAACCTGCCAAGATCATTCCTTGTGACAATTCACCTCGTAGCTTTACAGGTTTCAAGTTTGTGACACAGATAACTTTTTTACCAACAAGATCTTCGGGGCTGTAGTATTTTGCAATACCCGATACAACTTGTCTCTTTTCTGTGCCTAAATCAAGCTGGATTTTCAAAAGACGGTCTGCGCCTTCAACTGGCTCAGCTTGAATTACCTCAGCTACCTTTAATTCTACTTTAGAGAAATCTTCAATGGTTATTTCATTCTCATCTTCAATTTCTTCCACTTCTGGCTCTGCCTTGCCACCCATTAATTCAACGATATAGTCGACTTCTTTTTCAACGTCAAGACGTGGAAATACAGGCTCGCCTTTGCTTACTTTGGTGTTCTCTGGTATTTGTCCGAACGTCCGTATTGATTCCCAACCGGCTATAGTCTCATCAATGCCTAATTGTGCCCACATCTTCTCCGGCGTCCGCGTCATAAATGGTCGGATCAATATAGAAATAATACGCAATGATTCAGCAAGATGATACATTACTGATCCAAGCTGCTCCTTATTTGATTCTTCTTTTGCCAGCATCCACGGCTGAGTTTCATCAATGTATTTATTTGTCCGACTGACAAGCTGCCAAATCGCTGTAAGGGCAATCGAAAACTCCATCTCTTCCATCGCATTTTCTACTTTTGTAGTAGTTGCTTGGACTAAATCTAACAGATCTTCGTCAAACGGCGTTGCACTCTTGACATACGTCGGGATCGAGCCCTCAAAATACTTGTTAATCATTGCAACCGTCCGATTTAATAGGTTCCCAAGGTCATTCGCTAAATCATAGTTAACGCGCTCCACGAATGCCTCTGGCGTGAATACACCGTCAGAACCAAATGGTACTTCGCGCAATAAATAATAGCGAATCGCATCAAGCCCGAAATGATCAATTAAAGGAGCGGGATCAATGACATTTCCTTTTGATTTAGACATTTTGCCGTCTTTTGTTAGAAACCATCCATGTCCAAATACTTTTTTCGGTAATGGAAGGTCAAGCGCCATTAACATGACCGGCCAATAAATTGTGTGGAATCGTAAAATATCTTTTCCTACTAAATGTACATTGGCTGGCCAGAATTTTTCGTACAATGATTGGTCTTCAGAACCATAACCAAGCGCCGTAATATAATTTGTCAAGGCATCGATCCAAACATACACAACATGCTTCGGATCACTTGGCACTTTTACGCCCCATGTAAAGGACGTACGTGATACGGCTAAGTCCTGTAAACCAGGCTTGATGAAATTATTAACCATCTCATTTTTGCGGGAAACCGGCTGAATGAAATCAGGGTTTTCTTCATAATGCTTAAGCAACCGATCTGCATACTTACTCATTCTTAGAAAATAGGATTGCTCACGCACTTTTTCCACTGGGTGTCCAGAGTCCGGGCTCTTTCCGCCAATGATATTGCCCGCTTCATCTTTAATCGGATCAACCAGCTCACGCTCACCAAAAAAGCTTTCATCTGGCACACAGTACCAACCTTCATATTCACCTAAGTAAATATCGTCTTGCGCCAGTAGTTGTTCAAAAATTGCTTCAACCACTTTGGTATGCCGCTTTTCCGTTGTTCGGATAAAGTCATCATAAGAAATATCCAGCTTTGACCATAATTCTTTTATAGGTTCAACCATTTTATCCGTGTATTCAAGCGGCGTTATGCCTTGGTCTGCTGCTTTTTGCTCGATTTTCTGTCCGTGTTCATCCGTACCAGTTAAATAACGGACATCATAGCCACGTAGGCGTTTGTAACGGGCCATTGCATCACCAGCAACGGTCGTATACGTATGGCCAATATGCAATTTTCCACTTGGATAGTAGATTGGCGTTGTAAGGTAAAACGATTTTTTACTCATGTTCTTCATCCTCTCTTATTAACACAAAAAACCCCTCGTCCTTGATCGGGACGAAAGGTTTGCTCACGTGGTACCACCCAAATTTCCCTCACTATAAAGAATTAGTAGAGGCTCAAGGCCATTAACGCTGGCACACGCTTCCCCCTTACCTAAAAGGCTCGAAGGTCGTTCTTCTCCTGGACCATTTTCCAAAGTGCATATGTCCGGCTTTCAGCTGACCCGGCTCTCTTTTACACATGCATGGTTTGTACTTATCCGCTCATCGAAATGTATGATATAGCTTCATTCTTATCAAAAATATAGCCAATCATACATCCTTTTGTCAAGCTAAGTCGTACAATGTAGCAAACGGTGTTTTTTCTTTCTTCAGCTTTCCATCGGCACATAATCGCTCAAGCTCTGTTTTCCATTCTGACACATCCCAAGATTTCGCAGCTTTTTGGTTTAACGCATCCAGTTTCTGCATCACATGCATCTCAGCCATTGGTAAAAATGGATTCAAAGCTGCCAACAATTCCTCGTCTCCTGCTACATTCATTTGATCGAGCTCATCAAATGGATTCATTGTATGAGGACTCGTCGAGTGAGCCAAACGGATGCGAACAGCCATCGTCCTTCCGATAATGGCAGATGAAATAAACACATCACCAGAGCGTAAATAAGGTAGGCGTTTCCCTTCTTCTGCTGTTAAATCGGTTTCTTCTTTTATGGTCTGTATATCGGTTCCTCGCACTGTCCGAAACACAAACTTTGAGTTAAGCTGTGCCGTTATCGTCTCATCAAGCAACGTTGGTCTTTGCGTAGCAAAGATTAAAAACGTCCCGTATTTTCTACCCTCTTGTGCAATTTCTTTTAGAACCGACTTAGCAGGCGCATCATAACCTTTGGGTGCAAAGTTATGCGCTTCATCCGTGACTACAACAAATGGCGGGAAAAACTCGCTCTGCTGTTGCTGTAGTTTTGCGTCTTTATACGATCGTCTTTTGGCGTAAAGAGTACCGATGACATAGCTTGAAAAAACTTGCAAGAGCCAAACCGCACCTTGAACAACAACAAGCTTTCCATTATGAATGCTTTGTTCGATCGCACGAATGTTTTGTTGAAACAAGCCGGCTTGATTTAAACGGTTGGCACGCCACTGAATTCCTTTAACCGATGAAGGAGGTAAGCTACCAAATTGATCAAGCAGTTTGCGAAACGTATCAAATCGGGCAATCTCTTCTCGCGTCATGCCCCCATCATGAAGCATTCCATCTACTTTCTGCTTTCCTAAGTCGAGTGCTTGAATCAGATTAGCGATGCGGTCACTAAACGATTGGTAACTGTCTTTCTTCTTATGCAGCGTTTGAATGACGTTAACCATTGACTCTGTTAATGAACCTGCTGCACCGAGAAGCCGCTCCACATCACGTGTATTTAATGCAGAGAAGTCCACTCCTACATCACGCCCAATTTGAAAAACCTCATATCGTTGCTTGTAATCAATTGTTTCCTGCGCAGCCTCTGTTTTACCAGAAAAATTCATCTCAAAATGAGGATCAAACACCAGTGCAGGAATTTTTAATTTCATCAACTCTTCAAGCATGACCCGGAGACCAAAGGATTTACCTGATCCTGACCCGCCAAACACACCAATATGTGGGTACTGCTGCATCGCACGAATATCAAAAATAAAAGGAACCCCATTTTGCGCCCGCGTCTCACCCTGTTCCTGCATGAGCATTAAATCGCTTAGTTCAGCTGGTATGGTCTCCGCAATAAAATCAGTTGACTTGATTTCGCCAAGCACCATACCTTGAGTCGAACTCGTTGTTAGTAAGAGATGTTTAATCTCTTCAAACGCTGGATGACGTACACTTGCACCTGTTTGTATCGGAATCTGTGCCTCCTCAAATAAGCGCACTTTCGCCAAGTGGATGTCATCTTGTCCAATGTCATAGCCAATGGCTTCTAATGTCTCCAATACATCACGGTCTACAAGCCCTTTTTCCATCCCCATCGGAATGTAACGATTATAAGAAAAGGTCTCGACTACCTCACCTTTTGGTTCATGTAGCAAAGAATCTTCAATAACAAGCATTTCATTCATCCGAAATTTATGTGTTTTAGAAGCAACATGTACTTCATGTTGCGTGGTTATACCAACGATTTGCATGATTATTCCTCCTTAGTAAGGGCGTCCTTGCCGCATCTTTGTGAAAAATTGTTTGCGTATATCTGGATCTAAATATTGCTCAACTAACCCATCAACCAATCGATCGGTAATTCGTATTTCTTTATCAATATGATCTAGCCATAGGGGAATCCCTCTTCCCTCTCTCGGCGTTAACGTACATAATAAATCACCAACAGCTTCCATTTTGGTCGCCTGTTCTTCAAGCATATCAAACCCCGTTATTGTAGGTGTGGAACCTAGCCTCATCCATACGGAGGATAAACCGGCTTTATGTTGAATCTCTTCAAAGTAGACCATTTCCTCTGGCTTCAGTACACCAAATAATAAATCACGATCATAGGAGTATGGATTTCTCGCAAAATCTTGGAAACTCGCTTGTTTAATAAGGTTCTCTGTTGTAATTTCCTCTGATACTCCAACTAAAAGTGTGTTCTTTTGCAAGGCTAGTGACCGCAACGTTTCCCATTCTTGCGGCGCATCAATACGATAATGGTAGAGAGCGCCATCCATAAGCATCATCCCGATATTTTGCTCATCTATTAACGCAATCGCTGCTTCTAATTCAAGCTTTGCAAGCAAATACGATCGCCACTTAGCTGGCGTCTCTTCCTGTTCTTCAATTAACGGAACGTAAAGATCAGATTTCCACTGCTCTAACCCGTCGGTCGTTTTTGCTAAGGCTTGAAAAAAGTATAAAATATGTGGCGGCTCACCATTTGTTTGGTTGACTGATCCATCCGTTCCCGCAACTTTTCTTCCTGTTAAAAAATCCCTTAAATGACTAGGACTAAGTCTAGCCATTTGTCGAATGAGCGTCGCACTTTTAGTCACTTTTTGTCGAATTAAATCTTTTTGACTATGACTATTTGAATATGTTTTTCGCAATATTTCGTTTGAATGCTTTAATTTTGCTATAAGTTCCTGATTAACGTCCATACTTTACCCTCCATTAAAATGAGCCTAATCGTTGAGTTGCTCCCTTTTTTACAAGTTCCTAGCTTAACTTTTTATATACAGAAAATAAATTGTCATAAAATATAAGTTTTTTTATTTAAACAGATTGACTTGTTTTGGAAATATTGTTATTCTTAGATTACTATAGAATTATGTCGAATTATGACATAAAATTTATCTTGACCGCAACATCACTTCACCAATTTGAGGGGGAAACTGGGAATGAAATCTACAGGAATAGTTCGGAAAGTGGATGAACTCGGCCGCGTTGTTATTCCAATAGAACTTAGACGTACGTTAGATATTGCTGAGAAAGATGCACTTGAAATCTACGTCGATAATGACCGCATTATCTTAAAGAAATACAAGGCTAACATGACTTGTCAAATTACTGGAGAAGTATCGGACGACAACTTGGCTCTTGCAAATGGAAAGATTATTCTTAGCCCTCAAGGTGCCGAAGCGATTCTTGAGCAACTTCAAGATTATGTTTCTAAAAAATAACAATAAGAACCTGCTGTTTTACAGCAGGTTTTTTTTATGTTTCACCTAAATGGTAACTTTGATATAACTCCCTTTTTGGCACGCCTCTATCTTTAGCAGCTTGTTTGATTGCTTCTTTCTGCGCAAGACCGAGAGTTACATAGTGGTTAATATGTTGAACTTCTGTCAACGCAGTCCACCATCCGTCTTCCTCCACAGAAGCCCCACTTTTTCCTTCTACACAGATACAGAATTCTCCTTTAATCGTACCTGTCTTGACCCAATTCAATGATTCACTTATTGTGCCACGCTGGAACTCCTCGAATTTCTTCGTCAATTCCCGACCAATAACAATCTGTCGATCTCCAAGTACGTCATAGAGAGCTTGCAGCGTCTGGTTTAACCGATGCGGTGCTTCATAGAAGATCAATGTTTCTTTGGCTGGCTCTACTCGTTCCAGCTCTTCTTTTCGATCTTTCTTGTTCCTTGGTAAGAAACCAACAAACGTAAACTGCTTTGCAGACAAGCCTGATGCAACTAGAGTGGTTAACGCCGCATTTGCCCCTGGAAGAGCTATCACTTTGATTTTCTCAGCAATGCATAGTTTGGCAAGATCTTCTCCAGGGTCTGATATTCCAGGCGTTCCAGCATCACTAACAAGTGCAATGGTTGCGCCTTGTTTAAGTTTTGTTACTAACTCTTCTCCTGACACCTGTTTGTTATGCTCATGGTAGCTAATAAGCGGTGTGTGAACATCAAAGTGTGTTGTCAGCTTTTTTGTTTGTCTCGTATCTTCTGCTGCGATCCAATCTGCTTCCTTTAAGATGCGGATTGCCCTGAAAGTCATATCCTCTAAATTCCCAATTGGGGTTGGTACTAAATAAAGCATTCCACTCTCACCGGCATAACTTTTTTGTTCAATCATTTATTGCCTCTTTTCTCAGAGCAATATACCGCTCTTTTTCTTTCCTTGTTTTTCGTTTGAACGCATATTCTTCCCGCATGGCCTCTTCTTTTGTAGAGAAACACTCTTTCCAAATCAGTTTAAACGGTCCACGGCCTCGTGTATACTTTGCACCTTTGCCTTGCTGATGTTTTACAAGCCTTTTCTCAATATCATTGGTATAGCCTGTATACCAGCTGCCATCGTTGCACTCAAGTACATATATATAAAAACTCATTCGTTAAAATACTCCTGTTGAAAGCGCTGCGTGTATTCTCCATCTGCTTGATAGATAAACAATGGAGCCTCAATGCGTAAGCCAGGTTTCCCACCTTTTATTCCTTCTACCAATAAGATTGTAGCAGGTTCATCTTCTCGGGCATGACAAAGCCGAATACGCTTCGGCTCAATTCCATTTTGCTGCATAACCAGCATCATTTCTGCTAATCGTTCCGGGCGATGAACCATAGCCAACTTTCCCCCATGCTTGAGAACAAAGCTTGCAGAGGAAATGACGTCATTTAATGTGCAGGCTAATTCATGACGAGCGAGAGCAATAGCAACCTTCTCTTTAATTAGCTTATTTGAATGAACAGGAAAGTAAGGAGGGTTACATGTTACTGTGTCAAATTCACCATGCGAGAACGCATTTTGAAGGTTTTTCACATCAAGCTGATGCGAGACTATTTGATTGGTTAAATCGTTTAATTTAATAGAGCGTTCGGCCATTGAATGAAGTTGTTCCTGAAGCTCCACCAGTTGGATCGTTGCTTTTGTTCGTCCGGCTACCACTAAACCAACAATTCCATTGCCACTGCATAAATCAAGAATGCGCCCTGCCTTTATCGGTATAGAAGCAAAACGACCAAGTAGTACAGCATCAATGGAATAAGAAAACACATCCTGGCTTTGTATAATTGAATCCCTTGTTCCTGCTATTCGATCAATACGTTCTCCTTCTACTAACATCATTTGTCCTTTCTTGTCTCAAAAAAAACCGGTTCTCAGAACAGTCGTTGTTCATTAAGAAACCGGCTTTTATATGATACCTTGAAACCTTATTTCTGGTGTAGAAACGACAAGCAAAACAAACAATCGTCTCCCTCTGGTCGGATACTGCCGTAATGAGTATTACAAATATGAAAACCCTCTTGATACAATCGCGCTAAATTTTCATGTCCTTCGCCAACCATCTTCTTTCGTTCCTGCTCTGGTAGCTCAGCCGATTCTTTTTCCGGTTCTAAACGTTTTCGTAAATTCTCATTTTCTATGTGTAAATAATGATTCTCTTCTATAAGATAAGCGAGCTGTTCTTTCAGTCCTCTTAATTCATCGTGCAAATCGCCAATTCGCTCTTCAAGACTTGAAACCTGCATGAATATGGCTTTCTTATCCATATCATTCACCTCATTATTCTGTTGCTTTTGAAGTGACTTTTTCTTTTTTCGCTAGTTCATCAAAAGCATATTCAAGCGTCTGTTGTTGTTCGAAAAGCTGTACTTGAACAATTCGATCAAGCAAATTAAGACCAACGACTTTTCCTTTTCCGTCAGGTGTCATAATCTGCTTCCCAATATCAGGTAGTTCCTTCTTAGCTTCTTCATATGTGTCATTTTCATACTTCAAACAACACATTAATCGTCCACAGAGACCAGAAATTTTGGCAGGGTTTAGTGACAAGTTTTGGTCTTTAGCCATTTTAATTGAAACAGGCTCAAAATCTCCTAAAAACGTTGAACAGCATAACATTCTCCCACAAGGACCTATTCCACCAAGCATTTTTGCTTCATCCCGCACACCAATTTGACGTAGCTCAATTCTTGTTCGAAAAATTGACGCCAAATCTTTAACGAGTTCTCTAAAATCAATTCGACCGTCTGCGGTAAAATAAAACAAAATTTTATTTCGATCAAATGTATATTCCACATCCACAAGTTTCATATCTAACTTATGCTCAGCTACTTTTTCATTACAAAGACTAAGAGCTTCGTCCGCTGCCTGACGATTTTCCCTTACTGATTTTGTATCTTCAGCCGTCGCAATTCGTATGACTTGCTTCAGAGGTAAAACAACATCTTGTGGCTCAACAAACTTTGGTGGCACGACAATTCTTCCATATTCAACGCCACGGGACGTTTCAACAATAACCGCTTCATTCCCTATTATTTGAAACGAACCAGGAGAAAAATAATATATTTTGCCCGCTTTTTTGAATCGGACACCTACAACCTCGTGCAAAACTAGCCCTCCTGTATCGTGAAAAGCAGTCTCTCCATCACTAGCTGTATTGAAACATTGGCACTTAGTTGCCTTTTGGCCTCGAGCACGTTTGCCAATGATTGGCTTATTACACGCTGTGACGTTAAGAGCGCAATCTCATCAAATTGCTTCTGGCAATCAGAAAAGATAAGATTACCTTGCTTTCCAACTTGCGTATATAAAAGGTCTCTCAACCATAAAACAATCATTTCAAGGCCAGTCTCTTGCTGCAAACGATTCCCCATAAGTGGAATCCATTTATCAACTAAAGTCATTGCAGCTTGATCAGGTCTTGTATAAAGCTCATGCATCAATTGTAACACTACGCTTCTTGCTTGAAAAGACCAGTCTGCATCTGTTAATTGCAATGCTGCTTCTTTATTCCCAGTTAATTCTGCCAAGAAATAGGCATGGTTTTTATCAACACCATCGTTCATTAATTGCTTAGCTAGCCTTTCGTTTGTCGGTGGTAAAAAACGTAACTGCTGTGAGCGTGATTTTATAGTGGGTAGAAGTTGAGCAGGCTGCTCTGTTAAAAGTAGCGCAAGGGTTTCCCCTTGAGGCTCTTCTAAAAATTTTAATAGACTATTTGCGGCACTAACGGTCATTTTATTGGCATCATTTATTACGTATATTTTCGCTGAAGTCTCGACTGAGCGGTATGCAAATTCTTTTTGCAGAAATTCAATCTGTTCTTTTTTTATTGACTGTCCTTCAGGCTCGATTACGTGTACATCAGGATGATTTCCTGATTCAATTCGATTGCAGTTGCTACAAGTTAAACAAGGTTCATACTCATCTTTGTTCGTACAGAAGTAGCTTTTAGCCATCAATTGTGCAATGGATTGCTTCCCACTACCTGCCTGTCCCTCAAAGATGTACGCATGAGCCATCCGATTTTTCTTAATGCTAGATAAAAGCATAGGCACAACCTGTGGTTGCGCCTCTTTCCAATCGTTCCAAGTCTCCATTCAAATCACCAGCTTTTAAAATTGCTCAAATTGATCGACAGGTAACACAAAGACCGTTGCTCCACCGACCTGTACTTCTACTGGATAAGGCACGTAGGAGTCGGCATTGCCACCCATTGGTGAAATCGGTGCAACTACTTGCTCCCGGCTACGGCAGTTTTTTTGAATAATGCCCATTACATCTTCAACTGATTCGTCTTCCACACCTATTAAAAAAGTGGTATTCCCTGCTTTAAGGAATCCTCCAGTACTTGAAAGCTTTGTAGCGCGGTAATCTGCCTTTACTAGTG
This sequence comes from Shouchella xiaoxiensis, assembly GCF_016907895.1. GTDB lineage: Bacteria > Bacillota > Bacilli > Bacillales > Bacillaceae_D > Shouchella > Shouchella xiaoxiensis. The sequence continues at coordinate 43,570 of NZ_JAFBCV010000021.1, forward strand.
CATCTGACAACCTTGTACTATCTTTATCTTGAATGACTGCCATAATAAGCTTCATTAATCCCCACTCCTTTTAAATATGTTTTTCGACGATCCTTAACGTGTCCTCAATTACTTTTTCCATTGATTGATTTGCATCAATCACCTGCACGCGATCTTTTGCTTCTTCATTAATCAAATTATACCCTGTTTCTACTCTCTTGTGAAAGTCTAGCTTTTCTTGATCCAATCGGTTCCAGTCACGTACCTGATCTTTTTTGACTCGAGCAAGTCCGATTTCCGGTTTAACAGAAAAATACAACGTTAAATCAGGCATATAATCTTCAACAGCAAACTCATTGATTGCTCGTACCGCCTCAACCCCGATTCCTCTCGCATAACCTTGGTAAGCCAGACTCGAATCAATAAAGCGATCACAAAGGACAATCGCTCCCTCTTCTAAAGCAGGAATCACTTTTTTGACTAAATGCTCCCTTCGAGCAGCGGCATAGAGAAGTGCTTCTGTACGATCATCCATATCAATGTCTTTTGTATGAAGGAGTATGTCACGAATTTGTTCTGCCAGTTGAACACCTCCAGGCTCACGGGTTCGCACAACTTGATGCCCCTTTTGCCTAATTCTTTTTTCTAATTCATTAAAGACAGTCGTTTTTCCTGCCCCTTCTCCACCTTCAATTGTAATAAAGTAGCCTTTTCTCATTGTTCATCTCCTAATACGTTTACAACCATTCCTTTTTCCGGCTGATGTCCTTGAAAGCGAACATTCTTGTTAAGCAACTGCTCGATTTTTTGAATATGTGATCTATTAATGAGCTCACCTCGATAGAGCAATGGAACCCCAGGTGGATACGGAATAATATCGACTGCTGATACGCGGTTGACAGCTTTGTTTATGGGTATTACCTCAATTGATTCATAGACTGGTTTTAAATTCACAACATCAGAGAAAGCTTTGTTTCCTTTATTAGCATACGATGAAGGACCTGTAGATCCTTTTTCCGTCTGCTCGATTCTCGTTAGTTGATTGTTATTAGGTACCGCATTTCCCCCCAAACCTAAAACAAATAATACATGATTTTCGTCTGCCATCTCTGCCCATATTCCTAAACGGGCTAAGCTAGAAAGTAAACTTCTTCCAGATCGATTGTTTGCTTTCACAATAAGTTTAAATGGGTCTGATAAATAACCTTCATCCGCGTGATTTATAACATGCAAACCCAATTCATCTTCTAGATAATCAGTTAATAGAAGCTTACTAGCTATTGTTTTTTTATATTCCTCGTTTCCATGATTTTCAACATAAGCACGAGTTGCATCTAGAGAGGCAAGCAGCAAGTAAGAAGGACTGCTTGATTGGAACATACCCAACGCTCGTTTAATCTGCCTTTTTATTTGATCATTCAGTTCATAGGAAAGATGCATCCAAGCGCTCATCGTCAATGACGGCAACATCTTATGTGTTGACTGAACGACCACATCCGCTCCAAGTGACAGAGCTGATGGCGGACAAGAGCGATCTTCAATACCTATTTGAAAATGCGCACCATGCGCTTCATCTACTAATATATAGAGACCTGCTCTCCTTGCAACAGCGAAGAGCTCTGCTTGATCCAACACCGTACCCCAATAATCAGGGTACGTCATAATGATTGCTTTTGCATGAGGATGTGAGAGCAATGCTTTTTTTAACGTCTCAGACGTCAAACCAACAGCATGTCCAGTAAGTGAGCTTCTCTCTGGTTCTAAAAAAACGACGTTTGCACGCGCAAATTCTAAAGCGTTTAAAATAGATTTATGGCAATTGCGTTGTACAAATACAAGATCACCTTCTTGGCATACTCCATAGACCATTGCCAAGTTACCACTTGTTGAGCCTCCTACTAAATAATTCGTCTCGCTTGCACCATAGAATGCTGCGCATAACGTCTGTGATTCATATATAGGGCCAGCTGCATCATGGAGATCGTCAAGACCATCAAGTTCTGTTAAATCATACGGAAAAATTTGCTTAAAATCTGGCAAAAATGATGTAGTCAAGAGGCCATTTTTATGTCCAGGTACGTGATAGGATATAGGATTTCCTTTAATATGAGTATGAATTGCCTCAATAATAGGTGTTCGCACGGTTAATCGCTCGTCCTTTTTTAAGATTTCTACATTCCTCTATTCTAACGAAGTTTAAAACCCCCGTCACGTATAAAAAAAGACTTTCAAAATGAAAGTCTTTTTAAAAATTCCATATTTTTTTGATTGAATCTAAATAAACCTGATAAGTATCCTCATCTACATCACTAGCCACTATGTTGGCTTCACAAGTATTGCAGACAAAACCTGAACCAAGCGTGAGACCAATTGCATGGTATTCTCCACAAACACCACACTTGCTTTTTGTTTTTATAAAGACAGTCCGTTCCCATTTTCTCATATACGCCACCTCCACCATAAGTCTCGCCCAAAATACGCTTCTTATACAGAGAGCTACCATTCGTATTATATGTAGGCGAATGACTTATGGTGTTTGTTCATCTTAAATACATTCTTCAATAAATGTAAAATCGATCACTTCATACTGATTATTTACGTTTTTAATGCGTCTTAGAGCCTCTTCTCCTTTCGTAGACTCAATATATGCTTGGTTATTTACTGAAGGACCAAGATTGATTGTGCGACTAACCTTAAACGGAATTCCCTTACCAGTTGCCCCTTCTCTAATGATTAATTTATCAGGCTGCTCTAATAATGTATGAATGAGCATTCGAGCGCGTGGAGCGGGAGATGCCTTTAGTATACAGAGCACGTCCCAATCAGTAAGCTCTTGAAAAACATCTCTTTCCTCACCAGATTCGGCCCAGTCGCACTTTATTGCCTCAATTAAAACAGCTTCTGTCGCTAACATCTCTTTCGAACAAAGCCACTCATTTGTTTTAACAATAAGCTTCATCATTTGTTCAGCCGTTTCCTCGTCACACGTAATGCCTTCTTCTGAGCATGCTAAACGTTGTACAGTTAACCATGGTGATTGATGGTGATAACCTCCCATGTAAGCTGCGCGAAAAACATAATCAAGATGATCTAAACCTAGGACTTTAGCAGAACCTGTTATCGGGCTTTTTTCAAGGATATACTTTACTAACAAGCTGGTATCAATTCCAGCGCTATCTAAAATAGCTTGAATTTCTTGTGACTGGATGCGAAGTTTCGTAATTTCATGGTGATCATAACCAAAAGCGGTTTCGATTCCGTTTGAGAATGGAAGATGACCAACATCATGCAAAATAGCGGCAGCCCGAAGCTCTTTATTCTCAGGAAAAAAGTGACTAACTAATTTCCACAAACCTAACGAATGATCATATCGTGAATGAATTAATGGTGATACAAGCGCACCTACTCCTAAATGTGCAAGCATCTTGAGACGACGAACAGCTGTAGATTGAAATAACCTTTTTTCAAACGGTAGGAAATCCATACTCGGGTAAAGCGGTTCTGCAAAAGAAATCATTCTTCTCCAACCTCCTTGATTGTATTCCGTTCAGATCTAACTATTGTTATTTTAGCATGAATAATCTGTTATTTAATGCAGATTTGCTTGCTCTCATATATTTTTATTTTTCCATCTCATGATAACCGTCATATAGTGTATCTCCTTCTTCGAAGCAGCGCTCTTTTGCTTTGTGGAAAATCCAAAAAAAGACACCTTTTCAGGTGTCTTTCGGTTTGCCCGGCAACGTTCTACTCTCACAGGGGGAAGCCCCCAACTACCATCGACGCAAAAGAGCTTAACGGCCGTGTTCGGCATGGGAACGGGTGT
>NZ_JAFBCV010000022.1 GCF_016907895.1 Shouchella xiaoxiensis
ATAAGAAAACATCATGAATCGTCTTCACCGAGAAAGCAACGTGCTCCCCTGTGAGACGGAGGGGTTGTTTTCGTAAACCATCATGAAGTCGCTTCGAAGCAACAGCATCATGATTCAGCATCCCCGTAGGAAACCACCGCGGAGCCAAGAACGTTGCCGGGCAATGAGAAAGACACCTGAAAAGGTGTCTTTTTTTGATTCTCCACAAAGCAAAAGAGCCGCTACTTCGAAGAAGGAGCAAGAATGAAGGTTAATACACAAATATCAAGAATAACCCACTTTATAAGAAAACATCATGAATCGTCTTCATCGAAAAAGCAACGTGTTCCCCTGTGAGACGGAGGGGTTGTTTTCGTAAACCATCATGAAGTCGCTTCGAAGCAACAGTATCATGACTTAGCGTCCCCGTAGGAGACCACCGCGGAGCCAACAACGTTGCGGGGCAATGAGAAAGACACCTGAAAAGGTGTCTTATTCTAAATCCATCGCGAACAAAAGAGTGCTACTTCAAACAAGAAGAAAGGCTCAGACTTTTGATAGGTAATCTAATTTTTTTATGAGAAGAATTACCCTTTAAGTTTTTCTCGCCCCTTGTTAGCAGAATAGTGTTTATAAGTAATATACGTAACAATTAGAAGAATGAATAGGCTAAAAAAAACAGACATATATAGCATCTTATGAGAGAGCACACTTTCTCGAATATCTAACCATCGTATACCTAAAGCATACCCGCTGAAAATAAATAAGGGAGCCCATAAGAGTGACCCAACTGCTGTTAAAATCGCATAGGTTGAATAGTGCAAGCGGCTAATGCCCGATAAGTACCCTGTCAAATGCCGAACGCCTGGTATAAAAAACCCCAATAATACGATCCACTTACCGTGTTTCTGTAAAAGTTGACTTACATGGTTTTGCCGTTTAATCGATAAATAAAACTTGGGACCATACTTTTCTAAAAAAGGCGCCCCTAATTTGATTCCTAAAAAGTATGACAATGACATCCCAACGAAAGAACCGATTAACGCTACAATGATCGTTGGGATGATATGAAAATATTCAATATAAGATAAATAACCCAATGAGATGAGCAAGACCTCATCAGGAATCGGAATCCCTAATATTCCTGCAACTAATGTAAAAAAAACACCAAAATAGCCATACTGAATAATAAATTCTTTCACCATATCCATATAGTTCATCCTAAAAAAAGTAATTAATTTTAGTATATACAAGGCATTGTGCTTTTGCCAGAAATTTTATCATTTTTGCTCAATAGCAACAGATTTAACGTGTTCAATTTTTTTAACTTTGTCATAAAGTTGCGTCATGTACATGGTTCTAGGAATGGAGAGTGCTAAATCCAGTTGTTGGCATTTATCTTCTATATCTTTAATTTTCACATCATGAATAATAATATTACGTGCTTTTCTTGCTTTCCAAGTGCTTTCCTTGTGTTGAAGACTTTTAATAAGGTGAGTTGTCACTGCACCTTCTGCCATAATTACTTTGAGCGACACATCTGTTTGACTCAGAGATGTTGGCCCAATTATTTTTAGAAATGCTGGAATAATATTAACTGCGATAAGAATGAGCAGAACGGTAAACAATGCTTCCACATAAAAACCAGCGCCAATCGCGATACCAATCCCTGAAGCAGCCCAAATCATCGCAGCGGTTGTTAATCCCGAGATAACGTCATTGCTTCTTCTTAAAATAACACCTGCTCCTAAAAAACCAACACCACTGACAATCTGAGCTGCTAGACGCATCGGATCCATGTTTGGATTGCTTCCTTCAGCAGTGGAGAAATGTAAATAGGCTTCAACTGAGACAATGGTGATTAAGCAACTTGCAATACAAATGACCATGCTTGTTTTTAACCCTAATGGTTTGTGCTTAATTTGCCGATCAATCCCGATTAAGAAGCCTGAAAACAATGCTGCACATAATTTAATTAATACTAACCCCATCTAAATCACCTTCATTTTCATTGATCATTTATTTTATTTCTGAGATTGCTAAATCATTCTAAAGAAGTTGTGGAACAAATCAAGTTATAGTAAAATCAGTTTAACTTTTATAGCGTGAATAAACAGTAAATAGAGTTGAATCTTATAGTGACTATTCATTAATAAAAGGATTATTATCTTAATTATAGCAATAGTAGTCAAGTCATTTTTGTTTAATGAACGTACAGAGAAAGAGAGGGAAATTGATTAATGGAGAGAAATAGGCATTTTAATACCAATGCAGTTCATTTTGTTGATAAGCAAATTGAACGAAATACCAGTAAAGCAAGACCGATTTATCAAACGTCGGCTTTTGTTTTTGAAAGTTTAACTGATATGGAGCAGTATTTTACAGGTGAAAAAGAGTTTCTATATTCAAGGTATGGGAATCCTAATACAAATGATCTTGGTGAGGGCATCGCTTTACTTGAAGGAGCAGAGTCAGGAGTTGCCACTTCATCAGGAATGTCTGCCATTATGTGTGCGATCCTCTCAGTTTGTAAAACAGGTGATCATCTGATTGCAATGCTGGATGTATATGGAGGCACGTATTCTTTGTTAGAAGACGAATTAAATTTGTTCGGTATCGAGGTCAGTTTCGTACTTAATTTAGAAGAATTAAATTCAGTTATAAAAAAGAATACGAAAGCAATTTTCTGTGAATCAATTACCAATCCTTTAGTACGAGTTGAGGATTTACCTGCTTTAATTAAGAAGTCTAAAGAACACGAGCTCGTTGTAATTGCTGATAATACATTTGCGACACCTTATCTAATACAACCTTTTGTTTTGGGAGCAGACCTTGTCGTTCACAGCGCTACAAAATATATTGGCGGGCATAGTGATGTAACGGCGGGGGTCATAACAGGAAGAAGTGACTTAGTTGAAATCGCCAAAAAGCGTGTTATTTCAATGGGTTGTAATCTTAGTCCATTCGAAGCTTGGTTAGCGTGTAGAGGGCTAAAGACACTCTCCTTAAGAATGGACAGACAATGTGCTAACGCGAAGGAATTAGCTAGCTATTTAAAAAGTCTAGATGAGATCGATCATGTGTACTATCCGGAAAACGTATCAAGCAAAGGAAATGGAGCGATGTTAAGCATTCAATTGGCTGACAATATCGACGTAGATACTTTTTTTAAATCCTTTTCATTTGTAAAAATTGCTCCTACACTTGCAGGGGTAGAAACATCGATTTCGTATCCTCTTCACACGTCACATCGTTCAGTTCCTCAAGCTTTAAGGGACAAGCTTGGTATAGGAAAACAGCATGTTCGAGTATCTGTCGGCATCGAGGATAGCAGGGATATTCGAACAGAATTTCAAAAAGCGCTAACAATCGCAACTACGTAAAATAAAAAGCATCGGCTCTTTGCCGATGCTTTTAAAACTGTCTTAATGTTTTTGGTTTCCTATAATAATAGATTCAACAAATTGTGAAAACAAAGCGACATCGGTTGCTATAAAAACCGGTAGAAGCAACACCCCTAACACAAAAGCAACTGGTGCAAGAAAAATTAAGCGCAATCCACGTTTCATACTAGCATCTCCTTCTAGTCTCAATCTGTTAAAGTCTTAATGTTTATTTACTATACTCCTAAGTCATAAAGAATACAACTATTTATTTTTTAATTAATGGTTGCAATGCTTTTAAAGGTATGGTATATTTATTTTTGTCGAAAGAGATACTGTAAATTATATAGCGACGCGGGGTGGAGCAGTCTGGTAGCTCGTCGGGCTCATAACCCGAAGGTCGGTGGTTCAAATCCGCCCCCCGCAATACCGAGAAACCGAGACGATGTCTCGGTTTTTTTTGATGTTTTTTAATACTTTAATAAGGAGAGTGTTGAATATGAAAGATGAATTTTCCTTTATAAAAAGTATCATTCCAAATCATATACAACAGCAGTCTTTAAGAATTGGAATTGGTGATGATGCAGCCGTATATGAAAGCGACTCATCGGTGGACCAGGTGGTCTGTGTCGATACAATGGTTGAAGGCATTCATTTTCGCAAGGATACAATGGAGCCGGTTCAAATTGGAAGAAAGGCCCTTGCAATTAATATTAGTGATTTAGCAGCAATGGGTGCAACACCTAGATTCTACCTTACAACAATTGCGGTTCCTCCTACGTGGACGGAAGATCATTTGAGAGAAATTTATCGGGGGATGTCAGAGCTTGGCAAGCAATTCAAAATGGATCTTATTGGTGGTGACACAGTGTCCATCGAGCAAAGCCTTGTTATAACTGTTACGGCCATTGGCACGGTCGCTTCGGGCAGCGCGATAAAGAGAACTAGCGCAAGAAAAGATGACATTGTGTTTGTAACTGGTCCGATTGGTGGATCTGCAGCTGGGTTTGATCTTTTAAACGAACGAACCAAGGATGGTCATTTTTCTAGTAATGAATTAAGCTATGTGAAAATGCATCAAGAACCAATGCCTCAAGTTGAGTTAGGCGAATTATTCAGTCAGTCAAATCAGCGAATGTCTTTAAATGATATAAGTGATGGTTTATCCAGTGAAATTTTTGAAATCGCAGTAGCAAGCAATGTTCAGGTGATTTTAAACAAAGCACATATTGTCAAATTGTCTCCTCAGTTAGACGTTTCACTTGAAAAAAGAGTAAAATGGAGTTTAAATGGTGGAGAAGATTTTCAGCTTGTGGGAACAACATCAGCTGAACAGTATGAAGTACTACAAAAGCAGGCAAAGGCAATAGGATTCTCGCTTTTTCCAGTAGGCGTTGTACGAGAAGGAAAGCCGGCTGTTTTTTTAGATGATGGAGACAAAGAACTGCCCTTAGAGATGGGCGGTTATAATCATTTTAAACGTGGGTGATATACAGTGAAACAATGGATTATGCAAAGTCATTCTGTTGAAGAGACAATGGAGATTGCGTATCAACTAGGAATGAAGTTAGTATCTGGTGACTGCATTACTCTTGAAGGTGATTTAGGTGCAGGTAAAACCCATTTTACAAAAGGGGTTGCAAAAGCACTGGAAATCGATACGGTGGTTACGAGCCCAACCTTTACGATCATTAAAGAATATGCAGGCAGCTTGTCCTTGTATCATATGGATGTGTACAGAGCTGGTGAAGAAGCGTATGATCTTGGTTTAGAAGAATATTTTTATGGTTCGGGTGTGACAGTAGTCGAATGGCCACAGATCATCGAAGATATCATCCCGAGGGCTCGATTTACTTGTGAAATTCGAAAAATAGATGATCAACAACGGGAAATCATTATTGGTGGAATAGGACTTGAATACGAAAAGCGGATTGAGGAGTTACGAAAATGAAAAAAGGATTAGCTCTAGATACTTCTTCTTATCGACTTGGTGTGGCAATCAGTGTCGGGGAAGAGGTGGTCGCCGAACATATGACAAATCTTAAAGTCAATCACGCGCTTCGGCTGATGCCAGCAGTTGAGGCATTATTAAACGAAGTTCAAATGACACCTAATGAACTCGACTATATTGCTGTAGCCAAAGGGCCGGGCTCGTATACAGGAGTTCGTATGGCTGCTACATCTGCCAAAACACTCGCGTGGACGCTAAATATTCCACTTATTTCGATCTCCACATTAACGATGATGGCACAGGCTGGAAAATATTTTAATGGACTAGTTGTCCCCATCATTGATGCTAGACGAAATACCGTTTTTGCAAGCGTCTTTAAACAAGCAGCTGTTGGTAAGCTTACGGTAATAAATGAAGAAAAACATCAGTCAATAACCGAATTGTTTTCTCTATTAAAGGAGACACAGGAACCCGTCCTTTTTGTTGGTGATGACGTAACCAAATTCAAACAAACAATCGATGAAGCACTAGGGAAACGTGCTTTTTATGTAAACTCAATGCTTGCGAGTGCTCGACCTGGGGAATTGTCTTTGTTAGCAAACAATGCGTTGCCAGAAGAACAGGTTCATCAATTTGTACCTGAATATCTGCGTTTACCTGAGGCGGAGGTGAACTGGCAGGATGCTAAAGAAAAAAGGAACAAGCGCTAGTGTCTCCATTCGGAAAATGGATATTGAAGACATTGACGCGGTGTTGATTGTTGAGAGAGACGCTTTTCCGACACCTTGGACAAGAGAAGCATTTATCTCAGAGGTATCAAAAAATAAATTTGCGTATTATTTTGTTTTAGAATTAAAAGGTCACATTATTGGCTATTGTGGTCTTTGGAAAGTAATGGATGAGGCACAAATTACCAATATTGCAATCCTTACTGAGCATCGTGGACAATCATATGGAGAATACATTTTATTATATGTAATGCAATGGTTAAGAGGCGTACATGCCAAAAATCTCTCGCTTGAAGTGAGAGAATCAAATACGCCAGCACAATCGTTATATCACAAACTAGGTTTTAGCCAAGTAGGTGTGCGGAAAAAATACTATGCGGATAATCAAGAAGATGCGTGGGTAATGTGGGTGAATTTAAATGACAATTATATTAGCAATTGAAACGAGCTGCGATGAAACGGCGGCTGCGGTCATTCGCGATGGCGATACTATTTTATCAAATGTCGTAGCTACGCAGATGGAAAGCCATGCCCGTTTTGGAGGAGTCGTCCCAGAAGTAGCATCACGGCATCATGTGGAAACGATCACAGTTGTAATTGAAGAAGCAATGAAAAAAGCTGAAGTCCGTTTTTCGGATTTAACCGCTGTTGCTGTGACCGAGGGCCCTGGACTCGTAGGCGCCTTATTAGTAGGCATTCATGCGGCAAAAGCAATTGCCTTTGCTCATAGTATTCCCTTAATAGGCGTCCATCATATAGCTGGTCATATTTATGCGAATCAGTTTGTTCAGCAGCTTGAATTTCCCTTGCTTGCATTAGTTGCATCTGGTGGCCACACAGAATTAGTACTAATGGAATCAGATGGACAATTTCATCAAATAGGCCAGACTCGAGATGATGCTGTGGGGGAAGCGTACGATAAAGCAGCAAGAGCGATGGGTTTGCCTTATCCTGGTGGACCAAACTTGGAGAAATTAGCCAATTCAGAAACAAAGTCAATCGAATTGCCACGCTCTTGGTTAGAAAAGGACAGTTATGATTTTAGCTTTAGCGGTCTAAAATCAGCTGTATTAAATAAGTTAAATAACGATAAGCAAAAAGGAATAGAAACGGATTTGGCAGCACTTGCTAAGGGCTTTCAAGAAAGCGTTGTTGATGTTCTTTGTGAGAAAACGGTTCGAGCTCAGAAGGAGTTTGATGTAAAGCAGGTCTTACTTGCAGGCGGAGTAGCAGCAAATCAAGGTCTCCGCGCTTCTTTAAAACAAGCTTTGAAAAATTCAACTGCCGATCTTCTCATTCCGCCGATGTCCTTATGTACGGATAATGCTGCAATGATTGGAGCAGTTGCCCACTCAATGTGGATTAATGATTCTACGAGTAATATGGCGATGAATGGCAGGCCAGGAATTCGATTAAAATCATATATAAAAGAAAAACCCAGCACAACTAGTTCAACCTAGTAGTTAGCTGGGTTTTCTTTTACATTTGCAAGTCTTCCCATTCTTCCATTCGTTCATCAATCAACTGATTGTTTGCGTTAATTTGTGCTTGTATTTCTTGTGCTTTTTCATGATCCGTATAGATTTCAGGAATGATTAGTTGTTCTTCTAAATGTTTATTTTTGTTTTCTAGTTGGTCAAGTTCTTCCTCAATAGCCAAAATTCTACGCTCTTTTTGACGTTCAACTCGCTTGGCTTCTTTCTCTTGCTGAAAACTAACTTTATCTGACTGGGATGTTGCCAGATTTGGTTGAGAACTTTCTTTTTCAGTAGCTAACAAAGCTCTTTCCGCGGTTTCCTGCTTTTTTTCAATGTAATACGTATAGTCACCTAAGTAAGTAGTTGCGTGGCCCGATTCAAGCTCAATAATTCGTGATGCAATCCTGTCAATAAAATAACGATCATGTGAAACAAAGAGAATCGTACCGGGATAATCAATTAATGCGGTTTCGAGAATTTCTTTGGCGTCTAGATCAAGGTGGTTCGTAGGTTCATCAAGGATGAGCACGTTCGCTTGCTGCATCATTAGCTTAGACAAAGCGACTCGAGCTTTCTCACCGCCACTCAATGAAGAGACGGTTTTTAAAACATCATCTCCACTGAAAAGAAATTGTCCAAGTAACCCACGAATGTCTTTCTCAAGAGTCGCTGGAAATTCATCCCACACTTCATGCAATACCGTTTTGTTGCTTGTCAGCTTTGCTTGTTCTTGATCATAATAACCAATTGTGACGTTGCTCCCGTAATGAATGACACCTTCATGGGAATTTAGTTGCTTTGTTAAAGTTTTTAAGAGTGTTGATTTGCCCGCCCCATTTTCGCCAATTAAACCGACCGATTCCCCACGTGTTAAGGAGAGATTTAACCCGCTAAAAACGGGAAGAGAGTCATAGCCAGCAGCAAGGTTACGGACTTGTAAAACATCATGACCTGTTTGTCTTCCGATTGTGAAAGAGAAGGTAGCTGATTTCTCTCCAGAATCAGGACGATCGAGCTTCTCCATCTTTTCAAGTTGTTTTCTGCGACTCTGGGCTCGTTTTGTTGTTGAAGCGCGAACAAGGTTTTTTGCGATAAACGTTTCTAGTTTATCGATCTCCACTTGTTGTTTCTCATATAGTTTTAAGTCTTGTTCGTAGCGCTTCGCTTTTTCATCTAAATAATGACTGTAGTTCCCGCGGTAGCTCGTCGTTTTTGTCCGCGATAATTCAACGACTTTTGTTGCAAGCTTGTCTAAGAAATAGCGATCATGAGACACAATTAAAATCGCGCCAGGATAGCCAGATAAATAGTGTTCGAGCCACGTTAACGTTTCCATATCAAGATGGTTGGTTGGCTCATCCAAAACAAGTAAATCTGGTTTAGATAGTAGCAGCTTTGCTAATGCTAATCGCGTTTTTTGTCCGCCAGAAAGGGTATGAATACGCGTGCTATAATCAAATTGCTGGAAATGAAGTCCGGCAAGTACGCTTCGTATGTCTGCTTCATACTGATAGCCTCCATGATCTTTAAAATCAGTTTGAAGCTGATCATATTCGTTCAAAAGTTTTTCATAGTCGGTAGAATGTAACGCACTTGCTTGTGTCATCTGTTCTTCAAGCTTTCGTAATGTTTTTTCCATTTTTAGAAGGGAATCAAATACGGTTAACATCTCATCCCAAATGCTTTTCTCCGATTGTAACCCCGTATGTTGGGCTAAATAGCCTACTTCCACATGTTTAGGAATGATAATTTGACCACTGTCTAAACTTAATTCGTTCACGATCATTTTAAGTAATGTTGACTTGCCTGCTCCGTTTCGTCCGACAAGTGCAACTCTATCACTGGATTGAACCTCTAATTTAATATTTTCCAGTATAGATTCCGCACCAAACGCTTTAGAAACGTTCACACATTGTAGTACAATCATAAAAAGTCAATCCTTATCCGTATAATTTAGTCTCTATTTTTAGTTTACATCAAATTTCAAAAAACAAAAAGGAATCATCACATGACAGCTCTTTCATTTTAACTAAAATGGTGTACAATAGAGAAGAATCATGTTGTGAGGACAACGTGATGCTCAGAAAGGGGCGGACATGAAATCAGAACAACTAAAGATTCCACAAGCAACAGCCAAACGCTTGCCGCTTTATTATCGGTTTCTAGAGAATTTACACGCATCAGGAAAGCAACGCGTATCCTCTACAGAGCTAAGTCAAGCTGTTAAAGTTGATTCAGCTACGATTCGCAGAGATTTTTCCTATTTTGGAGCTTTAGGAAAGAAGGGATATGGGTACAATGTGCAGTATCTGCTTTCTTTTTTTAGAGAAACGCTAGATCAAGATGAGCGAACAAATGTTATACTTGTTGGCGTTGGAAATTTAGGGACTGCATTATTGCAATATAATTTCTCGAAAAGTAATAATACGGTGATTACCCATGCCTTTGATGTTGACGATATCAAAGTAGGATCAAAAGTAGGAGATGTACCAGTTTATCATTGGGACGAGCTACAAACCGTTGGTCTAAAAAGTGCATCAATAGCGGTCTTAACTGTACCTGCTTCACAAGCACAAAAAAGTGCTGAAAAGTTAGTTGAAGCAGGAATTAATGGCATACTTAATTTCACACCCGTACGATTATCAGTTCCAGAACATATAAGGGTTCACCATATTGACCTGGCAATAGAATTACAAGCGCTTGTTTACTTTTTAAAACATTATCCACTTTAAGGAGGAAGTAAGATGTTACCACTATCAGGAGGAAGTATTATTATCATTGCCCTTGTGGCACTGCTTATATTTGGTCCGAAAAAACTACCAGAGCTTGGTAAAGCAGCGGGTAGCACGTTGCGTGAATTTAAAAATGCCACTAAAGGATTAGCGGATGACGATGATGACAACAAATCAACAAACGTCCAAAAAGAAAAAGCGTAATAAGCGAGACAGACCACTAGAAGATATGTCTTTAATGGATCATGCTGAAGAATTAAGGCGCAGGATTTTTGTGGTCCTCGCCTTTTTTATTGCTGCTTTAATTGGCGGTTTCTTTTTAGCTGTTCCAGTTATATCTTTTTTACAACAAGCGCCACAGGCAGTAGATATGCCTTTTCATGCTTTTCGATTAACCGACCCTTTGCGGGTATATGTGAATTTTGCTATGATTATGGCCCTCATTTTAATCATTCCGGTCATTTTATATCAATTGTGGTCTTTTATCTCACCTGGTTTAAAAGAAAATGAACAAAAAGCGACGCTTGCTTATATACCTATTTCCTTCTTATTGCTACTTGCGGGAATTTCTTTTTCTTATTTCATCTTAATTCCATTTGTCATGAGCTTTATGAGTGACATGGCTACTCGTTTAGAAATAAGTGAGATGTATGGAATTAATGAGTATTTTTCATTTTTGTTCCAGTTAACGATACCGTTTGGTTTCCTGTTTCAACTACCTGTGATTGTGATGTTTTTGACTAGGTTAGGTATTGTAACGCCAGCGTTTTTAAGTAAAATTAGAAAGTATGCCTATTTTGTTCTTTTAATTATTGCAGGCCTAATTACACCGCCTGAATTAATGTCGCATTTACTTGTGACGTTTCCAATGCTTATTTTATATGAAATTAGCATTGCAATTTCTCGAGCGACATACCGAAAATATAATAAAACAACGCTAGAAAAAGAGAATAAAGAAGGCTAAACGACAAAAACGGATCGCGTTTTTGTCGTTTTTTGTTTAACTTTGTTAAGAGGAGGGTATTAACTCTCATACACTTAAAGGAGGGGTTTAATCTGGGGGAATTTTTAGAATTTGTGCAAATTAATTCAACATCGATGTTTAACTCAACGATGGAGCACATTATGCTAGTCGGAATAGCCATTGTTATTGCAATCGTAATTGGAGTAAGTGTAGGAATTTATTTAACTACGAATGACAAATTAGCCGAAACGGTATTAGCGGCTGCCTCGATTTTATTGACGGTACCTAGTTTAGCGCTTTTTGGAATTATGATTCCTTTCTTTTCTATTATTGGTCAAGGAATTGGATTTGTTCCTGCCTTAACGGCGCTTGTCCTCTACTCACAGCTACCAATTATTCGTAATACGTACACCGGAATTAAAAATGTTGATCCCAATGTGATCGATGCAGCCAACGGTTTAGGTATGAAAAAAATGCAAAGGTTGATCAAAGTGGAATTACCAAATGGATTACCTGTTATTATGGCTGGTATTCGAACCGCAGTTGTATTGAATATTGGAATCGGCGTTATTGCAGCATTTATTGGTGCTGGTGGCTTAGGTTCACTTATTGTTCAAGGAATATCAAGAGGCGACATGTACTCAATTATTGCTGGAGCTGTGCTAGTTTCTCTGCTTGCAATTATTGCTGATACAGTGTTGCTATTTATTCAGAAATGGCTTACGCCTAAAGGTCTTGCTTAATACTTAAAAAGAGGTGGATTCATGATTACATTTAAAAACGTAACGAAATCGTATAATGGTGATCATAAAGCAGTAAATAACGTGTCATTTGAAGTGAATGATGGTGAAATCGTTATCTTCTTAGGGCCTTCTGGTTGTGGAAAGACGACTTTATTACGGATGGTTAATAAGCTTGTTCCGCTGACTGATGGAGATATTCAAATTGACGGTGAGAATATTTCTGAGCTTAATAATATCGAACTTAGAAGAAAAATTGGCTATGTTATTCAAAGTAATGGTCTCTTTCCGAATATGAATATAGAAGACAACGTCATGGTAGTTCCCGATTTACTTAAGTGGAGCAATAAGAAGAAAAAGGAACGCTACACGGAGCTTATGAACTTAGTAGGGCTTGATCCAAAAGAGTTTAGAAAGCGCTACCCAAATGAACTTTCTGGTGGGCAACAACAGCGTGTTGGAGTTGCTAGAGCGTTGGCTGCAGATCCGCCACTTATGCTAATGGACGAGCCATTTGGAGCGTTAGATCCGTTAATTCGTGAGCATATTCAAGATGAATTTTTAGAAATTCAAAGAAAAGTAAAAAAAACCATATTATTCGTTAGTCATGATATTGATGAAGCGATTCGCATGGCTGACAAGATTGTATTAATGCGTGAAGGGGAGATCATGCAATACGGTACACCGTCAGAAATTTTAATGAAACCGAATAGTTCCTACGTTGCTGATTTTATTGGGAAAGATCGAGCGATTAAAATGTTAAGCTTGCATACCGTAGAAGAACTCGAAAAAGAAATTGGTTTAATAGCGTGTAATGAAGAAATTGCTGATTCTAAACAAATTGCCTTGCATTCGGATTTGAAGAATACATTGTCTATACTTTTGAATCAAGAAGCGGAGCAGGTTTGTATTTACGATGACAATAACACAGTAAGAGGGGCCATTACGATTGATTTAGTACAACAATATTTACACTTTAAGCTAGGTAAACAGAAGAACGGAACAGAAGAGGTGGTAGCCAATTGAGCAGTAAAACGATCGTCACATATGTAGTTCGTTTTATTTTATTTGCCATCGTCGCTGCGTTTGTGTATTGGACAGCGTCTCAAGGCCTTTATGTTCACATATTTGAATCAGCTGGAGAGTTTTGGAGATTGCTTGGGGAGCATGTTGCACTTGTTCTCGTCTCATCATTCTTAGCGGTTGTTGTTGCTTTGCCACTTGCTGTATTTGTAACTAGACCGAAATTTCGTAAAGCAGAATGGATTACGTCAAATGTCGCCAACTTGGCGCAAACGATTCCAAGTTTAGCTGTTGTCGCTTTAATGATTGGTATTCTTGGAATTGGCTTTGTTCCAGCAGTTTTTGCACTATTTATTTATTCAGTTCTTCCAATCTTTCGCAATGCTGTTGCTGGGTTTAGTTCAGTTAGCCCCAGTTTAATCGATGCCGGTAAAGGAATGGGCATGAAGCCAATAGAAGTGTTCTTTAAAGTTGAAGTTCCTAATGCAGCATACGCCATTATAGGAGGTCTACGTACAGCCATTGTACTGAATGTAGGGACAGCTGCTTTTGCCTATTTTATAGGCGGAGGTGGTCTTGGTCTATGGATTTTTACTGGGATTGAGCTTTATGACAACTCCTACTTGATTTCAGGTGCTGTGCCCGTTACGCTCTTAGCCATCTTTTTTGATTACCTTTTAAGAGGCGTCGAATATTGGTTAACGCCAAAAGGAATGAGGGCTAAAAAGAAAAAAGCGAAAGCAAAAACCGCTGCTGTAGCGTAAGGGGGACTAAAATATGAAGAAATCAACAAAATGGCTGACAGGATCAGTAGCTTTTGTATCATTGTCATTAAGTGGTTGCGGCTATCTTGGATTTGGTGACAGTATTACAATTGGCGCTAAATCGTTTACTGAACAATATATCTTGTCAGAGATGACTTATTTTATTCTCGAAGATGCGGGGTATCAAGTCAGGCAAGTTGAAAATCTAGGCAGTAATGTTTTACGCTCTGCCCTTGAAAATGGCCAAGTTGATATTACTTGGGAATATACGGGTACAGCAATTGCAACCTATTTAAATATGGACCCAATTACAGACCCAGATGAAGCCTATTCCACATTACAAGAAGTAGATCCTGAGAATGGATTGCACTGGATGAATGTATCTGAAGTGAACAACACGTACGCTTTAATTATGAATCGAGCGGAAGCAGAAGATCTTGGAATTTCATCATTATCTGATCTTGCTACTTACGTGAACGATAACCCTGGTGAGTTAAATATGGGAACAGATGCAGCATTTGCTAATCGTGCAGACGGGTTACCAGGCTTAGAGCAAACGTACGGATTTGAGTTTGGCAGTGGGAATGTAGATTATATGGATGCAGGATTGTTATATGAAGCATTGTATAACGGAGAACTTTCTGTAGCGATGGGGTATGAAACGGACGCCCGCATCGATGATTATGATCAGGTCATTTTAGAAGACGATGAAGTTTTCTTTGCTCCTTATAATGCTGCTGTTTCTATTCGGCTTGATGTATTCGAAGAAAATCCGGAAATTGAAGAATTGCTTCAACCGCTAGCAGACTTGTTAGACAGTGAAATTATGCGTGGACTAAATTATGAAGTAGATATTGAACGTCAAAGCGTAACATTAGTTGCCTATAATTTTCTTGTTGAAGCAGGTTTAATCGAAGAAGATGAATGAAGAAAAGCACTGTCGCATTAATTTGCGACAGTGCTTTTTAATTTGATGAAGTAGGTGGTTTACGGCGGAAGCTTCTCCAACCAAGGAAAAAGTCAAAGGTGGCCATAAAGGCTAATAAAAAGGCGAAAAATCCCCAGCCATTCGCTTCAACCTGTTGATAAGTAAGAAAAACGAATAAAAAACCGAGTATGAAATAAAAGAAACCTATCATTTTCATTGTATAATCAGTCCGATCAGATTGTGAATAAAGCTTGCAGGTTCAACCATTTTCATTATTTCATCATACAGCAAAACCTGAACGATAACGACAAAAGAGTTTAAAGCGATATGAGAAATAATTGGTACAATAATGCGTTTTGTTTTTACATACAAGAAAGCAAAGGAGAAGCCCATTGCTGCGTAAATCAATAAGTGTTCAAAATCAAAGTGAATGACAGCAAATATCAGGGAGCTCACAAGCCCGGCGACGAAAAAATTAGACCGAACATAAAGCCAACCAAAAATCGCCTTTCGAAAAACAAGTTCTTCAATAATTGGTCCCAGTATGGCAATAACAAAGATGAATGGTAAGAATTGATTTGCAAACTCAACTAGAACAGCCGTATTATCAGAACCAGCTTCAATTCCAAACACATACGTTTCAATTAGACCAGCTACCATTTGCGTTGCAAACACTAAGAAGACACCAACAATTGACCAAGAAACCGTTTCGAGCGTTGTCGTTTTTTCTCCTGGCAAACCGCCGCCCATTTCTTTATCTTTATAAAGAAGCAATAGGATAACAATCAATCCGATAGAAAATGTGATCAGTGATGATAAGCCTACATTAACTCCACTCTCCATATCTATACCAAAAGTTGTATGTAAGAAAAATGAAGAACCAAGTGCTAAGCCAGTTTGCATAATAATATAGGCGAGAACGACTAAAGCGTAACGAGATGTCATCGTTTGTTTTAGTAGCAGCCGCGACAATAACAGAGCAAGGATAATGGTAACCAAAGAAGCAAGGGCAATATTTGAAACGCTGCCTAACTCCAAACCGAATAATTGATGCAAGAAGAATGCAGCTGCAAATGCTACTCCTAAATGCATTATAATAAAGAATACCATGCCTAAAATCAGATAAGGTTTTGTCACAATTGAACTCCTTTACATTTACAATCTAAGTGGCTTCATAATATCATATTATGCTCATTAATTCAGTTTACAGCAATTAAAAGCGCAATCGACAAAAAAAGTCAGCTCGTCCCCCTTGCAAAATTGAAAGGGAATGATTATGATAGGAGATGTGTTAGCACTCATTTAAGTCGAGTGCTAATAAAACACTACATACGTCTTCAAAGGAGGGTGTTTTCCTTGTTAAAACCATTAGGAGATCGCATCATTATTGAGCAAATCCAATTAGAGGAAAAAACAGCGAGCGGGATTGTACTTCCTGACTCTGCAAAAGAAAAGCCGCAAGAAGGTAAAGTAGTTGCCGTAGGTACTGGTCGTGTAACAGAAAACGGTGAGAAAGTAGCACTTGAAGTAAAAGAAGGCGATGCAATCATCTTCTCTAAATATGCAGGTACTGAAGTAAAGTATGAAGGTACGGATTATCTTATTCTTCGCGAAAGCGATGTTCTAGCAATAATCGGCTAACAAAAACGAATAAAGCGAACCAACATACAGGAGGCGGATACAATGGCTAAAGATATTAAATTCAGTGAAGAAGCTCGTCGCTCTATGCTTAAAGGCGTAGATACACTTGCGAACGCAGTAAAAGTAACGCTTGGACCAAAAGGACGTAACGTTGTTCTTGAGAAAAAATTTGGTTCACCACTTATTACAAATGATGGTGTGACAATTGCCAAGGAAATCGAACTAGAAGATGCATTTGAGAACATGGGTGCGAAACTAGTTGCAGAAGTGGCAAGCAAGACAAACGATATTGCAGGTGATGGTACGACAACCGCTACTGTTCTTGCCCAAGCAATGATTCGTGAAGGTCTTAAAAACGTAACATCTGGTGCGAATCCAATGGGAATTCGTAAAGGGATTGAAAAAGCGACTGCAGCTGCAGTAACAGAGCTTAAAAACATCTCGAAACCAATTGAAAGCAAAGAATCAATTGCGCAAGTAGCAGCAATTTCTTCAGCTGATGAAGAAGTTGGACAAATTATTGCTGAGGCAATGGAGCGCGTTGGTAATGATGGCGTTATTACAATTGAAGAATCAAAAGGATTTTCTACGGAGCTTGAAGTTGTAGAAGGTATGCAATTTGATCGTGGCTATGCGTCGCCATACATGGTATCTGATTCAGATAAAATGGAAGCTGTCTTAGACAATCCATATATCTTAATTACAGACAAGAAAATCTCAAATATCCAAGAAGTTCTTCCTGTACTTGAGCAAGTTGTTCAACAGAGCCGCCCGATCCTTATCATCGCTGAAGATGTTGAGGGAGAAGCTTTAGCTACACTTGTAGTGAATAAGCTTCGCGGTACATTTAATGCCGTGGCTGTAAAAGCTCCAGGATTTGGTGATCGTCGTAAAGCAATGCTTGAAGATATCGCAATCCTTACTGGAGGCGAAGTCATTACTGAAGACCTTGGATTGGACTTAAAATCAGCAACAATCGATTCTCTTGGTCGTGCCAACAAAGTCGTTGTCACGAAAGAGAACACGACAATTGTTGAGGGTGCTGGTAATCCAGAGCAAATCGCTGCTCGAGTAGGTCAATTAAAAGGTCAAGTAGAAGAAACAACTTCTGACTTCGATAAAGAAAAGCTTCAAGAGCGTTTAGCGAAATTATCTGGAGGCGTAGCAGTTCTTAAAGTTGGTGCTGCGACTGAAACAGAAATGAAAGAGCGTAAGCTTCGCATTGAAGATGCATTAAACTCAACGCGTGCAGCGGTAGAAGAAGGAATCGTTGCAGGTGGTGGTACAGCTTTAATTAATGTCATTAAAGCCGTCCAATCAGTTGATGCAACTGGAGATGAAGCGACTGGAGTAAATATCGTTCTCCGCGCACTTGAAGAACCAGTTCGTCAAATCGCTCACAACGCTGGTCTTGAAGGATCAATCATCGTTGAAAAACTAAAAGCCGAAGATGTAGGTGTTGGTTACAATGCTGCAACTGGCGAGTATGTAAACATGGTTGACACAGGAATTCTTGATCCAGTTAAAGTAACGCGTTCTGCATTGCAAAACGCAGCAAGTGTATCAGCAATGTTCTTAACAACAGAAGCTGTTATTGCTGATAAACCTGAAGAAAATGCCGGTGCCGGAATGCCTGATATGGGCGGAATGGGTGGCATGGGTGGAATGGGCGGAATGATGTAAGTCATCATCCCCGTTTACACCAAAGCGCGTCCTCTCGTAAGAGAGGACGCGCTTTTTCTTTTAAGTTTATCTCCAAATCATGTATACTAACTAATACAACAGTATGTACAAAGGGACGTGTTAATATGGATGATGAATTATTGGAAGCATTCTGTAAAGAGCATATGCAGTTTCTACAAAACAAATTGAGAGAAATCTATACGATTGATACACCAGAAGTGATAAAAGAAGACGAAGATGAAGACAGAATAAATGTAACGGATAAGTTATCTAAATATCGCTTTATGGAAGCCGTGTATGCAAATATTGAGCAATCGGAACAGCAGGAAGGCGAAGTGTACCATCATTATCAGTCGATGCTGGACAATCTTCGTGCAAAAAAACAGTTTTTATCAGATTTGAAAGAAGAAATTGATGAAAACAACCAAGCAGATATTCAAAACATCAAAATAATGATTAATGCATTTCATAAAGAAATGTAAAAATACCAGTTTGCAAATCGATGCAAACTGGTATTTTTTAGTTAGATAAAGGTTTAATGCTTCGTGCCCAATAAATAAAAGGAATGCCAATGACAGAGACAAGAAATTTCATTAAATAGGTAGTGAACGCAATTTCAAGCCAAATGTCGAAGCTATATACACCTAGAAATGCAATCGTACAGAAGATGAGCGTATCGAATGCTTGTCCAATAATGCTGGAAGCGATGTTTCGAAGCCAAAGCATAGTGGGAAACAATTTTTTAAAGAAGGCAAAAATATATACATTTAGATGGTTACTAATAAGGAAAGCAATTAAACTTCCTGCAGCAATACGTAAGGCAAAATCAAAAATAAATGCTAGATGGTCATGAGCTAGATCTTCTACATGCGGCTCAAATTGTAGAACAAGCTGCATGATAACGGTTGAAATAAACAGTGTAGCAAACCCAAGCCAAACAGCTTTATTGGCTGTTTTCTTCCCGTATTTCTCATTTAGTAAATCCGTAGCAAGAAATGTGGTCGCATACATCACGTTACCCATTGTCACAATTAAACCAAAAAGCTCAATCGTTTTAACGACCTGTATGTTGGCAATGATTGCTGCAAATCCAATCCAAGTAATCATTCCCGTTTTACCGAAAAGTTTATAAAACAAGACTAAAAAACAAAAGTTTATCAGTGCAAATAAGACTGCGTATAATTCTGTTGGCATTGTATGACGTTCTCCTTTAGTTTTGGTAACGCAGGAAGGTTTCGAACTGCGCTCTTGAACGTTAAGACTCTACCATACTTAAAAGGATAAGTATAGATGTAAATTCTAGTAAAGACAAAAGCTCCTGCCAAAGTCTGCACTGATCTCGTGTCTACTTTAGAAGGAGCTTATACAAATAAAATCGTAAAGTCTAGATTTTTACTGACTCTGAAATAAATTGAAGCAAAACGTCATTAAACTTTTCTGGTTCATCATGAAAGAGGCTATGCCCACTTTCTTCAAATGGAATAATCGTAGCATCTTCAATTCCTTTTTCCATTTGTTCGGCGAGTTCGAAAGGACAAATCTGATCATTTCGACCATGCATGATCGCAGTTGGAACAGCAATGGTATGCAAATCACTTCTTAGGTCTTCATCTCTTAGAGTACGAGCACTTTCAATTGTTGCATGTGGCCCAGCTTCCATTCCCAAGGAGTGGAACCAACCATTAAATGCTTCACTTGGTTCTTTACCAAAGAATAAATCACCAAAGTCAACGAGCATATTGGCACGGTCAGCATAAGCTCCATCTATTAATCCGTCCACATTTTCTTTAGGGAGACCATACTCAAAATCATTTCGCTGCGTAAAGACTGGAGCCGCAGCTCCCATAAGCGCTAAGCGGGAAACTCCTTTTCCTCCATGTTTTGCCATATAGCGAATAGCGATAGCCCCGCCCATTGAGAAACCACAAAGAACGGATTCTTTTAAATCAAGCTTGTCTATGACTACACGCAAATCATCAGCCATACGATCATAATCGTAGCCATGCGCAGGCTTATCTGATTGTCCATAACCACGAAGATCGACACCAATAAAGCGAAATCCTTGTTCAGGTAACGTAGCTATTTGATGTTCAAACATTTTATGATTGACAGGCCAGCCATGTAAAAAGATCACTGGTTGTCCAGATCCAATATCTTCTACAAATAAATGTGTACCATGTTCTACTTCAATACGATGTGCCATAAAATCACTCCTTTTTAATTTAAACTGATGTAGTCCTTTCTTTCCCGCTCCTTCTGAAACTAAACCAAGTACATTGAAACAAAAAGAGTGGACATTACACACAGTTAGGCGTATGTGCATAGGCTAGTAGCGTCTAAGGAGGCGTTAATTAATGGGGATGGTAACAGGCGCTGACTATTTAAAGCGAATGAAACTACTGAAAAGCGACGTGTGGATGGATGGAGAACAAGTAAAAGGTTCTTATGTAGATCATCCTGCATTTAAACCTGTTTTAAATGCAAAAGCACAGCTATACGACATGGTTCACGATGAAAAATATGCTCCAACCCTTCAATCAAAAGATAAGGAGTCTAATTTTTCGTTTGAAATACCGCGATCGATGGAGGATCTAAAAAAACGTAGAAAAGCTACGCAATTATGGGCAAACGAGACGTTGGGCGTCCTTGGTCGGTCTCCTGAATATGTTAATACGATGATTACAATAATGGCAGGAGCAAAAGACTTTTTTGCAAGCGATGATCCGGTTTATGGTGAGAATATGGAAAATATATACAAAGAAGCAAAGGAAAAAGACTTAACGTTTACACATACATTCGTTAATCCTTCCATAAGTCGAAAGCCTTACTATCCTGATGGTACGGGGCAGGAGCAACCGATTGCTGCCAAAATCGTCGACGAAAATGATAAAGGAATTATTATCGACGGGGCGCGGTTATTAGCAACTCAAGGTGGAATTACTGATGAGCTATTGGTTATTCCATCAGCAGCCTTTATTGATAGTGATTATTTGTTTGGATGCACAATTCCTTCTAACAGTCCGGGGTTGTCTTTCTTAAATCGTCCATCATACAACAAAGAAGACTCGTTTAATTATCCGCTATCGGCTCAGTTTGAAGAGGGCGACGCAATTGTTGTATTTGACCAAGTATTTGTTCCATGGGAGCGTGTTTTTTTATATCGAAACGAATGGCAAATGAATGATTTGTTTCAAAAGACAGGTGTAGAAGCCTATATTCTGTATCAAGCAAGTAATCGGCAAATCGTTAAAACAGAGTGGCTAATCGGAATTGCTCAGTCTCTTGTTAATACGTTAGATATTGAAAAGCATCAACATGTACAAGGAAAACTAGCGGAGATGCTTATCGTTCTAGAAGCAATGCGAGGTTTCGTTTATTCAAGTGAGATTCAGGCAGAATTAAATGAATACGGAGTGATGATTCCTAAACTCGAGCCCTTAAAAGCAGCTGCGGCTTATTTTCAGTCTGTTTATCCGAGGCTAGTCGAAATCATCCAGCTGCTCGGTGCAAGTCACTTTATTGCCGCGCCAACTCGACAAGATTTCGACTCGCCGATTTCGGCTCACTTGGAACGATTTGTGAGAGGGGAGTATATAACGGCTGAAAATAAATTTAGGTTAATTCAGCTAGCCAGAGATATGACAATAACTGAATTTGGCACGAGACAATTGCTTTATGAACGTTATTTCTTTGGTGATCCGATAAGAGTAATGTCCTCCATCTACCATCTATTTCAACCAAACAAACAAGAGTATGTCACTAGAGTCGATCAATTTCTAGAAAAGCAAAAAGAAAACACAAAGTGAGTTTTTTTCACTTTGTGTTTTCTTCATTTGCAAATTTCGGATGATGAAAATCGCCGTTTTTACCACCTGTCTTCTTTATTAATAAGGTCTCTTCAATTACCATGGCTTTATCGACCGCTTTACACATATCATAAAAAGTTAAAGCGGCAGCAGAGACGGCGGTTAAGGCCTCCATTTCAACGCCTGTGTTGCTCTTAACGGTGACTGTTGCCAAAATCGTTAACTGGTAATCTGTATCTATTTTAGTGAATGTAAACGTAAGGTCTGTTCCTTGAATGGTAATGGGATGGCACATGGGAATCCATTCAGGTGTTTTCTTCGCGGCCATAATTCCAGCAACTTGAGCTACGGAAAGGGGATCTCCTTTTTTTATGTGATTAGAATGAATGGCGTGATACAATTCGCTTGATAAACGAACGTTTGCTTGAGCCGTTGCCGTTCGATTTGTTTCCTCTTTATTAGAAACATTAACCATCTGCGCGCGACCTTGTTCATTAAAATGAGAAAAAGCGTTCATTTAGGACCAGTCCTCCTTGTAATTTATATTTTTAAAATAAGGGGAGTCATTTGGAAAAGGAATAATCTTTGTATTCATTTTGTCATAAAGGCTTCTCATACTCTTTTCGTTAGAGGACAGTTCAGTTAACGTAGCCAAACAGCTTAACTGATAAACGGCATGTAAAGGCTGTAATCGCTCATTGTGCTCAGGCAGAATAATATCGGCACCTGGGAACTGTTCTATATAACCCATTAACTGATTAACAAAATGAGCGTCAACTCTAGGTAAGTCGCCCGCTAATAGTAGAATATGGCTATAGCCCTTTTTTGATAAGGCAACCATTCCTGAATATAGGGCTGAGAGAGGTCCTCGATAAGCACTTGATTCACAAATAACTGGATAAGGTCGGAACTTATCAGCTAATTCTTGGTTCGTTACAATGTAAAAGGATGAAACTTGAGATTCCTGAAAAGCGAGGACACTCTTCATGAATAGAGGGGTGTTTTCAACTCGTTCAAATAATTTCTGTTTCCCGTAACGAGAGGAGCGACCACCGGCAAGGACCAAGCCCGCTACTTTCATTTATGTAGTTCTCCAACAAAATGTGGAAGAATGGGCATGATTAGCTCGTCTAAAGCGAGAGTTACGGCATTAACAGAACCAGGTAAAGCAAAAATGGCCGTGTCTTTATAAACACCCGCAATGGCGTTACTCAGCATTCCTCGCGCCCCAACTGCTTGAAAACTTTTATGGCGGAATGCTTCCCCAAACCCGAACATTTCTTTTTCAATTAAAGCAGAGATGGTTGCATATGTAATATCTCGTTTACTCATCCCTGTCCCGCCATTGCAAATAATGGCGTGGATATTAGGATTTACACTCCATTCATTTAGAACGGAGGTTAATTGATCCGCATCATCGGGTATTAGTTGATAAGAAGAAACAATGTGTTGTGTTGATAGTGTAGCTTGAATATATTGCCCACTCTTATCTTCCTCTTTATTCCTTGTATCGGAAAGAGTTAAAACGGCAACACATACTTTATTTAAATCCGTAGAATGATGCATTTGGTTTTATCTCCCACTATTAGTATGCTAAGATTATGAAAAATTCTCTCATACTTCTATTTTAAGGGAGTAGGAAGGAGTCGTAAAGTGACGAATGAAATTATTTATGATCGCCTCTCGCGACCATTGAGAGATTTGAGAATTTCGGTCATGGATCGGTGTAATTTTCGCTGTTCCTATTGTATGCCCAAAGAAATATTCGGAAAAGATTATGTATTTATGAAAGAAAATGAACTTTTAACATTTGAAGAGATTTTCCGCGTGGCGAAACAGGTGGCTTCACTCGGTGTAAATAAATTAAGGATAACAGGGGGAGAACCTCTGCTTAGAAAAAATGTCGACCTATTAGTTAAGGATCTCTACACAATCGACGGCATAACGGACATTGCTTTAACGACGAACGGCGTCTTGTTGCCTAAGTTTGCCACCGCATTAAAAGCAGCGGGTTTAGATCGAGTAAATGTCAGTTTAGATGCACTTAATCCTCTTGTGTTTCAAGAAATGAGCGGAAGAAATACAACAGCAGAAACGGTATTAAAAGGAATTGAAGCTGCTCAAGAGGCAGGTCTTGGAGTAAAGGTTAATATGGTGGTTAAGAGAGGCGTGAATGAGGAGGAAGTCGTTCCTCTTGCGCGCTACTGTAAAGACCACAACATACCGCTAAGATTTATTGAATTCATGGATGTTGGACAAACGAATGGTTGGAACTATTCAAAAGTCGTTTCTAAAAAAGAATTATATAAACAAGTGGAAACGATTGCACCTTTAGAGGCGGTAGAAGAAAATTATTTTGGTGAAGTTGCATCACGTTATCGTTATCAAGATTCACTCGCGGAAGTGGGCTTTATTTCATCAGTGACAGAAACTTTTTGCGGGACATGCACTAGGGCAAGAATTTCGGCAGATGGAAAGCTCTTTACATGTTTGTTTTCTGAATCGGGGACAGATTTTAAAACAGATCTTCGTACTGGAATAAGTGACAAGGCTTTAAAAGCAAAGCTAACAAGTGTTTGGGAGCAGCGTTCAGATCGGTATTCAGAACTTAGAACTGAGGAATCTTCAAAGCTCCGGAAAAAAATTGAGATGTCCTACATTGGCGGATGACTGAACGTCATATCGTGCTAAAGCCTGCCTCATTTTTAACGAAGTAGGCTTTCTTTCTGAATGCATAAAAATATAGACACAATAACGGGAGGGCACAAAGTGGTAGAGAAGCGGCAACCGATTCAAATAGACGAGGCTATTAATAAAGTAATGCAACACCCTTTAAGTCCAAAGGAAGAGAGCGTACCTTTGCTGGAAAGTGTCGGTCGTTCTTTAGCGGTAAACCTCTATGCCACCCATTCAGTTCCACCTTTTAATCGTTCTCCTTATGATGGATTTGCGATCAAGTCTGAAGATACTGTTCATGCTAGCCGCGATCTTCCCGTTTTTTTAAAAGTTGTTGGTGAGATTGGAGCCGGATTTGTGTTTAACAGAACCGTGCGGAACGGCGAAGCGGTGCGCATTATGACCGGGGCTAAAATCCCTGATGGCTGTGATGCAGTTGTCATGTTGGAAATCGTACGAGAACATGGAAGCGAGCAGATTGAATTAGTTCGTTCAATCAAAGCGAATGATAACATTTCATTTAAGGGGGAAGACACAAAAGAAGGTGCACTTATTTCCAAAGCAGGTACATCTATTCATCCTGGAATAATCGCTCAGTTGGCGACTTTCGGCTATTCGGAAGTACCCGTTTTTCGGAAGCCAAGAATTGGGGTATTAGCAACTGGCAGTGAATTACTAGATGTGCATCAAAAGCTTGAACCTGGAAAGATACGAAACAGCAACGCATATATGGTCGCAGCTCAAGTTATGCGTGCAGGTGCGGTCCCGATTGTATATGGAAAACTTCCGGACGATCTGGAAGCGTGCTTAGCGATGATTACAGACCAGATGGATGATGTGGACGTAATGATTACAACTGGTGGAGCCTCCGTAGGTGACTACGACTTGGTTCCAGAGTTCATTAACAGGCTTCATGGGAAAACATTATTCAACAAAGTAGCCATGCGTCCAGGTAGTGTTACTACCGCAGCCAACTTAAATGGGAAAATGCTTTTCGGGTTGTCTGGAAATCCTGGTGCTTGTTATGTTGGTTTTGAACTTTTTGTTAAGCCGCTTATTAGAAAAGCTCTAGGTACAGAGCAGATTCATCATGCTAAGAGTAAAGGAGTTTTAGGAGCTGACTTTCTTAAACCAAACCCATTTACACGTATAATTAGGGGGAGATTAGAAGAAGAGAATGGTCAGCATGTTTTGTTCCCATCAGGTCTTGATAAGTCGGGATCCGTTATTTCACTTGCAGAAGCAGAAGTATTCATTATACTTCCAGCTGGGACTCGTGGGTTTGAACGAGGCATGGAAGTCGACTTCCTCCTGCTTGAGGATCAAAAAGGAAGTGAAGAAACATGGAAAACATTCTCCAAGTTGTAGGCTATAAAAATGCAGGAAAAACAACTATAATTGAGCAGCTTCTTGACCTTTTCACTGCTACTGGTTATCGTGTTTCCACCATTAAACATCATGGCCATGGCGGTACCCCTACAGGGAACACAGATAGTGATCGTTTTTCACGTTTAGGAGCACAAGGCTCGCTTGTTGAGGGTGATGGACACATTCATTTATACGCGCAAAGGTCAAAATGGTCTCTTGACGAGTTAATTCAAATCCATACGATTGTATCTAAGCCTACACTTATCTTAGTAGAAGGATGGAAACACGGTCCTTACCGAAAGATCGTTTTACTTCGAACGGAAGCAGATATTCCGCTTTTGCAATTAGAAAATATCTGCTGTGCTCTTATTCATGAACAGGTACAAATACATAGCGGCGATTGGCCGTTTCCGATCTTTTCGGTAGCCAATCAGAAAGAGTATCAGTCTTATCTTATGAGAAATGTAAAGAAGGGAGTCGTTCAATCTAATGATTCAATTAACAAACGATCCAATTGATATTCAAGCTGTAGTTAATCAAGTTACTGATAGGAATTGTGGGGCAATTGCTACGTTTATTGGTACTGTACGAGAATTAACGAACGGTAAGAAAACAATTCGATTAGAGTACCATGCGTACGAATCAATGGCAATTAAACTGTTAAAAAAGATCAGTCAAGAAGTTCAAGATAATTGGCCGGACACGAATGTCGCGATAACGCATCGACTTGGTATGCTTGAAATTAGCGAGGTAGCAATCGTCATCGCAATAAGTTCGCCTCATCGAGAAGCGGCATATCAAGCAAATGCTTATGCGATGGAACGAATCAAAGAAATGGTTCCAATATGGAAAAAAGAACATTGGGATGATGGAAGTAAGTGGATTGGTGATCAGCTAGAACGAGTCGCTTATAAGGAAGGAAAGCCACAATGATTACAATTTTACTATTTGCTAGAATGGAAGAAGAAGTAGGAAGTTCTAAAATTGAAGCGAATGTAAGTGGTAAAACGATCGCAGACCTTAAGAGCTGGATGCAAGCAACTTACTCGCTAGAAAAGGAACTGACACAATGCATGACTGCTATAAATGAAGAGTTTGCAACGGACGCGGATGTAATAAAAGAAAATGATGTTGTAGCGTTTATTCCACCTGTTAGCGGAGGGTGAGGAGTGAAGCCCAGTTGAACTTATTCAACTGGGCTTTGTTCATCTCAACTACTTTTTTTGTCAAACTCTTCATGTTGATATTCTTTTTTCGTATAACTAATGGCAAGATAAATTCCACCGACAAAAATTGCACCACCAATAATATTACCAATTGTCACTGGAATTAAATTGTGTACAAACCCACTTATGCTGACTAAATCAGATCCACCGTGCATTAGTGCCATGCCTAATAAGGACATGTTCGCTACGCTATGTTCAAAACCTGCGGCTATAAAGGCAAAAATCAAAATAAAAATTAAAAATAATTTAGCTATGTCACCTTCAGCTCTAAGCGATGTCCAGATTGCTAGACAAACAATCCAGTTACATAATATTCCACGGAAGAATAATTCTAGTGCTGGTGCATTCATTTTTTCAGCTGCCAGAGTTAGCATGTAGCTATTTGAACCAAGATCAGCAAATATACCGGAAAGAAGGACCAAACAAGAAAGAGCTAATGCCCCGATTAAATTTCCAATGTAACTCCAACCCCAAATGAGCCAAGTCTGTTTCCACTGCGTTACTTTCGATAAGGAGCTAACCATGAAAATCATATTATTGCCAGTGAACAGCTCGGAACCTGCCCATAAGACAAGAGCTAAAGCAACTCCAAACGTTGCACCAGTGATGATTGTTAAAAAAGGTGAATTTGCTTCATAAAAAGGCTGTCCAACAGAAAATAACACTAATGAACCAATTCCGACATACGCACCAGCTAAAATAGCAGAGAGCAAGTAGCGTAACGACGATTTTTGCAGGAGTCCGTACTTCTTTTTTGCCTGCGCGTTTAACGTATGTATAGTCTCTTTATACAAATGACATCCCCCCTAATCTATTACCGAATATACCCAATTGCTGCGATACTCAAACGATTATTTCGACTATTCTTAAAAGACGTTTGGCAAATATAAGAAATGGGAAGATTAGAATAAAGTAGATAGTCGATTTAAATAGAGAAATGTCAATTGTATCTAAGGGGGCACTATCCATTGACTAAACAATTTGAAATCATGTTAAACGGAAAGCGTCAATTAATTGAAGAAAATTCTGTGTTAAACGTCTTGAGAAGTGAGGAAGTAGATGTACCAAGTCTCTGTTATCATCCAAGTCTTGGTGCAATTGAAACATGTGATACGTGTATTGTAAAAGTAAACGGCGAATTTGTGCGATCTTGCTCAACCGAGATAAAGCCGGGTGATGTGGTTGAATCAGTTGGTAGTGATGTTCATGAAGCACAATTAATTGCGATGGATCGAATTCTTGGAAATCACGAGCTTTATTGCACCGTTTGTGATTTTAATAATGGCAACTGTGAGATACATAATGCTGTAAAAGAAATGAAAATTACTCATCAGGAGACTGAACATACGTCAAAAGAATCAGTTGTACAACGAAACTCGTTTTACCGCTATGACCCTGACCAATGCATACTATGTGGTCGGTGCGTAGAAGCATGTCAAGATGTGCAGGTGACAGAGACGCTATCCATTGATTGGGGATTAGAACGTCCACGAGTGATATGGGACAAGAACTCACCGATCGATGAATCTTCCTGCGTAAATTGCGGGCATTGTTCTACAGTTTGCCCATGTAATGCAATGATGGAGGTTGGGATGGAAGGTGAAGCCGGTTTCCTTACTGGGATAAAAGATGACTCCATGCGGCCAATGATTAACATCACAAAAAATGTAGAAACTGGTTACCAATCTCTAATGACGGTTTCTGATCTAGAAGCACAGCTAAGAGAGTCACGGATTGAAAAAACGAAAACGGTGTGCACCTATTGTGGTGTGGGCTGTGCGTTTGATGTATGGACAAAGGACCGGCAAATATTGAAAATTGAGCCACAAGCAGAAGCACCTGCCAACGGTATTTCTACATGTGTAAAAGGGAAGTTTGGTTGGGATTTTGTAAACAGTGAAGAACGATTAACAAAACCGCTTATCCGTGACGGTGATGGATTTCGTGAGGCGGAATGGGAAGAAGCCCTTGATTTGATTGCGAAGAAATTTAAACTAATGAAGAAACAAAAAGGTGCGGATGCACTTGCTTTTATTTCATCTTCTAAATGTACAAATGAAGAGTCCTATGTGATGCAAAAATTAGCCAGAGCAGTGGTTGGAACGAACAATGTTGATAATTGCTCGCGCTACTGTCAGTCACCTGCAACGATGGGGTTATGGCGAACAGTAGGTTATGGCGGTGATTCTGGAGGAATCGATGACATTGCGAAAGCAGAGTTAATCATTTCAATCGGTTCAAACACAGTAGAGTCCCACCCTGTATTAGCTACGCGTGTAAAGCGTGCTCAAAAACTTCATGGCCAAAAAATTATTGTTGCCGATATTAGAAGACATGAGTTAGCTGAACGGGCAAATCAATTTGTTCAGCCTGCCCCAGGAAGCGATTTAGTTTGGTTATCTGCTGTTACGAAATACATTGTTGACCAGGGGTGGCAGGATCAAGCATTCCTAGATCAACACGTAACGGATGTAGAAGAATTCATGGCAAGTTTGGACAAATATAGCCTTGATTACGCTTCTGAAGTGACGAATCTTTCAAAAGAAGAACTAATTCAAATTGCTACATCCATTCATGAAGCAAAAACGACTTCTGTGC
This sequence comes from Shouchella xiaoxiensis, assembly GCF_016907895.1. Classification (GTDB taxonomy): domain Bacteria; phylum Bacillota; class Bacilli; order Bacillales; family Bacillaceae_D; genus Shouchella; species Shouchella xiaoxiensis. The sequence continues at coordinate 29,669 of NZ_JAFBCV010000022.1, forward strand.
TATGGGCGATGGGTGTAACGCAGCACGGTGGTGGAAGTGATACCAGCACAGCGATTTCCAATCTACTTTTAGTAACTGGAAACTATATGAAGCCAGGTGCTGGCTCTTACCCATTACGTGGCCATAATAATGTACAAGGTGCGAGCGATTTTGGCAGCATGCCTGACCGTTTTCCTGGGTATCAATATGTCACGGATGATGAAGTTAGAGCTAAATTTGAAAAAGGTTGGAATGTGCAGTTGCCAGCTGAACCAGGGTTAAACAATCATGAAATGGTTGATGCCATACATGATGGAAATTTAAACGTTCTCTATCTAAAAGGTGAGGATATGGGAATCGTTGATGCAAATGCAAACTATGTACAAAGTGCATTTGAAAAACTAGATTTCTTTGTTGTACAAGATCTATTTCTCACAAAAACCGCTCAATTTGCTGATGTAGTTTTGCCAGCAAGCCCAAGCCTTGAGAAGGAAGGAACCTTTACAAATACTGAACGTCGTTTTCAACGACTGTACCAAGTGTTGGAGCCATTAGGAGATTCGAAACCTGATTGGAAAATCATTCAAGAGATTGCGAATCGCTTAGATGGAAACTGGAGCTATACTCATCCTAGTGAAATCATGGCTGAAGCTGCATCATTAACACCTCTGTTTGCTGGCGTAACATATGAGCGATTAGAAGGCTATAACAGTCTCCAGTGGCCTGTGAAAGAAGACGGGACAGATACGCCATTACTGTTTACAGACGGATTTGCTCTTCCCGGTGGGAAAGCTCGCTTATGGCCAGTAGAATGGACAAAACCACTCCAGTTTGAAGAGGAATATGACATTCATGTAAACAATGGGCGGTTGCTTGAACACTTCCATGAAGGAAACATGACGTATCGTTCTGAAGCTATTACGAAAAAAACACCTAGAGAGTTTTTGGAAGTGTCGCCTGAGTTAGCAAAAGAACGAGGAATTGAGAATGGTACAAAAGTTCGATTAACATCACCATATGGTCAAGTTAACGTCCGTTGTCTCGTGACTGATCGAGTTAAAAACAAAGAAGTTTATTTGCCGATGAACACAAGTGGAGAAGGAGCGATTAATTATCTGACGAGTTCTCATTCGGATAAAGATACCGACACACCGGCTTACAAAGAAATTTCAGCGAAGATGGAAATTCTTGAAGCTAAAGGTGAAAATCCGCTTCCTCGAATTAACCACCGTAACGGAAACCCTCAACCACAAATGGGGGTAAGAATAGAAGATAAATGGGCAAGAGCAGACTATACGTTCCCTGGCGATTTAGTAAAAGAAAGGAGAGCGGCAAAAAATGGCTAAAGCAACAACGGTTATAAAGAAGATGCCTGTTGATCCAAACAAGATACGTGAGAAAGATCTAAAAATGATTGAGGATGCCTTAATTGACAATAAGGACGTTATTATAAATGTTCTGTCTCTTTTACAAAAAGCGAATAAGACAGAAGCGTTTAATATGGCTCATTCCGCATTTGATCAAAGTGAACCTTTAATGAATCAGCTTGTTAAGACATTAGATGATCCTCACATTACCCAAGCTTTAAAAAATGTTTTGGTCATTAGTCAGGCGCTTGGTTCAATAAAGTTGGCTGATTTAGAACCGATGTTATTTAAACTCAATTCAGCATTACATCAAGTTGCTGAATATGAACATGGCCAAACGAGTGGTGGTTATACATCTTTATTGCGTTCAGTAAGAGATCCAGAAACGATTGAGGGCTTAAACACAATGATGGCATTCGTGAAGGGCTTCGGTATGGACCAATCGAACCGAGAAGAAAACCAGTCGCAATTTGAGCGTTCGACTTTAGCGGGAGTCGATTATCAAGAAACGACGAGAGTGAAGTGTAAACACAATCACCCAGCACAGCCTCACACGAAGTGGTACGTGGTCGCGGCTGGAGCATTGGCATTTGCATTGCCGCTAATTTTGAATCGGAAATCCTCATGAGTAGTAGTGAGGGCAAGGTATACGGTAAAAGAGAAGTGACCAAATATGCAGATGGTGAGCAGAAGACGTTTAGTGATACAGTCGCTGTTGAAGTGCCAATTACGATCAAAGTGAATGGCGAAGAATTCGTCACAGTGGTATGTTCCCCAGCGTATATTGAAGACATGGTTGTTGGTTATCTTGCATCAGAAGGCGTCATTGATTCATTTAGGATGGTGCAATCAATTAGATATGACCAAACAAACGGGTATGTACATGTCAGTTTATCAAGAGAGTTGAGCCAATTACATCAACTGCTACAAGGAAAGCGGTACATTACCTCGTGCTGCGGTATGAGCAGACAAGGTTTTATCTTTGCGTCTGATTCAAAAACAACAAAAACAATGAAGAGTCGAAATGTCCATCTAACGGATCAAGAGTGTTTTAAATTGATGAATGAGCTACAGTCTGAAGCACATGTGTTTAAACAAACAGGTGGGGTTCACAATGCTGCTCTTGCAACGAAAGATGGAATTGTCCTGATGCGGATGGATATCGGCAGACATAATGCTCTTGATAAGCTCTATGGTTATTGTTTACGAAATGGCATCTCTTTAACGGATAAAGTCATGCTGTTTAGTGGAAGATTATCTTCGGAGATTTTGTTAAAGGTCGCGAAAATTGGCTGTGAAATCGTTTTATCAAAATCTGCTCCTACTGATCGTGCGTTAATGATTGCCGAAGAGCTTGAAATAACAGCCGTTGGTTTTATTAGAGCACAGTCAATGAACGTGTACACATGTTCTGAAAGAATCTATCAAAAAAGCTAAAAGTTCCTCACTTTTAGCTTTTTTGAGCACTTGTTTGATCTGCATAGATGGTCAAATAAGACAAAATCCAGGTTGCGTATCTTTGTTGATCTCGAGCAAGTGATGTATAAATATCGCGCAAGCGTGGAGATGGAGTATATCGAGCTGCTTCCTCAAGCAATCCGGCTCCTATCTGTTCTTGCTCAAACGCTTTTTTTAGTGCGGGTATATAATCATTTCGATTTAACTGGGCCTCGACAATCGTAGGTTCTTTTCCAGTGTGAGATTTATAATAGTAAAGCATCGTTTGATAGTGTTTTTTTTCATCTTCAATCATGTTTCGAATAATGGAAGCTAGGTGCTCATTAGGCATTTTTTCGAGCAAGAACTGGTAATCTGTAACCGATTGAAAGGAAAATTGCATAAATTGTTGTAGTTCAGCTAATTGTTCCGTTGTGAGTGATTGAGATTGACGTGGCTGTTGCTCTTTTCCACCTGTTTGTATAGGTGAGTGTGATTGAGGGTGATTTAATTGTGGTCTTTGTTGCTGGGAAGCGTCAGGTGATTGTTGACTAAACGTAGGTGCTGTGCGTTTTTTAAACAGCATACAATCCCTCCTTACGTTGTCATTCACCTAATACTATGTGTACATAGAACAAACTATGCGTTAAACACAAAAAAATAACCGGCTCTGTCTGAGCAGGTTATTCTTGATCTTTTGGTTTTCTAGAGTAAAAGCTTGCCATCGTTCCAATTAAGATCCCAATAATGATTCCAATTGGGATACTATCAAATACGATGCTCGCTCCAATACCAATTAATAAACCAAATAGCATACCAAGACGTTCATTTGGTGGATTTTTAGTTGATTTAGACATCTTAGACCTCCGTCAGCATTAACACTAATTGTATTTTAGCGAACTGAATGGCATTGGTCAAAAATGATAGACACCAGGCTCAGGAAAGAAGAATTAGTTTTGTGCTTTTCGAGGTCTGAAAAGAAGTGAGAGGACTGATCCGACAATTAGAAGAATAAAGGTTGAACTAGCAACTATACTTTCTGGAACGCCTAAAACAAGAAGTGTGACACCAATTAGCAATAAAAGAGCGACATAACTTATAAATATGAGCTTCATAAAACACCTCCTTGATAATATTCTTAATCCTATGAAAATTAAACATTTTTCAATTGTAAATAGGTTTAAATTCTATAGTAACATGTCTGTAATAACTATGCAAGAAGAAGATTCAAGTATTGAATCTTCTTCTTGCAAAATACCAACCAGTAGCGAGAAGCAAACCAACAATGCTCAAGCTCAACGATTGTTTAAAAAATGGTGGGAAATACGTGAAGGTAATTTCATTTTTACCTTCAGCTAACTGAACGCCTAAAAATGAATAGTTGACTCGTTCAATATCTGCGTTCTGACCATTTACGGTTACTTCCCATCCTCGTTCATAAGGAACTGGAATGGTTAATAATTTTTGTTCACTGGTGTTATTATATGAAATTGAAACGTTATTATTTGTTCGTTCAACAGGGATTGGTTCATCGAGTGTGACTTCTCGATCTAATGTCGCGTAAGATTCAGTGTAAAGCTCTAAGTGATCAAGCGTATAGCTTCCTTCTGGTACACGCAAAGAAATAATCTCGTCTGACGCGATGCGAACCGTAATTTGATTGACATCAGTTCGGTAAATAGATTGAAGTGATTTTCGGTTTGTTTCAAATTCATTTACCGTAAGAGGAAATAAACGGGCGGTAGCTGAATTATTTAACAAGTAAAAAGAAAAGTAGTCATCAACCTCAGTTTCCGTTCGCTCTCCTACGAAGATGTCAATTCCCCCAAATTCCTCTTCAACGGTCAAAATACCATTTTCATACGTCCCACCAACAGCTTCAATTGGAAGATTTTCCAAACGATTCGTAACGGTTGACTCAAATGTGGTATTATGCAAAGAATCTCTAGCTACAGCTCCTTGTAACATCGCGTGCTCGCGCTCAAGAACACTAAATGTTTCTAATTCCTCTTGGGAGTAAATGGAATTGGTTGTCCGCGCGTACGAAAGAAGGTTTTGATTTTCATACAGTGTATACGCATCATTTGAATCGACTTCAGTAAAACCGTAGGGTATTGGGTCTGTTTCTTCATTTTGAACGAGTTTATGGCTTACACGAAACAAGCTATGCAAATTAGCGCGATCTCCAAAACCTGAGTATCGACTTACGCTTTCACGATTCATGTCAATTTGGAGATCATGGTAATAGAAGAATAGAAGCTGTTGGTTTAACACACTCGAATAAGCACTTACACCAGGAAAGTTTTGGACCAACGGTGTGTTGTTTCTAAAATCAGCTACCCATTCAATTCTTGAAAGGGGTTCTTCTAGGTTCACTTCCTCTAACAAATCCCTCTGTTCAGGATGATCATATTGATGGCTTTGTAAAAAGTCAGTAGAAGTTTGGTGCAAATTTCCATCTTCGAATAAACGCTCTTTTTGATAGAGGTTAGCTAGACCTAATTGAAAAACGACTAGGGTAGCAAGAACTAAAAAGGGTGACCATGACATGCGACGGGGCACCAAAACAACCACAATAGATAATAAGCCTAACACTAAAAGAAAAATGGCCGTTCCCGTCATGTAAGCAGAGGGATTGCTCCATATTCCGATGCTATAAGAACCAATTAACAAAATGGACGTGACTAGTGCAGACCAAAGAAGATTTCTCTTAGGAATGGTGTGTAGCTTTGATAATCCAAACGAAATGGCCCCGGCCAAGGCAAATGAAGCCATGTATTGAAACCGATACTGAGGAGCAGAAAAACCATTAAAAATGCTACCAATCATCGGACTATAATGAAAGATGAGAAACAAACCTGATACAATGCTAAAAAATAGGAATGGCTTAAATTGATACAGTTTTTTAGAGAAAGCGAGCAAGAAAAACAATGCAGGGACGATAAGTACTCGACTGGTAAATAAAAAGTCGTCATGTAAATCAAACCAAGGGATTGGATCTGAAAATGAAGGGCGGAAATTGTTTAAATAGCCATATACAGAAGGAACAAATGCAAATGCACCAATGAAAAAGCCGAGTAAAACAGCAGGGATGTAGTAGCTGATCTGTTTCTTTATCGTTAATTCCTGCTTAGAGAATCGAATAAAGAAGCGAATAAGAGCGTAAATCCCAATGAATAAAAAGTTCATGTAGGCAAAATAAAAATTATTTATGATTGAGAGTGCGATCGCCGCAATAAACCAGCCAGGTTTTTTTTCACGAATGATTTTTTCTACGCCTAATACAAGCAACGGTAACCAAAGGTAGGCATCGGCAAAAAATTCCCAGAATGAGGCATGTCTAAAATACATAACGCTACCACCATAAAGAATAGCTCCAATAAACGCGTAAATCGTAGGTATTTTAAAGTAGCGAAAGACTAAAGTAGTAATAAAAACAACGATTGCTAATCGAGCTGTATTTACAAAAACAGCAGCTTGGCCCCAAAAAATAATCTCATCTGTATGTAGAAAAATCCCAAACCATTCACCTAAGTAAACGATAATAAACGTCAGAAAAAAAATACTGCTTGTGGAAAAGTAATAAGCTAATTGGCTAAATATTCCTCCACCTAATCCAAATTGATGTGAGTAAAAAAAAGATCCTTCACTAAACTGCTGATACAAAAACTGTTTAAATGGCAACATTTGAGCCGTGCCATCATTTGGACCAACCATAAATTGTCCATTGTTTAATTGATAAAAGAAAAAAGCATGGGCAAGTACCGCAAATAGCAAACTTGCCCCAATCAATCCAAGTAGTGTCCTACGATTCATGTGAAACTCCATCTCGTCTTAATATTTTTGCTGTTACTAAAAACGTAATCGGAACAGTAAATAAAACGGCTAATATAGGTGCAATGAGGGGAGAAAGATTCACCCATTCCACAAAAATAAAGACAAACACAGTGGATACAGTGAAATTAACCACTTGTGTAAGCGGGAATTGAATAAACGTTTTCCACGATGGTTTTACACCAAAGGTAAAAAAAACATTTAAAAAGTAAGAACCAATCATGCTTAGTAAAAAGGCCGCGATATGAGAAACCAGATACTGAAGCATAAATAGTTGATGAAACAACAAGTAAAGAAGATAAAACGTTCCCGTGTTTAACCCACCAACAACGGCGAAACGAATAAATTGGTTATGATACACTTTTCTCCACAGGCTATTGGACTCTTTCATAGCGTTTTCCTTTAGTTGCGTTCGATTCTTTTACTAAATAATGTGGGCGCTTTTTGGTTTCGTTATATATTCTGCCAATATACTCGCCAATAATTCCAAGGGAAACCAATTGAATTCCTCCAAGGAATAAAACGGCCGAGACGATTGTAAAGTATCCTGGAACATCAATGCCTGTACGAATAATTTGGGTGAACATGATAAGGATATAAATAAGTGCAGCAACCAAAATAAATCCACCTACATAAAAACAAAGCCGAAGTGGTTTCATATTAAATGAGACAATGCCATCGATTCCGTAATTGATTAACTTTGAGATAGACCATTTCGATTCTCCGTTCTGACGTGATACATTCTCATAGTAAACCACTTTCTGGTCAAAGCCAATCCAAGAGAACAATCCTTTGGAGAATCGGTTTCCTTCACTCATCACGAGTAAAGCTTCAACTGCTCGGCGACTTAACAAACGAAAATCACCTGCGCCATCTTCAAGGCGAACATCTACCACTTTGTTAATAAGCTTGTAGTACATTTTTGATAATGCCGTTTTTAACAAATGATCGCCTTTGCGATTGCGGCAAGCAATTACTTGATCGTAACCATCTTCAAATCCTTCTAAAAGGTCGTGTATTAATTCCACAGGGTGCTGTAGGTCTGCATCTATCACAATTGCGCAGTCTCCTTTAGCATGTTGAAAACCTGCTAATATGGCTGCTTCTTTTCCGAAATTACGCGTAAAAGATACGTAATTAACTTGTGGATGCCAGGTGGAGAGACGTTGTAATAAATTCAATGTATCATCAGAGCTGCCATCATCAATATAAATAACTTCCCAACGATAATTTGTTTCATCAAGAACGGCTTTTAATGCAAAATAAAAAGGCTCTACATTTTTTTCTTCGTTAAAGGAAGGGACTATGACTGAAAGTAAAGGTTTATTCATCTTCCGAGCCTCCATTTCTTGTTAGATTTTTTAGATCACATGTATTATACCCCGTGGTATTAAAGTCAAATCTTACGGTTGTCTTAAAGAAATATTTAAAAGTGTGTGTGTTTGTAAAAAAATCTAGCAAATTGAAAGGATCCATTCTAAAAAACGACAGAATGTCTGGAAACATTTTGTTATTCGCATTAAAATAGAAGGGAAATGGAGGAGAAGTTACGATGGAAAACTATAAGTTAGTCATCTTTGATTTAGATGGAACATTATACGAAGGTACGGATCATTTTGATTTTTATGCGAATCACTTAAAAAACAAAGTGGCTAAAGCAGATCAAATGGAGTTTCAGTTGGATTATGAGGCAATGAAAGCGGGAAACCATATTGTATCAATTGGGAAAGCATATGACGTTGTGAACGATACGGTTCTCACAATTGATCCAATGACGTTAAAAGTCGTTATAGCTCATACTTGGGATGGGGAAGCATTGGATCAATCAACAATTGAAGAACATTATTCGGAGCCACTTTCTTTTAATTTTTCAGATATGATTGCCATTGGTGATGGCTGGTGGTACCCTTTTGTATGTGCAAAGCACCATGGGGTTGAGGATTGTTATTCAAGCTATAATGCCACAAAAGAATACATGGTCTCCGATAAATTTACATTAGTCCCTTTAGCTGGTTTAAAAGAGAACTTACTTCAATTAAAGGAAAAAACAAATACAATTGTGATGACAAATAGCGATCAGGAGGATGTGAGTCGTTTATTTGCAGAATTAGGTTTAGAAGGTATATTTGATCATATTATTCCTTCAGCCAACAAACCAGGTTCAACAACAGAACAATTAACAAGGCTTTTAAAGCAATACAATGTTGAACCAAGTGAAGCAGTAAGCATTGGGGACAACTTTATTAATGAGGTAGCTCCTGCAGTCTTACTTGGAATGGACGCTGTTTACATACATCCACAGTTACCGAAAGTAGATTTAAAAAACGTCCGAGTTGTTTCAAGCGTAGTAGACTTATTTTAATAGCGATGAAAATTAATGAATAGAGCTTTATTCCCTGTTAGGGGGATAAAGCTTTTTTTAATGGTTTTAAAAACCCCTGGCTCTGCCGGGGGTTCCAGAGAGCTTCTAGCGTGGTCATAAAAAAAGCCTCACGACGTGATAAGATG
>NZ_JAFBCV010000023.1 GCF_016907895.1 Shouchella xiaoxiensis
TTTTGCCCATGCAAAAACACCTCCGAATTTGTACTTTGTTCAAGTGTACCATTTCGAAGGTGTTTTATAGTGTCTCATTTTCTTAGGTCAGTCTATTGCAACCCCTGCTTTTATGGCGAATAAGGCAGCTTGCGTTCGGTCTTGTAATTCAAGCTTGCTTAATAAATGGGAAACATGCGTCTTCACTGTTTTTTCTGAAATAAATAAAGCACCTGCAATTTCTTTGTTGCTTTTTCCAGTACTAATCTCTTTAAGTACATCGACTTCACGCTCGGTTAATTGATCAAGCTTTTTCTCTACTTGATTAACAGGTTGGTGTACATGTGACAAAACATGTTTCATAATTCGCGAGTCGAGAGCTGTTTCGCCACTGATAGAAGCTTTTAATGTTTCAACAAGCAAGGAAGGTTCAACATCTTTTAACTGATAACCACATGCTCCAGCGGCCAAGGCAGGAATAACAATATCTTTCTCTGAGTAGCTGGTTAAGATAAACACGCGTGCTGCAGAATCAAGTGTGCAGATTTGTTTCGTAGCCTCAATGCCATTCAACTCTGGCATGTCAATGTCCATTAAAACGATGTCTGGTTTATGTTGTTTGTACAAATTGACGGCTTCCACCCCATTACTTGCTTCGGCTACGATGGTAATGTCAGCAAATGATTCTAAGAAATAGACTAATCCTTTCCTCACAACGTGGTGGTCATCTGCAATCAATATCTTCAATTTCATTCACTCCATAAATTTGGTATTTGGATGGTCCAGCGTGTCCCCTTTCCAGGTGAAGTATCCAAATGTACTTGAGCATTTAACTCTTGAACACGTTTTAAAATGGACGTTAAACCAAAAGAATGTGTCGTTTCATCTGGTAAAAAGCCTACGCCATCATCGGAAATGTTAAGAACGATGTTTGATTGATGTTCTCTAATTTGAACAGAAGCTGAGCTTGTTCCCGAATGTTTCTTACAATTGTTAAGGGCTTCTTGAATAATGCGATAAACAAGCTCCTCTTGTTTTAACTCTAGGTTCAGTGACTCTATTTCTATATTTGTTTTTACACCGATTAGGCTACTATATTGCTCTACTGCTGACGAAAGTCCTAAATCTAGTTCTTCTCCCCGTAAGCCGTGAATAATCAAGCGTAGCTCCTTTAAAGCTGCTTTTAATGCGGAGCTTGCTTGGTTGAGATGTTGCTTTGTTTCTGAATCAGTTGTGCGTAGAGTAAGTCCATTGATGGTCATGTTAACAGAGAATAACAATTGATTCACTGAATCATGGAGTTCTCGAGAAAGCCTTTGTCGCTCACTGAGTTGTGAGATCACTTTTACAGCTTTGGCAATCCTTTTTCTTTCCACACTCAATGCAATATGCTCACTAATATGTTTACTAATTTCTACTTCTAACGGAGTCAGTACTTGATCTGTTAGCAATGAAATGGTTGTTTCTCCAGCAACAGCGGAAGCATTCACATTTTTAGTGGAAATGGAAGTGATCGCTAATGAGAAATGTTTGTTAATAACATCCTCAAGTGGCTCAAGTCGATCTTCTGAATCTGAGTGTAGTTCTTGTAAGAACAAACCAAGTTTATGGTATAAGAGTGACCGTTCTTTCTCATGGTCTACGAGCTCAATCCGCTTAATTGCGGTTCCTATTTGTAAAGCGACCAACTCTAGCAACTGAAGTTCCTCTGTAGAATAATAATCTTTTTGAGGATCAGCAATATTAAGAATACCGAGAGCTTCTTCACCTGCATAGATTGGAATGGTCGCGTGATGCGTAATGCCGGCCGTGTCACCCCAGTTTCGCTCTTCGGCACGTTCTAAGCGCTGGCATTCAATCATATTGACGGCACCTTGAAGCCGCTTATGAAGAAAATCTCTTTTGCACCAGCATCCGCCTTCTCTTAATGGTGCGCAATTGGATTTCTCTAAAGCAGGCGGGAGTCCAACTGCTGCAACAAGCTTATGTTGTCCTGTGCGGTCAACTTTAAAAATCCAGCCACTCGAAAAACGGGTTTCATTTAATAAACTCTTTAAGACAAGCTGTAACATTTTCTGTAAATCTGTCTCAACATTTAATAAAGTTGAGATTGTTTTTATCGTTTTTAAATAATTCATGCCGGGTCCTCTCTGTTTACGAGCAAGGTTCGCATGCAAGCTTTACTTCTATAAGTTCAGGTCTATTAAACAGACGTAATGGGAATAAGCTATTTCCTAGTCCTCGGCTAACCAACATGATCGTGTCGTTCTCTTCGTGCACACCCTCTGAATAGGTAGGAAAGAACCCTTGTCCTGGTGATAATAAACCACCTATTAACGGCAAGCGTATTTGTCCGCCGTGAGCATGACCAGAGAAGACAAGGTCTATCTCGTCTCTTTGATAAGATGAAAAGACTTCGGGACGATGAGCTAACAGAATGGTAAACAACTCTTCGTTTATTTGTTGAGCATCAAGTACTTCTTCACTAAACTGGCTTGCATTCATTTGTGGTTCACTATCGGGATCATCAATCCTAATTAACTGGATAGCTTGCCCATTGTGCTCAATTGTAACGGTTTCATTCCTTAACACTTCAACGCCATAAGAGCGCAACTCTTCTTCTAATTCGTCAACAATCCCAAGGCGCCATTCATGGTTTCCTGTTACAAAATAGACAGGTGCGACCTCAACCAATTGTTCCATTAAAGCAGTTCCCTCACCATTATTAGAAGAATACGAGTCGATGAGGTCGCCAGTCATAAAAATAACATCAGGTTCTTGTTTGATGACTTTAGAAATGAGACGTTGATTTTGGTTGCCGAACTCTTTTGAATGAAGATCAGAGAGGTGGGTGATTGTAAACCCATCAAATGCTGCTGGAATGTCTGCTGATCGTATCGTGTGCGATGATTGCACAAGCCCATTGTTTTGCGTGTAAAAGAAGTAAATGGCTCCGGTCAATAGAAGGATAAAGATTATAATGGTCTTTCGACTAAACACAGGCACGACCCTTTCGCTCAAAAACTAATTTTATAAGGTTATGTATGAACGTCTGTTAAACAAGATAGCGTAAACAATAGAATGTTAGCTTTTTTTGGCTCTTAACATTTCTAAATCAGGTGCACCAAGCGAGTGATTCCAATCAACTAGTTCCATTGAATCACGATCTAATGTGGTAAGGATTGCTTCTGCCAATGAGGTTTGTTTGAGTGAATCATGATAGGCTTTCTGGGCATTAGTAAAGATCGTCTCTAGACGTTCTGATCCAACTTTAGCAGCATCTGTCTCTGGGAATACACGTTGAATAAGGCCTTCCGTTTTCAAGAAAGGGTCTTCTCCCTCTATTGCTTTTAAAATATCAAGCATGGAGATCGTTTCTGGTGAACGGGCAAGTGAAAAGCCACCACTGTTTCCAGGTGCACTTGTAATTAGTCGTCCGACAACTAACTTGCGCATTACTTTTTTTAAATAGGATGGGGAAACGTTAATACGGCTTGATATTGTATCACTTTTTACATGTTGCTTTCCTTTTTGAGTAGCTAAAATGACGAGAATACAGACGGCTTGTTCGACTCCGCTTTTAATTTTCATAAACAATCGCACCCTTTTCTAAAACAGTCTATTTTTACTATAAAGTTATGAGATTCTCAAAGCAATCAGTTTTTGCTTAAAAAGTATGGTAAGTTAAAAAGGAAACCAACTAAAAGGAAACGGAGGTGAAGAAAAATGTTTAACTTTATTGGATGTGGCAGCGCGTTTCACACGACTTTAGGGAATAATGGTGCCTATCTAAAGAAAGATCAGACTTTGTACATGATTGATTGTGGAAGTTCAACCTTTCATCGTTTAGTTGCTCATAACCTTTTAGAAGACGTGAAGCGGATAGATATTCTAATGACGCATACGCATCCAGACCATATCGGGTCTTTAGGAGACCTTATTTTCTATTCCTATTTTAAATTAAACCCAGCCTTTACACCGAAGGTAACTGTTATTGCCCCAAAACCATTATTAGAAGAAGTAAAGGCGATCGCATCTAAAATGGGTGTTGAGGACCTTCAAGTAAGCTGGCAGGAGGTTTCTACGTCCTCAATGTTTGAAACCTTTACAATCAATCCTGTTTCTGTTGAGCATGCAGAGACCCTTACTTGTTTTGGCTATGAGTTTATTAAAGGTAATGAACGTTATTATTACAGCGGGGATGCGAATGCTATTCCTGATTTTATTCTCAAACAGTTGCTTAAAGGTAATTATACTCTATTTTTCCAAGATACGTCAGGTGCTGATTATGAAGGAAATGTTCATTTGTCGTTGCGGGAATTAAACGAACTAATCCCACCATCATATCGTGCCACTGTATGTTGTATGCATCTTGATGAAGCATTTCCAATAGAAGAAGCAAGAAAAAGTGGGTATCAGCTAGCAATTGATTCATTAATAAAATAATAAACAACAGCTTCCTGTTAAGGTAAGCTGTTGTTTGGCAATAGCACAAAGTCAAAGTTATAGTCATCACTTGCAAACAAAGAATCTTCTGATTGGATGCTCCCTTTATATACTAAATCGTTCGTCTTAGGATCAAATACGGTTATAAGCGCTATCTCAGATGTAGATGTTGGCTGAAGAGCGAGCTGATAGATAAGACCATGAATCATTTGCTGTGTGCTATGGTAGTTCGCTGCCGGTAGAGGGTGATAATGAATGTTCTCTAGTTGGTTTAGTGGGACATAAACATAGCCTGTTTCCGATGTAGCTTCAGATGAGTAAGGTTCGAGCAAAATTAACTGATCGTGATCTTGGACAGCCCACCAAGAATCTTCTGATTTTGCTAAATCAAGTGTTTCCTCAACAAGACTAGATTGTATTTCTCCTGTACCATAGGCGTAGCTAAATAGTTCATAGGGTTTGTTTGAGTAGGAATAAGGGGTATTGAGCTCATCTTCTTGAACAGAATACCACGACAAATAAGAGCTAGGTGGAAAGTAACTGTTAAAATAGACACTCCCGGTATACGTTGCTTTTTCCGCAACTTGAAACATCCCGATTGAATCAGCACTTGCCCTTTTAAAAAGTTCCTTCCTGTTAACTGAGGAGGGATCATTTATAGCAAACTCGTACATAACAAGCGAGTTTTCACTGTAACGAAGCTCTTCAATAGCAACATAGAGCTTCGCTTGATGCAGCTGAATATCAACGATATAGGAGCTAAATAAATCATCAGAAAACTGAGTTGAGAAGGAAAGCGTCATTTCATTTTGGCGTTCTAGTAGATCAATTGAAAGTACTTCTGGGCTCGTGGATAATAAGCCTGTTCTTGTTTCTGCTGAAATAATAAACGTATCATCTACATAAAAAGAATGGGTAAATTGTTTACCTCGAAAAAAGGAACGATGTTGTCCGACAAGCTCATCTAAATAAGGATCGAAATAGCTATCAAGTGATGAACGTTTTAATTCTGGTGTATAAGCTGTCTCATTATGAACAAGGTAGGATGATGACAGCTCACCTGGATGTGAGTAATCGGCCGCCTCAATCTCGACACCGGACCATACATCTCTTGTCTCAAACTCTGTTTCAATGTATAAAGGTACAAACTCTTCCGTTTCTGCTTGATTGGTGAGGTAAGCAGTTCCTCTCCAAATAAAAACAAGAACAATAAAAGCGATCAGTAGCAGGCTATAGGTATATTTTTTCATAAGACCCTTCTTTCCCTACGCAGTGATGTAGGAATGTAGTAAGCGGTAGGATAGAAATAGATTTAAGCCAATCAACAATAAGCAGAAAGCTATTTGGACAATGATTAATTCTGAAGGATAAATGGTATGATCGAGTGCCAGTGAGATACCTATGTAGCTGCAAAAAGAGAACAAGGCAAAAAGACATGCACCCAAAAAACCTTTTATTCGAAAGGAACGTTCCAACAAGATCATTGTGCTCAACGTAATCAAAAAAAGAAGAAATAAAACAAGGCTTTTAAGAATAAGAAGCCAGTGGATATCGGTATAACCGACAGGCCAAATGGGCGTAAACAAATTCATAAAAAAGAAAGTACTGGATTTTTCAACCATGGCAGCTGGCAGACGAATGTGTAAGATCAGCTCATGTAAAGGAATAAGCGCTATTTGTAAAGTATAGACAGTGAGCAACATGATAAGGATGGCGGTTAATTTAGAAAATAAGAGATTGACTCGATTGATCGGCAGGAGCAATAACCGATAAATAAAGGAGTGTTTCCCAACCCATTCTCGGTACCAAATAAAAACAGCATAAAGACAAACACTTATAAACGATGCATAGAATGGGAGGAGGTAAAAAAAGGATTGATCAGCGATTGCTACAATTGAAACGGGTCCGTAATCGCGAACAAATTGTTCAATTGATAAGCCATATTGAAATTCATGTTGCATCGTTTGGTATAAAAAATGTTGATGAAAGAATAAGTAAAGGGTTTGCGCAATAGCAAAGAGCACAAGCAAGCCAACGAACCACGGCATCACTCGTTTTAATTCAAAGTGCGTTAGTTTTATGTAATTCAAGGTCGGTACACCTCACGCATGACGTCTTCAATAGATTTCCCTTCATTTAAACGCATGTCTTCAGTATTAAATTCTTTTAATACGTAACCTTCATCAAGCAAGACTGCTTTATCGATTAAATGTTCGATGTCCTTTATCTCATGTGTAGTTAGTAAAATGCCACGATCCTCTAAAAAGCCACTAGAAAATAACTCGGTAATTTGCTCTCTGCTAAAAATATCAATTCCAGAGAACGGCTCGTCCATTAAGATATAGCGCACATCTAAAGAAAGTCCCAAAAGCAAGTTTACTTTTGCGGAATTCCCCTTTGATAAGTCTCCAATTTTTGTTTTTCGGTTTAATTTTAGAAAAGACAGTAAGTCATTCGCTCGTGAATGATTCCAGTTCGAATAAAAATCACGCATGAAATGAATTGAATCATTAATTGTCATTGAAGGTGGGACAGGAATCGTATCGGGAATAAACGTAATCTCTTCATAACGTTTAGGGGTTAATGGTTCTTGGTCAATTGTAATTGAGCCTGAAGTCGTTGGCGTTAAGTTAGAAATCATTTTTAAAAGGGTTGTTTTCCCAACACCGTTAATGCCAACCAGACAGGTAATTTCATTTGGATGAACAGTGAAAGAAACATCATGGAGTATTTTCTTTCTCCCATACTTCTTTGAGACATGTGTTAATTTAATCATGGTCAGCGTCACTTTCTTTATAACGTTTTTGCAATAGCTCAATGACTTCTTCAAGTGGGACCTGGATGGAGTTGATTGAATGAAGAAAAGCGTCAACAGAATCATGAATAAGTTCGGTCCGGATTGAATGAAGAACGTCTTGATCATAGGTTATTCTACTTGGTTTATTTCGTTCAGTATGAATTAAGAGGGCATCTTCCATTTCTTTATAGGCACGCTGGGCCGTGTTAGGGTTAATCTTAAGTGCCGTACCAAGTTCTCGACGCGAGGGAATTTCTTGACCAGCTTTTAGTTGACCAGAAGCAATCTGTTCTTTAAAAGAACGAATGACCTGGATGTAAACTGGCTCACGATTATTAAACATGATGTTCATTAGAAGGAAACTCCTTTTCTATTCGTTTCAACAATAATAAGAGTCGAGAGGTAAAATTTTCAACTATTAATTATCTTAGTGTATTGTATGATTCATACACATAGGAGTCAACGCTTTTTTGAATGTTTCAGTGATGATGAGCATAATCTTTAAAGATAAGGTTTATTGCTTAGAGATAAAGGGAATTTACATTGTGATAATTTGCCCAACCTATAAATTGTAAGAATTTCGTAGGCAATCGAACCTTTTTGTCGTACACTAGGGATATTATTTACAGTGACTGTTCTAAACGCGTGATGAGACATTGTCCTCATGGAAATGAATAGGAGGAAGGCTGTTTTTTGGGGACAACGAGAGATCGTTTAAAAGCAGCTCGGAGAATGAGCAGAGTAAAGAGAGACTATGAGGAAGAATCTTTTCGTACGAAAGATCACAGTAATGTAGCTATATTTGTTGATTATGACAATGTCTATTGGACACTGATGAATCGATACAATCATAATCCAAATCATGAAACTGAAGGAAAAAACTTATTTAATTGCCTCTGGGATCGTTACGGCCAAGATCAAGTAAGAACGTTTCGAGCTTATGCTGATTTTCAAAGAATTCGTTCGAGCTTAACGGATCTGCAAAAACAACGAGTTCAAATCCGACATGTTTATTCGAATGATAAAGAGGGTGATTCTCGAAAGAACTCCTCTGATATTGAGTTATGTATAGATGCGATTGAAAGTACGTATAAAGATGAGAATATTTCTTGCTATGTATTTGTAACGGCTGATAGCGATATGGTTCCAATTATGAGTCGATTGATGTATAAGGGGAAACGTGTTGAACTTTATTATTTATCTGAAGCTGCACCTAAGCATACGGATATTACGAATTACTCTCATTACAGTGAGGACTTACGTCAATTCTTACAGCTTGAGATCAAGGAATATCATCTAGAGTCGTATAAATTAGAGGCCTTACGTTTTATTGACGAATGGGAAACGCGCTTCGGTACAGAGAATGAACTGTATTTAGGTGCTCCATGGTTAAGAAACCAATATTCAATTAAGTTTGGAATTCCTGCTAATTCTGCGAGTGAACTAATTGATTTGTTGAAGGTAGATAAACTAATTGGATCGGAGAATAAGGAGCTCAAAAACGGAGATGTCAAACCAAGTCTTGCATTAACAGAACAAGGGCGCAATTGGCTTACACCCTTGTCGAAAGCTTAATGAGTAAATGATAAGGACGTTTGTCGAATCTTAAGGGTTGACTTGTAGATAAGTCTCTCATATTATAGTGGTAGACAAATGATTCGTTATTATTCGCTAAAACATTGATGCGTTAGACAAATTCGTTATGAGAGATAAGGAGATACCTTGTCTCTTTTTGTATGTACATATACGTCATAACGTTGTCTTAGTAATTACATTCCCGCATAAAGAAAATCATAAACATTTTTATAAAAAGAAACTCAAATCCCAATTCGTTGCGTTTAAACGATTTGGGATTTTTTTTGTTAACAGATGAAAAGTGGTATGTACAAGAAGGACAAGGAATAAACTGTTATATCTCATGCCAAAGGGAGGGAATGATTAGAGGCCTCGTTTTATGAATGAAAAAGGGGAGATGGGAATGAAGAAGTGGTTATTAGGTTCAGCACTAACAGGGATGATGCTTGTAACGCTTACTGCATGCGGTGGAGGAGATGGTGATGAGAAACAAGATGTTGTAAAGGTCTGGACATACCCTGTTCATGGTGAATATGAGGGTGAATTAAAAGAATCAATAGCAGAGTTTGAAGAGCAGAATCCATCGATTAAAGTGGAGTATGAAATTCTATCTTGGGCAGAAGGCTTACAAAAATTTGATATTGCTTTAAATTCAGGTAGTCCGCCAGATTTATATTTTGGTCGACCGCTTGGGAAGTACAAGGAAACAGAATTATTAGTACCCATAGATGATAAATTATCGATTGATTTAAGCGACTATGATGAAATTGCT
Organism: Shouchella xiaoxiensis; assembly: GCF_016907895.1. Classification (GTDB taxonomy): domain Bacteria; phylum Bacillota; class Bacilli; order Bacillales; family Bacillaceae_D; genus Shouchella; species Shouchella xiaoxiensis. The sequence goes on from NZ_JAFBCV010000023.1 coordinate 9,570, forward strand.
CTGGATCATATGACATTAGAAGGGTCAATGTATGGTTTGCCACTTTATCAGTTCCTGCATGTATGGGGCGGCAATAAAGCGCTACTCGAAGAATATGGTGTGGATTATGAAAAAATCCAAGCTGAAGGTTGGACATGGGATGAGTTTTACGAATTAGCCTCAATTGGGGAGCAGGAAAATAGTAATGGTGATCCCCAGTATGGCTTTGTTTTTCAAGGTGTGGATGAAGAGTTATTGGATCACTTAGCTCGTAACAACGGTATTCCGTATCGAATGACTGAAGAGGGCATTCAATGGGATGACGAAAAGATTCTTGAGGCAATGGAATTCATTGTCAAGCTGAGAGACGATGGTATTCTCCCAGCAGAGACCGCAGCAATTGATGCTGCAAAACGACAGGAAATGTACTACAACTACCAAGCGCTCTTCTATGGTCGAGCCATTCCATACGCAGATGCAATGGTGGAAGCGCGAAACCTAGAAATTCAAGATGGTGTAACGGATGGAGAAGAGTTGGAGTTTGTCTTGCTTCCAATTCCACATCATGAGGGACAGGAAGAAGTTGCTCAAGGTGGTGCTGAAGGCTACTTGTTATTCACGCAAAACAATGCTGATGAAACTCATATTGACAATAGTGTCAAGGTCCTTGAACATTTAGCTGGCGCTGATGCCATTGGGAAAACATCTTCTGCACTTGCCTTGCCAATAATCCATAAGGAAGCTGCTGATAAATACGAATTGCCTTTATCACCTGAGAACACGGTAGCTGCAGAACGACTAGCGAGCAACGTTTTACCGCCAAACACAATCAACAGTGAGTTGGCTGCCAAAGATGACATGTTTAAAACACAGGTTGTTGTTCCGACATTCCAGGGGCTAATCAGTGGAGAGTTATCACCTGATGAAGCGCTTGAAAAGTTTAAGTCAGAGGCTGCATCAGATAGATACCAACCTTAAGAGACAGCAGTCAACAGTAGAAAGTAGAGGATTCGCAGTCGATCTTCTACTTTCTTTATAAAGGAGTGCTTCTTATGGCAGAAACCGCACAGGCACCACCATCAAAAATTTCCTTATTTGTACGTGACTATGGTTGGTGCTATTTATTTATCCTTGTTCCAATTCTTGTTTTCTTACTGTTTACGCTCATACCAGTCATTTATGCTTTTATTATGAGCTTTCAGCAGTATCATGTAATGGGTTCTACATTTATTGGTCTAGAAAATTATCAAACAATGGTACAAGATGATATTTTTTGGCGCTCAATGCGAAACACCTTTCTATTTACTGTGGCTACAGTGCCTGTAAGTGTAGGGATTACGTTGATTCTTGCGGTTCTTATTTTCCCAAGAGGAAAAAAGGTACAAACATTCTTTAAAGCTTCCTTGTATTTACCTACAGTCGCTTCAGGTGTAACGATGGCACTTGTTTGGTTCTGGATTTACGATCCAACGAATATGGGGCTCTTAAATATGATCTTAGGCTATATCGGAATTGATAGTCAGATGTGGCTAGGCAGTAGAAGTACAGCGCTATTTTCTTTGATTTTAATGAGTTGGTTAACGGGGCACGGAGCGGGAATTATTCTTTACTTAGCAGCACTTGGCGGAATTCCAAAATCCTTATATGAAGCGGCAGATATTGATCACGCTAGCGCCTGGTCACAATTTAGAAATATTACAATGCCGCTACTAAAACCAACCACACTCTATTTGCTTGTTATGGGGGTAATCGGCTCTTTCCAAGTATTTATGAGTATCTACTTAATGACACAAGGTGGACCAAATTTTGCGACAACAACGATTGCCTATTTAATTTACGTACACGCATTTGAGTATTATCAATTTGGGTTAGCGGCAGCAGAATCTTTTGCTTTAGGGATTGTCATCATATTAGCTTCAGTTTTTCAATTTAAGTTAATGTCAACTGATGTAGAATTTTAACAAAGGAGGCGTATCAATCGATGGATCAGCCTGCTTTTCACAATCAAAAAGACCCCAGTCGCGAGCGTTCAGACGCAAAGCGGGTTGCGGCACGAATTTTAAGCTATGCTGTTTTAATTTTCTGGATTATCATTACGCTCATTCCACTTTATTGGATGCTCGTCATGTCTTTCAAGGATACATCAGTCAGTGCGTCATTCTCGCCTGAATGGTTTCCTAAAAACCCATCAATATCGACATATATTCGGTTCTTTACTGAAACCGATGCAATGAGGTGGCTCGGTAATAGTTTGTTTATTTCATCGGTGCTTACATTTACAAATGTATTGTTCTGCTCATTGGCAGGTTACGCGTTTGCTAAATTACGCTTTCCCGGGAGAAATACGATCTTTTGGATGCTGCTTGGGACAATGATGATTCCAGCCCAAGTGACGCTAATACCCGTCTATATTATCGTTGTAAACACGCTTCAACTAGGAAACACGTATACAGCGATTATGTTACCGATGTTTGCAACGGTAGGGAACATTTTCTTAATGAAACAGTACATGTCAACCTTGCCATCAACGCTTATTCAAGCAGCCCGTATCGATGGCTGTAGTGAGTGGCGCATTTTTTATAAAATTATTTTACCAATCTCAAAGCCTGGTCTGGCTGTGTTAGCGATCTTCACCTTTGTAGCAACGTGGAATGAATTCTTCTGGCCGTTTCTTGTCACGCAGACAAGTTCCATGCGAACCATTCAGATTGGTCTAGCCAGCTTTAAGTTTGCAGAAGCAACCGATTTTGGCGCGATGATGGCTGGTTCGGTTATTGCAGCACTACCAATGTTTATTTTGTTTTTCTCCTTACAAAAATATTTCTTACAAGGCATTACGATTGGTGCAGTGAAAGGGTAGGTGAAAAGATGGCGACAATTGTGTTTGATCACATAACCAAAACGTTTTCTGACACGAAAAAAGGTGGTTTGTTTACAGCTGTGGACCAAGCAACATTTGAAATAAAGGATAAAGAGTTTTTAGTGTTTGTCGGCCCTTCAGGCTGTGGAAAAACGACTTCGTTGCGCATGATTGCTGGCCTTGAAAAACAAACGGAAGGAAACATTTACATCGATGATCAACTTGTTAATCATGTTCATCCAAAAGATCGAGATATTGCCATGGTCTTTCAAGACTATGCGCTTTATCCCCATATGTCGATTGAACAAAATTTAAGCTTTGGGTTAAAAAATATGAAGATAGAAAAGGCGATCATTAACGATAAGATCGCCTATGCTTCAAAAATTCTTGGACTTGAACAACTTTTAGAGCGAAAACCAAGAGAGTTATCAGGGGGACAGCGTCAACGAGTTGCCTTAGGTAGAGCAATTGTGCGTAATCCGAAGGTATTCTTGTTTGATGAACCCTTGTCTAATTTAGATGCAAAATTAAGAGTGCAGATGCGGATAGAATTAGCAGAGTTGCACCAACGACTAGGCGCAACCATTGTCTATGTAACTCATGACCAAGTAGAGGCAATGACGCTAGGTCAACGAATTGTCGTGATGAATGAAGGCAAAGTTCAGCAAATTGCGAGTCCACAAGAATTGTATGCTCGGCCCGAGAATATGTTTGTCGCTGGCTTTATTGGGTCACCAGCTATGAACTTTATCCCAGCTCTTATAGAGTCGAATAGTCAATTAAGAATGGCTGAGCATGTTTTTGAAATTCCAATTAACCAGCGAGAACAAGTTACGCCATATATAGGTCAAGAAGTCATGTTTGGGATTCGACCAGAACATATTCACTTGGATCAAGAGGGCGATGTCGATATTAGGGTAAACGTATTTGAACATCTTGGGGCCGAGAATTTAATTTACTTCACTTTTAATAATCATTCTGTAATTGCGAAAGTGTCGGGTGAACAGTTTATTCGACCTGGAGAACAAGTGAAAATGACGTTACAGATGCAGAAGATGCATTTATTTAATCTAGAGACGAATCAAAGAATAGGGTGAGACTATGTTTTCAGTGACGTCAATTTTACGGGTTACGGCTAAGGATTTGTATCATCATATTGTTTCAATTGTTTCAATCAGTTTGCTTGTTGCCATCTTATGTATTCCTTTTTTTCTCTTTTTACCTTGGCAGCTGGCAATTCTGTTTCTCTTGCTAATTGGAGGGCCTGTTTGGTTAGCGGCTGCGACGAGTATGGAGGCTGTCCTGACAAATAAAAAAGTGATCCTCATAAACGTATTTCTCAAAGGGTTCTTTGCGCATTATCTAAAAGGTGTGGGGCTTGGTTTCTTTTTCGGTGGGTTTGTTTTTATCTTAGCAGCTTCTTGGTGGCATTGGTCAATTGAGCAGAGTTATGTTGCTTTTGCGATTGCTTGTTTTCAAACCTACTTTTCAGGGATGGTTCTCTTAAGTCAACTTTACACAGTGCCGTTGTTGATTAAATATCAACTCAATTTACCAAAAGCGATGGGGGCAAGTGTAAAGCTACTGCTCAAATACCCGCTTTATACAATAGGATGCTTTATTCAACTCGTTCTTTTTGCTGGTCTGCTTGCATTTACGATTGTCGGAAATGCTTTACTGCTTCCTGGAGTTGTCGCTCTGTTTTTAAGTAGAATGACGAGTGCAGCAGTAAGCCGCTCTGATTTCTTTGTAACTAGTGAGCTGCAAGATGAACATACAATAAAAGCTTCCTAAATCATCATGTACCCCTTTCTGTAGCTGTTCATATCATGGGAATAAAGCTGTTCTTTTTTGTTCAAAATAATAAAAAGAGAATGGAAAATGGGGTATAAAGGATGCAGAATAGTCGCTTCGTTATTGGCGTATTATGGGGGACACTTTTGAGCTTACCTATATGGGCAGTTATTGTATCCATTACGTATTGGATTTGGTTTTAAAAGAAGCCTAAATGACCAACAGTCATTTAGGCTCTTTATCATTATACGAGGGTTTGAGCAGCATCAATAATAATTTCCGTACCGCTAATGTGTTTAGACGCATCGGAGGCTAGGAACAAAACCGTTTCTGCCACTTGTTCAGGCGTACCAGCAGGTGTTGGAAATGGTTTTGTTTTTTTATTGAATTCTAGATCTTTTAAGGTCTCGTCATGCCTGTATGTACGCTCATCAATATCTGTTTGAATCGCACCAGGCAAGAGAATATTGACGCGAATGTGGTAATGTGAGAGCTCAAGCGCGGCCATTTTTCCAAAAGCAACCAAGGCCGCTTTCGAAGAGCTGTAAGCAGACATACCTACATTAGAGAAGACGCGGGTCCCGTTAACTGAACTTGTAATCACAATACTCCCTCCCTTTTGTTTCATTAAAGGAATAGCGTATTTAATGCTTAAAAAAGTGCCAGTCAGATTGGTTTGAATGGTCTTGTCCCAATCTTCGGGCGAAAATTCTTCAATAGAAGTAAATGTACCGTTTATGCCGGCGTTTGCAAAAAGGAAAGAAATAGAAGCATGATTTGCTGAAATATCTCGAAAAACGATTTCTTGCTGACGAGCATCACCAATATCGGCTTGATAAATTGATATGTCTACATGAGGATACTGTTTCTTAATGGCGAGCATTTTTTCTTTATTTTGATCAATGAGCGCAAGAGGTGTTTCTTTTTCAGCCAAAGCAATAGCGGTAGCTCTGCCAATCCCAGCAGCTGCACCTGTTATAATTGCCACATTTTCTGCCATATTGATTACCTTCTTTCAATATTATTTAAAAGACTATACACGTTTTAGCGAAAGAATAAACCCTTGTTGACTTTTCAACAAGGGTAGCTATTATCCTCTTTTGTTAATGTAAAAACGATCACTTAAGAGCAACCAGTTCTGCGGAAAGGAAAGTCCTAATTTCCAGTAGCTAATGCCTCTCAATTGATACTGTTGAATTAAATCAAATTTTGCTTGAATTGATCGTCCATCTTCAAACCAGACTTCATGCTCCGCACCCTCGTTATCTGTATAGAAGAAGTAAGGGGCTTGTGCATCCGAATCATACTGAATGGCAACTTGATTTTCGCGCGCAATAGTAATGGCTTGCTGTGGACTGACGGCACGCGCATAGTCGCCTCCTTCAACAAAAGGTAAGGTCCAGTCATAGCCATAAAGATTTTGACCAAGCATAATCTTATCAGCTGGCATTTCGGTTAAGGCGTACTCAACAACGTCTGTAACCGGACCAATTGGTGAGACTGCTAGTGGTGGTCCACCTGAATAGCCCCATTCGTAAGTCATTAAAACGACAAAATCGACAATTTCTCCATGCGCCCGATAATCATGGGCTTCATACCATTGGCCGGCTTGTGCCGCACTTGTTTTTGGTGCTAACGCTGTTGAAACAAGAAGACCTTCTGGGTGAAGTCTTGCTACAGCTTTACGTAAGAATTGATTGTAAGGTTCTCTCATCGATGCCGGGAGAAACTCAAAATCAAAATGAACATCTGAAAAGCGTCCAACCCGATTTGCCTCAGCTACAATGGAATCCAATAACGTATTTTGTAAGGCATCATTTTCTAAAACGACTTGACCTAGTTCTCCACTAAAAGCGCCATCTTCCAAGTTTGTAATGACCATCATAAGCGAGGCATTCGATTCTGCTGCAATATCAGGTAGGTCACTTAAGGGAACTTGATCGATACTGCCATCACGAGAAATTTGATAACTAAATGGAGCGAGATAGGTTAAATCAGGAGCGGTATCCCTAGCTTGAGCTAAGAGTGAATCACTAACATATCCGCCCATCGGTTCAATGTAAGCATTAGATTCTATTTCCGTTTTAGGAGCAGGAGGGAGGTAAAGCCGTAAGCCTGGCGTTAGTGTTTGATTTAATTGGATTTGATTTTGATTTGCAATTTCTTGAACAGAGATGCCAAAGCGTCTTGCAAGTAATGTCAAAGTATCCCCCGGTTGAACAAAATAATAGCGACCATAAATCGGAATGACCAGTGTCTGACCGACAACTAGCTCATTAGGTGCGTCTAACTCATTTGCTTCTATGATCGATTGGGCTGACGTACTATATGCTTGAGAAATCCCATTTAACGACTCTCCTTGCTGTACAACATGAATTTGCATCTACTTCCACACTCCCTTGTGAATGGATGACTTACTGATAGATATGCAGGAAGGGCGGATAGAATGAAAAAAGCCAAGAGAATTACTTCTCTTGGCCTTCTTGCAATGCGTTATTTAATTCCTTACGAACTTGGGCGATTTCATCTTCTAAGTTTATGAGCTGTTTGACAGATTGGGCAACATTTCCACCGATGGATTCTATTTTTTCAACATCACCCTGCAGTCTAATAAAATCACTTTTTAACTCAGCTAACTGTGCTTCCAGTTCTTGAATTGTCTTCATTGAAATGCCTCCTTCTTGTTGTACTCCTTAAAACCGTATCAAAAATGGAGGTAGTTGTACACATTTATTGTACAATGGAAGAAAAGGGAGGAATGGTCATGAATAAAGCGTTGATTGTCATTGACTATACAAATGATTTTATTGCTGATAATGGTGCTTTAACGGTAGGTGAGCCTGGACAAAAAATTGAATCAGCTATCTTGGAAAAAGTAAATCAATTCCACCAAGAGCAAGAGTTCATTGTGTATGCGGTAGATATACATGAAGAGAATGATCCGATGCACCCTGAAACGAATTTATATCCGCCTCATAATATTCGTCAGACAAAAGGTCGAGAGCTCTATGGAAAAGTGAAAGATCAATATGACATGATTAAACAGAAATCCCATGTGGTTTGGCTTGATAAAACACGGTACTCAGCCTTTGTTGGAACAAATTTAGATTTAATTTTGCGTGAAAGAGGCATTAATGAAGTTCATCTTGTTGGTGATGTGACTGATATTTGTGTGTTACATACTGCCGTGTACGCCTATTCACTTGGCTATAAAATAACCATTTATAAAGAGGCAGTAGCGAGTTTTGATCAGGTCGGTCATGAATGGGCTTTGCGCCATTTCGAGAATGCTCTCGGTGCCACAATTAAATAAAGCAAAAGAGAGCCTGCGTAGAAGCTCTCTTTTTATAGATATGAATACATCTCTATTTTTTTAAGATATCAACAACAAATTGAGACCATGTTTCTAATCGATTATACGTTTCATCGGTTAGTAAGTCTTCTAATGTAATCCAATTACCAGCTAACTGATTTGTTTCTCTAACGGAAACTTCAGCGTCTTCTTCCAAATCTAATACAGATAAGATCCCAATATGGACGCGTCCAACTTCGTTTTCATCATCGTTAATTAATCCAATGGTTTTCATTGCTTTTTTCTTGTTTTTATCAAAGAAAAGTTCTTCATGTAATTCTCGTTCAGTGTTTGCTTCCAGCATATCCGTGAAGCTTGATGAGGAAACGGCATTCATATGGCCACCAAATCCAATTGATAATTTCTGATGGAGACGGGATTCTCCGCCGCCTTTTAGGCGCTCATAAGAGTAAATTTCATTGCCTCTACGTATAACAACGTAAGGAATTGGTTGCTTGTAAGCCGGATCTTCCTCGGCATTTCCACGACGCATCTCACTGAAATGGCGATTAATTCGGTTCATAATGGTAGCTACTTTTTCATGTCCGCTCGCTACACCTTGAAAAGAGAGTGTTTCATTATGAAAAACATGTTTACGAGGTGCAACAACGATCATTTCATCCATTTTTCCCACAATTGGTTCCTCCTGACGAAAAAAGTGACTTAAAGTCACTTTGCTTAACCTGTATATTATCATATACTGTCCCTTGCAGCGCAAGTGGATATTATTGTTTACATGGAAAAAGAGCAGGTGTTAAACCTGCTCTTGCGTTACTTTTGCTTGAGGTTCTGGAAAAAAGAAATCGTCATCTCGAAGTGGTTCAACAGTCGCTTTCTTATACCCATTTCCTTTCATTGAGAAGAAATCATGGGATTTCGTTTTTGTATTTAAACCATTTAAGACAATCGGGTTAATTTCTTCATCTTCATAGTAAGGATCAAACCCAAGATTCATTAAGGCTTTATTGGCATTGTAGCGAATAAACTTTTTTACATCATGTGATAAACCTACTGGATCATAAAGCTCTTCCGTATAAGCTAATTCATTTTTATAGAGGTCTTTCAGTAAATCGAGTGCATACTCTCTTAGTTCGCTTTGCGTTTCAGGTGTTTGTTTATTGTAGATCTCTTGGGCAAGTAGACCAATATACACGCCGTGAATCGCTTCATCACGTAGAATTAAGTTAATAATCTCGCCACTCTGCATTAGTTTTCCTTGTCCATAAAAATAAAGCGGGTAGTAAAAGCCGCTATAAAATAAGAAGCTTTCAAGATAGACGGAAGCAACCATTGCTTTAAACAGCGAGATCTCGTCTCCAGAGCGAATCGATTTATAGATGGAAACAATGGTATTGGCTTTTTTCTGTAAACGCGGATTCTCTTTCACCCATTCAAACACATCGTTAATTTGCTCAGTAGTTGCAAGCGTCATAAAGATATTCGAATAAGACTTCGCATGAACGGCATTTTCCATCATTGCCATAAAGTTTAAGACCGCTTTACGCTGATGTCCTTCTACATGTTCAGCGACTATTGGCATACCTGTATTGCCTTGTTCTGTGTCAAGTAGCGTTAAGCCAGCAAGAACTTTCATAAACGTATCTTTTTCAGCAGCTGAAAGATACTTCCATGTGAGAAGGTCACCGTTTAAGGCAACCTCCTCTGGAAGCCAGAATTGTTTCACGTTCTGGTTATAAAACATTTGTGTAAAATCATCTTCATGCTTGGACCAATTGGCCGCATCGTATACGTGTGTCATAAGCACTCTCCTTTATATTGAAACGAAATAATCCGCTTAGACTACACAAGAAAGGCAGTTATCTTGGCCCGTGTCTTTTGTGCGTGCATAGTAGATCGTTTTGATCCCTTTATGGTGTGAATAAAGGTCAATTCGGTTTAAATCTCGTGTTGTCATTGTGTCTTTTAAGAATAATGTAAAGCTAATTCCTTGATCGATATGCTGCTGGATCGTCGCAATCATATCAACAACTTTAAACATATCCATGTCATAAGCTTCTTTAAAGAAGAACCAGTTGCTCGCATCAAGACCAGGCATTGGGTAATACGTTTTTGAATTGCCGTACGTTCTTTCTTCAATTCGTTCCATAATAGGCATAACGCTCGCCGTTGCTGATTGAACATAAGAGATTGAACCAGTAGGAGCGATGGCCAAGCGATAGCTATGGTACAAACCGTGCTCAGAAACAAAGGCTTTTAGCTCTCGCCAATCTTCTTTTGTCGGAACAAACATTCCATCAAACAACGCTTGTACATTTTCATATTGCGGTGTGAAATCTTGTTCTACATATTGACTGAAGTATTCACCAGTAGCATAGGTGCTTTCTTCATAGCCATAGTACGTTTCTTGACGGTCTCTTGCAATCTCAGCCGAACGTTTAATGGAGAAGAAGTTCATCGCCATGAAGAATGTGTTAGCAAAATCACGCGCTTCAGGACTCTCATATGGAATATGCTTTTCAGCTAAGTATCCGTGTAAATTCATTGCCCCAAGACCAATTGATTTCATTTTCTGGTTCCCACGACGAACAGCAGGAGCATTTGTGATGTTTGTTGATTCAGATACACGAGTAAGGGCATCCGTTGCTAGAGCGACTGTCTTTTCAAGCGATTTGTTTTTCATGACGTTCATAATATTAATGGAACCTAGGTTACAAGAAATGTCTAAACCAACGTCATCTTCTTGATCGTAATCCGTGTACGTTGAAACTTTTGATGCTTGTAGAATCTCAGAACATAAATTTGAAAACTTCACATTACTAATATGATTGTTGGCATGAGCTTTGTTTACATTGTCAGCAAACATGATATATGGATACCCTGATTCGGAACGCAGAATGGCTAGTTTTTGGAACAAGCGTCGCGGGTTGATTTTCTCTTTACGAACGCATGGGTCGTCAACAAGCGTGTCATACATTTCGTCCATATTCATTTCATCGAGATGTTCACCATAGGCTTTGAAAACTGTATGAGGGTAAAATAAATAAGCATCTTTATCTTCACGCATCAACTCAATGAATTTATCAGGGATAACAACGCCGATAGATAATGTTTTCACTCGAACATCTTCATCAGCAGAAATTTTTCTTGTATCTAAAAAGTCATTAATGTCAGCATGGAAAATGTTTAAATACGCAGCACCGGATCCTTGACGTTGACCCATTTGATCGGCATAGCGGAAGGCGTTATCAAGCAGTTTCATAACGCCAACAACCCCTTTAGTCGCATTCGCTACATCTTTAATCGCTTCGCCTTTCGCACGGAGTTTCGATAAATTAAGAGCGACACCACCGCCTAATTTCGAAAGCTGCATTGAAATGTCCACGGCGCGACTAATATCGTTTAGAGAATCATTAATTTCGAGTAAGAAACAAGAAACAAGTTCGCCACGGCGCTTACGTCCTGCGTTCAAGAATGTTGGTGTTGCAGGTTGAAATTCTTGAGAAATCATAGAGCTAACGAGCGCTTTCGCTTTTTCGATATCACCATTTCCGAAAAAGAGGGCGACGATTGCGACACGATCTTCATAGCGTTCAAGGATTTTGCTTTTATCATTTGTTTTGAGGGCATAGTCATTGTAAAATTTAAAAGCACTCATAAAAGAAGGAAAGCGGAATTTTTTGTTGTAAGCCACATTCATAACTTCTTTAATTTGATCCATTGTATAAAGCTCGAGTAAGTTTTCTTCGTAATAATCATTTTCAATCAGGTATTCCATTTTTTCTTCTAAATCATGAAAGAAAACGGTATTCTGATTTACGTGATCTACAAAGTAGCTATGTACAGCATCTTTATCCTTACTGAATTGATAGCTGCCGTCTTTTGAAATCATGAGCTCATTGTTAAGCTGAACCCACTTTGGTACTTGATGTTGTGTTGATGTTGTCAATGGAATAGACCCCCTGTGTAAACGTGTGAACATCATTTGATGTTCCGCTTAACTCGAATGTATGAATAATAGGTACGCCATAAGTATCGGCAATTGTATGAGCGCTCCTTGCAAAACGATCGCCCCAGATGCGGTTTCCGCTCGCAGCAACGCCTTTAAGCCAACCATGGTTGTTTTCTAAGAAGTGACGGGTTTTAGCGGAAAGATCGCCAAAGCCAGTTGTGTACGTAATAAGAATAAATGGCTCGTCCACTTCTGTGTCCTTCGTAATTTGCTCACAATGAAGTGAAAGTTTCTCTGTAAAGCGCTTGACATTGCCTGTTCTGGAATCAAATAAAATTTTCATTGGCAGTTCAACTCCAGTACGTAATGGTCTAGATATAATACCACATATGGTAGACGATAAACGGAAAGAAATCAACATATTGATTCTATCCCCAACCTGTGGGCAAACGCGAAAACCGTGACCCCGTATAGGCTTAAGCTGTGGATAACGAATTCTCAACGTTTTTTCGACAAAAAACAGCGCCCTGCCAAAAAAGCAGAACGCCCCCCATTATATCGAATTTAGCAGAAATGAAAAGAGATTAAACCTATCACGTAAGCTTATGAATCAATAAAAAATTCGAGAAACGCGTCAGCCCATAATTGCTGCCCATCATCATTGGGTTTTCCATTTGTTAATAGAAGATCACGCTCAGCTGGCTCTTCTGGCCAGTAAGGCCAGTGATCAAAATAATGAACTGGTAAAGAGTCTGCTTGTTGATTCAATGCGTTGATTTGAATCGGATAAAAACTAGCTTGGACTAATGGATTTGAAGGAACGAGAATAATTTCTAGTTCAGGTAATTCATTCTTTAAATCAGTGAAAAACTCATTTAAGTATTCAACAGATTCCTGCGGTGGAATCGTTTCTGCGTGTGAATTATCATTCAACGTTAATGACTCTGCGATAAGAATAGTCGGCTCGGCTTCAATAATGTCATCCAGCCATTTATCCGTTACATTTGACGATATCGTGTCACTGTCAACAATGACTAAGTCGGTTTGAATAGCCAAAGGGTCAATTGCAGCTGAGGTTTCTTCCATCACAATCTCCGGCCACCCCTGACCAGACCCAGTGCTTTCAAGTGAATCGGATCCAAAAAAGAGGACATGGTGCTCTTGTTGATCATTCAATTGAAGAAAATTTCCTAACCAACCTTGTTCATAAATCTCAATATCAGTTCCTTCGTCCTGCTGTTGTTCTTCTTGGTTCGTAGAAGCAGTTGAAGTAGGACTTGTTCGATTTACAGCTTGATTAGCAATTTCTTCAACTTGATTCTGATAATAAAAATGGCTAAAAATAATTCCAGCTAAACTTAAGACAATTAAAAGCGGAAATACGGTTTTTTTCACAAAAAAACGTCCTTTCTGACAAATATCTACAATCTATTATAAGCATGGTTAACAAACTTAGAAAGAGTTAATGATAAAAGTGTTAAATTTTTATGTTATTATGACTCTTGGAGAAATGGAAACAGCTGTTGTTTGTGTTAAAGGTGAAGGAGATTATGTAAATGAAGGATCGTATTTATTTATCTATCTTATTAGTTGTTCGAAACGAAGAGCGCTATATTGCTAATTTACTCGACAATGTCTTAAACCAAGATAAAGGCTCATACGAAATGGAATTAATTGTTGTCGATGGCGAGTCAACAGACCAAACGAAAAAAATTGTGAAGGACTATGCCCAAAAATATCCACAAATAAAATTGATCAATAATCCTCAAAAAACACTTCCGGTTGGTTGGAATTTGGGAATTGATCATGCTGAAGGAAATTATGTGCTACGAATTGACGGTCATACATCCATACCTACGGATTTTCTAGCTAATTATGCTGAAGTCATTGCAAAGCAACCGAAGGCGGACGTGGTTGGAGGCATCATTCAGTCAAGAGGAACGGGCAAGCAAGGCAAACTGAACGAATACGTTTATTCCCATCGATTAGGTGTCGGGAATTCGATGTTTCGAACGCTTGAAGGGCGTGTTTGGGAAGGATATGTCGATACCGTTCCTTATGGTGCATATAAGAGCAGTGTATTTAAAGAAGTAGGTGGATTTGAAGAACGTTTGAAACGAAATGAAGATATCGAATTTCATAAACGTATGAGAGATAAAAACAAAACATTTTTCTTATCGACTACCATTACATCAACGTATTTCGTTCGAACAACATTAAAGGGGTTGATACAAAAGTCGTTAGATGACGGTAAGTGGAATATCATCGCTAACCGAACAACGCCAGGAGCACTAGGTACACGACATAAAATTCCGATCGTCGCTTTTCTTGTGGGATTACTGTTTGTAGTAGGCTCCCTTTTTAGTTCAACCATTGCAGTTATTTTTGCAGCAGTTGTAGCGATTTATGCGGCTTTAACGCTGGTTGCTTCAAGACGCTTTGCTAAATTAAATGGCTATCAGTGGCTGGTTCCTTGTGCGATGACATTCTTTGTCCTGCATTTTTTTCGAGGTTTTGGTTCATTTAGTGCGTTTTTCTCAAAAGCGTTTTGGAAAGCAAGAACTTAATTTATGTTTATAAGTCTTCAGATATGAAAAATCATGTAACAATGCCAAGCGCTATGGTATTTATTGAAAGCTCAAGGACTTAAAAGACATTCTTTCTATCTTATGATAAAATAATCGTTAGGTTGAAACACTATGAAACTAGGAGTCATGCATATGCCAAATATGATCCCAAATCGGACGACACGTGGCCTAACGATGCTCGTCGATTTAATAATAATTGTTCTTTCATACGGTTTAGCATTTTTAATTTTTAATGATCAAATGACACCAAAAAACTACGATGCGTTCGGATCAATTATTCCTTGGATTTTGCTTATAAGCGTATTGTTCCTCGGAATTTATGAACTTGATCGTTTAGTACAATACGATATGTGGGATATAATAAGAAAATTAGCGATTGCTGTTACGTTTATCTTGTTGCTAACAATGACTGTATCGTTTTTTTTCCGAGAGTTTGCAATGCCACGATCTGTTTTGCTATCAGCACATGTAATAGCATTTATCGCGCTGTTTATGTGGAAGTCCGCTTACACGAAATACAGTCAGCTATCACGAAAAGGGAAAGTTATGTTCATCGGTACTGAAAAAGAATTTGATGAAATGGAAGATAGTTTAGCTTCGTTCCTTTCAAAAAGCAGCTATGTGAGATGGTATGACAAGCGCGAATCCCTTGCTCAATTACGGAGTAAGATCAATCAATACAATGTTGTTTTCCTTGGCTCAAATTTAGATGAAGACAAAAAAGACCGATTGATGTTTCATGCAATGAAAAAGAAGAAGCTTGTTTATGTCGTACCGCAAGTAAATGATATGTTACTAATGAATACATCGGTTACCACTATGGACGATACGATGGTTATGCAGGTTAAGCCGTTTACATTAACGCTTACTCAATTACTGATTAAAAGAGCAGTTGATTTAGTGGCATCTGCGTTAATGGTCATCGCTACTCTACCGGTGATGGTTATTGCGGCAATAGGAATAAAGCTTGAAGACGGAGGTCCAATATTCTTTAGACAAGAACGAATTGGGAAAAACCATCAACCGTTTCATATTCTTAAATTCCGATCAATGGTAATGGATGCTGAGTCAAAAACAGGTCCAGTATTAGCACAAACAAACGACGATCGCATTACGAAGATCGGTAAATTCATTCGAAAAACACGAATAGACGAATTGCCCCAGTTGCTTAATGTCTTAAAAGGAGATATGTCGCTTATCGGACCACGCCCTGAACGCGACTTTTTCGTTGAACAGTTTCAACGAGAAAATAAGTGGTTTAATTACCGACATGCGATTAAACCAGGTATTACTGGTTACGCACAAGTAATGGGAAAGTATACAACAAATGCAGATAAGAAGCTTAAATTTGATCTCCATTATATTCGGAACTACTCAATCTGGTTAGATTGCACCATTCTGATGCAGACAATTCTCGTTGTAATTAATAAGGCAAAGTCTGAAGGTGAGCCAGTAAAGAAAACCAAAAGGTACAAACAAAGTAGCGGAGCACCTAAGCAAGTAAGGTCGTAGTTAATTGTACGAATGAGCCCTGCCCGAATATGGTGCGGGGCTTGTTTATGGAAAAGGAATGTACATGTGAGAGGAAGTTGACTAAAGTGAAAACGGAATACCCTACTATAAAGTGGGAAAGCGATAATATAAAAGCGTTACGGTCAAAGTGTCAAAAACCAGCAGCTGTTGAAGAGCCGTTTGCGCGCTATTTTTTAAGGCGTATCTCAATTTATGTAACGCTATTCTTTAATAAAATTGGATTGCCGCCTAATTTTGTTAGTCTATTATCTTTAATTTTTTTCTTTTTAACAGGACTAGTGCTTATTCCAGCTACACCATTGGCTCTACTATTAGGACTTATTTGTTATATCTTGGGTTACTTATTTGATTGCGTTGATGGAGAGATGGCTCGATTGCGAAATAAGACCTCAAAAAAAGGGGAGTTCTTAGATAATATCATTAGAGGAAACACGGTTATTATTACGATTGGAATTGTCCTTTCCATCATTTATCTATTAGGATTAATGGAATTTATGCCACTTGTCCTTATATATATTGGAACAACAATCGCTTTTCTTGGCTTGCAAATCCCTCTTGCATTTGAGATTACATTCTCAACTTCGGTTAATGATGATCCAGTATATCAATTGCGTAAACAATCGACATTTGATCAGATTGCTTTTTGGACAGGAATGCCAGGATTTTTCACTTTAATGGTGGTCATCATCCCGATTGAACTGCTGTTTGAAACGATCAACGTTTATTATTATTTTTCAATCATCTTTTTACTATTTTATACAATGAAAGTGGCTTTAAGAGGATTTATGACTTATATGAAAATTAAGCAGTAGATGGAGGGGCTATTAAATATGAAAAAAATTGGCCGAATGTTTGCCTCTGTCGTTAAACGTATACCTGTTGTTTTTGTCTATCAACTATCCAAATGGGTTCCAAAAAATAAAAACCTAATTATTTTTGGAGGTGAAAATGGAAAAGCCTACAGAGGAAATACTAAATATCTGTTTGAAGAAATAACTAAAATAGAGAATTTACAATCAGTATGGATAACCAAAAATAAAGAAACCATTAAACAAATTAGAGATCAAAACCAGCAGGCATATTATCATCGTTCGCTAAAAGGAATGGTATTACAGTTAAGGGCAAGTACGGCTGTCCATTCCCATTCAATACATGATGACTTTAATAAAGTCCTTCTTGGTGGAGTTACTTCAATTAATACTTGGCATGGTGTAGGTTTAAAAAAGGTTTGGGCAGCAAGGTCTCAAACATTTACTTACCGAGCATTACATGAAAAAAATAAAGTAATACGTTATTTCAAAATGCTCGTAGAACAAACGAATCGCGGAAAAACAAATTATGTGTTTTCAACAAGTGAGACGGTGTCTACTTTTTTTCCAGAAACGTTTACTTTGGATAAGTCCCATTTACCAATGCTTGGACAAGTCAGAAATGATGTTTTTTATAAGGACACAATAGAAGACGAAAATGTAGATGATGTCATTCGTTTTTCAAAGACAATCACGTATATGCCAACTCATCGAAACCATGGATTGGATGATCCGGATATAAACAATGTAATTGATTTTTTCTCGCTTAATAAGTTTTGTCATGAGAATGAATTGCTTTTTATCTTAAAACGACACATGTATAGCAAAGGAACAATACCTAAAGGGTTATCGAATGTTATTGATGTAAGCGAACAGGATATTGAGCCTCAACTTCTGTTAAAATATACAGACCTTTTAATTACGGATTACTCCAGCTGCTACACAGATTATTTGCTATTGAATCGACCAGTTATCTTTTATCCATTTGACTTATCATACTACTTAACACACTCTAACGAAATGTATTTTAATTACGAGGATGTCACACCCGGCCCTAAAGTGCATACATTTGAACAACTATTAGATGCGCTTAAGAACAGAGAGGCAGTTAATAAGGATTATCTTGATGAGCGCACTCGCGTTAGAGATATTTTTTATTCGAAAGATAATCAGCAACCTGTATTAAAGAAACAAGTGGAATTCATTAAACAAATGGTTAAGTGAAGTCAACAAACGAACATATATGATATAGTAAAAAAAATTAGAGATTATTGAGAGAGAGGCGAAGAAAATGATTTATGCTGCCATATTAGCAGGTGGGCAAGGAACAAGAATGGGGAATACTAAACTACCGAAGCAATTTCTTAACTTAAACAAAACACCAATTTTAATACACACAGTTGAAAAATTCATGCTTAATCGTAAGTTTGATAAAATTTATATTGTTGCTCCTAAGAAATGGATGACTTATACAAAGGATATTCTCAATAAACATTTACCCCTTACAGACCGTATTGAAGTCATTGAGGGCGGTAGCTCACGTAATGAAACGATTATGAATGCTGTTACTCATATCGAAAACCAACAAGGAATTAATGATGATGATATTATTGTAACTCACGACTCGGTAAGACCTTTTTTAACACATAGAATTATTGAAGAGAATATTAATGAGACATTACGCTACGGTGCTGTGGATACTGTGATTGATGCAATTGATACGATAGTTGAATCAAAAGATGATTTCTTTATATCGAACATACCTGTGCGTGATCACATGTACCAAGGACAGACTCCACAAAGCTTTAATATCAAAGTTCTAAAAGATACGTATCAATCATTAACAGAGGACGAACGCAATATTCTGTCTGATGCTGCAAAGATTTTGTTATTGAAAGGACAGCAGGTAAGGTTAGTGAAAGGTGAAGTATTCAATATTAAAATTACAACAGCTTATGATCTTAAAGTAGCAGAAGCTATTATACGTGATTCAGAAATTACAAATGTCGATACGGAAGAAGAATTGTAGGAGGGCATCATGATAAATCAAATTTATAGACTGGTTTCCCCTGGACGATTTGAAATAACATATAGAGATCTTTCTTTAAACACAGACAAAGTGATTGTCAGACCAAAATTCTTGTCCGTTTGCGCTGCTGATCAACGTTATTATCAAGGGCGGCGAGAAGCAAGTGTGCTGAAAAAAAAGCTGCCAATGGCATTGATTCATGAGGGGGTAGGAGAAATCGTTTTTGATCCTTCTAACCGCTTCAAAATAGGACAAACAGTTGTAATGGTTCCCAATACTCCAGTTGAAAATGATGAAGTGATTGATGAAAATTACCTCCCAAGCAGTAAGTTTCGGTCAAGTGGATACGATGGTTTTACTCAAGATTATGTCTTCATGGAAAGTGACCGGTTAGTGCCAATTTTTGAGGAATTAGACAATCATACTTCGGCATTCTTGGAACTAGTTAGTGTTGCTATGCACGCAGTAAGACGTTTCAAAGAAAAAACACACGTACGTAAAGAAAAGATAGGTATTTGGGGCGATGGCAATTTAGGTTACATTACAGCATTGATCCTAAAAAAAGAATACCCTGAAACGGAGTTAGTTGTTTTTGGCAAGAATGAACATAAGCTCGATTATTTTACCTTTATAGATGAAAAAATTCTTATAAATGATATTCCAACTGGTTACGCAATTGACCATGCTTTCGAATGTGTTGGTGGAAGAGGTAGCGAATCTGCGGTCGATCAGATAATTGATTGCATAAAACCAATGGGGTCAATTTCTTTGCTCGGAGTAAGCGAGTTACCTATTGAAATCAACACTCGTTTAGTGCTCGAAAAAGGATTAACTTTATTTGGAAGTAGCAGAAGTGGTACAATTGATTTTCAGGAAACGGTTGATTTCTTAAAAGAAAACAAAGATGTGATTGATTATCTTAGCCATCTAGTATCGAATGTCATTGAAGTATCTGCGATTAAGCACATTGATCGTGCGTTTGAAGAAGACTTAGTATCCAGTTGGGGTAAAACCGTGATGGAGTGGAAAATATAATAAATAGAGCCACAATGGCGGATAAATAACGTCTACGTGTTAATGAATCCCATTGATGGCTTTTTTAGTGGTTAGTAAAGGAGGCTTCACGTTCAGATGAGGGAAGAAAGTGATCAACAAGCGACTGATGATGGCATTATAACCATCACAGACAAAGAGCTTGCTGAAGAGTTAAAAAGGTTAAATAAGATAGATAAAGAGCAATTAAATCGTCCAGGTACAAAACAAATAACGGAAATGAATTGGAATGGCTCTTTCCTAAAAATATCGGGCTATGCTTTTATAAACGATACGAATGTCACTCATGAAGATCAAGTGAGTAAGAGTTTAATCCTGCAGAATACAAATGAAGAATCGTGTGTTTATGAATTTCCGGTAATTGATTTAGAAATTAATTCCCTTATGAGTCCAGAACAGCAGAAGAAACATAAGTGGGCTGGGTTCGAAGTAGAGATTAACTTTTCTCAAGTAACATTAAAAGCCGAACCATTACCTGAAGGTACTTATGAAACATACATTCAAGTTTGCGTAAAAGATGACAACTCAATTTATCAAGAAGCATTATTACCACTGGGAAATATAGAAGATTTAATCCAGAATGGTTTTCATTCAACAAAAATGGAGTATTTCTCCTCTAAGAGGTTTCTTCTTCATAATTTAATGGCTACCTATAATCGGAAGAAAAAAACGCTAGAAATTGTTTCAACTAAGCTAAAAGATATTAATCCGGCAGAACTTGAGTATCAAAACGTAAAATCTAAACAATACAAGTTCATGAGAAAATATGTATTTAAACTTTTATATATGATTTTTAACTTTCTTCCAATAAAAAAGAATAGAGTGTTGTTTGCTACAGATAGCCGGACTGAATTAAACGGAAACTTTGGTTTTATTCATGATGAAATGATAAGTAGAAATCTAGATATTGATTACAAATACATGTTAAAAGAATCAATTGATGAGAAGAAAACATTTAAAGACATTTGGAATTTAGCATTATGGAGTGCAACCTCCAAGAAAATTATATTGGATGATTTCTATCCAATGATTTATCCATTACGGATTCGAAAAGAAGCTGATTTAATTCAAGTATGGCATGCTGTTGGAGCATTTAAAACATTTGGCTATAGTCGAGTTGGACGACCTGGTGGTCCATCAATTAAATCAAAGAACCATCGTAATTATACAAAAGCAATAGTCAGTTCAAAAAATGTAGGAAGGCATTACGCTGAAGGTTTTGGAATTAAAGAGGAAGAAACAATTGTTCCAATAGGTGCTCCAAGAACGGATGTTTTCTTTGATGATACTTACAAAAATGCAAAAAAAGAAGAGCTTTACGATGAATACCCATTTTTAAAAGGAAAGAAAGTCATTTTATTTGCACCGACATTTAGAGGCAATGGGCAGAGCTCAGCGCACTATCCATTTGATGTATTGAATTTTAAAGAGCTTTACGATAATCTAAAAGATGAATATGTTTTTATCTTTAAAATTCATCCGTTTGTGAATAACAAAGTAACGATTCCGTATCAATATGTTGATTTCTTTTATGATTTTTCAGAGTACAGAGAAGTAAATGATTTGCTTTTCATAACAGATATATTAATTACTGATTACTCATCGGTGTGTTTTGAATTTGCCTTATTAAACAAACCAATGATATTCTTTGCTTATGATGTCGAGGATTATATCCGCCAACGCGACTTCTATTTTGAATATCAATCATTTATTCCAGGTACACTGGCAAAGAACACTGAAGATATTATCTCGAGTATTATAAATAAAGATTTTGAAAAGCAAAAAATTAAACCTTTTGTTGATTATTTCTTTGATCATCAAGATGGATTTGCTTCTCGAAGATTTGTAGACCAAGTTATTTTAGAAAACAACCCAGAGCAAATATAACTCACTTGTTATAGATGAATAAATTGATTTAAGGAGTTTAATTATGAAAAAGATATTAATAAGATCAGGAATTTCACCATTAGAAAGTTTTAAACCAACTGAGATATTATTCAATAATTCAATAGGCGGAAATGTAGGAAATTTAATTTATGCATATTCAATCTATCGAACTTTAACAACAGAGAATACAACTATAGTTCCAGATTATTATAAGATAGAGCCTGAGAATGCTGAGTTTATAAATACTAATTATGATGCATACGTTATTCCATTAGCTGACGCTTTTAGAGAACAGTTTATACCTCAATTAAAAAAATACACTTCGCTAATAAATAAGTTAACAATTCCTGTTTATGTAATTGGAGTCGGTCTTAGAGCATCATTTGAACCGAATTTGGATAAAGGATTTCCTTTTGATGATGCAGTTAGAGAATTTGTAAAAGCAGTACTTAAAAAATCTAGTATTATTGGAGTTAGAGGAGAAATAACAGCAAAATATTTAAGTAAATTAGGTTTTAAAGAAGGCGTAGATCATACAGTTATTGGGTGTCCGTCAATGTATACTTTTGGTAGAGAATTACAAATCAGAGATACAAACATATCTAGAGAGTCTAAAATAGCAGTGAATTCATCCATGTTATCACCTGACAATGTTCTAAGTTTTATTAGTAGAACGATGGAGGAGTATCCTGACCATTATTTCATTCCACAATGGATGAAGGAAATGACATTAGTTTATACAGGAACGGGTAAATTAAAAGATAATGATAATTATCCTACTAAGATGTCAGATGAAGTATATATGAGAGGTAGAGTACCGTTTTTCTTAAATGCTAAAACATGGATAGATTTTCTAAAAGATGTTGATCTAAGTTTTGGTGCTAGATTACATGGGAATATTACAGCAACTATTGCTGGCACCCCAAGTATATTGCTTCCAAAAGATGCTAGAATGAGAGAATTAGCTGAGTATCATCAATTAACTTATGTTTTTGCAAATGAATTAACTGAAAATACCCGATTAGAGGATTTAATAGATAGAGTCGATTTTCATGCTCCAGAAAAAGTACAGGGTAAAAACTTCGACAAATTTATTGACTTCCTTGATAATAATGGGATCGATCATATTTATAAAAATAAAAACACTGGTCTTGCTTATACAGCGCCATTAGATATTAAAATGGCGAATGTAGAACAACTTAAGCCTATATATCCAATAACAGCTTGTTCATCAGAAGAAATAGTACAACGTTTTGAAGACTATTTTCCATTAGCTGAAAAAAGAGCAGAACAAAAAGAAATTAAATTAAAGAATAAACTCAAAGAATCGAACGAAAAGCTTAATAAAGCAGAAAAAGTCATAAAAAAGCAGCAAAAGACGTTGCAAAGAAGATCTGTTAAAGTTGCATTAAAAGCGACGGATTTAATTAGAAGAAATAAGTAAAAATAAATTCAGGAATATATCACGTGAAAGAAATGTTTAAAAAGCACCTGGACTGTTAAGAATTTACAACAGTCCAGGTGCTTTTTTTTGTTTATAGGAAACTTAAATAGCTAAAGACTTAACCATAATCCATCCTTGTTTGTCTTCAAATTCAACAAGTGCAAAATCTCCGGTTTGCTCAATTATTTTCACTTCGTCCCCAGTCTCTAATTCAATCTCTGTTAGATCTCCTTGTGTTGGAGTTGAAAGGAGGAACGTTTTTTCATTTAAAATTGCGTGGCTATCTAACGTGATCTCATCAGAATCAGTCTCAACTTCAGCAGGGATGTCTACCTCTTCCTTAACAACGTCAGCCTCGACATTTTCGTCTGAGCTAGGTTCAGACGAAGTTTCTTCTGCCGCTTCATTAGAAGGAGCCTCTAATTCATCTTCAACAACATCAACCTCAGCAGTTTCATCTGTGCTAGAATCAGATGTAGTTTCTTCAACTGCTTCATCAGAAGGAGCGTCTAATTGATCCTCAACAGCGTCAGTCTCGACAGTTTCGTCTGAGCTAGAATCAGAAGTAGTTTCTTCAACTGCTTCATCAGAAGAAGCCTCTAATTGATCCTCGACAACATCAACCTCAGCAGTTTCATCTGTGCTAGGCTCAGAAGTAGTTTCTTCTACAGTTTCATCAGAAGGAGCCTCTAATTCATCCTCAACAACGTCAGATTCGACAGTTTCATCTGAGCTAAGTTCAGAAATAGTTACTTCTACCGCATCGTCAGAAATAGACTCGGTTTCTTCTTCAATAACGTCAGCCTCAATAGTTACATCTGTGCTAGGCTCAGATTTAGCTTCTTCAACAGGTTCTTCAAAACTCATACTAAATGTCCGAGCCATTACTTGAATTTTTTGCTGCGCATTACCTATTTGTACATATTCAGCGGAAACCCAACCAGTTTGTGAACCTACGGCAACTTGATACCAGCCGTTCTGTTCTTTAATAATCTCGAACTTTTGTCCAATATTAAGTGTGGTGAGGATCCTGTTATTTGTTCCTGCACCAGTACGCAAGTTGACTCTTGCGGTCGTAGTACCACTTTTTATTGTAGACTCTTGGCCACTCGTCTTCACATGGTCAGAAGAAACCCAACCTGTTTGCGAGCCGGCCTTCACTTGAAGCCAGTTGCCTTCTTGTTTGATGATCTCCAGCT
>NZ_JAFBCV010000024.1 GCF_016907895.1 Shouchella xiaoxiensis
AACAGAAAAAAGATGACCCCTGTTCAATACAGTGATCATCTTTTAGCTGTAGCTTAGACTTTTTTAAAATGTCCTTTACAAAGGGTACACTTTATTCTTACGCTTTAGCTTTTTTTTGAAGAAATATGAATTGACTTTAGTTATGATCCCTATTATCATGTTAGTATTCACTAACATAAGATAATGACAGAAAGGAGCTATTATGGATCAAAGCAAGTTATCCAGTAGTGACCGCTTATTAGTAGCAGCCATTAACCTAATATCTGAAAAAGGCTACAATGGAGTGACAACTCAAGAGATCGCCAGCGTTGCCAACTTAAGTGAAATGACTTTGTTTCGTCATTTCGGAAATAAACAAAAGCTTCTGGAGTCAGCGTTTGACCGTTACCACTACGCTGAAGAAATGAGAAATCTGTTTAAAAATAAACTAGTATGGGAGCTTGAGAAAGATCTGCTCACAGTCAGCAAGACATACCATGACATTATGAATCGTAACCGCAAGTTAATTCAAATTAGCACAAAGGACGCTTTTCAACTGCCTGGTTTTAAAGAAAAGATTCAGCAACACCCTTTACAGTTATTAGATTTTTTAACAAATTATTTTGAAAAAATGATCGAGAAGGGGAAAATGATTCATTCCGATACGAGAATGACGGCATTCACTTTCATGATGTCTCAGTATGGGGCTTTTGTGAATGATCTTGACCGTGAAACGAATTACCCTGATATTAAATTAAAACCGTTTATTTATGAGAGTGTTCGCATTTTTGCTAGGGCAATGACCCCCTAGCTATTTTCACACTCAATATGTTAGTAAGTACTAACTAACTAAAGGGGCGAATTAACATGACAAAACTCACATTTGATGTTGCGATTATCGGTGGAGGACTAACTGGATTAACTGCTGCGGTTTTTTTAGCAAGAGCAGGCAAGTCTGTCGTTCTTTTTGAAAAAGAAGAGCAATTAGGAGGACTGGCACAAACAACTGAAATGAACGGCGCATTGTTTAATTTAGGTCCACACGCCATGTATGAAGGAGGTGCGGCACTTCGCATTTTGAAAGAAATAGGTTGTGTACCTGAAGGTGGCTATGCCTTAAAGGGTAGTATGATCGGAATTCTTTCTGGTAGTCTGCTTGATGTTTCGGCCGACTTAACGTACGAAGAGTCACAAGAATGGATAAAGGTGATGGCTCACTTAAACAAGATTGATACAGAATCGATTCATCACGTTAGCTTACAAGAGTGGTTAGACACAAACATTCGTTTGCGACGAGTCCGTTTATTGTTTCAAGCAATGTGTCGCCAATGGTCATATTGCAGTAATATGAAGGGCTTGAGTGCTGGTTTTGTTATCAAACAGGGACAACTGGCTAGCCAAGGTGTTTTTTATATTGAGAATGGTTGGCAGACAGTTGTAAATTCTTTGAAGCATGAAGCTGTTAAAGCAGGTGCACGCATCTGCACAGACCTTCAGGTTAAGCAGATTATCGTTAAGGGAGCTGGTGTTGACAGCTTAATAGTGGCTGATGAAACAGAGATTGTAACGAAATCAATTGTTTCTGCCATTGGACCGCAGGAGTTATGTAACTTACTAGCGGATGCAGAAGACATGTCCCTGGGAAAATGGAAGAACGCTTCGTACCCTCTCTATGGTGCATGCCTTGACGTTGCCTTAAAGCAACTGCCTTATCCAGAGCACGTGTTTGCACTTGGACTAGATCAGCCAGTTTATTACTCGAAGCACTCAGGTCCTGTTAAACTAAGCGATAACAACACGCAAGTCCTGCACCTTATGAGGTATAACGACGACAAGAGCATGAGAAATACGCAGAGAGATAAAGAAGAATTACTTCAGCTCCTCGACTTACTACAACCAGGCTGGAATAAAGAAGTGACCGCACTACGATATACAGCTAATGCAATAATTGCACATGATGCCCGCACAATTTCTCACAATGGCGCGGGTCCAGCATTAACCAAGGTTCCAGAGATCGCTGGGCTCTATGTTGCCGGAGACTGGGTTGGCGATGAAGGTAGACTTGCTGATGCGTGTATGGCGAGTGCAAAAGCTGCAGCAGAAAACGTTTTGCGCCATGTTTAAACGTTTTCCAATAAAGGAAACGCACCTTGTTTATTTTTTGGCTGTACTAAACGCACTTGTCATTGGTATTTCATTTCTATTTGTAAAACTAACGCTGAATTATACAACCCCATTAGACTCGTTAATGTATCGATTCTCAGCTGCATTAATCTTATTTCTCCTTGTCTCACCATTCATTATTAAAAGACTAAACTACCGTAATAAGCCCCTCTATAAGTTAGTAATTTTAGCGAGTCTGTATCCGTTAGGCTACTTTATGCTTCAAGCGCTTGGCTTGGAGCATGCTTCTTCTGTAGAAGGAGGTATTATCAATGCTTTTACACCAGTAGTAACAATGATTCTTGCATCTCTATTTATAAAAGAAGAGACTACAGCAAGACAGAAGGAATTCACATATCTATCAGTGTTTGGGATTGTATTTATATTCGTTATGAAAAGTAGCAATGTTGACTTTACTCAGCTACACGGGGTGACGCTCTTGCTGCTAGCTACGGTTTTCTTTGCTGGCTATAGTGTCCTCGGTCGTTCCCTATCTAAACAATTTAGCCCACTGGAAATTAGTTTCTTTATGGTTTCCACAGGATTTGTTATTTCCTTATTCATCTCCATTACTACCAATTCAGCCAAAGGAACACTTCACCAATTAATTATGCCTCTGACTGATGAATCCTTCTACCTGCTCATTTTCTATCTTGGTTTCGTACAGTTAGCAACCGCATTAATGGGAAGTTACATTCTTTCTCGTATGGAAGCTTGGAAAGTAAGTGTTTTTCTCAACGTATCAACTATTTGTTCCATTATTGCCGGGGCTTTAATCCTTAATGAAAAGGTTACGTGGTATCATCTCCTTGGTGCGGCTTTCATTCTTTTTGGTGTATGTGGGTCAATGCTTGTTAACCGGTCTGAAAATAACCGCTCAAAAGTAGTAAAACTGGTAAACAATCATTCTACTGAGAAATAAGAAGGAAAGTAGCTCATCGTTATTGAACCCTATATTGGCTTAGATTATAAGTAACTTGTCAAAATTGAACAGAATCAGGAAGTTGGTGCTTATGAAATACCTTATGATTATGCTTATTTCCATAACCCTTTTAACAGCCTGCATTCGAACAACAACTACCGATGAAACAGAACGATTTCTAATGACTGAGCTGGAACAACAAGACTATGAAGTCATTAATTGGGCTGGTACGGTTACGACGTTCACACTCGATCGACGTTTTCTCTTGAGAGAACCTAATCAGCTCAACTGCGCCTTACAAGATCTACCACTAAATGAATTATAAATAAAGAAGTGACCAGTTACAGAGCAACGGTTAAAGGTCATTACCTCGATGCTGTCTCTAATCAAGCAGATCAGACAAATCTCTTCTTATACGTCGTTGATGGTGAATGGATTGGTGGCTTATCTATCCCAGATATCGATGCGCTAGGTGGTGGCGCCCACTCAATTAATGGGGAAACGTTTGAAGAGGTTCATGATCAACCGGTGTCTGATTGGATCGAAGCGTTTGAAATTGAATTAGATGAGCTGACGGATTTCTGACGTAAACTACCTCCAAAGCGTCTTTATCGACGATAAATGAGGTTTTTTATGAACATGTTTAACACGGCTTTTAATAGAAGTTCTTGAAGAGCTAGTCATTTTCAATAAAGAGGAGGGAAGTAAAGTGATTGACGCACGAGAACCAATAATTGTTGAGTTTCCATTGCGAGGAGAATGGTATGCTCCTAACACGCCAGGAACAAAAATTCCTAGTCATGGGACAAATAAGTTTGGAACAAGGTATGCTTGTGACTTTGTACAAGTGGATTGGGAACGAAAGGGCTGGCCTGCCTATCGCACGAACTTGGCGCACTATCTAGTCCTCGGAGTCGCGATTGACCAATACTATTGTTGGGGGCAAGACGTATTTGCTCCTTGTGATGGTCTCATTGTCGAAGCAGCGGACGGCTATAAAGAACGGGCGCGCACAAAACTGCTTTCAGACTTGTCTAACGCATATAAACATGCTCGTTATTTCGATCCGAATAAAGATGACGTACAATCCGTTGCTGGCAACTACATTATTATGGAATGTAGCGGGAATGTGTATGCTGGTTTCATCCATCTTCAAACAGGGTCAATTCAAGTTTCAGTTGGTCAGCGTGTAAAGAAAGGTGAAGTGATTGGTAGAGTTGGTCATTCAGGTAACTCCTTTGCCCCGCATTTGCACTTTCAACTAATGGATAGTCGTGATCTAGCTACTGCCAACGGATTATCATTTGCTTTTGAACGATATGAGATATTTAAAGATGGTAAGTGGGAAGAAGTGTATCATAGGGTTCCAACGAATAAGGATCGAATAAGATTTCAACATACAGCTGAATGAGCATCTCCAAATCCTGCTTAAATCATGACTCTTTCATATACAGGTAGTTCGTTTAATATAGATCAAAAATCCAAACTACCCGCTTTAGATAAAAACAATTCCTACAAAACAGGGATTGTTTTTTATTAATCTTCTTGATTTTAAGAGTAATTTAAATTACTCTTAAAAGTAACAAAAAGAAAGGGTGATTTAAAATGAAAACGCATTCTATCTTCCCGAGTAGCCATACACTTCACAATTACTTTGACCGTGAGCTTAACCCCATTATTGAAATTCAATCAGGTGATTCAATTGTGTACCAAACGCTTGATTCAGCCTGGGGTGCTGAAAAAAGAACGAGCTTAGGCGCCCAGCGAAAGCGCTGGACGGATGTCGATCAGGCACGTATGGCTTCCTTTTTTGGCCATGCTTTAATTGGTCCAATTGCGATAAAAGACGCTAAGCAAGGAGATATGCTAGAAGTTCAAATAAATGAAATTGTCCCTGGAGCATGGGGATGGGCTGCAGCGGGTGGTTTTCCAAGTGAATGGAACAGACGATTAGGAATTGATCATGACAAAGAAGTGATGCTCGATTTTGAATTAGACCATGCTAAAATGGAGGGACGGAGCCAATTTGGGAACTTTAAACAAAAAGTACGCTTAGCTCCTTTCATGGGAATCATGGGTATGCCGCCAGCAGAGCAGGGGCAGCATAGTACGTTTGTTCCGAGGTCCTCAGGCGGAAATATTGACTGCAAAGAACTACAGGTTGGCTCACGCTTGTTTTTACCTATTTCCGTTGACAATGGGCTATTCTCAATCGGTGATGGCCACGCGATTCAAGGTGATGGAGAAGTGAGTGGTCCAGCGCTAGAATGTCCAATGGAACGTGTGCATATTACGCTTGTTGTTCACAAGGATACCTGCTTATCTTTTCCACGAGCCCTAACGAAGGATGGCATGTTGACGATGGCTTTTCATGAAGATTTAGATGAAGCAATGTGGCTCGCTTTAAACGCGATGATTGACTGGATGATGGGGCGCTACAGCATGTCACGTGCAGAAGCTGCAGTCTGGGCCTCACTAACAGTTGATTTACGCGTAACGCAAATTGTTAATGGTCATAAAGGTGTCCATGCTTTTTTAGCAAATGATGCGATTTATTGATGGGAAAGGAACAGAAAAAATGGAATCGATTCGTTTAAACGTTTCTCTTTTACGCAAGAGAGTGCCTAATCTAACGAAAGAAGCAAAGTCAATTGGCTTAAGACCAGCAACCGTCTCCAATTTGTGTACAGGTAAAATTCCACTTGCTCGTGCTGAGGTGCGAACACTAGTCGCCTTAGCTCAACTAGCCAATTGCCGAGTAGATGAGTTAATTTTGACCGAAGAAAAAGGAATTAAAATTGAAACTGGAATTAAAGTCATAGATTTATTTGCACCGCTGATAAAGAACGGAACAGTTGGTTTACTTGCTCGACCAGGGATGGGGCAGCTTGCTTTATTAGCGGAAGTGTTTTATCGCTTAAAACAGCAGCGCTATCAGACACTATTACTTAATCCTAAAAAAGAAGATGCCGCCTTAATTGACCTCAAAAACGAAGCTAATACAATTACAAAGACTGTCGAAGAAACGCTACAAGCCTTTTCCGAGCATTGCGACGGTCAGGACGTCTTGCTTGTTGTTGACCGAGCACATGTTGTTTCTGGTGAGTTAGAGGCTATGCTATCCGATGAGCGTTCAAAGCAGTGCAAAAGCTTAACGACGTTTTTAGTAGACTTAACGGGAGAGGCTGTTGACGATGAACTACCGTTCGGACCTCTTGACACCATTTGGAAGTTTGATCCAATGTCTGTTGCAAAAAAACAGTATCCAGCAATAGACGTCCTTTTGTCTCTCTCAGAAAACTATCCGTTGGAACAACCAGAAAATCGATTACAACAGGAGGCTCGAAGAACGTTAAGACGCTATAGCGAGCTACAGTCCCTTTATGCCGTACGAGGGTATGAACATCTCCCTGAAAAGGAAAGCAGTGATTTTAATCGGGGGGAACGATTGAAGGCTTACCTGACACAGCCTTTTTACATCGCAGAGCCTTACACTAAACGCCCGGGGCAGTCCGTTCAATCTTTACAATTATTTACCGATGTCCAAGATCTATTAACGGGTCATTTTGATCATATTCCTGCAAATGAACTTACCTATATTGGGCAGATTGTTCGAGATTAAAGAGCTTAAGCAGCTCTTTTTTTGTTTTTCAAAAAATATTTTCTAAACAATTGATCTCTATAGCCAAATAGTAAATATACCGAATTCAATTCAGAAAAACGGTTAAATTCTATAATCAATATAATAATTAAATTAATAAAATCAGTTAATTAAAAAAAATGACGATATGCACGCTTGACAGTTAACTTCATTAGTTATAGGGTTAGTTACATAAGTAATGAACCACGGAGGCTAAAACATGGTTTTTACATTTTCCGATGATCAACCGATTTTCCGTCAAATAACCGTTCGAATTGCTAACGAAATTGTAAAAGGCTCGCTAAAAGAAGGCGATCAAGTGCCTTCAACAAATGAGTTTGCAAAAATGATGCAGATTAATCCTGCAACGGCTGCAAAAGGAATCAATTTACTAGTCGAACAGGAAATTCTATACAAAAAAAGAGGGATTGGTATGTTTGTTGCTGAGGGGGCACGAAAGAAATTATTAATTGAGCGTAAAAATGCTTTTGTTGAGGCTTACCTAGAACCAATGCTCATTGAAGCAAAACAAATTGATTTAAGCAACGAAGAGATTAAACAGCTGATTGATGAAAGGGGAAACGCTAAGTGAAAATTGTAATGGAAAATGTGCGAAAAGAACTGGAAGGACAGACGATTCTTAAAGATGTAAATGTAACTATTGACCAACCAGGTATTTATGCTGTTCTCGGACCAAATGGAGCAGGAAAAACAACGATTATGCACTTATTATCAGGATTAGCAAAATGGAGTTCAGGCAGCGTTACGATTAATGGAGAAAATCCGTTTGATAATCGGGCAATTCTAGATCAAATAAGCTTTATTCAGGAAAGCGATAATTTTAAGCCTACGTTAAAAGTAAATCAATTAATCCAACAAGTTCAGGCCTTTTATCCAAACTTTGATGAAGCTTTTGTTCACCATCTCTTAAAAACATTTCAGCTGCCTTTAACAAAAAAACTAAGTCAGTTATCAAAAGGGATGACATCAGCATTAAACATGAGTATCGGACTTGCAAGCCGTGCACCATTAACCATTTTCGATGAACCATATATCGGAATGGACGCGACTGCGCGTAAACAGCTATATGCTGAAATTATAGAAGATTACGTAAATCATCCTCGCATTATTTTGTTTTCGACGCATTTTATTGAAGAAACAGAAGACATTTTTGAATATGCTTTAATTGTGCAAGAGGGAACGGTCCGTTTGTTCTCAAGTTTAGAAGATTTGGGCGAACGTGCGATAAAAGTAACTGGACCAATTGAAGAGATCCAAACACTAGCGATAGAAGAGCATCAGAAGCTTGCGTACAATGAATTCATGTCAGAAGCACAGTTAAATCTTTACGTTGATGATTCTACATTTGAACCGCCGCGTTCATGTCAAGTCAAGCCACTTCACCTGCAAGAATTTTTTATTGATTATACTGCAAAGAAAGGTCGTGCCTAACATGAAACAAGTTAAATCACTTATCCAAGTCATGCTTCCTGATTTGTTCAAATCGTTTACAACTTTCTGGTTCATCTTGCTCGCGATCCTAATTGCTGGCTATATCATTACGTCCATTTTTGCCGCTACCGACGTATTTTTAACAACATGGCCATTCTTTGTGATTTGGCTTTCAATTACTATCTTTCAGATCGTAAAAACAGATTTTCATTATGCACTAAAAATGGGCGCAACACGGAAACAGTTTGCTTTTGCAAGCATATCGATCCTTTTATTTTTAATTGTTCTAGGTGAAGGGGTTCAGCTCATCTATATCAATGCGCTACCAATCGTTGCTGATACTATTGGACTTCAAGCAGTTAACCTGTTTACTTGGGCTGAATTGTTTCCTGAGCTTTCAGCTGGGATGGTTATTGCTTATGATTTGATAATCGCTTTCTTTTTTGGAACAGTGCTGTTTACAATCGCTTGCATTAAATTTCATTTTGGCAAACTTCCAGTGTTTATATTGTTGGGAGCAATAGGGATTGTCATGCTTATTCCAACGATCAATCAAGCTGTACTTGATCACATAATCAGCTTACACTATGGGGAAAATCTTTTAACAGTATTCTTCTTACTCATTCCTGCAGTGATTGGTTTACTCGTCAGCCAACAAACGCTATTAAAAGCATCGCTTCGATAAAGAAAAGCCTACGCTAGATGATCTAGTGTAGGCTTTCATTAATTAATTAATTAATCAGCAACGCCAAGCGCAATTTTTGCATAACGGGACATTTTATCTTTACTCCAAACCGGGCTCCAGACAATGTTTGTGTCCACCGTCCCAATTTCGCCAAGTTCTTGAAGTTCCCCGAGCGTTTGCTTAATTTCCGATACGATTGTTCCAGCAAGGGGACAACCCATTGACGTTAACGTCATAACCACAACTGTGTTTAGTTCTTCATCAAGCTCAATCTCGTAGACAAGACCGAGGTTGACGATATCAATTCCAAGTTCAGGATCGATGACGTTTTCTAACTGAGCCATCACCCGTTCCTTTGTTTCCAAAATCTCTTGTTCTGTAGGCATAAAACGATCACCTCCGTATACGTATAATCCTAGTATAAACGGAACTCCTTTTGAGAACCCAATAATCTGCTCATCTTAGTCTACTAACGGTCGTTTTATCGTTTGCTGTTTGGCAGGACTCATTTTTTCTAAATGCCGTTTAAAAAGATACATGACCCAAATGTGCATCTTGGCTTGGGTTAATGAGTAAAGCAACCAGGGGAGAGAGGGCTGGAATTCATGAATCGCAATTATACACTCACGCGAATTCGGTATTTGTCTGAACTCCATTCGTCCACGTCCTGGTTCTTTGTTCATTTTCGCAAATACCCCACCTGTAATATAGTACAATGCACGCTTATCATGGCTACGTTCAGGTGAATACGTAAGTTCCAATAGTGGCTTATTCAGTAAGTAAATCGTGCTCTTATTCGTCGGATCTGTATCTGTTGTAAGAAACGGCTTCCCGATTTGCGCCAACCATGCTGTGTAATAAGCACCTGCCCAAGCAGCATTTTTACCTGGAGGCAGGGTAACACGCTGAACAGAGCGGACGTCTGACACAATTGGTTTGATTTGCTTCTTACTCACTTGTGGAGATTCTTGTTTTTGTGCTTTTTCTTGATCTTCTTGCTCAATTGCTAACTTCGCTGCTTCTTTAAACGGGATTGCTCCGTAGCTCAGTTCATCATCCATTTGCTCAGAATTTGCAACCATCGGATGGACGAGGCTTTCAATTAACGGATAGACCATTTCTTTCGGCGTACCTGTTGTTACCGTCACCCATAGGCGAGAAAGATTAACGGACATAAAAGGGACGTTTACAAGCTTTCGTTTTTTACCCATTACTTCAGCTGTATCAATCATAATTTCTTTGTAAGTCATCACTTCAGGCCCACCAATATCAAAGGTTTTACCAGAAACTCGATCATTACCAATACTGCCTTTTAAAGCATACATCACATCATCGAGGGCGACAGGATGTGTTTTTTGCCTTGTCCATTTTGGTAAAAGCATCATTGGTAATCGGCTAACGAGTTTCTTGACAATCGGAAACGAGGAACCTTTGGGACCAACAATTAAGCCCGCTCTTACTGTAGTAACAGGTACACCATAAGCACCAAGAATATCTTCAACTTCTTTCCGACTTTTTAAATGTCTCGATAGCTGTGTTGTATCAGCTGGCATAATGCCACTTAAATAGATGATTTGTTTAACGCCATTTTTCTTAGCTGCTTGAGCAAAATTATCTGCCAAAATAACATCCATGTCTTCAAATTTTGCTTGGGTTAATTTAGCGGACGGCATCATTGAATGAACTAAATAAACTGCATAATCTGCGCCTGCTAAGGCATCTTCTGCATCCGCTAATGAAAACAAGTCTGCGCTGCGCCACGTCACGTTGTCGCTATCTTCTTTTGTTTCAATTGAGCGGGAGAGGGCAATGATATGAGCCTGTTTTTTTAGTTTATTCATTAGATTAGTGCCAATGTAGCCACTTGCTCCACTTAGGGCGATTACCGGTTTCGTTTTATTATCTATTGTCATTTTGGTCACTCCTAGCTAGTATCTTTCGTTTCCAATACCCTTTCCAATCTGTTGCTAACCGTCGATTAATATTGAAAAATAGAGGAGAGCCGCTATACAAAAGAGAATGATAACCAATGCATGTTTATTGGAGTAAGAGAATAGGTCTATTGAATAGAAGATTGTTCAGTTGAAGATAAGAGGGGGGAGAGCTTCCTTTAAAAAATGAATACGCTTTCAAAATCGTTAAAGAAAAGCAGTTATGTAAAAGCATACGTTGAAGGTATCTGTTCTAAATTTATTTGTTGACTGCTTGTGAATCATCCGTTACTATAGAGCTTATGATTTTACTTTATTGCATAAAAGCATAAAAGCACGAAAGTGTTTTGGAGGTTCTCTATGGAAAAAAAACCGGGGTTTATATTTACTGCTATCATTTTTGCAGTAATGATGACGCTCATCATCATTAGCATGTTTGTCTTACAAGTAGCTCCACATATTCCTTTACTTGTTTGTATTGTCATCGTTAGTTTAGCAGGTCTACTGTTAAAAATAAAATGGAAAGAGCTTGAGGAGTCCATGGTGAAAGGAATTGGTCTCGGAACAAAAGCCATTCTCATTTTATCCTTAGTCGGAATTGTCATTGCGGTTTGGATGATGAGTGGTACCGTTCCTACACTATTATTCTACGGCTTGCATCTCATTTCACCAGCGTGGTTTGCGGTAAGTGCGCTGCTTATCTGTATGATCGTTTCTAGCTTTACAGGTAGTTCATTTACAACGGTAGGCTCAATTGGTGTAGCAATGATGGGAATTGGCATCGCACTTGGTGTTAATCCAGCTATTGCTGCTGGAGCTGTTGTCTGTGGTGCTTGTTTTGGTGATAAAATGTCGCCATTATCCGATACGACCAATTTGGCTTCAGGAATTGTCGGCGTGGATTTATTTACGCATATTCGTCACCTAATGTGGACGACCGTTCCGAGCTTTATTCTTACCGCTCTCATTTTCATTTGGATTGGCCGTTCTCAAGTTAGTGAATCATCAAATGATATACCAGCAATGATGACCGCATTAACAGAGTCATTTTCGATTAGCTGGTTAACATTATTATCACCACTTCTGGTGGTGGTTCTCGCTGTGCGTCGTTACCCTACAATCCCCGTGTTAATAGCTGGGATTGGAAGCGGACTACTAACCGTTGCTATTCTGCAAGGAAATATCTCGATGGGAGATTGGTTTACTGTTATACAGGACGGTTTTGTTATCGATACAGGTAATTTAATTGTTAATGACATTGTGAATGGTGGAGGGCTTCAATCGATGATGTGGTCTGTCTCGCTTGTTATTATTGCATTAGCTTTGGGTGGAGCGATTCAGCGAGTTGGCTTTATTGATACGATCTTACAAGGTCTATCTGCAATGCTCTCATCTAGAGGCAACTTAATAGCTGCGACCGCCGCATCTTCTATTGGCGTTAACGCAGTAACAGGTGAACAGTACTTGTCCATCTTGCTTCCGGCAAAAACGTATGAAAAACACTATGATTCTTTAAATGTTCCAAGGAAAAATCTGTCTAGAACGCTTGAAGATGCGGGAACTTTAATAAATCCACTTATTCCGTGGGGCGTCAGTGGGGCATTCTTCGCAAGTGCGTTAGGAGTTTCGGTTATTGAATATGCTCCATTTGCATTCTTTTTGTTTATCTCACCAGTCCTCACCGTCTTATTTGGCTACCTCGGGATTGGAGTTGGAAAGGTAGAAGCGAAGTCATAAAGTAACAAAACAAGCTGACCGGTTTAGGTCAGCTTGTTTTGTCGTTTTAAAACGGATTCGTATTGATTAAGCTTGCATTCTTTATATACATTCTTGGATTTAACTTCAGCTGACCAACGATATACTCAGCTAGATCTTCCGGATGCATGTACTGCTCAATCTTACTTTCATCAACAAGGCCTGTATCTTTGACAAGATCCGTTGCTACCGTACTCGGTGTAAGAGCCGTCACGCGAATGTTGTTACGACGAACTTCTTGAGCCAGTGACTCTGTTAATCCAATGACACCGAACTTAGATGCGCTATAAGCACTTGAACCAGGCGAACCATTTAAACCGCTTGTGGAAGCGACATTAATAATATCCCCTGCATTTTTTTCGATTAATTGAGGAAGGACGGCGCGCGTCACGTAATATGTCCCCATTAAATTAATATCAATCATTTTTTTCCAATCAGCAGGATCCATTTCCATTAAAGGAGCAAACGAACCAATGCCTGCGTTATTAATCAGAATATCAGCAGAACCAAGTTCTCCTTTGATCTGTTCTATTGCTTGGTTTACTTCTTCCGCAGAAGAAACGTCAGCAGCAGCGTAAGCAACATTCACGTCCAAAGCGCTTATTTCAGCTACTGTACGTTTTAATGTTTCTTCAGATCGAGCAAGGATTCCAACGTTAACACCTTCTTTTGCTAAACCTAGTGCAATTGCCTTACCGATTCCTTTTCCTGCTCCTGTTACAATTGCTGTTTTTCCTTTTATTACTTGTGCCATTTCAATAAAACTCCTCTCTACACGTATCTGAATCTAATTATACAGATCCGCTATCTGCTTATCCAATTTTCAGCTTTGATCATTCAATAAGTCAGAAAGGTGTTCATTTTCATTCAATTGTGTCATGATTTAAAAGGAATGTAAGACTAAATAGGACGATGACTAAAACAATCAAGTATACTGGACGTCAATAAAAGAGAAGAGGGGATACGTTTGAAAAGGAGTCTTGCCACGATCTTCGCTTCATGTTTTTTATTATCAGCTTGTCAGTTCTCTGTATCCTGGGGCGAGATAGAAGAGGATGACGCTGTAGCAGAAGAAAACCCTGTTGAACAAGCACAGCAAAATCAATCGAATGAATTAGAAATGCCAGAACTACAAGTAACACCATACGATCAAGAATTAGGTATTACAATCGAGAACAATGAATTCTATCAATTAATTGCAAACATGATTGAGAACAATCCCTCAATTGGAACAGCAAATGATTTTTATATGACCACGGTCCACGTTTTAGAAAATGAGGACAATGAATTTTCAATCTTATTTGTTGCCGTGAACCGAATCGGTGATGCGATTAAAAACATTGACTTTAAATTAGATATTCGCACAACAGATGGAGAAATCATTTTTGATAACATACCGATTAATCTTCCAGAGCAAGTAGCAGGGGTTATACAGCACAACGGAGCTATTCCCGTCTTTGTTCCAGCAACTGCAGAACAAATTGAATCATTTAAAGAAGCATCCGCAGAAAATACAACGATGGAATTATTAGATTTTAGCTTTGACATTGAAGATGAGTCACTCTAAGCAGGCATAGTAAAACAACCACCGTCGCAGTGACGGTGGTTGTTTTTTTAGTTATTTGTTAAAGCAAGCTCTTTTACTTTCAGATCAAATCGATCTGCATTCATCACTTTTACCCATGCTGCAACAAAATCTTTAACGAACTTTTCTTTGTTATCATCTTGAGCATACACTTCTGAAATAGCGCGTAGAACGGAGTTTGAACCGAATACAAGATCAACACGTGTTGCTGTGCGAACAACCTCTCCAGTTGTACGGTCTGTACCTTCATACACATCGCCATCAACTGCTGACCATTTCACTTCAATATCAAGTAAGTTAGTGAAGAAATCATTTGTTAGTGATCCAACATTTTCGGTGAACACACCATGTTTCGTTCCTTGATGATTTGTTCCAAGCACACGCATTCCACCTACAAGAACAGTCATTTCAGCCGCTGTTAAGTTAAGTAATTGCGCTTTATCAACTAGTAATTCTTCAGATGTCACGCTGTATTGTTGTTTTTGATAGTTACGGAAACCATCAGCAACAGGCTCAAGCACATCAAAGCTATCAACATCTGTTTGTTCTTGTGTTGAATCACCACGGCCAGGTGCAAATGGAACAGTTACTTCAAATCCAGCTTGCTCCGCTGCTTTTTCAACCGCTGCACTACCACCGAGTACAATTAAATCAGCAAGACTAATTTCATGATTTACTTGTTGCTGAATTTCTTCGAGCACTTGAAGCACATGTGCTAGCTGCTCAGGTTGATTTGCTTCCCAGTCTTTTTGTGGGCTGAGACGAATGCGAGAGCCATTGGCGCCACCACGCATATCTGAACCACGGTATGTGCTTGCTGAAGCCCAAGCAGTTGCCACAAGCTCACCAATGGATAAACCTGAATCAAGAATTTTCCCTTTGATCTCCGCAAGGTCTGAATCAGATAACTGATCATTACCGGCAGGAACAGGATCTTGCCAAATTAATTCTTCTTGAGGGACTTCTGGTCCTAAATAGCGATCACGTGGACCCATGTCACGGTGAAGTAACTTAAACCAAGCACGAGCAAACATGTCTGCTAATTGTTCAGGATTCTCGTGAAAACGACGAGAGATCTTTTCATAAGCAGGGTCCATACGAAGCGCCATATCTGCTGTAGTCATGATTGTTGCGACGCGCTTCGATGCGTCTTCAGCGTCTGGTGCCAAGTCTTTTTCTTCCGGCTTAATTGCCGCCCATTGGTAAGCACCGGCAGGGCTTTTCGTTAGCTCCCACTCATAACCAAACAATAGATCAAAGAAACCATTATCCCACTGCGTCGGATTTGCTGTCCAAGCACCTTCAATTCCGCTTGTGATGGTGTCACTGCCTTTACCGCTGCCATGTGAACTCAACCAGCCAAGTCCTTGTGCTTCAAGTGCTTCTGCTTCAGGCTCAGGACCAACTTGAGCAGCATCACCTGCACCATGAGCTTTACCAAACGTATGACCTCCAGCAACTAGTGCCACTGTTTCTTCATCGTTCATTCCCATACGAGCGAATGTTTCACGAATGTCACGCGCACTTGCAACTGGATCTGGCTTCCCATTTGGGCCCTCTGGGTTAACATAAATTAAGCCCATCTGAACCGCAGCAAGAGGATTCTCTAATTCACGGTCCCCAGTGTAACGGTTATCGCCAAGCATTTCTTTTTCATTACCCCAATAAATATCCTCTTCTGGATGCCAAATGTCCGCTCGTCCACCAGCAAAACCAAATGTTTTACCACCCATAGATTCAATCGCAACGTTTCCTGTAAGTAAGAGTAAATCGGCCCAAGAGATTTTATTGCCGTATTTTTGTTTGATCGGCCATAAAAGACGACGTGCTTTATCAATGTTCGCATTATCAGCCCAACTGTTTAATGGAGCGAAACGCTGATTTCCCGTGTTACCACCACCGCGGCCATCACCTGTTCTATACGTACCGGCAGCATGCCAAGCCATACGGATAAACAACGGACCATAATGACCATAATCAGCCGGCCACCAGTCTTTAGAATCGGTCATTAATGTTGTTAAATCTTGTTTTAATGCAGCGTAATCAAGTTTAGTAAACTCCTCTGCGTAGTTGAAATCTTCGCCAAGAGGATTTGTTTTTGTATCGTGCTGATGAAGAATAGATAGATTGAGGTGATTAGGCCACCAGTCTTTGTTCGTTGTCCCACTAGACTTTGGACTAGTCGTGCTACCATGAGAGAAAGGGCACTTTCCTCCTGAATGGTTTGCTTCCGAAATAATATTGTTATCGCTCATCTTCATTCTCCTCTACTTTTTAAAATTAAAACTAAAATTATGCATCTTCTAAAGAGTATCAGATGATAATTATTCTTATGTAATCATTATAATAAAATATAACAAAAAATGAAAGACTATTATTCTTAAAAAGGATGTCTTTTTTATTTTGATTAATGAAATACCGTTCGTTCAAAGCATTTCTCGTTCAACAATTAAGATGATACAAGAAGAATGAGAAACGAGAATAACTTAGGTTTTATCGAACGAGTTCCCGAGCAAATAAGATAGGAAGGGGGGTACATTTTTTGTATTACAGCAAGCAAGTTTTAGTAAGCTTGATCGGTCACTAGTATTCTACTGAAAGGTGGTAGTGGAGAACTTACGAGTTAAAAACACGTCTACACATTACCCTTATTTAATAACTTATAAACTGCTCTTTTTAGATGATTGCGAACATGTAAGGCTAAATGAGAAGGAGGGGTGCCGGTAATCCATGCAGATTTTTCATTTAGAATGCTTTTGCGATGAGTATACTAGAAACGATCGCTATACTGGCTTAAATTGGTTTGCTCTATTAGCGACAATTTGGTACGATGAGACGATCTGTTTTTATTGAAAAAACTCGAAACCATAGCATATGTAGAAACTAGAAAAGGTTATCCCATAGCTCTTTATCGTTTGAACATCTCGCATCTTGGTCTTGGAAGAAGGAGACACACAACATCATGGCTTCATCACAACAATGGTCATCAAAATTAGGTTTTTTGTACGCAACCGCAGGAAGTGCAATTGGCCTCGGCGCCATATGGAAATTTCCATACATTGCAGGAACCAATGGCGGTGGCGCTTTTTTTATGCTTTTTTTGGGATTTACCTTACTGATTGGCGTTCCATTATTAATAGGGGAATACATTCTGGGCCGTCACTCCGGTTCTGATGCCATTACCACTTTTAGAAAGCTAGCGCCAAAGTCTGTTTTTCAAGCGACTGGGTGGCTAGGGGTCATTACTTGTTTTCTTATTTTATCTTTTTATAGTGTGATTGGCGGCTGGTCGCTTCTTTATCTAGGCTCCTCGTTAACAGGTCAATTGAGTCAATTGGAAAGTGACCAATTTGCTGTACGCTTTGCGGATCTAATCTCAAATCCATATTTAGCCATTGGGGCGCAGGCCTTTTTTCTAGCATTAACTGCTGGCATTGTCTCACAAGGAGTACAGAAAGGAATTGAACGAGCCAGTAAATGGATGATCCCTGGACTTTTTATCCTTTTGCTTATATTAGCTGGCTATTCTTTAACATTAGAAGGAGCAAGAGAGGGGCTTGCGTTTTTATTTAAGCCGGATTGGAGTAATGTTTCAAATGATGTCGTTTTATTTGCGCTTGGACAATCCTTTTTTGCGTTATCATTAGGGGTATCAATTATGGTGACGTTAAGTTCTTATGCATCTAAAAAGCAAGATTTACCGTTATCTGCCATTACGCTTGGCGGAATGAACATCTTTGTCGCAGTGCTAGCAGGAATTATGATTTTTCCAGGTGTATTTACCTTTAATTTGGAGCCAAGTGAAGGACCGACATTAATTTTTGCTGCTGTGCCTAGCATCTTCTCTACTATGCCTTACGGGCAAGTACTTGTCTTTTTATTTTTCATTCTCTTTTTCTTTGCCGCATTAAGTACGGCTTTTTCACTGTTAGAGATCGTTGTCGCTGCTTTTATGAAGGGCGATTCCCGTAAACGCCAAAAAAGCAGCTGGTTTTTTGCTTTTCTTGTTCTCTTAATGGGTGTGCCATCTGCACTTTCATTTGGAGTGATTGATCATTGGTCCATTTTTGAAATGACGTTTTTTGATGCGATTGACTATATTGTCTCGAACGTATTTATCCCCATTGGAGCTTTGTGCATCAGCTTCGTATTACTTTTTAAAATGCGTCGTCGTGCCTTATTTCTTGAGTTTAAGCAAGGCAGTGTATTCGGACGAAAGCTTTTTATCGTCTGGTATACCATCATTGTTACAATCGTTCCAATCGCCATTTCGGTCGTTTTAATTGATCAGCTGCTCGGATTAAATGTCCTAAGCATTTTCTTTTCATAATAGGAAAACCTCACAACAAGATGGTTGTGAGGTTTTTTTCTGTAAGTTATACTTTAAGGGAACCGCGGAATCCCCGTGCCGCATAGTACGATGACGCGCCATTATGATAAACAAACACCTGACCATAGCGATAGTCGCAAAAGAGTGCACCGCCAAGCGCGCGAATTGGAGCTGGGGTCGCGATCCAAGAAGATGTTTTTTGATCAAATGGACCGTGTTGTTGCAACGTTCGATAGTCTTCCTCTGACAGAAGTTCGATCCCCATCTCAGTCGCTACATCTATGGCGTTGTTCGCAGGTTTGTGGGTCTTTCTCGACTCCAATGCCTCCATATCATAACAAAGGCTTCTACGCCCTTTAGGAGTTTCAGCTGAGCAATCAACAAAAAGATACTCATCGGTTTCCACGTTATAGCCAATTACATCTGGCTCGCCACCTGATTGCTCCATTTCGTTCAGAGACCACAGCTTTTGATTCTCACTTATTAATTTCGCTTCTAAATCAGCCCAATTCAAAGAGGGATGCCGCTTCATATTCGCTTCAAATCGCTTTTTTAACGTGCTGAGTAAATTTGTTTGTTGTTCAGACTTCATCTTTGGTACCCCCAACTTTATTTCTTTGGTATGGCTTGATTATAGCTGTATCAAACTTTAATGACAAATCATGATGCGAAAACCACCTGACGATTTAGAAGAAAAGCGCTACAATGGAATGAATCACCTTAATTTATTCAGAACATCAGCCATTTAATCTGTAATTAGATAAAGAATGAATCAAGTTGCTAGCTTACTAACACGAAAAAACGTTAATAGAGGAGAGGCATGTGAACAATCTTACATCTAAGACATTCAACATTGAAAAGCTTCATACTAACCATATCAACCAATTAATCACATTATCTAAAGCGGTCGGTTGGGATTACGATCACGATGAAATTTCTACAATTATGAAAACAGGAACAATAGTTGGCTGTAAAGACAGCTCGCAAACCATCATTGCTTCTGCTGCGATTATTTCTTATGGAGATGGCAGCTTAACCTCAATTGGCATGGTTATTGTCCATCCTCAGTATAGAGGTTTTGGGTTGGGGAGAAGAGTGACT
Organism: Shouchella xiaoxiensis; assembly: GCF_016907895.1. Classification (GTDB taxonomy): domain Bacteria; phylum Bacillota; class Bacilli; order Bacillales; family Bacillaceae_D; genus Shouchella; species Shouchella xiaoxiensis. The sequence goes on from NZ_JAFBCV010000024.1 coordinate 19,544, forward strand.
GACGCTTGTCTTCATTTAAATAAAGAGTCTTGTCCAACTATGCTTATTGCAACGGAAGAAGGCAAACCACTCTATCAGAAAATGGGCTTTAAAGAAGTCGGACAGGTTCGAAAGTATACAGCTAACCAAGTCATGCACAAGTCAAACATTGTACATAACGCTACTCTAATAAGAGGCATTGACGAAAATGATTTTGCTACGATAGTCGAAATTGATGCATGCGCATTTGGAGCAAAGCGCAGTACGTTCTTAACAGAGAGATTAAACCAGTCAGTGATTGGCTTGGTTAGTCTAAACAAAGATCGCCAAATAACAGGATACGGCATGGTAATTGAAACGCCAGCTAATCTAATCATTGGACCAATCGTATCCAGTACAGCAGAAGAAGCCATCATGCTAATCAATAAGCTAGTAGAAAATAGAAATGGACCTGTACGGATCGATATGCCACAGTATAATCAACTAGTAAATGATCATTTACTTTTAATTGGATTCTCAGAAGTAGCACAGCCTCCTATTATGATGCTCCATTCAGACGGTTTGCCTCAACGTAACGGCAACCTTTACGCTGTGGCTGCACAGATATTTGGTTAAGTTGACTAATAAACACAGTAATAAAAAATAAAGATTAAATGGGGAGTGTTAATTTGAACATTAAACTGCGAATTTATTTAGATCAATTAGAACCTGCCATTGAACGAGTAATTGAAGTACATGAATCAACTACTTTTGCTCAGCTTCATACGATTATCCAACTAGCTTTTCAATGGGAGAACAGTCATTTACATCAGTTTCAAATCCTAATTGATTTAAAAAGAGACAAACTAATTGAAAAAGAAAAAAAGAAATTCGTGTTATCAGACCCAAAAGATCCTGATTTCCCTAAACACTATATTGATGAAAATGAAAAACAACTTTGCGATTTTCCTTTTAAAAAAGGCGATAGCTTTACTTATTGGTATGACTATGGAGATGATTGGTTTCATACAATTGAAATTCTTGATTTTATGGACACAGAACCTTTGCTTACTCCTCATTGTCTCCTGTTTAATCATGTAGCACCTACTGAAGATTCCCGCGGTGATTGGTTAACTGAGAGCTGGAAAGCGGAACATCCGACAAACTGGCTGTCAAAGGAGGACGGTGTTCGGTATTGCAAAGGCTTAAACGAACAATTTCAAAACTTACGATTTGAACTAGCGCCATTTGATTTTATTCAAAAAGAGGCTAGTAGGCTAGAAAAAAAATTACTGAATTTAGCTACTTCAATAAAACAAGAGAAACCTTGGACTCTAATTAATTCCAATCAAATACTCGTGTTTCAAGATCCATTTACTGAAGAGTATTACTATTGTACAATTATGGGTCATCTCGGGGAAGTGCTGGGAATCGCGGTCTATGTAGGCGAGGCAGGTTATTCTTCATTAAAAAAAATTCAATCCGAGCTTGCTACCGTCCATGAGCAAGATGCTCTACTGTTAACGTTTAATAACCGAAAGGATATAGACCCAAACGATTACAACCTAATTAAGCATCATGGTTTTTCTTTCCGGGGAAAACAGGCATGGCCGACTTTCAGAAACTATAAACCTGGATACTATCCTTGGTACCTTTCAATTAAAGAGATGACTAAACTCTGTTACGCATTAGAACAGCTACTTATTGTGTTGCCAAAAGCAAAAAAAGATCCGCTATTTTTAGAAAATACATCTCGAGATGGGGAACTCCACCTTTTAACTGATGGTAAGTTTAGTAAGATTATTGACATAACCGACATTTATACTAGTGAAACGGAGAATGAGTTACTTTCATATATCTCACCTTTTGAGCTAAAGAGTTTAAAAAAACGAACCAAACAAATTGAAGATGTGTTCGAATTAGGCATATCAGTTGTAGAAGAACCTGTACAAGCAACTGTAGACGAACGGCCTTATTTTCCCCTTGCCTGTTTCATACTAAGCAGAAATACGGGGCTATTAATTGGTCAAACCCTGTGTAAATTTGACCAGCTGGAAGAGGTGCAGTTTCTTTTAGCTGATACGATATCTACAATTGGGTGCCGGCCTAGAAAAATTATTTATCAATCGCATTTAGCTTTTAATGCTGTTTATCCTATAACAGACCAATTAAATATCCCCTTAAAAAAAGAAAAGAAACTTCAAGTAGAAAAAGTGATACGCGATGCTTTTCGTCTAAACACATTAAAATCATCCAAGTAAGCATGCAAGCTCTAGCTTGCATGCCTTTTTCTGATTTCCTTATAACAATAGAAGGAGTTCCTAAGAAATGAGAATACTTATTTATCTCGTCCTCATGGTTAGTGCATTTACGCTCTATTATTATGCCGGTGAACACTTTTACGAACAAGATGAGAGTTCTATACGGCGTGTTTTCAGAACAGGGTTCAGGGTCCTTTTAATAAATGTTATGGTTTATATGACCTATCGGTTATTTGTCAAAAAATCATCTAAGAAAAGCTAATTTGATTTCAGCAAGTTCATACATACAGAATAAATTTTGCGTTATGTTAAGTTATTATTAAAATAAGCACAATAATCAATGCAGTTGCAGCGAATTTGATATGATGGACTTGTTTGAAAGTTACAACAAAAATCATTAGGAGGTAAGGTTATATGCGATATCGCAAAAGTATCGTTGCCACAACAATGCTCTCATTCTTTCTATTAGGTCAACAACATCTAGCTTCAGCAGAGGGGCCTAATGATCCGGCACCTGAATTAATTCCTGATAACCCAAATGGCATGACGATTCTATTCGACAATAGTCATGGTCAAACAGCTGGACAATCGGACTGGGTCATTGATGGAGCGTTTTCTGATTTTGCAGATGCTTTAGTCGAAGAAGGTTTTTTTGTAAAAGAACACCGCAGTACAGACCCTTTGTCAGATGAAGATTTGAATGATGTTGATGTTTTTGTAATTCCGGAAGCACAGATTCCCTTTAAAGCAACGGAACAAGATGCGATTGCTAGCTTTGCCGAAAATGGTGGTGGTGTGTTCTTCATCGCTGACCACTATAACGCAGACCGTAATTTAAACCGTTGGGATTCTAATGAAATTATGAATGGTTGGCGTCGTGGTGCTTATGAAGAGCCGACAAAAGGAATGTCAGCTGGTGAAATTGAAGCGATGGAAGGTGTTGTTAGCTCCGATTGGCTAAGTGATGAATTTGGCGTACGCTTCCGTTTTAATTCAATTGACAATACAGCTGGCGATATTATCGTTCCAACTGAAGAATCGTTTGGTATTACAGAAGGAATTGAAGAAGTCTCAATCCATGCGGGTTCCACGATTGCAATTATGAACGAAGAAATTGCCAAAGGTATTGTGTTTCTGCCAGACGGCTTAACAGAACAGGCAAATAAATGGAACAATGCTGTAGATCAGGGTGTTTACTTTGGTGGGGGAATTGAGGAAGGGCCATTTGTCGCTATCGGGAAAAAAGGGGATGGCAAATCAGCCTTTATTGGTGACTCGTCACCAGTTGAAGACATTACGCCTAAATACCGCAATGAAGAACATGGTGGGGTCAAACGCACATATGATGGTTTCATTGATCGTGACAACGGACCATTGCTTGTGAATGTTGTCAACTGGTTAGCTGAACAGGAAAATTATCAAACATTTGCCGATATTGACTTACCGCTTGATGAACCATCTCCAATTCTAGACATGGAAACACCTGAGCTTTCAACAGAGCCACAGGTTGAGCCATGGAGAGCACCTCAATCGGGTTATTTATGGTACGACCAGAGTACATTTGCCGATGGTTCGTTTGGCTCTGAAACCGCTCCTCCAGTCGATATCAAATATAGTATTGATACACCTGGGACACTGCCTGCTGACGGCACACCGTTTCAAGTGAAGATTACCTTAACAGATATGAATCCAAATCAAGTGATCACGAATGCTCAAATGCAAGTGTATCTACAAGGAGGAACAGCGGTTTCTCAAATTCAACAAGCGGATGGCTCTTGGCCAAACGGTTACGGATACCAAAGTACCGGAGAGATTAGAGCCGACGCATCAGGTACAGCTGAAACAACTGTCACAATGCGTCTTGGCAACGGCGTAACAGAAGGTTCAGCAAACATTCGTTTGCGTGTTGGTTCAACGAATGTCGTGACTCAAGGTGTTACCATTGGCAATGATGCTGGAGGAGAACAACCACAGCCACCGGTTGAGGAAGCAGAGTACAATCTGGTTTATCCAGATGCTCTACCAATAGGCGGCACTGTTTTTCCAGTAGAAGTTATTTTAAATGGACTTGAACCTGGTACAACAATAACAAATGCACAGGTTCAAGTTTACTTGACTGGTGGACAGGCAGTATCTCAGATTCAGCGTGAGGATGGTACGTGGCCGTCAAATTATGGCTATTTTAACGTTGGGAATTTGACTGCCAATCAAGAGGGACGTGCGAGCAAAACGATTCAAATGCGTTTAAATCCAACAACACAAGCTGGAACAGCAAGTATTCGATTGCGCTTAGGTAGTGGGAACAATGTCTTAACCGAATCCGTTTCTTTGCAGGCAATCAATCAAACAAGTTCTACTGTCCTACCTTTTAGAAATTACCTTAAACTCTGGGATAAAGAAACGTTCTGGAAAGCAAGTTAATAGTAACTATAAAAGCCTGTTGCGGATTAATCATCTGCGCAACAGGCTTTTTACTTACTCTATTTCAGCAAACACTTCTTGGATCGTTTCCACAAGAAAGGTGAGATCCTCTCTTGTTGATGTGAGAGGGGGAGCAATGATCAACACATTTCCTCCTGAAGGTACGGTATCGCCATTTTTACCGATGATCAATCCTTTCTTTTGGCAGGCAGCGACTATCGTTTTTATTTGCTCGTCTTCTAGTGGTTTTTTACTCGCTTTGTCTGACACAAGCTCAATCCCGTATAAAAAGCCAACGCCGCGGACTTCTCCGACTAAAGCATGGGAAGTGAGCTGCCGCAGCTGACTCAATACGTCCGCTTCAAGAGTGGCCACTTGTTTAACAATGTCATGCCGCTCAATGAGTTCAATCGTTTTTAGTGCGACTGCGCAAGAAGCAGGGTGTCCTCCATAAGTGGAAACGTGTCGGAAATGATTGGTTGTTCCAGTATCTTTAAACGACTGATAGATTGATTCTTTCACACAAGTTGCACCAAGCGGTAGGTAGCCTGCCGTTAAACCTTTAGCGAATGTAATGATATCTGGATAAAGAGACTCACCATGCATATAACCAAACATCTTCCCTGTACGGCCAAAACCTGAAACCACTTCATCTAAAATAAGCAAAACATTGTAGCGGTTACATATGTCTCGCACCTTTTTGTAATACAGATCGGATTGAGGGTGAATGACACCACCGCCAGAAATAACGGGCTCCATGATAAATGCAGCAACAGATTCGGGACCTTCCCATAAAATCGTTTGCTCTAAGTATTCCGCAGCGCGCAAGTCGTCATCGTCGTATGAACCAAAGGCGCTTCGGTAGGCATAGGGGGGAGGAATGTGAATAAATCCAGGCACATTCACTTCATATTTCATTTTTCGATTCGCTTGAGCCGTTGCGGCCAACGCACCGAGCGAATTGCCATGATACGCGCGATAGCGAGAGATGATTTTCGTTTTCTCAGGATTGCCAGATTGTTTATGGTGCTGACGAGCAATTTTAAATGCCGTTTCATTTGCATCAGAGCCGCCATTTGCGAAAAAAGAGCGATACCCGCCGCCAAGTAATTCATTTAATTTCTCAGCTAAATCAATTGCTGGCTTGTGACCAAACGAAAGGGGAAAGTACGCCAACGCCTTCATTTGTTCCGTTGCGGCTTCAATAATTTCAGTTTGTCCATGCCCGAGGTTAAGGCACCATAGACCGGACACGCCATCGAAATAGCGATTGCCTTCTGTATCAGTAAACCAGGAACCTTCACCTGACTCAGCAATAAGCGGAGCTGCCTGTGCTTGATACGGTTTCAAAGCATGCCATAAATGTTCTTGATCTTTCTCGCCGTAAGATTTTTTAATCTCTGCTTCCATGTTTAACCCTCCCCAAACCTAATTGATTAGTCGTTGGATTGTTTCATAAAGCACGGTTGCCCCTTTTACACATTCTTCCCATGAGGTATATTCTTCTTCAGCGTGACTAATTCCTCCAGTACTTGGTACAAAAATCATCGCTGTTGGAACGACTCCAGCTATAAACTGGGCATCATGTCCAGCCCCGCTTACCATTCGCTTATGTGAATAACCTAAATCTGTTGTTGCTTGCTCGACTTGATTCACAACGTCTGAGTCAAACCAGACGGTATCTCGCCCCCAAAGTTTTGTTGCTTTTGAAGAGAGAGTAGCTTCTTCGACAACAGTATCAATGATACGCTCGACTTCTTGAATGACACTTTCATCTTTATGCCTTGCTTCGATCGAGAACACAACTTTATTGGGGATAACGGTATGAATGTTAGGAGAAACGGTGAACCGCCCCATTGTATAAACTAATTCGGAATCGAGCTTTGCAAGCTCTTGATGAAAGGCCGTCATACAGAGATTGGCTGCTGTAAGCGCATCGCTTCGCATCGTTTGAGGTGTTGTGCCAGCATGATTGGATTTACCGGTAATTTCAATTTCATAGCAGCACATACCGACAACGCATTCGACAACACCAATCTCTAGCTGTTCTCGCTCTAAAATAGGTCCTTGTTCAATATGAAGTTCAAGGAAAGCACGAGCTGAGTCTAGGCGATTGGCTTTGTTACCGACAAAACCACTTGCTTGAAGTGCTTCCGCAAACGTGATGCCTTCTGGATCTGTTTTTTTCATCATCGTTTCTTTATCAAACTTGCCGGCAATGATTCCCGAAGCCATCATTGATGGTTCAAATCGAGCGCCTTCTTCATTGGTGAAATTGATAATGCCCACTGGAGTATCCGGCTCAATGCCTTGATCGATTATGGAGCGCACCACTTCAAGGGCAGCCGCAACACCAAGAACACCGTCAAACCGACCACCTTTTTTGACTGTGTCAAGATGTGAACCCATGAAGATAGGGGGCTTTTTTGGATTCTTACCCGGTAGAATTGCATACATATTTCCTAAATCGTCAAGCTGAACGGTTAAACCCAAAGCTTCACATTGCTCGTTAAAGTACGTTCGAGCATCAATATCTTCTTTAGAGAGAGAAAGGCGGGTGACGCCATTATTAGCAGTCTTTCCGAACGAAGCGAACGTGTTTAATGTTTCTGTTAATCGAGCTGAATTGATTGTTTTCTTTTCTGTTTTCACAAAAATACCTCCTTTATTACCCGACTTGCGAGCGCTTGTGAAAATAGAGTGTCGAAGCGTATTTTCTGGCATTTGCATTTCCAAGCGTTACTGTGCGCTGATGCTGATCGTTGACAAAAACAACATCCGAACCGTTTAAATGATCGGTAATCGATTGAATGCTGTAACCTTCAGCCATAAGAGCATCCATTTTTTTCTTTTCCGTTTCGTAATGAATATATTCCGCCATAAAAGCCTCCCTTTAAAGTTACTGTTCTACTTTTTCATTGGAAAGAGTGTTGCCATAAGTAGAACGCTTAATGAAGGATCCGTCACCCGGTGATCCCACATACATGCCATCCTTTATGATGACTTGTCCTCGCGACAATACGGTGCGCGGTAAGCCTTTTACGTTCATTCCTTCAAATGCATTATAATCAACTGCTAAATGATGCGTTTTCGCTGATAAAGTGCGTTCAACGCTTGGATCAAATACAACAAGATCGGCGTCCGCTCCAACTGAAATCGTTCCTTTTTTCGGATACATTCCAAATAATTTCGCTGCCCTTGTTGAAGTTAAATCAACAAATTGATTTAAACTAATTCGACCTTTTTCAACCCCTTCAGAATATAAAATGCTCATTCGATCTTCAACAATTGGACCGCCGTTAGGGATTTTCGTAAAATCATCTTTGCCTAAACTTTTCTGACCATCGAAATCAAATGAGCATTGATCACTACCTATCGTTTGTAACGCACCTGTTTTTAAGGCATTCCATAATGCCGCTTGATGCTCTTTCGGGCGGAGAGGAGGGGACCAGACATACTTGGCTCCTTCAAAATTAGGTTTGCGTAAAGCATCTTCGTCAAGGACTAAATATTGTGGACACGTTTCGCCCCAGATGTCAGCTCCTTGTTTTCGCGCTTCTTCAATCTGATTTACAGCTTCTGCACAGGTGACGTGGACCACATAAAGTTGAGATCCCGCTAATGCCGTCAGTTTACAGGCACGTCCTGTTGCTTCACCCTCTGCTTCCACCGGGCGGGTAAGCGCATGATAGATCGGATCAGTTTGGCCTTTTGCGAGAGCTTGTTTTGTTAAGTAATCAATCACATCGCCATTTTCGGCATGAACCATGACCAAAGCGCCTAATTCTTTTGCTTTGATTAACGTTTCAAATAAGGTTGCATCGTCAGCTTGGAAAACATTTTTATAAGCCATGAATACTTTAAAGGACGTAATGCCTTCATTTGTAATAACGGAAGGAAGTTCATTTAAAACAGCCTCAGTCATTTCACCAATCATTAGATGAAAACTGTAATCAATCGCAGCTTTACCAGCTGACTTATCGTGCCAAGTTTGAATCGCTTGCTGCAGAGGCTTTCCTTTCTCGGTTAAACAAAAGTCGATAATGGTTGTTGTGCCGCCAAACGCAGCGCCAATTGTCCCTGTTTCAAAATTATCTTTTGTGACTGTTCCTCCAAAAGGCATATCAAGGTGCGTATGGGGATCAACGCCCCCTGGAAAGACATAACAACCAGCTGCATCAATTGTTTCATCGACCGGCCCAAACGTTTGTGACTGCCCAATTCCTGTGATTTTACCGTTTTCTAAATAAAGATCTGCTTGAAACGTCTCAGAAGCAGTAACAATTGTGCCGTTTTTAATCAATTTTTTCATTTTATTTCACTCCTTAAGATTGAGAGGCTCTCATGGATGCCATCGCGCTTTGGCGATCATTCCACGACATTGGCGGTAAACCATTTTCTTTTACGACCATATCAATCGCACCATCAACAGGACAGACAATGGCACATAAATTACAGCCGACACATTCCTCTTCGTTTACTTTTAAATAAGGGGCACCATTCCCGTCAACAAATCGTTCAATACATTGATGTGCCGTATCTTCACAAGCAATATGGCATTTATTACAGTTAATACAGACATCGGTATGGATATTAGCGACCACTTGATGATTTAAGTTTACATTGCCCCAATCAGAATACATCTGAACGGATTTACCAGTTAGCTCACGCACGGATGCTAGACCTTTGTTGTCTAAATAAGTGGAGAGACCATCAATCATATCTTCAACAATCCGAAAACCGTGATGCATTGCAGCTGTACAAACCTGAACATTCGTTGCCCCCATTAACATAAACTCCACCGCATCCTGCCATGTGGAAATGCCACCAATTCCTGATATCGGAACATTGACTCGAGCATTACGGGCACAATCACCTAACATATGGAGCGCAATTGGTTTAACTGCCGGACCACAATAACCGCCATGGGTGCCGAGTCCATCAACATTAGGAATCGTTTGCCATGAGTGAATGTCGACCCCAGCAAGACTGTTAATCGTGTTAATCATGCTCACGGCATCTGCACCGCCCTGGACAGCGGATTCAGCGGTCACGGTAATGTCGGTGATATTCGGGGTTAACTTAACGATCACAGGGGTTTGCGCTACTTCTTTAGCCCATTCGGTTTGCTTTCGAACAAGTTCAGGGACTTGGCCAGAGGCCGCGCCCATTCCTCGTTCAGCCATCCCGTGGGGGCAGCCGAAGTTTAGTTCTAAACCATCCACACCAACTGCTTCTACTTTCTTAACAATTTCATGCCACTTTTCTTGCTGAGGTTCGACCATTAATGAAGCTACTATCGCATGGTTTGGAAATCGTTTTTTGGTTTCTTCAATTTCACGCAAATTTGTTTCTAGCGGGCGATCGGAAATGAGTTCGATATTATTAAAACCCGCGACTCGTTGACCATTAAAATGAACCGCCGCAAAACGAGAGGTAGAATTAATAATCGGTTCCCCTAATGTTTTCCATACAGCGCCACCCCAACCAGCTTCAAAAGCACGCTGGACTTGATAACCAGAGTTGGTTGGCGGCGCACTAGCGAGCCAAAAGGGGTTTGGCGATGAGATACCAGCGAGATTACTATATAAATCGGCCATCTTATCCCTCCTTAAGCGCTTGTTTCAGCGCGCTCTTCCAGTAGTTTTTGATGAATAGCATAGGCTGCTTGCTTGCCTTGTTCAGCAGCAGAGACAACCATTGCCTCACCTTGTCCATCACCAAAAATAACGTCTCCACATGCATAAATACGTTCAGCCGTTGTTTCAAACTCGCTATTAATAGAAACAATGCCATTCGTTGTTTTTATTCCTGCTTGATCAAGCCAGTCGTAGCGAGATTGTCCAATTGCCGTTATGACAAAATCTGTTTCGATTATTTTCGTTTGACCGGTAGGGAAGGGGCGTCGGCGATCGGCTTGATCAGGGTCTCCTAACGCCATGATCATGCATTCAATGGCATATACCTGTCCATTTTCATCATGAAGAATGCGAGTAGGAGAGTGGAGCCATCTAAACTCAACACCGTCTTGCTTTGCAAACGTATATTCAAAATCATAGGCGGTCATTTCTTTTTCTGTACGACGATAGAGGATTTTAACATTTGTCGCACCAAGACGAATGGCACATGTCGCACCATCAATTGCTGTATTACCAGCACCAATAACAACACCACGTTTTTCGTTAAATTCCTCTGATAACGTACCCGATTTCGTCGCTTTCACAAATTCAATTGCATCGTACACATTACTTGCATCTTCTCCCGGAATGCCAAGAGTCGGAACGTTCGCCATACCAACTGCTAGTACAACGGCATGATACGTTTCTTGTAACTCTTTTAAAGTAAGATCTTGTCCAATTGTCGTACTCGTTTGAATCGTAACACCAACCGATTTTACTTGTTCAACTTCCCAAAAAGAAATGCGCTTTGGTAAACGAAACGAGACAATTCCATATGTGTCCAAACCACCAGCTTCGGCTTCTTTTTCATAAATCGTCACATCGTAGCCTAAAAGCGCAAGCTCTCTCGCAGCAGATAAACCCGCTGGACCACTACCAATGACAGCAACACGCTTATATGTTTTCTTACCAGCTTTAAAGAGAATTTTTTCGTTATGAATAGCCCAGTCTGTGGCAAAACGCTGAAGTTTTCCAATTGAGATTGCTTTAGAAGAATGATTTAACACACATGCGCCTTCACATAATTCTTCGGTGGGGCAGACACGTGCACAACTTGCGCCAACGGGGTTTGCTTCCATAATGGTGCGGGCGGAACCGAGTAAATTGTCAGTTGTTATCTTTTTAATAAATGTGGGGATGTCAATGCCGGTCGGACAAGCAGTAATACAAGGAGCATCATAGCAGTAAAGGCATCTTGTCGCTTCATCCATAGCTTCTTGGGAGGTGAGAGGGGGTTCTACTTCTTCAAAATTTAACTGTAACTCGTCTAACAAACGCATGTAAACGCCTCCTTTTTGAAAATCGAAAAGAATACTTACATGGTGCAGTTGTTATGTGGGTTTTATCTTTCCATACTAAAAGCGAAAGATTCTTAATTCAATAACACTGTTAGATTATATGTTACAAAAGATGAAAAATGAATCGGAAGTCAAGCCTCCTTTCATTGAAAATACGGTAAACAATCTAGTTGTGAGATTCATGGGGGAGGTACTAATTGGTTTGAATGTAAGGGGGGAAGTACTGAGTATTAATAGTCTTACCATAAATAGGATGAAAAAGCTAGAATTAACCCTAAGCAGACTTTTTAAGAACCTGAAGAGGAGTTGCATAAATGGTATCAGCGAAACGTTCGTATATAGACTAAAAGTGCATCGATTAAATTACTTTAAAGGTCGACACTTTTTGATGGTAGTTCATCATTCATTCAGTAAGTAAAACATTTGCTAATGAAGGATTCTCATCCTGTTCGTTATTGGGAAACGATAATGAAATTGCGTTAAAACGAGGAGGATCATCAGATCACGAAGTCGGTATTCCACCAGCTAATAACATTAGACAGGAGAGAGCAACTGGATCTCTTGAGCCATGGTACCATATGCCTGATACAGTCGACTGCAGGTAGCCGGTGAGATTGTTGGACAGGCCGTTATAAGCACCATTAAGAAAGACTTTAAGTGGAAAATAGGCAATCAAGGTAAGATAAAAACAGTTGACGACGCCGATATTTATACGGAAATTAAATAAAACGAAAACCTGCTCAATTTAGAGCAGGTTTTCGTCAGGCTGTTGAGAAAGTAATTTCTCAACAGCTTTTTCTTATTTATAGACACCTAAACAAAAATACTCTTGTTATAATGGAAAAAAGAACGGAAA
>NZ_JAFBCV010000025.1 GCF_016907895.1 Shouchella xiaoxiensis
AAAAAATTAAGCTACCACACACCGATAGAGTTCGGTAATATGGCAGCTTAATAAGTAGGTGTTTTATTACTGTCCCAAATGACTAGGTCAGTCTACAAAACCTCCAGTTTTTTAATGAAACATTGACTAACAGTTCTTACGACAAAAAAGCGCGGAAGGTTTAGGTAAACCCCTTCCGCGCTTTTCCTCGTGACTATTAATTATACTGTTTTTAGAAATTGCTTTGCCGTTTCTATAGAGGACTGTGGATTTTGTCCAGTAACAAGCTTTCCGTCGGTGTAGACGTTTTCCTGCCAATCATCTTTTGCAAGAAAAATAGCGCCTTCTTTTCGCAAGCGTGTTTCTAGTAAGAAGGGCATTTGATTAACTAGCTCAACGCTTTCTTCTTCCGTGTTTGTAAATGAAGTTAGTTTACGATTAGAAACGAGATACTCTCCATTCTCTAGCAGCACACCCGTTAACGCTGCTGGTCCGTGACAAACCGAGCCAATGCTTTTATCGGCAACGTAAAAATCACGCAATAGCTGTTGTAATTGCTCATTATCAGCCAGATCAAACATTGCGCCGTGACCACCAGGCATGAAAATCCCATCATAATCAACAGATTTTAATTCAGCAAGCGGGATTGTATGCTTAAGTAACTCCGCCATTTCATGCCACTGTTCTGGAATAGCCCCATCATCAAGGCTAGCTTGATCAATTGGTGATTCGCCGCCTTTAGGACTAGCCACGGTTACTTGATATCCGGCATTAATAAATTCTTCATATGGCTCCGTAAACTCAGATAACCAAATTCCGGCTAAATGATCATTGTTCATTGTTGCCCCGTTTGTGACAACCATTAATATATGCTTCTGACTCATGATTAACTCTCCTTTATTCATGCTTAAACTTTGTCTTCCCCGTCAAAAAGATAAATAAACAAAAAAATCCCCTGGTGAAAAATTCCAAGGGGATTTCCGTTCACAATCATGCCTTATTTAAAACATATGTCCGAATGGCATGTGCTACTCCGTCCTCATTGTTTGATTTCGTCTCAACGTCTGCACTTGCTTTTAATTCAGGTATCGCATTTGCCATCGCAACCCCACAGCCAGCAAATTTAATCATTGAAAGGTCGTTGCCGTTATCACCAATACACATAACCTGTTCGCGATTAATGCCCAATTTCTCTGCAAGGTGTTTTACCGCGTTACCCTTACTTGCTTCAGGATGTAGAATTTCCAAGAAAAACGGGGCACTTTGAACCATCTCATATTTATCTTTCACATCAGCAGGTATTGCGTTTATTGTTTTTGCTAAGCGATCTGGCTCGTCAATAAACATAATTTTAGGTAAAGCGATTTCTTTTTCAACCTCTTCTAGCTTACGATAAGAAAGAGGAACCTGCGTTACAAATGATTCGTAAATCGTGTATGGACTGATGTCTTGATTCGTTGTGTACAAACGTTCCGTATCGAAGAAATGCATCGGTGTCGCTAAGCTTTCAGCTAATGACGTTAAATCCGATAAGTCTTGATAACTAAGCGTAAGTGATACAATCGATTCCTTCGTCGCATTGTTTTGCACGACTGCACCATTGTAGGCAATGACATAATCATCCTCACCATCTAATTCCAAATCAATTAAATAGCGTGTCACGCCCCCAAGCGGTCGGCCAGTACAAAGTACAATTTTTGCACCTGCTGCTTTTGCTTCTTTTAACGCCACCTTGACGCCTTCCGTTACTTCATGTTGATCATTCAGTAGCGTACCATCCATATCAATTGCAATTAGTTTATACAATCTGTCCACTCCATTTACTCTCTTTATTTAAATAACGTACTTACGGATTGTTCCTTATGAATGCGATAAATGGCCTCAGCTAGAAGCTCTCCTATTGACAAGACTGTCATATTATCCAAATACTTCTCAGTGCTTAATTCAATTGTATTTGTTACAACAATCTCTTCAATTGGTGCAATTTTTAAGTGATCAATAGCAGGTCCTGTCAATACAGGATGTGTGCAACAAACAAAAATACTGGCAACTTGGTGATCAGCTAAAGCATTTGCAGCAAGTGTTACGGTTGCTCCTGTGTCAATTAAATCATCTATGATAATCGCATTCATACCGGCCACTTCACCAACAATTTGAACAGATTGTGGGAAGCCTGGTTCTGGATGCCGTTTATCAATAAACGCAATAGGTGCATTTAAATATTCTGCTAACCTACGTGCTCGACCAAGTCCCGAAGTGTTAGGTGCGACAACAACTGGTTCTACTAGTTTCTTCTTTTTAAAGTAATTCGCCAAGAGAGGTATCCCTTGTAACGGGTCAACGGGTATGTCAAAAAAACCTTGAATTTGCGGCGCATGTAAGTCAACGGTTACGACCCGATTCGCACCAGCAGTCTCCATTAAATTCGCAATAAGTTTTGCCGCAATCGGCTCTCTTGATCTCGCCTTCCGATCTTGTCTTGCATATCCATAATAAGGAATTACCACATTAATCGACTTTGCCGAAGCACGCTTTAATGCATCAATCATGATCAGCAATTCCATTACATGCTCATTCCCCGGCTGACCAGTAGATTGAACAATAAACACATCTGCGCCTCGAACACTTTCTTCAATATGAATTTGAACTTCTCCATCGCTGAAACGTTTAACAGAACTTTTTCCGACTTCACAGCCTAATAACAAAGCAACTTCCTTTGTTAATGACGGATTGGATTGAACCGTAAATAATTTAAATTTGTCATTTACTTGATAGCTCATTTTAATCTCCTCCGCACTTTCATTCATCCTTACTAGTTTAGCTTACTTTTAGATAGAGCTCAAACGCAGAAAGTACTGCATGATGTAAGAATAATCATTCAATACGAAAAGGGGTGTGTTGTGACACCCCCCCCCTTTTGATTATGCAAATCCTTTAGCTGTCATCGTGAGCGGAAGCGCATCCGGCTTTTGACACGTACTTTCCATGTTGTAATGGGTACCTTCTTCTGATGAGCGCAAGACACCGTGCATCGCTTCAAGCACATGATAAGCTAAATCTCCGCTTGCGCGGGGCTCTCTTTTTTCTAAGATAGCTTGAGCCATATCTAGAACACCTAAACCTCTACTGTTTTCCTGGAAGCCATAAATTAAAGGTACTTCGGTAAATCCTTCTGCACCTTGACGTTTAATGAAAACGGGTCCACCAAACGTATTTGGATCAGGTAATTGTATCGACCCTGTTGTGCCGTGAATTTCTAAATTAGGTGTTTGAGAACCCCAGACATCAAAGCTTGTCGTTAGCGTAGCTATGACACCGTTGTGAAAATCAAGAACGCTTGATAAATGAGTAGGCGTTTCTACTGTTATTTTCTCTCCATAATTTGCAGGGCCAGTCGCAAAACGTTCTTCAAATGCTTTTCCTGTTGAAGAAGTTAATCGTCTAATTGGACCTAATATAGAAATAAGCGCGGTTAAATAATAAGGACCCATGTCAAATAATGGACCTGCGCCTACTTTATAAAAAAATTCTGGATTTGGATGCCAGCTTTCGGGCCCATGGCTCATCATAAAACCGTTTGCAGCAACTGGACGACCTATCCAACCATCTTCAATTAATTTCTTACATGTTTGTAATCCACCACCAAGAAAGGTGTCTGGAGCCGCACCAAGAAGGACGTTCTTAGCTTTCGCCAATTCTTTTAATTCGATTGCCTCTTCTATTGTTAAGGCTAACGGCTTTTCTCCATAAGAGTGTTTACCCGCTTCAAGCGCTCGTTTATGTACGACGTAGTGGGCAGACGGAATGGTCAAATTAATAACGATCTCGATTTGTTCATTTGCAAAGAAATCATCCATCGTTTGCGCAGTCACACCTCT
The DNA here is from genome assembly GCF_016907895.1 of Shouchella xiaoxiensis. Taxonomy (GTDB): domain Bacteria; phylum Bacillota; class Bacilli; order Bacillales; family Bacillaceae_D; genus Shouchella; species Shouchella xiaoxiensis. The sequence continues at coordinate 3,858 of NZ_JAFBCV010000025.1, forward strand.
ATATTTTTCCGCTTGCTTGCTTGCTTGTGCAAAATTCAAGTCTGTACATGCAATGATTTGTATCGCCTCAAAACGTTCATTCATCTGTAAATAAATATCACTTATGTTGCCACAACCAACTATTCCAGCTTTAACAGGTTCCATTTTATCACTCCTCCTAAATGTCCCATATAGTATAGCGCTTTCATAGAATTACGTAAATAAAAGTGGGGAATTTAATCCCCCACTTTCTTATGGCCAGTAATAACCTGCGCCAGTTGTTTCCGCTCGGCTATCCACATGTGTAAATGTATTGTATCGAATAATCCCACTGAAACCACATGTTCTTGCAACATCTGCCATTCGCGTTGGTGTCGCTGATGAGGCTACATCCGCCGCTGAACCGTATAGATGCATGCTATTACTCGCTCCACCTACATTGGAATTGTGATTACGGCTGCGGAAGCCCGAATTAATTGATAAGGGAATATTCCCTAGCTTTCTGCGCATTGCTTCCAGCTTGTACATCAAACGTCGAACATTTTCCTGTACCTGCGAGGCTGACAGAGCACCATTTGAGAACTGTGCACCATCCTTTGAGTGGAACTCACTCCAATTAAAATGACTTGTAGAGCCATTGCTAGCCTCTAAATTGTTTAAAGCTGTATGCGTTTGTTGTCCAGCTATCCCATCTGCTGTCAAACCATAACTTGCTTGAAAACGCCGCACCGCCCCTTCTGTGCCAGCCCCAAACTGACCATCTACAGCAATAAACGTTCGACTTGCTGTTGCTGCTGCATATCCAGCAACTCGTATTTGCAGTTCACGAACATCATTGCCACTCATCCCACTACGAAGTACTCTTGTCCAATTATAAGCCATAAAAAAACCTCATTCCTTTTATTATTAGCAAGGCGCCTGCTACTTCTAAAAGAGGAATGAGGATCAAAAAAACAAAGAGAGCTCTATTTTTTTGAAAGGATTGCATCAATTTTCGAAATTTCTTTGTTTGTAAATTCAAGATTGTTTAACGCTTTAACGTTTTCTTCAATTTGCTCAACTTTGCTTGCTCCAATTAATGCAGACGTTACTTTCCCTTCTCGTAAAACCCACGCTAAACTCATTTGCGCGAGCGACTGGTTTCGTTCTGAAGCAAGTTCATTTAATTGAGTTATTTTAGAAAGCATCTCTTCATTAATTGAATCACGTGATAAACTCGTTTCTTTGCTTGCTCGAGAACCTTCTGGAACGCCATTAAGATATTTCGATGTTAACAGTCCTTGAGCTAATGGCACAAAAGCAATCGAACCGACACCATTTTTTTCAAGGACTTTTTGTAAGCCATCTTCAATCCACCGATTTAGCATCGAATAAGATGGTTGATGAATCAGCAGTGGTGTCCCTAATTCATCGAGAATTTTTAACGCTTCTGCTGTTTCTTTTGCATCGTAATTAGATATGCCTATATAGAGTGCTTTTCCTTGCCGAACAAGCAAATCAAGTGCTTGCATTGTTTCTTCAATCGGCGTATTTGGATCAGGTCGATGATGATAAAAGATATCGACATAATCAAGGCCCATTCGTTTTAAACTCTGATCCAAACTCGAAACAAGGTATTTTTTTGATCCCCAGTCTCCGTATGGTCCATCCCACATTTTAAAGCCAGCCTTACTTGAAATGATTAATTCATCTCTGTATGGAGCTAAGTCGGTTTTCAACATCTCACCGAAGAACAACTCTGCTGAGCCAGGTGGCGGACCATAATTATTCGCTAAGTCAAAATGCGTAATTCCTAGATCAAACGCTCGCCTAATCATATTTCTACCATTCTCGCGCGTATCAACTGCCCCAAAATTATGCCATAGTCCTAAAGAAATAAGCGGTAGCTGAATTCCTGAATTTCCAGTCTTACGATAGTGCATATGCTCATAACGAACTTCAGACGCTTGATAAACCATGCAAACCCCTCCATAAACGTTGTATCTTTTATTGTAAGCGGTTTATTTTTTTCTTTCCACTGATATGCTTATCCGTTATACTAAATGAATAACCATTCATTATTAAGGAGATGAGTTCATGACTACAAGAGAAAAATTAGATGCACTTGCAGAAAAAATGACGAATGATCCCGAAAAAATATCTGGGTTCAATAGAAAATACCAGTTTGAATTAAAGCCAGAAGCGCGCTACGGGGTTCAATTTTCAGATGGTCAAGTTACTGTTGAAACGGATCCAGCTGTTAATGAAGATGCTTGTACGTTAAAGATGAGTGAAGCCAATCTACATAAATTACTTGAAGGAGATTGGAATCCAACAGTTGCGTATATGACTGGTCAATTAAAAATTGATGGCGAAGTTAAACATGCACTAAAGCTACACGAGATTGTGAAGCATTATACGTAAAAAAGCTCACCACTTTCCTTTCGGTTAGTGGCGAGCTTTTGCTCATTTCTTATTCATTTGCTTTGTTTTTAACGTCACCTTTGACGTTCTGAGCTTCACCTTTAACCTTGTCTTTCTTGCCATCTGCCTGCATTTTCCTATTGTTTGTCGCATTTCCTACTGCATCTTTTACTGCGCCCTTCGCTTTGTTCCCTGCACCTTTAAGTTTATCTCCAGTTCCATTATCACTCATGAAAAACGCCTCCTTTGTTATTACTGCTTACTATAGACGTTTTTAATCGATTCTAAACCCCTTATTCAACAGAGCTAGAAATTCCCCATGCATGACGTATCCTATCCATTAAGTCCATTACATCTTTCGAGAGTTGAAGATAAGCTGGCTTCCCAGTAAGGATCGCTTGTTCCATTGCTACCGCTTCATATCTTAATGCGTCAGTTGTTACACTTGTTTCAATTGTTTCTGTTGCCCCACTTGTTACTGTTACTACTGCTTTTACTGCTCTCGGAAAATCATCAATATGAATAAATCCCTTTTCACAAATAAGCATGCCCCGTTTGGGCATCTTTGCTCGAAATGCGAGCGAAACGGTCGCCATTTCATCTAGATCATTTCTTAAAAGGATGGTTGATTGTTCGTCTACACCTGTATGAAATGGTTTAACCATTGTCTGAATTTCAGTTGGTTGGCTAGAAAGAAAAAAGCGCGTGAACGACAGTGCATATGTACCAATATCTAAAAGCGCTCCACCTGCTAATTCGGGATTAAAGAAACGATTGTTCGCATCGTCATCTTTATAGCTTCCAAAAGTCACATGAATCATTTTCAATGCGCCCATTTCACCTGATACAAGCTTATCTTTTATTTTCTTATAAAGCGGCATATGATAAATGGTCATTGCTTCCATTAGAATAAGACTTCTCTCAATAGCAATCTTCATAAGTTTTTTTAACTGAGCTCCATTAACCGTAATTGCCTTTTCACACAGAACATGCTTTCCCTGCTGTAGACTTCTTTCGATAAGTTCATAATGGTTTGAATGAGGTGTTGCAATATAAACAATATCAATTTGTTCATCTTGAAAAAACGAATCATAACTTCCGTGCGCATATGTAACCCCATGTTGATTTGCAAAATCATCTGCTTTTGCTTGCGTTCTTGAACCCACACTATAAATCGTCCTGTCTTTCTCCCTTAGCATTGTTGCAAATTCTGATGCAATAGTACCTGTCCCAAGTATTCCCCAATTATGTGTAGTCATGGTTACCTCCCCGTATATTAAATCGTTTTTTATCATTTTGTTACAAAAAAGAACCTCTTTCATTAATCATACTCGTATTAAATCTCAAACGCTTGCAATACGTTCTCCTTTCCAGTAAAATCGATTGACTTGCTTACATTATTAGCAGTTGTTAACGTACGTACAACTCATAGAAAGAAGGGGGAACCGATGGGGATTATTGTTGTAGAAATTTGTGACGGTAGCTTAATTAATCAGATTGATGTTGAATCCATTCTAGAGAATGAATATCCGGAAGTCGCTGTTATGATGAACGAATGCCTATCAAGCTGTGGATTGTGTGCAGTTCGTCCTTATGCAATGGTAAACGGTAAAAAGATTTTTGCGGAAACGCCTGAAGCTTGTTTAGAAAAAATTAAGCATCGCATTGACCTTGAGCTCGCTTTGTATAAATTAGATTAAGGAAGTTGTTAACGTTTAAACGTCTTAACATAGTTACAAGATGGATGCCATTTCCTCGAACGTTTTTTCTTCTCTCTACTCAGCTATGGAACCCTTTTAATCCTTTCTGTATTTTATGCTAACATTTACTCAACTGAGGCAAGATAAGACAAGTGTATAGATAAAAAGGTGGAAAACCATGTTTGAACTCTTATTATTAATGCTCGAACGACTCGGGCTTATTGTTATGCTCGCCTTTATTGCGACCCGCCTCCGTTTTTTTCGAAACATGGTCTCTTCAAACCATTTAACGAGAAAACACAAAGGGACCGCTGTGTTATTCTTTGGTTTCTTTGGAATTATTGGAACGTATTCAGGAGTAACCTTTCACCCTGAATCACTTATTCTACAACGAATAACCTTTGGAATTCCTGAAGACGCTGCCATTGCTAATTTCCGTGTAATCGGTGTTGTACTTGCTGGTTTATTCGGGGGCTATAAAGTGGGCTTAGGTGCTGGATTAATCGCTGGAGTTCATCGAATGTTACTTGGGGGGTTTACAGCATTTTCATGTGGCATTGCCACGATTTTTGCTGGCGTATTTGCCGCATATTATCGAAAGAAAAACCCTCATGTTAGTAATCAGCCGATGCATATCTTTCTACTTGGAGCTCTTGCTGAAACCATGCAGATGGGTTTGATCGCTTTACTCGCGAGCCCCACAGCTGAAGCAGTAGCGCTAGTAAATACAATTGGGCTGCCCATGATCATTGCTAATGGGATTGGTTGTTCTTTGTTTTTGCTCATTATTCAAAGCGTGACGAAAGAAGAACAAAAAGCAGGCGCGCTTCAAGCACAAAAAAGCCTCAGAATTGCAGAACAGACACTTGTTCATTTTAAACATGGATTAACTAGTCAATCTGCTGAAGAAGTATGTCAAATCTTATATCGGGAATTAAATGCCCGGGCAATTGCAATGACGAACCGCCACACCATCCTGTCGCATATTGGCGTGGGCTCCGACCATCATAAAGCACATATGCCGATCCAAACTCGTTTGACTTCAGAAGTGATGGCCCAGAAGAAAATGGTGATCGCTGGTGACGATGAGATTCACTGTAAAGAACCAAATTGCCCACTAGGTGCTACAGTTATTGCGCCACTTATTATTCGATCAAAGGTTGTGGGCACACTAAAATTCTACTTTAATTCTAAGAAAGAAATAACATCATTAGAAACAGAAATGCTCTCTGGACTTACCAGCTTGTTAAGCAGTCAACTAGAACTAGCAGAAGCTGATCGCTCGTATCAATTAGCAAAGGATGCAGAAGTAAATGCACTACAAGCTCAAATTAGTCCTCACTTCCTTTTTAACACATTAAACACGGTAATCTCTTTAATTCGGATTGAACCATCAAAAGCAAGAACTATGCTTCATTCATTGTCCCAATTTTTACGTCAAAACGTCTCTGCCACAACTGTAAAACTTCACCCATTAGCTGAAGAGATGAACCATATTAAAGCCTATTTGTCGATTGAAGAAATACGGTTTGAAGATCGATTGACTGTTCGCTATGAAGTCGATGAGTCTTGTTTACATTATTCAATTCCACCACTGACATTGCAACCGCTGGTAGAAAACGCAATGAAGCATGGGTTTCAAAATAAGCGGGAGAACTGTTTATTAACAATTGTCGTAAAAGAGATGGGGAATCACATTTATCTGTCCGTGCATGATAACGGTTCTGGTTTTGATCCCTCTAAAATAGATAAAGCCGGAATTGAGTCGTTTAAAACTAACACTGGTACAGGAATTGGACTTTTTAATAGCAATAAGCGGCTACAGATGGTCTTTGGACAGCAGGCATCATTAAATTTCCAGTCTGAACCAAACAAAGGGACAACCGTGCAGTTTCAAATTCCTAAAAGCGGAGTGATTTAACATGAAGAACAAACCGATTCGCACACTTGTTGCTGATGACGAAAAGTACAGCAGAGAAGAATTGCTGTACTTACTACGTTTTTTCCCACGTATTCAAGTGATTGGCGAAGCTCAGTCTGGACAAGAAGCAACAGCAAAAATTTTAGAGCTTCAACCAGACCTGTTATTCTTAGATATCGAAATGCCCGAAATGAACGGTACGCATGTTGCTTCAATTGTAAAGCAAATGAAAAACCCACCTTACATTATTTTTGCTACAGCTTATCCTCAGTTTGCTGTGGAAGCGTTTCAACTTCAAGCAAAAGGATACTTAATTAAGCCGATTGATGAAACGCATTTAGCCGAAACCATTTCGCACGTTGAGGAATCACTTATGCTCACATCACAAAAAAAAGAGTTAAACACAACAGCAAAATTAGCTGTTGAAAAAGATGACACCATTCATTTTTTAGATCCAGAAACAATTGCTTACGTCTACCGAGATGAAAAAAATACAAAGGTAATTTCTGAAACAGGGTCCTATGAAATCAAGCTACCCTTAAAAGAACTCGAGGCTCGTTTAATGTCCTATTCGTTTTTTCGAGTTCACAAAAGTTATTTAGTAAATACAACGTATATATCAGAAATGAATGCATGGTTTAATGGAGCTTATCAGCTCAGCTTAAAAGGAATTCCTGAACAAATTCCCGTAAGTCGTAACTATGTTAAACCACTACGAGCAAAAATCGAATTATAGAGCCAGCATCTTGGCTCTTTTTTTTGACCTTTCACGCCTCATTTTCGACATGTTACGACAAAAACAAGCACAGTGGTTGCTATTCCTTATACACTCTAGATATGAAAACGCATTCACTAGGTGCGAGGGGGAACTTATATGTATACATTTATCGGAGCACTTTTGCTCTTACTCTTAGGTTATTTTACGTATGGAAAATTCGTTGAAAAAGTCTTTCAACCAAAAGAAGAGCGGACAACTCCTGCTTATACAAAGCAAGACGGAGTCGATTATTTGCCAATGGGCAAAAACAAGAATTCATTAATACAATTAATTAGTATCGCTGGGGTTGGACCGATCTTCGGACCGATTATGGGTGCGCTGTACGGACCAGTCGCTTTTATCTGGATCGTCATTGGCTGTATTTTTGCCGGAGCTGTGCATGATTACTTAACAGGAATGATTTCCATTCGAAATGGTGGAGCTCACTTACCAGAACTTGCTGGACGTTTTCTAGGAAAAGCAATGAAGCATGTTGTAAATGCTTTCTCAATCTTATTACTACTGTTAGTAGGAACTGTATTTGTAGCTTCTCCTGCAGATTTACTTTACGATTTAACAAATGGATCAGTACCTGTTCTTATCTTTGTTATCCTTATCTTTATTTACTTTTTATTAGCAACCATTCTTCCTATTAATAAGATTATTGGAAATGTCTATCCATATATCGGTGCATTACTTCTCTTTAGTACAGTCGGTATTGGGGCAGCCTTAATTTGGAACCAGGCTCCTATTCCTGAATTATCATTAACAAATACACACCCTGGTGGCGCGGCAATCTTCCCGCTGTTATTCCTAACCATTTCTTGTGGTGCTTTATCAGGGTTCCATGCTACTCAATCACCGATTATTTCTCGTACAACGCAAAAAGAAGGTCAAGGAAGACGAATTTTTTACGGCATGATGATTGCTGAAGGTATGATCGCGATGATTTGGGCTGCCGCTGCAATGAGTTTATTCGATGGTCCTGTTACGTTAAATGAATTAATTACAACGATTGGAACAGGTGGAATTGTGTCCGAGATCTCTACGATGATGCTAGGACCGATTATCGGTACACTTGCAATTCTAGGAGTTATTATTCTTCCGATCACGTCTGGTGACACAGCTTTTAGAAGTGCACGCATGATTATTGCTGATTACATCAAAATTCCACAGGTTAAAATTATGAATCGAATTTGGGTTGCTGCACCACTCTTCATTATCTCGATTATTTTAACAACTGTTGATTTTACGATGTTATGGCAATATTTTAACTGGGCGAACCAATCAACTGCCGTCATTGCCCTATGGATTGGAGCTATGTTCTTATTCATTGCTCGTCGCAATTACTGGATTGCCATTGTGCCTGCATGGTTCATGAGTGTCACGGCGGCAACCTATATAATGAACGCACCTATAGGGTTTGGACTGCCAATGCAAACGTCTGTTATTATCGGTATTGTCTTCACGATCTTATTAACGTTCTTATTCTTTAAAGCTGCTAAAAAACGCAGAGCAAATAACCACCCGCTTGAGGAAGACATATCGAACTGGGAAAACAAAAACATCGCTTAATTAAAGAAGCTTCTCATTAGAGAAGCTTCTTTTTTATGGCCTACTGCTTTTTATGAGCTCTAATTTGCTTCACATAATCCGGTCCATCCATTGGATCATCAATCTTCATCTCAATTAAGCATAGCTTATCTTTTGATTCAATTTCAGCTTGCTTGAGAGCTTCTTTGAATTCACCCACTGTGCTAACAACGGTCGAATAGGCCTCTCCTCCAAAAGCATTGGGTAATTGACTATAGGACCAATCAGGTATGTTATTATACGCTTGATTTTTCGTTTCTGTATTTAAGAATTTTTCAATTGTATAACCCTTGTTGTTTAGTACAAAAAGAATTGGCTTACAGCCATGGCTAAGCATCGAACTAATCTCTTGCGCTGTGAGCTGTAATGATCCATCTCCAGTAAATAGCAAAACGCGTCGATCTGGTTCGGCAATACAGGCCCCAAATGTTGCTGCTGTCGCAAATCCGATTGATTGCCAGCCACCTTGCTTAATATAACTAACCTCCTTCTTCATTCTTGCTTGCGATAAGCCATAAAAGAATGTTCCTGTTTCTGTTATCACAACGTCTCGCGCTTTAATGAAGTCTTGAATGATTGGATAGTAATTTGAAGCAGATAAAGCCGTGTCCTTTTCCTCAACTGTGCCGTTATCATATGGAAATACAGTATCAGGAATCTCCTTCATTTGTCTTAATCCAGAATGGCTTAACTCCTCTAAGAATCGGATAGCCTTTATATTATTGTATTGAGCTGTGCCTATTTTAACAGAGTAAGGCTGAACGTCAATCAACCTATTCTGTTCAATAGTTGCCGTAAAATTAGCGGTATTTGTATCAGCCCAAACTAAACCAACTGCGATAACGCAGTCTGCTTGCTCAACAACAGCTTTAACGGATTCTTCACCAAAATCTCCAGCATAAATTCCAATGTAATGTGAATGGCTTTCATCAAAAGCTCCCTTCCCATACATCATGCAGGCTACTGGTATGTGCAACGCTTCAGCTAAACCCTCCATTATTTTTTCCAATTGAAAACTTTTTGACTTTGTATCTGCTAGTAGAACTGTACTTGAACTTGTTTGAATTCGCTCCTTAACATGGTTCATTGCATCATCAAAACTTTGCTTATCTTCTTGAAGAATATCGAATTTCGTTTCTCGCTCAACTATTCTTTCTGTGACCAGGTCATCAGCCACCATCAAATAAACGGGCTTTTTCTTTTCCTTTGCTATTTGAATCGCTTTAGGTATTTCAATTGCCGCGTTCTCTGGCGTTAATACTGCACTATACGCCGATATCTCCTCAAACATTCTTTTAAAAACATAGAAATCACCATTCATAAGCGTATGATGAACTAGCTCCTGGTTCTCTTGTTTATGACTATCAGGTGCTCCTACTATATGGATAATCGGGATATTTTCACAATTCGCTCCTGCTATCGCATTCGCTGTACTCAATTCGCCGACACCAAACGTTGTGATCAGTGCGGATAATCCCTTCAAGCGCGCATATCCATCTGCAGCATACCCAGCGTTTAATTCATTTCTCGCATTAATGAAGGTTAACTGGTCATCCGCTTCCAATAAGTCTAGTAATGCAAAGTTATAATCTCCTGGGACACCAAAAATATCGGTTAAGCCCTCATTCTTCAAACAAGTATAAAGAAACGATCCTACAGTTTGAATTGCTTTCTCTTCTTTGTTTTCTGTCGTTTGAATCATCAATAGTAGCCTCCTAGCTTCATTAGCATTCTTAATGATGGTATACCCTCGTTCTCGTTCAAACTAACGAAACAACACGAAAAAGATAGTCCAACCTTAAAAAAGACTACTAAAATTCCAACTTTTCCTAAATAATGAAATCAACCAACTGCGTTATCGATCACTCGAATCAAAAAGAATAAAAAAGAATTTTGTTGAAGGAAATGGTCGAGAGCATGCAGAATTAACTATTTGCAAAAGAAAAATCTACGCTTCACATAATGATCAGTTCCCTCACATTATCAGCTAAATAAAGATAGTTATTTTATCACAGTCCACTGACAATCATTCATTAGCAAACCAAAACTTATTACTCATTTTTCCTTACTTTAATGAAACACTTTTTCTACATAAGTTGAACTACAACTACTTAAAGGGGGTGTTCTATAGATTTAAATTGTTTGAGCTAGACAATATTGTTGTATGTTTGGATCACTTAATAATGATACGTCTAATTGTTTAAACAGGTAATTGATGCATGAATTAAGTACTACTACAACGTATTCCTCTCGTTAATATAGCCTGTAATTGCATTCGTTAATTCCCTATATTAACAAACCTCCCTCAACAAAATGTGTACCTTGCCCCCTCTAACAAGGCTACACACTTCATTTCACAAAAAAACCCAATCTCTTCATAAGAAGAGATTGGGTTTTTCGTTATTCCCACTCGATTGTGGAAGGTGGCTTACTCGTTACATCATAGACAATACGATTGACGTGATCGACTTCATTTACGATTCGAGTAGAAATGATTTCTAGCACGTCCCAAGGAATACGAGCCCAGTCGGAAGTCATTCCGTCAATAGACGTTACTGCACGAATTCCAACCGTGTAATCATACGTACGCGCATCTCCCATAACGCCAACGCTTCGCATGTTTGGTAGAGCCGTAAAGTATTGCCAGATTTCTCGCTCAAGACCAGCTTTCTTAATTTCTTCACGCAAAATCGCATCCGACTCTCGAACAATCGTTAGCTTCTCATCCGTAATTTCACCAAGAACTCGAATCCCTAAACCAGGGCCAGGAAAAGGCTGTCTCCAAACGATTTCATCATCAATACCTAGTTCAGAACCTAGTGCTCGTACCTCGTCCTTAAATAAAGCATTTAAAGGCTCAATTAATTCAAATCTCATATCTTCAGGTAATCCGCCCACGTTGTGGTGAGATTTAATTGTCTGTGCCGTGTCAGTACCAGATTCAATAATATCTGTATAAAGCGTTCCTTGAGCTAGGAAGTCCATTTTTTTATCTTTTAGTTTTGCTGCTTCTTCATCAAACACATAGATAAATTCATTCCCAATAATTTTACGCTTTTGTTCAGGGTCCGTTACACCTTTTAATTTACCAAGAAAACGATCAGCTGCGTCGATTTTAACAACATTCATATTAAACCCTTCACTAAACGTTTCCATCACGCTCTCAGCTTCGTCTTTACGCAATAAACCATGATCAATGAACATACATGTGAGCTGATCTCCAATAGCTTTGTGAATTAAGACTGCTACTACAGACGAATCCACTCCACCGCTCAACGCACATAAAACGTGGCGATCTCCCACTTGCTCGCGAATTTTCTTAATTTCTTCTTCAATGAAGTTCTCCATCGACCATTCGCCTTTTGCTCCACAAATTGTAAAAGCAAAGTTTTTCAATAGATCATTACCAAATTCTGAATGACGAACTTCTGGATGAAATTGAACACCATATAACTTTCTTGATTCATCACTCATTGCCGCTACAGGACATGCAGGATTTGAACCATCTACTGTAAATCCTTCAGGTGGTGAAATAATTTTATCACCATGACTCATCCATACCGTTTGTTCTATCGGTAAACCTTTAAACAAATCTGATTGGTTTTCAACATGTAAAACAGCCTTACCATATTCACGGTGAGACGCTTTTTCTACTTTACCACCAAAGTGATGCGTCATTAATTGAACACCATAACAAATGCCTAAAATAGGGATATTTAAATCATATATAGCTGGATCACAAGAAGGAGCTCCTTCAACGTAAGCGCTGTTTGGTCCACCTGAGAATATGATACCAATAGGGTTTATTTGTTTGATTTCCTCAGCTGTAATCTTATGAGAGTGCAGCTCACTATAAACACCTAAATCCCTGATACGACGCGTAATCAATTGATTGTATTGCCCTCCAAAATCTAATACGACAATCGTCTCATGATTTGTAAATTCCATCACTTTCACCCTTTACAAAATAATTCTATCTAGCGTAGTACATTGTTGCTATGCACAAATAAAACGGCTACAAGAACAATGCATAAACTCCATTGCCTTTGCAGCCCCATATAGTGGTTGCTTTTTATCATCTTTTTATAAAACACTTGTTTTTATACAGCTTATACAAAATCAATCATAACAAGCTATACTTAGCACGGTCAAGATTTGATTTCTGTGAGGATATTTTTCCAATTTTCATTGAATCGTTTTCGATCAAAAGTAGGATTACTATCACTGTATATAAACGATTCGTACGTCTCTGTCAGTTGTACCATATCCGTACTATTTAGTTCTAAATCAACGTAGCGTGCATACTCTTTCAGCGTTTGAGTTTGTGAACGTTTAAACCCATGCAAATGTAAAACCCATAGGAGCTGCTCATACGATCGTGCATATTTCTCATCTGTATCATTTGTAGCGTTCTGCTTGCGCAGTAAATACCCTCTTGCTATTGGTCTTCTAAATAAGAAAGCCACCAGGAAAAATCCAGTCATGCTCAAAATCACAATCAAAGTCGCAAATTCAGCTGTACCTTGGTCTTGATCCGCTCCACCCTCTCCAGAAACAGCTGCTTCCTCATCTGCCTCAGGTTCTTCAGGAGATTCTTCAATAAGCTCTTCCGTATCTTCCATTTCTAGTACATCGTCAGCTGATGTATCATCCGTTTCTATTTCTGGTTGCTGAAACGTAAATCCTGAAAAACTTGGAGTCGGTTCAAAAGGGACCCAACCAGCTTCAGGGAAATAAACCTCAACCCATGAATGAGCATTGTTGTTGGTGACGACATATTCATTATAATCGTCTCGTTCCTGACTTTGACCTTGAAGCTCTCCTTCTGTAAACCCCTTCACCCACCTCGCAGGTATGTCAAGAGAACGAAGCATAACGACCATTGCTGTTGAAAAGTTATCGCAATAGCCTCTTAATGTTTCAAACAAAAATTGATCAACATAATCTTCGTTTACTGCTGGAACGGGAACATCCTCCGTCTCATATTCGAATGTAGGACCACTTAGGAAGCGCTCAATAGTTTGTGCTTTCTCATATTGGCTCTCATCTGCATCAGTAAGTTCTTGTGCTAGTTCTTGAACCCTACCTGGCAAGCTGTCTGGTAACTGGAGATAGGGCTGAACATCAGCAAAATTAGCTTCTGAATAATTAGGTAGTCCAATTGACCGCAAGCCTTCTACCATAAAAGTTTGATCCTGAAAAGTAAGCGTATAGTCATTAGGTGGAATACTCTCATCTACCATTGTGACCAAGCTAGACAACGGATCAATTTGAATTGGTTTTGATTGTTGCTCGTGCGCAATGTATACTTCTTCTGAGATTAGCACCTCAGGATAAAACAAATGATTAAACTGTTGTTCTCCCTCGCTATAAAACTGTACATTCGCTTCTTGCTCTTCAACTTCTACGAATTGATCTAAGCGTTCTGTGTTGATTGATTCGGCGGGAGAAATGCTTCTTTCAGATCTGTTATCTAGGTCCGAAAGCTCCCAGCCCGATCCCGTATACACATCTTTTGTTTCACCTTTCCAATAATGACCTTCTTGGACAGTCGCAATAAAAACAGGTGTATCATCATTTATAAAGCCACCACCAAGAACCCGATCATCGTCGCTATAGCCAATCCGCTGCACAGGAGAGCCAGCTCCTCCTGATGCAAAACCAAACGCAGATTGTATATAAGGCAATGGGTCTGGCCACTGTGGTTCAGGTTTTGGCATGGCGTAGCTTATTGAAGCTGCAACCATAATAAAAACACCAATAAAAGCCCCTATTCGACTTAATGCTCCAAAAGAATAAACTGCTTTTGAGCCGTCTCTTTCTCCTTTTCTAATCAAATGCAGCGTAACAAATAAAAATAAGCCAATCGTAAATAGTCTGATGATCGACCAACTACCGTCATACTCACTAAACGTATCAATTGTGCTTATGTAAATAATACTCATAAGCAGAAAGACCAAGATCCTTCTAGCATGTACAATCCAGTAGTATAACAAGTAACTTAAAATAGATAAAAGTAAGAAGAACAGCATCGTTCGATACATATCTGTTAATCCAACCACATCTCCAGATGACAATAAAAAAGTGTTGTAAAGGAAATCATCAATAAAAAAAGTGAACCAACTATCTTGATTGCTGGCTGATGGAAACAACCAAAACAAACAAGCAAGAACCACAGTTCCTCTTAGTAAAAGAGAAACGACAAGCGGCAGACGAAGAAAAGTAATGACAAAGAACAAGATGGTTCCGACAACAAATGTCGTTACACCGTGGCTATACGTTAAATGAGGAACTGGATAAAGCCACTCTAATAATAAAAGAAATCCAAACATGTATAACAAAAGATCGCGAAAAAATCGATTTTTTTTATGCATGGTTCGAATACCCCCTATCAGAGTTACTTTGAATCTGCCCAAAATATGTTACGCCTAGCTGTCTTAATTCTTTTAACTCATCTGTAGAAAGATCTCTTGCTACAACTGCATACACATCCATTTTCCGCTGTACAAAATGCTTTAACAAATCTAAATACTGCTCAGTTACATATGCGGTTACAACGATAAAAACTCCTTTATTCTCCTCTTGAACAATCGGTAGTTGATCTTGTTTATTTCCAACTGGTTGGGCTAATGCAAATACCCTTAATGCGCGCATCCAAGAATGTTCATCTACATGAACATGTGTCCACTTATTGTTATATACATAAAGGCTTAACTGCGCTTTCTTTTGAATTAACGTCGCACATAATGATGCTACGTCTTCCACACTTTTTTCATACCAGTGGTCCATGTGATTTGAACGGTTAGCGGGTGTAAAATGAATAACAGACAGCTCATCATTTTCTTCTGTTTCAAATTCTTTTGTTAATAACCCATTAAGATTTGCTGAACGTTTCCAGTCAATCCTCGTTAGTCGATCGCCTGGGGCATATTGACGCGTCCCTGATATAGAATGGTCATCGTTCCCTTTATTTAAGCGTTTTGCTAATTTAGAAAATGCATACAAATTCTCCGTATTCTCAATAAAATGATACGGCGGATAAACAAGGAGATTCGTCGAAACATTGACAGTGCGCTTAACCCAAAATAATCCGAATAAATCATTTGCATAAATAACCGTTTGATCAAACGCATAGACCCCCCTTTTAGAGGGTTTCGCTTGATATGTAAAGGCTATTTCTTTATCAAATGAGAAGAAAATCATCGCGCTGCTTTTTTCAGTTAGAATGGAGTTCGGTACATAATCAATTAACTCATAGTAAAAAAACGGGATTAGCCGAGGTTTTGAAAGTTTAATTACTACTTCAATTGTATCTCCCGCCTCTACTTCCGTTGAAGACAATGTCCGCTCAGCCCTTAACCCTAATACAGATAGCAAAGGAATAAAACAGGAGCTTAAAAAAACAAGTGCAAGACCATAAAATAAAAACCAGCTTACAAAGCCTCCCTGAAACATGGCGTAAACAAAACTGCCAGAAAAAATGAGAATGGTAAGCACCCATTTAAAAAGCAGTATACCAATCGTTTTAAGTGACTTTTTATTCATTAGGTTACTTGCCTTTTGCGGTCTACGGGTACGCGAATATGCTTGATCACTTCTAATAATACATCTTCAACCTTCTTTTCTTTCATAAGTACATCGTTTTTTAAGCGAATCCGGTGACTAAGAACATAGGGGGCAACTTTCTTTACATCGTCTGGAGTAACAAATGCTCTCCCCATTACGAGCGCATATGCTTGACTTGTTCTCATTAAAGCAATTGAAGCCCGTGGGCTTGCACCAAGTTCAATTTCTCTACTCAAGCGTGTGGCATGGATTATATTTAGCAAGTACGTTTTTACAGGTTGATCAATAAATACATTTCTCGTTTCTCTTTGAAGTTCAATTAATTCTTCTAATGTTATTACATTTGAAAGAGTTTCAATCGGATGGGCATGCTCAACTCGATTTAAGAGCTCCAATTCCTCGTCAAGAGTAGGGTATCCTAAGCGAATTTTCACAAGAAATCGATCAAGCTGCGCTTCAGGAAGTGGAAAAGTTCCGGCATATTCGATTGGATTTTGAGTTGCCATAACAAAAAAAGGAGAGTGAATTGTTATTGTCTCACCGTCAATCGTCACGTTTCCTTCTTCTAGCGCTTCAAGGAGGGCTGATTGCGTTTTAGGAGACGTTCGATTTATTTCATCAGCTAATACGACATTTGCCATGATCGGTCCAGGTCTAAACTCAAACAACTGTGTTTTTTGATTGTAGATTGATACGCCAGTAACATCTGATGGCAGTAAATCTGGTGTAAATTGAATTCGCTTAAATGAACCCCCTATTGACTTAGCCATCGCTTTAACAAATACTGTTTTTCCGACTCCAGGTACGTCTTCAAGTAAAACATGTCCACCAGCAAGAAGAGCCACTAAGCTTAATTTAATTTCTTCGTTTTTCCCAATAATAACTCGTTCGACATTTTTAATTATTTCATCTATTTTACTTGTAGTTGTTGTTGGCAATTGCTAAATCCCCTTTACACTAATCTCTTTTCTATATTGTAACATTCATGCGCCAATTTGACATTACACTTAGTTAACTTCTTTTCCCCCAAAAAAACGCGTTATTCAACCGAACAACGCGTTTTTTTCTATATCTCTTTTAGACGTTTCATTGTTTCCATAAGGTCTAATTCAATTTGTTTCCATGTTTCCTTCTCTAAGAACAGTTTGTGCATTTTCGGTATGAACTGTTCTTTAAAAAGGTGTTTATATTCTTCTGTTCCTTGTTCTGGTAACTCACTTTTTAGGTTGGACACGACTTTTTCAATTTCTTGAGCACGAGGTCCCCATTTTCCAAGTTCCGTTCCTTCTGCGTCTAAAAATACAATAATTGGAATGGAGCGCGCTTTGCCATTTGTTAAATATTGATCCATTAATTCTAAATGTTGATCCCGATGTAAAAAAGAGACGTCGATCAAGCAATCTTGAGCTAATTTTAAAAAGATCGGCACGTTTACCATCGCATCGCCACACCAATCCTCGGTTAAGACAATTGCCTTCATGTGTTTTTTTATAATGGGATTCATTTGAATCGTCGCTTCTTCGCTGGGCTCGTATTGTTGATAAATCTGTAGTAACTTGTCCTGGTTTTCATTCATCCCTAAAATATATTCCTGGGCTGTAAGACCTTTGTTAAACCACTCCGTTAAATTCATTTCTGTTCAACTCCTTAGACCACTTTTTTCTATCGTACCATGACTTATAAGAAAACAATAAAAATCTGTTTTTAGAATCATAAATTACCCTTTTCTAGAAACACTATTCTAAAGGAGTGATTTGATGGTTTCACAAGTGGTAAGGTTAGGGTGTATTATTCTAACCAGTATAATGTTGCTTTTTTCATACCCCTCAAACCATACATATGCAAAGAGTGATAAACCTTTTTCGTTTGTCTGGATGTCTGATACGCAGTACTATTCCTTACATTACCCTTACATTTATGACAAAATGACGCAATGGATTGTTGATAACGCCAATCAAGCTACTTTGAAATATGTTGTGCACACAGGCGATATCGTTGATCATATGTCTAATGAATTTGAATGGATTCAAGCCGACTTAGCGATGAAGAAACTAGACCTGGCAAAAATCCCTTATGGAGTTTTAGCAGGAAATCATGATATTGGTCACGATCGCATTCAGTATCAAACGTTTAGTCACTATTTTGGAGTAGAGCGATTTAAGTCAAAAAAAACATTTGGTGCGGCTTACAAAGATAATGAAGCACATTATGACACGCTCTCCATAGGTGGACATAAATTCATCATTCTTCAAATTGGTTATGGCTGGAACAAAGATACCATCTCGTGGGCAAAAGAAGTACTCGAATCTCATCCCAACGACACAGCTATTCTAGCGACTCATCGCTATCTTCAAGTTGACGGGAAGCGCTCAGGTGACGGCAACGAACTATTTGAAAGTCTTGTTAAACCTTTTCCAAATGTGCAGCTTGTCCTAAGTGGTCATTTTCACGGTACTGCCCAAAAATTTGATCGTCTTGATGACGATGGGGATGGCATTAATGAACGTTTGGTTGTACAACTTTTATCCGATTACCAAGGGTATCAAAAAGGGGGCAACGGATTTATGCGGATCCTTACTTTTAATCCTTCAACAAGTTCCGTTACGATTGGTACGTATTCTCCTTACACAAATGAATCACTTTTAGAAAATGAAGATTTTCATAAAGCACCAATGAGCTTTAGTTTTCCAATGAAGTTCTAAGGGACTGCCCAAATCCTGCTGGTTCATCACCTTTTTGCTCGTACAACCATATTGTGTAATATCCTAGAAAGGTGGTGCTTTTATGAGCTATTACAATGCAGGATATGGAAATCCATGTTGTCCACCTCCTCCATGCGGAGGATATGGATACGGCCCTGGTCCAGGCGGTTACGGACCTGGCTATGGTCGACCTGGCTATGGTGGCGGAGCTTGGGCAATTGGAATCATCGTTGTTCTTTTTATACTCATCATCATCATTGGTGGAGCCGGTTATTGGGGCGGCGGTTTTGGAGGTCCAGGGGGACCATATTAAAAAAAGACATCAGCTTCTCGCTGATGTCTTTTTTATTTAATAATAATATCCCCCGCCGTATGGAGGGTAGCCATAACCGTATCCATACGGTGGATAGCCGTAACCGCCACCGCCTCCATATAAGAACGGTGCGGCAATTAAAGAACCCCCAAGACCGCCAACTAAGCCACCTAGAAATGCATTTCCACCACCATAAAAAGGTCTTCTACCATAACCATAGCCAGGTCTACGGTAATCCTGTTGTTGATACTGTCGATTTTGCCAATAGGTTGGATGCAAAACGTAACCTCCCAGTCCGTTATGCATTATCCTATGCAGTTCAAAACGGGCGCGTGCGGAAAGAGTTAACGATTCATGTATTGATACAATTCTTTGACTTTCGGTACAACCTCACCACTGCCGACATCTTCCTGCATCATCGCAAGTAATAGTTCTGGATTGTCACGATCGTAGCTTACAACCCAACCTAAAACAGTACCATCCTCCGAACTACCAACTTCAGCTGTTCCTGTTTTCGCTGCCAAAGATAATCCATCTATCTGCATAGAGCTCGCTGTACCGTTAGGGCTTGAAACAACTTGTTCTAAAGCATCATCAATGATTGTTGCGGTTTCTGCTGACATTGGTGTTTTCCACGTAACGCCTGTTTCTTCCTCTTTTCCAAGCACGGGCAGAATTAGCTCGCCTTCATTTAAAAAAGTTGTATACATCGATGCTAGATGAACCGGGTTAATTAAGATTTGACCTTGCCCATAGCCTGAATCAGCAAGCTGAATTTCAGAATTAAAGCCATCTTCTCCAGTTAGTAAAGATTGCCGAAATGGGTAAAGATAAGGGACGGTTTCACTGAACCCGAATGCTGCGGCTCCTTCTGTCATCGCCTCTTCACCAAGTTCAAGTGCCTCTTGAGCAAAATAGATGTTATCGGAATAAACAAGAGCAGCGGTTAAGTCAACAGGTCCACCTGGATCTGTTACACGACGCACCGAATAATTTCCCCAATCGGCATTTTCAGGTTGCCACTCTAATCCATTAACCTCAATTGAATCTTCTGGAGATAATGTTCCTTCCTCAAGCCCGATTGCAGCAGTCATCGCTTTAAACGTAGATCCGGGTGAATACAAGGAGTAAAAGCGGTTTAACATTGGTTGATTCTCATCTTCATCTATTTCCGCTCGTTGACTAGCAGATAATCCAAGCGTCACTGAATTAGGGTCATAGCTTGGAGAACTTACTAAAGCAAGTGTTGCTCCAGTTAGTGGATCTAAAGCAACGGCTGTACCTTTCTCACCAGCAAATTGATTCGTAATTTCTTGCTGTAAATCAATATCAATGGTTAAATGCAGGTCCTCACCATTAACAGTCTCCTGTTCAACGATGGTGCCCTTATCATCGCCGTCTGCATTCTCAAGGTGTATTTTGACTCCTGGGGTTCCTCTAAGTAGTTCTTCCTGCGCACTTTCTAACCCGCTCTGCCCTAAAATAGAATTGCGGTGATAACCTTGATCGGTTCGATCTTCAAGCTGTTCCGCTGTAATTGGGCGAACATACCCAATCAAATGGGCTGCGTTCTCAGCAAATGGGTATACTCGTCCTCCATCCATTCGATAGGTAAAACCAGGAACATCATCCATAACAGATTCAATAAAACCAAGTTCAGACTCTGGTTTTTGTCCAATTGGAACAAAGCTACTATCTTCCACCCACCCTTGCTCAAGTTGGGAACGAATGGAATCCTCTGTCATATCAAATGCTGCTGCAATGCTTGAAATTTCGCTTTCCATATCCTCAAATCGGTCCCGAACAACTGCCAGCGTTACAACGGTTCCATTAATGGCTAGACCTTGACCGTCCGCTGAGAAAATCTCTCCTCTAACTGGATCAGTACGGTTAACTCTAACACGATCTTCATCACCTAAATCTGGAAAAATTAAATGCGAACCCCATTGGACACGCCATTCTTCTTCATCTTCAGAAGATTGAACAACTCTTAACTGTTCTTCAAACGAATAAGCACCCGCTATCGTTTCCATTGAGATGGCAATGGGAATATCCTCGTAACCCTCTTCTGACCATTCCTCTGGTAAAGTAGGATCAATTGTAAACTCAGGGACAAGGGCATTATAAATGTTTTCATATCGTTCAATAAATGCTTCTTCACTAAAAGACGCTTGTACATCATCAGTCAACATTGCATACATCTGATCATATGCGCGATTTTCCCAATGTTCAATAAAAGTTGTAATCGCTGCTTCTGGTGACTCGTCATTCGAGCATGCGCTTAATACAAGTAGACCACAGGCTATCAAACTAATCGACAGTTGCTTCCGCTTCAATCCATCCAGCTCCTTTAATCTATGTAAATATAAATGCTACTAAAGTGCCCCGACCATCTCCTATACCATATCATAGTTAAGGAAGCGCTTGAACCATGATTTGACATGTATGCTTAATTTTTTACAATGTCTGCACGGATAAAATAAAAATCCCTGCACCTTTAGTCGCAGGGTCTGAGTCTATTTAGTTACCACAGTTAACTTCTCTCTAATTGAAGTGCGCGTCTTTGCTTCTGGAATAAAATCAGCATAGCCGATCATCAGTGTAGCCACTATTTTTTCGCCAGGCTTCACGCCGAGGGCTTCTCGGAAAATCGGATTGTAAATCCAATCATTCGTCCTCCAGATCATGCCAATCCCTCTTGCCCAAGCAGCCAACTGTATGTTTTGAATCATGGCACTAACCGCTCCGTAATCTTCATCCCACGTTTTTTGCCGAGGGTCTTCAGGCATAACAACCACTAGATGAAGCGGGATTTGTTTAAAATAATTCGCTTTTTTAATCGCTTTTTCCGGTACCGTACCGTCGCTACTCGTTTGTGTTTCCAAGTAGGCATCAACGAATTCATTTTTCCCTTCTTCTGAATAGAGCAGAAACCTCCAAGGCTCTGTCATTTTATGATTGGGTGCCCATTTAGCTACTTCGAGGATTTCAATCATTTCATCAACAGAAACAACATCTGTTTTAAATTTTTTAATTGAGCGCCTTCCTTTAATGAGACTGTCGATTGCTTGTACTTCTTTTTCCACACGATCACCCTTTTTCCTGTTAGAAGATCCAATCAAGTTTAGATAACCTAAGTGTAGCGAAAGAACTTTTTAAAATCAAGGAATGATTCTCATTATCAATTAGATAAATATAAAAACCGGACTTTGTCCGGTTTTTACGCATTAAAGCGTCCAAGAAACGTTTGCAGTCGCTCTGTTTTTGGATGATTAATGACTTCATCAGGCGTGCCTTGCTCAGCTATGCTTCCTTTATCCAAGAAAAAGACTCGGTCGGCCACGTCACGTGCAAAGTCCATTTCATGCGTTATAAGCATCATCGTTGTTTCCCCTTCTGATGCAATATCTCGAAGAACTTCCAAAACCTCTCCGACTAGCTCAGGGTCTAGAGCTGCCGTTACTTCATCGAAAAGCATCACTTTAGGTTGCATCACAAGTGAACGGGCGATTGCAACCCGTTGCTGCTGCCCCCCTGATAGCTGGGCTGGATACATGTCTACTTTATCGGCAAGGCCAACTTTTGTTAACATCTTAATAGCTCGCTCTTTCGCTTCTTGCTTACTCAATCCCAGAACATGGATTGGTGCTTCCGTACAGTTTTTCATAATTGTCATATGTGGGAACAGATTGTATTGTTGAAACACCATGCCAATACTTCCTCTTACTTTTCGAAGATGCTTCTCATCCGCCGTAACAAGTTCGCCATTTACTTCTTTATGCCATAACATCTGGCCATCTACTTCAATCGTTCCTTCTGTTGGTTGTTCTAACGTCATTAACATTCGGATAATGGTCGTTTTACCAGAGCCTGATGGACCAATCAAAGCAATTTTTTCTCCCTGCTTTATATCAATATTTAAATCATTTAAAACAACCGTATCTCCAAATGCTTTTTTTACGTTTCGATAACGAACAATAACATCTTTTTCTGCATCATTCAGTACATTCACCTTTTCAGATGTCTCGCTCATGTTTTTACACCCCTTGTTTCTACTTTATTTCCATGTAAATTCCCCATTTTTCTTTCTAAGTACCTGATAAACGCTGCGGCTGGATAGCTTAATACAAGGAATAAGAAACCAACGATTGTAATTGGTTCGACATAGTTCCAAGTATTTGTTCCAATTGCTCGAGCAACTGCCATCATTTCCAACACAAATATGGCAGATAACAATGGTGTTTCTTTAAAAAGAACAATTAAGTAATTGCCTAACATCGGAATTACAGGAGGAATTGCTTGTGGGAGAATGATTTTTCTCCACATTTGCATCTTGGAAAAATTCAGTGCTTTACCAGCTTCCCATTGGCTTTGCGGCACTGCTTCAATCCCTGATCGATAGATTTCCGATACATACGTTGCATAATGAATGCCAAGCACCACAACTCCTGTCTGGAAACCACTTAAAGGAGTCGTATAGAAGATAAAAAACAATTGGACAAGTGGAGGTGTTGCTCGAATAAACTCCACAATCCCTGCTACAAGTAAAGCTACAGGTTTAAAGCTAGAACGTCGTAAAAACGTAAATAGTAACCCTACTGATAAGGAAACAGCATAAGCAAGAAAAGTCACGAGTATCGTCATTGAAATGGCGGATAAGATTTCCGGAAAAATCTCAAATGCAAACTCCCAGTTCCATGCTTTTTCTCCATTCATGATGTACTCACTCCTTTAGACGCTCGTTTCTCTAACCATCTGGCTAAGAAAATTAAAGGTAAGGCTAGTAGAAAATAAGAGAACAATAAATACGTGTAAATCTCGACTTGATCACTTAATGCATTATTCCCTCCCCGTAAGACGTTCGCTTGAAACGTTATATCAGCTAAGCCAATAAAATAAACGAGCGAGGTTCCCTTTAATAATTCAATTGCGTTATTGCCAAAACCAGGTAACATCAAGCGCACAGCCTGAGGCAGAATGACAAGTTTTAGCCTTTGCCACTTCGACATATTCAAAGATATAGCCGCTTCTGTTTGACCTACATGAATAGAAAGTACGGCACCTCTAACAACCTCTGACGCATAGGCGCCGTAGTTCAACCCAACCGCTAGCGCACCAGCAAATAATAACGGTAAATCAACGGCAGGTAGCAACGTTGGCAGCGCATAAACAAAAAAGAACATTTGCACTAAAAGAGACGTTCCTCTAAACAACTCTACAAATAATGTAGCCACACCCCTAATGAAGAGATTAGAAGATGTTCTCATTAACCCGGCAATAATAGCTATGCTATATGCAATCAATGCACCAATTAAAAATACTTGTATCGTAATGAGTAATCCGTTGTAAATAAACGGTACAAAAGTATTGATATTATTGAACATATTTTCACCCCTTTGCAGTCAAAAGAAAAAAGCATGGCAACGCACTAATGCATTGACCATGCTTAGTTCATGCTATTTACCCGTTATACGTTACAACGATCTTCAGTCGTTATATCAGTTGGTGGTAAATTCGCTTCAGTAAAACCAAATTCTTCTAGAATTTCTAATAGCTCACCTGAATCAATTAGTTCCTGCAACCCTTCATTATAGGCCTCTCGCATTTCATCGCCTTCATCGCTTTGAGGAAATACTGCTGCACCATAAGCCATTACAGATTCACCCTCAATGATTGGCTGCTCAAACTCCTCAACAAATTCAACATTGCCAGAAGAATTGTTCTGTGCAGCAACGTTTGCTGTAGCATCAGTTGCAACCATTACGTCAGCGTTATCTGATTCTACTGCCGCCATATTGTCTGCAATACTATCTGCCTGAACATATTGATCTTCGTTAATCCCTAGACTATCTAAATAATTCATTTGATTTGCGCCCCTCATTACGGCAACGCGAATCTCGGGGTTGGCAACAATATCTTCATAACTCGTAATACCTAATGGATTACCAGCCTGAACGACAATACCTTCTCCGTATTGCATCTCTATATCGCCAAAGTTTCCATTCTCACACCGTTCTGGTCGAATATCCATCGCCGCTGTCGCAATATCAAACTGCCCTTGACTAACACCTTGAATGAGCGCACCAAAATCAGCTACATTTCCTTCAATATCTTCATACCCAATACTCTGTAAAACAGCTCGAGCAATTTCTGGAGCAGCGCCTGTTACTTCATTTTCTTCAATATTTATGTATCCATAAGGCTCTTCATTAGCTACACCAACTTGAACCGTGTCTCCTCCATTTGAAGCTCCTTCATTTCCATTCTCTTCTTCACCATTTCCACAAGCAACTAAAGATGCTGACGAAACGAGAAATAAGCCGAAAATTCCAATTTTTTTCATCTGATTTGTTCCCCCTAATAAAGTACCTCACCAAAAACAAGTTGTTAATTAGACATTTGTAGCATTACAAAACAACTTCTTTTTCGAAAGATCGTTAATATGCTCTGTCTTTTATGATAGCATAACTATTTAATTGTTAAAAATCAGAATACACTCATAAACCATCACATTTAAAGCAATATTGGCTTGAACACGCTTGTAACACCATGATCACTTTATAACGTAAAAATAAACAAGATAACGGCCTCTAACACGATGATTTGCTTCCAGAATTAAAAACTTTTGATTAACCCCTGCTTTTTTAACACGTCTTTTATCCTATTCCTATAAAAAGAAAATGGCCCTGGGGCCATTTTCTACATTTTATTGATCCTCTTCATTTTGCTCTTCTTCCATCTCAGTTTGCTGTTCTTCTAGTTCTGCCTGCTGCTCTTCCGCTCGTTCAGTTGCTTCTTCCATACTTATTGCAGCATCAATTGCCTCTTCATTCACATCAACTTGCTCAAGCTGATCAAACTGACTATAGGTCGTCGACATTTCTTGAATTGACTGTAAGCCTTCTTCTGCCAAATCCAATCCAATTGACATTTCAACGTTCGTTTGGTGCATCGTATCTTTATCAATCGTTAATTCATAATTAAATTCCGTTACTTCAAAATCAAAGTCAAGCTCATTGCCACCGCTAGCTAATAAAAGCGCAAGTTCCGAACGATTATCTTCTAAACCCTCACTAGAAATGATATAAGAGTCATCTGTTTCCTCTATCGTTAACAGATCAATATGCTCAAGAAGGTAATCCACTTGTTGTTCAGCTGGTCTCAATTCGGCTTCCTCATCTACATTCGCTTCTTCTGCATTCGAATGAACCCATTCACCGATAAACGGTTCTTCATAATACTGTTGCCCATCCATAAAGAAGGTATGACTTTCTTCATTCTCTCCTGTAAGAGGGTTTGGGCTTGTTTCTTTAACGGAAAAAGCAAGCGGATCACGAATAAGCTTCACATTTGAAACCACTTCATTTCCTTCTTGTTCTTGAATTGCTATATTCGTTTCCATCTCATAACTGTTTAAGTCAGCCATTGCTTCATTAGACTCGGTTAGAACGTCTTCCACTCCTTCATTGGATTCACCTGCTGTATTACAAGCCGCTAGCGCGACAACACTTGCTAATGCGATCATTGTTTTTTTCAAAATTAGCCTCCTTAATAGAACAACTCGTTCGCAACTTTAACATGAAGACCTGATCAATCATATTAAATCGCTCACTTTACTACTAAATTATAGGTTTTGCCGCATTTTATCGATTTATGCCCACAATCAAAACCACCAGTGTGAACTGGTGGTTTGCTCTGCGGCTGGAAGCCTCTATTACCGGCCTTGGCCTCAAAGGCCCACTGAAATGGTTTCCC
>NZ_JAFBCV010000026.1 GCF_016907895.1 Shouchella xiaoxiensis
GTAGAATACCATTCTACGACTTTCATTGACGAGATACCTTGTATCTCTTTATTACGCTTGGCTTTTGTTCAGTTTTCAAAGAACTCGTTTGCGCCACTCTCTCTTGGCGACTCAATTAATATACCATTTTATTAACTTCCTCGTCAATACTTTTTTTAAAAAGTTTTTTTAGAGCAATTTGCTCAAATGAGGACAAGAAATAATATAACATGTCTTAAAGAATATAACAAGAGAAAAATTAAAAACCCTTCTTACAAGTTGTATGAAGGGTGAATTTCTATAAGATGAATTCTTGGATAGCAAGAAGTAAAGCCATACCTGGTAACCCCAAAACAGCGACAACACTTGTTGTTACGATGTTGATTGGTATGAATAAACTTGTCATTGTTGTAAACGAATTTAATAAGAAAAGAAGAAGCGCACCAATTACTAATCGCACACCTAATTGTCCCGCCAAACGAAATGGTTTTGCAGAAGCCCCCACTAGCAATAATAAAACTACCACACTAAGAAATAGCAATACAATTAACCAAGGTTCCAATTCATCCCTCCTCGACATATAGCTCGTCTTTCCCAAACTTTATGTGAGTTCCTTAAAAATTAGAACCACCACTACGCTTTATATAGTGAAATGTTTTACAAATAAATAAAAAAGAACTCCGGATACTCGAAATTAAAGTACCCGGTGTTCTTTATCGCTTTCTGTTATGGCGAATCCGCGCTTCTCTTAACAATAGAGAATAAATCATTTCAGATCGCTTCACTTCTATTAAAACTTCATCTGAAACATCAATGCTGTGATTGAGGAGCTTTTTTTTATAATCAAGTCTCTCCCTCACTAAATCAAGATGGCCATACAAACGCTCATTTTCTTCTTTCCATTGTAAGCCCTTTTTTTTAAACCCTAGCATTCTGTCTCCACCTTACAGCTCTCGTCTTCCCTCAATTGCTTTTGAAAGCGTAACTTCATCCGCATACTCCAAATCTCCACCAACTGGAAGTCCATGAGCTAACCGTGTTACTTTAATTCCCGTTGGTTTGATCAAACGTGAGATATACATTGCCGTCGCTTCACCTTCAATTGTTGGGTTGGTCGCTATAATAACTTCTTCAACCTGGTCATTTGATTGGAGCCGTTTAATTAACTCAGCAACCTTAATATCTTCCGGACCGATCCCATCCATTGGAGAAATAGCACCGTGTAGCACATGATAAAGACCTGTGTATTCACGCATTTTTTCCATCGCAATTAAATCACGAGATTCTTGTATGACACAGATCGTTGTCTGATCTCTATGTGAATCATCGCAAATCATACATGGATCCGAGTCCGTTATACTATGACAAAAAGAGCAATACGTTAGATCGCGCTTTGCGTGAACTAACGCCTTCGCAAAATCAAGTACATCGTCTTCTTTCATATCTAATACATGAAAAGCTAGACGACTTGCCGTTTTAGGCCCAATACCCGGTAAGCGCGTAAATCCTTCTATTAATTTTGCAATTGGTTTTGGATATTGCAATGAACTAGCCTCCTAAAACATACCTGGCATATTTAGCCCTTTCGTAAACTTACCCATATCTTGCTCAACTAGTTCATCTACTTGCTTAAGTGCTTCGTTTGTCGCTGCAATAATAAGGTCTTGTAACATTTCAATATCATCAGGATCTACAACGTCTTCTGATATGTTTACTTCGAGTATGCGTTTGTCACCTGAAGCTATAACCGTTACCATACCGCCACCAACAGTTGCTTCTACAGTCTTTTCTTTTAATTCTTCCTGCGCCTTCGCCATTTGTTTTTGCATTTTTTGCATTTGCTTCATCATATTACCCATGTTTTTCATATAAACATCTCCTTAAGAATCGATAATTTCGATTAAATCTTCACCAACTAATTTTACTGCTTCATCAATAAGCGGGTCACTCTTCTCTGTCTGATCCTGATCGTTCTGTTGACCCTTGACGTACTCTTCCTTCAGCTGTTCCCATTGACGGTTTAACAGTGTTACAAACTCAGACCGTTCTCCAAAAACTTGCTGGAGCACTTGACTAAGAACCTCTCGAAACTTTGTATCCATCATATCACGATGCATTTCATTTTGAAACGCCAACAACACCTTTGTTTTTGACGCAGCTACAGGTTTACAGTCATTTAACCAAGCATGGGCTGGAACACTTGTAGCTTTCACTTGTTCCATTACAGAACCCCATTTACTAGTTGTTTCTTGAAGGCTGTTTTTATCAGCCTGATCCAGAACATCTTTCATGGCAGCCGTTGATCCAACCCGCCCTTTTCCACCTTGATTTGAAACCCTTCTCCGCTGTGTTTTTTGCGTTTCATTTGGTTCATTTGATACTGGCTGGACTTGAACAGGACGCTGACTCAAGTTAGCTAATTTTTCTTCCAATTGCTTAATTTGTAATTTTAGTTGATCCCACTGCTGGTTGTTAACCGATTCTTGCTGGACTTTAGGTGTGACTGCCATCAGTTGAACAACAGCCATTTCTAAAACAATCTTCGGCTTTGCTGCCCATTTTATCTCTTGTTGACTCTCATTTAATATCTGCATACTCTCTTGTAGATCATTTAATTGAAACTGATCCGCCAACTGCTTAAATGAATCATTAAGCTTAGCTCGCTCAAACAACCCATCTACTTCTGGCGCTGCTTTGTAGAGTAATAAATCTCGGAAATACAGAATCATATCTTCCAATAATCGTTTAGGGTCTTTTCCATTCTTTAATGTTTCATCAATTGTTTCTAACGATAATCTCGCATTTTTTTGTGCCAATGCAGCGACTAATGTATTTAATGCTTCATGAGAGACAGCGCCGGTTATTGTTAAAACGTCATTTATTGCAACTTTCTCTTCTGAGAAGGAGATGGCTTGATCCAAAAGACTTAACGCGTCTCGCATTCCACCATCTGCCGCTTGCGCAATGAGCTTTAGTGCATCTTCTTCATACAATTGATTATTTTTATCAAGTATCAGCGTCATTCGACTAACCAATTCTTCATTAGATATTGGCTTAAAATCAAAGCGTTGGCACCTTGAAAGAATCGTTAATGGAATTTTGTGTGGTTCTGTTGTTGCTAATATAAAAATGACGTGCGCCGGAGGTTCCTCTAGTGTTTTTAAGAGTGCATTAAATGCACCAGTTGATAACATATGAACTTCATCAATAATATATACTTTGTAAGCTACTTCGGTCGGAGCATATTTCACCTTATCACGAATATCTCTTATCTCATCTACACCATTGTTAGAAGCAGCATCAATTTCAATCACATCAACAATGGAACCCTCGGTTATTCCTATGCAGCTCTTGCAGATATTACAAGGTTCATTCGTAGGAGCTTCTTCACAGTTAACCGCTTTTGCAACGATTTTTGCGGCGCTTGTTTTTCCTGTTCCCCTCGGTCCTGAGAAGAGATATGCATGCGCCATCTTTTCCTGGATGAGCGCATTTTGCAATGTTTTGGTAATATGTGTTTGTCCAACAACATCTTGAAGTAGCTGTGGTCGCCAAACACGATAAAGGGCTTGGTAACTCATAAGCTCCTCCTCGTTTTCTACAGTCGTATTCCTATTATAGCCTTTTCTAAATCGTGTTTAAAGTAAACCTGCATATTTCGTCTAATCTATTAACGTTTTCATCTAGAATCAATAAAAAAAGAGTCAGCTGTCTCCAGCCAACTCTTGTTTCATTTTATAAATTAAATACCGTGCACCATTCCTCGATAACGAATCCATAAGCGTTACTTAAACAGTTAGCTCGATCCAGGCACCTCTGCGGCACACGGAAGGATCTACTTACTGCTGCTTCCTTCCGGACCTGACAGGATTCATAGGTTTCCGTTGCGCAGAACCCAAATGTCAACACCACTTACTTAGGGCAGACCTTACAAAATCGAAACCTCAAAATGGAATTCAACCTCGCTACAGCGGATTGCGAGTTACAGGGCACCGCTACCTCCCCGTCTAGCACGGCAAATTGAATAACATAATCAAACGCCATCAAATGACGCAAATCTAAGTATACGTCACTAACCTCAGAAATGCAAGGTTTACACATAAGAAGCGTTAACTAGATTTAGACTAAGCTTTATCTAGTTTCTTCGCTTTCTTTCTTAGCCTTAATTCTTTAAAAAAACGAGTTAAACGATCACCACATTCATGTTCCAACACACCCGCTATCACTTCGCACCGGTGGTTAAACCGAGGTTCTTCCAACAAGTTCATTAGGGTTCCGGCACATCCCGCTTTTTCATCTTTCGCTCCGTAAACAACAGTCGGAATACGAGACTGTACAATCGCACCTGCACACATCGGGCAAGGCTCAAGCGTGACGTAAAGGGTACAATCTTCCAGACGCCATGTCCCAAGTGCATCACATGCCCGTTTAATTGCTAGTAATTCCGCATGAGCAAGAGAATCTTGATTCGTTTCACGTAAGTTAAAAGCTGCAGAAATAACTTCATTATCTTTTACGATAACGGCACCAATCGGAACTTCATTCAAGATAGCAGCATGATCGGCTTGTTCAAGAGCTAGTCTCATCCAATCTTCCGTCGAATTAACCAAAGCATCCCACATCCTTTTCCTAATTTACGAAAAAACACGCCCTCTAGTAGAGGGCGTGTTTTATAACAATGAAGGAGGAAGAGGGATTCGAACCCCCGCGCGGTTTGACCCGCCTGTCGGTTTTCAAGACCGATCCCTTCAGCCGGACTTGGGTATTCCTCCGTTTGACTGACAAGAGCTATCATAACAAATTATTTTTCATTTGGCAACTGTTTTTTAAAATAAAAAAACCGACGCAATCAGCGTCGGTTTTCTTCCTATTAATTACTGAATAGATACACCTTGTAGCTCAATACCGTCTGAAGCTGTAATAACAAGTCCTTCAACCTCACTACGTACTGCTTTCAAATAATCTGTGTACGTTGTAAAGACCATTGGAGCTTCATCCATGATAATTTGTTGTGCATCACTGTACATTTGAAGACGAGTGTTCTCATCTGCTTCAACTACAGCAGCTTCTAACAAACTATCAACTTCTTCATTTGAATAGAACGAACGGTTTCCGCTTGCTGCTGAACTTTCTGAGTGGAATAAAGGTGCTAACGCATAATCTGCATCAGCTGTTGCAGAACTCCAACCAAGAATGTACATTTCATGGTTACCGTTAGCTGTATCTTCTAAATAAGTCGGAAAATCAGAAGCATTAATTGTAGCTGATACACCAATATCTTCAAGTGCAGCAATCATGTAGTTAGCCATACGAACTCGTGTATCAGAATCATTTGTACGGATTTCTACTGAAAGATCCTCTACCCCTGCATCTGCAAGCAATTCACGTGCAGCTTCTGGATCGTAAGGAATCGTCTCAAGTGAATCATCATAACCAAATACACTAGGAGGAATTGGACCTTGTGCCGCTCTTCCGTATCCATCCATAATGTTATTAAGAATTGATTCGTTATCAATTGCCATTGCAATTGCGCGACGAACATCTGGATTATCAAATGGCTCTACAGTTGTATTAAAACCATAATAAGAAGCAGAAATTCCTTCAGTTTGCAATAATTCACCATCAGGCATAGCGTCAATTTGTGGAATTGCAGTAGAATCTACACCCAAAGCAAGGTGCGCATCTCCACGCTCTATTTCTGCTACACGTGTTGATAGATCCGGAACAACTTTAAAAGTTACTGTATCGAGTAACGCATTGTCACCCCAGTAATCTTCATTACGTTCCATTACGATATCACCAGAACCAGCTACTCCTGATTGATATTTAAAGTAGCCTGTCCCCATTGGCTTCTCATTAACAACTGTATAAGGCTCTGCTCCGCCTTCCATAGCTTCATAGTCTTCAGCAATAACAGCTGGGCTAATCATAAATCCGCCACCGTGAGCAAAGCTAAAGATTAATGGAGCATAAACTTCCTCAGTTAAAAATTCAATTTCATAATCACCGATAACATTAATTTCTGAAATATCTTCAAATAAAAATGCACGCTGAGAATTAATATCAGGATCAATGATGCGCTCTATGTTTGCTTTTACAGCTTCTGCATTAAACGCTTCGCCATCGTGGAACGTTACATCTTCTCTTAATTTAAACCACAATCTATTACCATCAGCTTCGAAATCTTCAGCTAGCGATTCAACGATATTTAACTCTTCGTCAAATTTAACTAAACCTTCATAAATCTGCTCTTGGATTTGACCTGAAGGAACATCATTCACTTGGTGAGGATCGAGTCCGCTAATATGCCCTTGAGCAACCATAACGAAGTCTCCGCCTTCAGCAGCTTCTCCGCCACCGTTGTCGCCACCATTTCCTCCGTCTGTACCACCACCATTATTATCATCGCCTGGTTCGCTTGAACAAGCAGCTAAGCCAACAGCTAATGATAACGCAGCTAAACCATATAATGAACCTTTAAAGCGTTTCATCTAATTTCCCCCTTGATATGATGTACTTTTATGTGTAAAGCAAGCTTAATTCTATACGATAACGAATAATTCAGCAATCTAAATAATCAACTTTTCCTACTATTTGATTCCAAAGTCCTAGTTCGTGTGCGTTTTAATATTCCAAAATAACAAATTAAATGACTGTTTAAATATTTTAATTGAAAGATCTTTTCTACTTTATATATTTGGACTACATACGTACGTTCGCTTATTAACTCTATTTTATTAGT
Organism: Shouchella xiaoxiensis; assembly: GCF_016907895.1. Taxonomy (GTDB): domain Bacteria; phylum Bacillota; class Bacilli; order Bacillales; family Bacillaceae_D; genus Shouchella; species Shouchella xiaoxiensis. Next base: position 6,722 of record NZ_JAFBCV010000026.1, read on the forward strand.
CCTTTACATAAGTTATAGTGAAAATAGGACCATTCAAAAAATTTCCTTTGCATGTTTATCTTTCTTACACTAAACTATTATCCTAAGAACGTTATTTTCAGATTGTTTCAACCGATTATTTTTTGTATAATCAACAAATGCTGCTTTACCAATGGAAAAAGAAGATTTGTAAAGAAAGGAAGTTGTAGATGTCGCAAAACACTTCAGTCCAAAAGACTACGCCTAAAAAAGCTCAAAGTCCTTTTATTCGTAATTGGAAGGCTTTTTTAAAGAGGCTCGTAACCAATAACTCTGCCATTATTGGTGGGTCTTTAATCATCATTCTAGCAATTTTAGCTATTATTGGTCCTAACATTGCTTCAGAAGGAATTAATCAGCACGACTATACAAAACAGCTTTTAGGTCCTACTGCCGAAAACTGGTTCGGGACTGATCAATATGGAAGAGATATTTTGTCTCGAATTCTCCATGGAATGAGCACAACTTTTATTATTGGATTTGGATCCGTTGCAATTGCTGCTTCTGTAGGAATTACGATAGGAGTTATATCAGGCTATTACGGCGGGATTATTGACACAATTGTTATGAGAATAATGGACATTTTACTAGCTTTTCCAAGTATTGTACTCGCTTTAGCAATTGTTGCTACGCTTGGATCAGGGCTTGAAAACATTATTCTGGCAATTGCGGTAAGTTCATTCCCTGTATTTGCTCGGATCGCTCGCGGTTCAACGCTGGCAGTGCGTAAATTAGAGTACATTGATGCCGTTCGTGCATTAGGCGCGAGCGATGGGCGTATTATCTTTAAACATATATTACCTAATACATTATCTCCTCTTATCGTACAAACGACGCTTTCTATAGCGACAGGGGTACTGGCAGCTGCCGGGCTATCGTTTTTAGGATTAGGTGCTCCTGAGCCTTCACCAGAATGGGGCTCCATGCTAAACGATGGGCGTAATTATATGTACCAAGCGCCACATATGACCTACTTCCCAGGACTTGCCATTGTTTTATTCGTTATCGCCTTTAATATTTTTGGCGATGGAATTCGTGATGCGCTAGATCCTAAATTAAAACGATAGAAGAGAGGTGTTACAGTGTTTAAATTTATTATACGTCGTTTAATACAAACAATTCCTGTATTGCTTGGGGTAACGATACTCGTCTTTAGCTTAATGCATTTTATTCCGGGTAATCCAGCTCAAGCTTTGGCTGGGGAAAATGCAACGCAACAACAAATTGATGCGATTACAGAGCGATTAGGACTCAATGATCCTCTGCCAGTTCAATACTTTAACTACATGGGAGATTTGTTTCAACTTGATCTCGGAAACTCTATAACTACAGGTCAATCAGTGTCATCCATGTTATTTCCGCGGCTTGCTATAACAATCGAACTGGCAATCTACAGTACGATCTTAAGTATCTTTTTAGGATTAATAGCGGGTATATTATCAGCAACAAAACGAGGATCCTTAACGGATTCCGGTATTATGGTTGTTGCTATGTTTGGAATGTCGATGCCAAACTTCTGGTTAGGTCTACTTTTAATTCAATGGTTTGCTTTAGGAAACCTTCCTATTATAGGGAACTATATTGACACAGGTTGGTTTAGAGCTTCAGGTTGGGGCAACTTTGATCAGCTAGTATTACCGGTTGCTATGCTAGGTATTTCTGGTGCTGCGATTATTGCGCGGATGACTCGATCAAGTATGCTTGAAGTCATCAATCAGGATTATATACGGACCGCGCGAGCAAAAGGTGTTAAAGAACGTTATGTTATTTATCAACACGCGTTGAAAAATGCTCTTATTCCAGTTATAACGATTGTTGGGCTGAGCTTTGGTGGTCTTTTAGGTGGTGCGGTACTTGCCGAAAACGTATTTGCGATTGACGGTATGGGACGAATGATTACTGATGCGATTACTAGACGTGACTTCCCTGTTATGCAAGGTGGAATTCTAATCGCTTCACTCTGCTTTGTGTTAGTAACGTTACTTGTCGATATATCTTACCGCTTAGTAAATAAACGAGTTGACTCAGAATAATACTGTAGAAGAAAGGTGTGGAACGATTGGCTAACGAAACGATATTGCAAATAAAAGATCTTCGTACATCGTTTTTCACTAAAGAAATGGAAGTTAAAGCCGTTGACGGCGTGACATTTTCAGTTGAAAAAGGGAAAACAATCGGTATTGTCGGTGAATCTGGTTCTGGTAAAAGCATCACCTCCCTTTCCATCTTGAATTTGCTCTCAGCACCGGGAAGAGTAAAAGACGGCGAAATTCTATTTAAAGGTGAAGATCTAACTAAAAAAACAAACGCTCAGATGAGAAAAATTCGCGGAAATGAAATTTCAATGATTTTCCAAGAACCAATGACGTCGCTTAACCCAACCTTTACTGTTGGACAGCAAATTAGTGAATCTTTCCGGATTCACGAAAACTTATCAAAAAAACAAGCACGCGTTCGATCAATTGATATGCTTAAGCTTGTTGGGATCCCTTCCCCTGAAAAACGGATTGATCAATATCCATTTGAATTGTCTGGTGGGATGCGTCAGCGCGTAATGATTGCGATTGCCCTTGCTTGTAATCCTGAGCTGTTAATCGCAGATGAACCAACCACAGCGCTTGACGTAACCATTCAAGCACAGATCTTAGAATTGATTAGAGACTTACAGAATCGTCTTGGTATGTCCGTTATTATGATTACGCATGACCTTGGGGTTGTGGCTGAGACATGTGATCACGTAGCGGTTATGTATGGAGGACAAGTTGTTGAATATGCGGAAATTAGTAATCTTTTCAACAAACCAAATCACCCGTATACAGTTGGCTTAATGAAATCATTGCCGAAACACGATGAAGATATTGAAGGTGATTTGGCCATTATTAAAGGCTCTGTACCAGCGCCTGCTGATATGCCGGCAGGATGTCGCTTTGCGCCTCGTTGCCCGTTTGCAAGCGAGATTTGCAAAGAGCTTCCTGAGCTTGAGACGAAAGCGGATGGAAGTCAAGTACGCTGTTGGATTTATTCGGATAAATGGGATGGCCCGGAGGTGAATGTTCGTGACGACTACGAAAACTACGCTGCTCAAAGTTAATGGGCTTAAGCAATATTTTCCGATAAAAGGTGGATTTCTTGGCCGGACTGTGAATCATGTTAAAGCGGTTGACGATATAACGTTCGAGATTAAAGAAGGTGAAACGGTATCAATCGTTGGTGAGTCAGGTTGTGGAAAATCAACAACGGGTCGGGCGATTCTTCGCCTTGACGAACCAACTGAAGGGGAAGTGGAATTCCAAGGAGAAGATCTACTTGCTTTAGGTCGCGGTTCGATGCGCAAGAAGCGTAATGACTTACAAATCATTTTCCAAGATCCATACGCTTCTATTAACCCGCGCCAGACAGTTCGCCAAGTGCTCTCTGAAGCCATGACGATTCAGAAAGTCGCACCAGTTAAAAAACATGATGAGATTATTCGTGAATTAATGAGAACAGTTGGTCTTGGAGAACACCAAATTGACCGCTTTCCTCATGAATTTAGTGGTGGTCAAAGGCAGCGTGTTGGGATTGCCCGTGCACTAGCCGTTAATCCAAAGCTAATTATTTGTGATGAAGCTGTATCTGCTTTGGATGTTTCAATTCAAGCGCAGGTTATTAACTTATTAAAAAAATTACAACGAGAACGTAATTTAACTTATCTATTTATATCCCATGATTTAGGTGTTGTTCGTCATATTTCGGATCGGGTAATTGTCATGTATCTTGGACGAATCGTGGAAATTGGCGATAAGAAGTCGGTATTTGATAACCCACAACATCCTTATACAAAAGCGTTATTGTCTGCTATTCCTAGTACAGACCCTGGTACGAAAAAAGAGCGTATTATCTTGCAAGGAGATGTACCTTCTCCAATCGATCCGCCAGCTGGCTGCCGTTTCCATACACGTTGTCCATTCGCAACGGATAAATGCCGTACGGAAACACCTGAACTTCGCACCACTGAAGATATGTTAGAAGGACACCAAGGCGCTTGTCACTACATGGAAGAGATTACTGCAGGTACACGTCAACCTTCATATGCTTAACAAAAGAGTCGCCGTACGGCGACTCTTTTTTATAAGACTTTGCTCAAAAACTCTTTAGTCCGTTCATGCTTCGTCCTATCAAAAAGTTCTCCCGGCGTTCCTTCTTCAAGAATTAAACCATCGTCCATAAAAAATACTCTGTCGCCAACTTCTCTAGCGAACCCCATCTCATGGGTAACAACGACCATTGTCATTCCTTCTAGCGCTAGTTCTTTCATTACTTGTAACACATCACCAACAAGTTCAGGATCTAAAGCGGAAGTTGGTTCATCAAATAACATCACTTTAGGATTCATAGACAAAGCACGAGCGATTGCAACACGCTGCTTTTGCCCCCCAGAAAGGCTGGCTGGAAAGGCGTTTGCTTTTTCTCCTAAACCTACTTTTTCTAGTAAAGCGAGTGCTGCTTGTTTGGCCATTTCCTTATTTTCCTTCTTAACCTTTAATGGTGCGAGCGTGACGTTTTCTAACACTGTTTTGTGAGGAAATAAATTAAAGTGTTGAAACACCATACCCACATCTTCACGAATTTGATTAATATTAACTTTAGAGTCTGCGATATTTATCCCATTAACATGCACTTCACCGGATGTAATCTCCTCAAGTCTATTTAAACATCTTAGGAACGTACTCTTGCCTGAACCCGAAGGTCCGATAACACAAACTACCTCTTTTTCATTAATTTCTGTTGAAATTCCTTTAAGAACCTCATTCTTCCCAAAACTCTTATGTAAATCTAATACCTTTATCATGAGCGTTCAAGTCTCCGTTCTGTGTAGCGTAATAGGATTGTCGCTGGTATCGTAATTGCTAAATAAAACAAACAAACAAGTAAGAATGTATCAAAATAAGAGAATGTGTTCCCAGTATACATTCTGCTTTGATACATCAACTCCCCCACAGCAATAGAAGAGAGCAACGACGTATCTTTTAAGCTAATAATAAACTGGTTACCAAACGGTGGAATCATTACTTTTACAGCTTGTGGCCAAATAATGTGTCGCATTGTTTGAATCCCAGTTAATCCTAGTGATCGACCAGCTTCCATTTGACCTCTATCAATTGACTGTACACCACCTCTAACAATTTCAGCAATATAGGCTCCTGAGTTAATTGCAATTACGAAAATTCCTGTATACAACGGATCAAACCTCATGCCTAGCAGTCCTGGTATTCCAAAATGGATAAAGAATATTTGGGCTAGCAACGGTGTACCACGAACGATTTCGACAAACACAATAGAAAGCGCTTTAATTAGTTTAAATCGAGAAATTTTCATTAAGCCTAGAATTGATCCAATTATACTTCCAAAAAAAACTCCGACTAGCGTAATAATAAGTGTTAGCTTTAAACCCTCAACTAAAAACGGTAAGGCGCCAAAATCTAAATCCATTCACTCTCTTCCCTTCAATAAAAGAGGCCCATGCTCGCGCATGAGCTGGTCTCGTTCGTTACATTCCTTCTGGTCTTTCACCAAAATACTCTTCATAGATATCACCGTACGTCCCATTTTCCATTAATGTAGCCAGTGCTTCATTTACAGGGTCAACTAAATCAGAACCTTTTGGGAACGCAATCCCATAATCTTCACCTGTTAACCTGTCACCAACAATTTTCATTGATCCTTCCCCTTGCTCTTGAATAAAATATTGAACGTTCGGGACATCATATAACGCCGCATCAACGTGACCTGTCATTAAAGCTTGGTAAGCTTCAGTAATTTCTGGATACGCATCAATACCCGCTTCTGTATTTTCTTCTAAATACGTCTGGCTAGTAGAACTTTGTCTGGTGGAAACGGTTGTTGTAGCATCAAGATCGTCTATGGTTTGAATCGTTTCATTTTCTTCAGCAACGGCTAAAATTAAGCCTGACTCGTAATAAGGGTCAGAGAAATCAATGTTTTCTTTCCGCTCCTCAGTAATACTCATCCCATTAATCGCAGCATCATATTGTCCTTGCTGTACTCCATTTAATGCTCCAGAGAACTCCATTTGATGAAACTCAACTGCAAACCCTGCTTCAGCTGCAATTGCCTTCATTAAGTCTATATCAAAACCAATCAATTCATTTGTTTCTAAGTCAATAAATTCAAACGGTACAAAATTATTATCAGTCGCAATCTCATATGTAACCAAATCATCTCCAGACCCATTGTTAGAGGCTTCACCCTCACCAGATGAATCAGCTCCTCCACATGCAGTAAACAAAGAAAGAGTGATTGTTGCTATTGTAATTCTTGTTATTTTTTTCACACTAATTCCTCCATTAAATATTTTCTGTTAATTCATATTATGATATCACTTCCAATTAAAATAGACAAAAAGGATTATCTGCCATTATCGCTCTTCATCGATACTATTTGTCCTTAAGAACAATATACCTTACGCTTTCTTAAACTATTGAGCATGTCTGAAAAAAAAAAGAATCTGAGTATCGGTTACTCAGATTCTTAAATCATCATCCCATCTTAAAACAAACAACCTTCTGCTCCGTCATTTCTTGCACCGCAAATCGAACTCCTTCACGCCCAAGACCTGACTGCTTTGTCCCGCCAAATGGCATGGCATCAATTCGAAAATCCGAACTATCATTGATCATAATACCACCTACATTTAATTCACGAATGACTTTAAACGCAACGTTGAGATCTTTTGTAAACAGGCCAGCCTGCAAGCCGTATTCAGTCTGATTCGCTTCATGGATCGCTTGTTCTAATGAATTTATTTTATATAAGAGAGCAACAGGTCCAAAAATTTCTTCATTTCCTAAGTGACAGTCACTTGGCACATTTTCTAGCACAGTTGGTTCATAAAAAGCTTCAGTTCGGTTTCCACCACATAAGAGTAAGGCGCCAGATCGCACGGCATCATCCACTATAAACTCAACTCTCTTCGCTTCTGTTTCAGAAATGAGTGGTCCCATATCTGTTTGTTTATCTAGTTTAAAACCGACCTTATATGCTTTAGCCTGCTGCACGAATTGCTGCTTAAATTCAGCGTATACATCTTCCTGCACATACATTCGTTGTACACCAATACAGTTCTGTCCAGCAGCCCAAAACGCACCACTAACACAGGATGCTACCGCCTCTTCTATATCCGCATCATTTAATACAATAACAGGTGAGTTCGAACCAAGCTCCATACTCTTTTTCTTTAAGCCTGCTTTTTTAGCGATTGTCAGACCTGCCTCCATACCGCCGGTAAATGAAATCATTCTCACAGCGGGATGTGTCATTAAATAATCGCCGATAACACTGCCTGGACCTGTTAATACGGATAAAATACCATTTGGTAGTTCTGCATGAGTAAATGCCTCCGCTAAAAACAAAGCACTTAATGGTGTAATCGAGGCTGGTTTTACGATAATTGCATTCCCTGCAGCAATCGCAGGTCCAATCTTATGAGCAACTAGGTTTAATGGATCATTAAACGGAGTAATCGCTCCAATAATGCCGATAGGACCGCTTTCATAGTATCCCAACCGCCCCTCCCCTCCTGGCGATTGGTCAAATGGAATTGTTTCTCCCGTTATTCGTCTTGCTTCTTCAGCAGATAAACGAAGTGTTTCCACACATCTTGATGCTTCTTTTCTCGCTTCACGAATGGTTTTGCTTCCTTCTAAAGCAATTGTCTTCGCATACTCTTCAACGTGCGCAAGCACATAGTCAGCCGCTTTATTTAAAATAGACATTCGCTTATGAACAGGGAGATTGGACGAAACAATTGCTCCTTTTTTAGCTAGCTGAATTGCTTTTTCCATATCATCAATTGATGCAAGTGGTACTGTAGCAATCAAATCATCATTTTCAGGGTTTCGAACGTCTATCGTTTCTTCTCGATCGGTCCATTCTCCAGCAAGCAACATTTTTTGTCGTTTTAAATCAAGCTTCATGATTACGCCTCCTAACGAAAAGTTGATACGACTTGGTTTTGCTTCTCAATAAATAAATGACAATAGATTAAATCAATGAATAGCGCATAACCCGTTTCACTTTTTCCAGCGCCAGCACCTGTAAGCGTAATATCACCGGACATATTACACGAATACGTAATGGCATTGGTTGCGCCTGTGATTGCTGCCAGCGGATGAGTTCGCTCAATGAGTACAGGTTTTACAGAGGCTGCAACTGTTCCATCTTCGAGTTCTTCTATTGTTCCAAGCATTTTCCAACACTGATTAGATGCTGCTGCTTCACGTACTACATCTTCTTGCAGGGTGTGAAGTCCCTGACGTTCAACCTCTTCAATTAAAAGCGGTTTGCCCATAACGGCGTTTGCCAAGATGACCACCTTGTACGTGGCATCATAACCTTCCAAGTCACTCGTTGGGTCAGCTTCTGCATATCCTTGCTCCTGCGCTTCTTTTAAAGCGTTTTTATACGTTAGACCTTCTTCCATTCTTGTTAGCATATAATTTGTTGTTCCGTTTAAAATACCACTTATTTTTGTAATCGTATTGCCAATTAATGTGGTCTCTGGCAGCCGCAGCGCAGGTGTGCCGCTCATAACAGTTCCCTCGTATCCAAGAAAAACCCCCTCGTCCTCAGCCTGCTTTTTTAGTTCCTGGTAAGCGAGTGCAATTGGTCCTTTATTTGTCATCACCACATGCTTTTTTGCTTCAAATGCTGTCTTACAATGGGTAATTGCTGGTTCACCCGTTACGACATTTGTAAAAGTGGCTTCTACGATGACATCAGCATTGGTTTCGACTATTGTTGAGACAGCATCCAGTCCCCGAACCAACTGATCTGAACCAGGATAGTTATCGAGTGTGCCGTGGTCCTTTAAACATTGAAGAACCTTAGTTAAATCAAGTCCATCCGGATCATAAATTGACCCCTTTTTAAAATCAGAGATTGCCACCACCACTGGATCAAATCCTACTGCTTTGTTTGCTTTTTCACCATTAGAAACGAGATGTTCTGCCAAACCTTGACCTACTACTCCAAACCCAAGTAATGCAAGTTTTAATGACATGAGCTTTCTTCCTCCTTCTCTTTTAAAGCAGCTATAGCTGTTGCGGCCATTATTGATGTACCTTTACTAAGACAGCTTTCGTCTATTTGAAATGTATCCGTATGCAGATCATACTGTCCTGATTCTGGCTGACAACCTAGAAAGAACAGAGCTGCCGTTGTTTCTTTTGCTATATGGGCAAAGTCTTCACTTCCCAGTCCATAAGGCTCATTAACAATGGAGTGCTGAGGGTAAAGTTCTGCAGCAACCACTTGGATAAGGCGGACGGCTTTCTCATGATTCATTAAGGCAGGTTCTCCTCCAGTAAGCAGACACTGACTTCTGCCTCCAAACACTTTTGCTATGTCAAAGGCTTGCGCTACATCCCTTTTCAATAAATGACGGACAGTTTCATCGTAACAGCGAATGGTACCTTCAATTTGCACTTCAGACGGAATCACATTATTTGCTTCTCCACCACTAATCTTACCTACGCTAACAACTGCCTCCTCAAGTGGAGAAATGCGACGAGCAGTCAGTGCATAGAGTGCAGGGAGAACTTGCGATAGTAACCAAAAAGGATCGTTTCCTAAGTGAGGATAAGCACCATGACCTCCCGTCCCACTAATTGTCCCTTTAAATACATCGATGCTTCCCATTGACGGTCCACTATGCAGTTGGATCGTGTCTTTTTTATGCCATGGACAAACATGTAAAGCAAAAGCCATCTCAACATCTTGAAGAACACCGTGCTCAATCAAGTGAACAGCTCCTGTCTTTCCTTCACTGTCCATTGATTCTTCAGCCGGTTGAAAAAGAAACAGCACAGTTCCGTTCAAGTCGCTATCCTCATGAAAGCTTCGACTCAATAAAGTAGCTGCACCGAGCAGGATCGCTGTGTGGGCATCGTGTCCACAAGCATGCATCACACCTCTATGCTTACTTGCATACGTTACTTCTGCTGCTTCGATAATTGGTAAGGCGTCCATATCCGCTCGCAAAGCGATTGTTCGTCCCCCACCTCTCTCCAATTTGCCAACTACTCCGTAACCACCTACGTTTCTCGTCACTTTTATCCCTGGTATCTCACTCAAAACGTTTGCTACAAAAGCAGCTGTTTCTTTTTCTTCAAAACTACATTCTGGATACTGATGCAGGTGGCGACGCCAACGAACAAGTTGTTCTTGTATTGCTTCGGCCCAAGCTACAATCTCAGACATATTAGACGCCTACACGAACTGCTGCAAACGCTTGTTTAAAATCTTGCAGAATATCGTCAGCGTCTTCAACTCCGCAGGACACGCGAATTAACCCTTCTGGAATACCCATTGCGGCACGTTCTGCAGGCGTACATTCAACATGGCTCGTTGTTCTTGCAGGTCCTACGGTCGTCTCAACCGCCCCTAAGTTTGCTGCGCGATTGGCATATTGAAGCTTCGGTAAGAGATCACGCACAGTATCAACGCCGCCTTTAACCGCAAAGCTAAGCATTCCACCGAATCCAGACATTTGCGCTCTCGCGATTTCATGATTTGGGTGGTCTACTAGACCAGGATAAAAAACCGCTTCAACATGCTCTACCTTTTGCAGATATGTGGCTAGTTTCATAGCGTTTTCAGCTTGGCGCTTGACGCGTAAATCCAGTGTCTTCATCCCTCTTAATAATAAATAAGCTGCCCATGGATCCATTGTTGCTCCGTTAATTTCACGATAATGGTAGATGGCTTCTACAAGCGTTGTATCATTACCGACAACTACTCCTCCAAGCGCGTCGGCATGGCCCCCTAGAAACTTTGTTGCGCTATGGATTACTAAATCTGCTCCAAGTGCGAGTGGATTTTGATTAATAGGAGTAGCAAAGGTATTATCAACAATAACTAAAGCGCCTGCTTCTTTTGCTGCTTCAGCACACTTTTTTATATCGGTAATTTTTACAGTCGGGTTTGTTGGCGTTTCAAGATAGAGAATCTTACAGCCTTTTTCTGTTTCTGCCCGTATTTGTTCATCATTTCCGGTTTCACAAAACTGTACGTCTACCTGCATATTCGGGAGGAATTCAGTAAATATTTTATTTGTTCCTCCATACGTATCTTTAATCGTTACGACACGATCACCTGGACGTAAGAAGGTATAAAGCGTATTTGAAATTGCAGCCATTCCAGTGGAAAAACTCGTTGCTGCCTTAGCATCTTCAAGAACTTTTACTTTATCTTCAAATGCTTGAACGGTAGGGTTTGTATTTCGACCATAGATATGACCTTTTTTTTGACCGATCGCGACTTCATACCATTCATCCATATCGTCATAACCGAAAGCAACACTTGGAATAACAGGAACTTGTGTCGCTCCATGTACGAGATAGTCCTTCTCCCCCGCCCAAACTGCTTTTGTTGCTAATTTTGCTTCATTTATCGTTGTCATCGCTTTATTCCTCCTTATTATGATGCTGAATCAACTGATGATTGGTTTGATAACAACTGTCTTGGAAACTCACATAAGAGCTCGCAGCTGTCACCTGTCACACGAATTGATTCACTTATCTCAACGCCAAAGTCTTCGTACCACATTCCAGGAATAACATGGAACGCCATATTCTCCTTTAACACGGTACAATCGCCTTTCCGTAAGCTTGCTGTATGCTCGCCCCAGTCAGGCGGATAGTTTAAGCCTGTTGAGTAGCCCAGACGTGAATCTTTCCTTAAGCCATAGCGGTTAATCGTCTTCTGCCAAACCTGTTCGACTTGTTCGCAAGTAACGCCAGGCTTTATAAACGAAAGGACCTCATTTAAACCTTCGATCACAATACTCGCTACATCTGTGACCCGTTGTTGAGGCGTCCCAATTGTTATGGTTCGTGCTAGCGGTGCATGATAGCGCTGATGGCATCCTGCTAATTCAATAATGACTGTTTCTTCATTCGGATAACGTTGATCAGTCCATGTGATATGTGGGGCATTGGTTTTAATTCCTGAAGGTAAGAGCGGAACAATTGCTGGATAATCTCCACCAGCTTCCTCTGTACCCGAGATTTGCGCATGGTAGATATCTGCGACAACATCGCACTCTCTCGCACCTGACCGAATTGTATTCATTCCTGCATACATCGCTTTTGCAGCTATTTTTCCGGCTTGTTTCATATAGTGTATTTCTGCTTCTGATTTTATTAATCGCACCCAGTTAACTAAATTTGTAGCATCTTTAAATAAGGCGTTTGGCATTGACTGAGTGAGGCGGTTATGTGCTTTTGCCGTGTAGTAATACGTATCCAGTTCAACACCAATGTTTCTTGTGCTCTGCCCGATATCGGTTAAGATCTTTCCGATAAATTCCATTGGATGCTTTTCTGTTGATTGTACATAGTCATCTGGATACGCAATGATTCGCTCATGCAACAGCCATGTTGTTTGCTTCGCTACATTGGCATCCATTCCGCGTCCAATCCAAATTGGCTGCTCTTCATCAATCAGAATGACTAGCATTTGGTGGACGTAGAAAGACCAGCCGTTATAGCCTGCTAAATAATTCATATTGGCAGGGTCTGTGATGAGAAGTACGTCAATGCCATAGTCCACCATTTTACGCTTTGTATCAATAAGACGAGATTGAAATTCTTCTAGTGTAAATGGAAACATGTAAGAATAGCCTCCTCTAGCTTATTAAGAAATCTACCCTAAGTTTAAGCTTTAAAGAAATAAACATTCAATATTCAAACTGTATGAAAATTTAACTTTTTACTTAGACATTTTTTTGGAACATCACAAAAAAACGAGCATTCAGTATAAACGCTCGTTCATCATTCATATTGTGCACCATTTGCTTCATTCATGTGCCTGTTTACCAATAATATCCTGATACTTAAATCGAGTAAGAACACATCATCAGGATTTGCTAATGATAGGCCGGTAAGAGCTTCGATCTTTCTTAACCGATATAAGAGTGACTGCCGATGGAGATGCAGAACTCTTGCTGTTTGTGAGACATTGTTTTGATTTCGTTGATAGGCTAGAAACGTTCCGAGCAAATCAATGTCCCTTAGTTGATCATACGATAGGAGCGGTGCTGCATAATCATCGATTAATGTTCTCAGTTCAGGATCGGTTCCGATCTTAAACAGGACTTGGTCTATTCTTGTATCTGAAAAAAAGATACGGCTCCCCTTACCTAAACGGCCAATCCCAAGTTTAAGAGCTTGTTTGGCCTCAGTAAATCGTACTTCAAATGCTCCAAGTTCAATTTTTGCATCACCGATCGCCCAAGTCATTTCCATGTCTGGCAAGAGATGCGTAAGACGTCGATCAAGTAAATCAAGGTAACTATTTACGGTTGATTGATACTCTTCTTTTTCAACTTCTAAATAAATTAACAACTGACTCTCTATGAAAGTTGTCATTACTTCTCGATTAATGGACGAACCTGCATATTTTGCTTCTTCTTCCATATAATGAACCATACTAGGGAGCCACTCTTCATAAGAGGCAACTTGATCAGACTGTGTGTATAGCTCCGCTAAGTTATGGGGCATCCCTACAATAGCAATATAGCAATGATTTAAATGATACCCAATTGACTTGGCCTTTGTTCGCAATTGAGCAGTTGGTACACCTTGAGCAAGATCCCCTACAAAGTTATCACGAATACGTGCCTCCGCTTCCTGAACCGCACTTTCTTGTAAAAACCAAAATGCTGCCGCTGTTACCGTGTGTTCAAGCAAGAGGTAGAAAACATTTATATCGAGATCATTCACATGAGAACGAACAGCGAATAGGTATCCCTGAATTTGCTCATTGGCTTGAATAATTGGAACGACAAAAAAAGATTCTCCCTCTACATCTAATACCTGGACTTTACTTTCCAATGGATGATGTTCAGTCGATTGATCACTTGCTTTCAATGTCGTAAATGCTTGTAAAACGAGCCTGTCGAATTCTTTATGCGAACGTACTACCTTCCCTTTCACTCGCCCAAGATGATCTGTTATGGCTAAAGGAGCTTCCGTGTATTTACTTACGTGATTAAGAAAATGAGAGAGGTCTCGACCTGCTAACATCAGAGAAAGTAGTTCCTGCTGAACGCTTTGAGCAAACTGCCAGTCGGATTGTTTTTCATCAACCAATCTTGCCGTAACGGCTTGCGTAAGATCGGCGAATCGGACTTCCCAAGGGAGAAACAAAATGGGAAAGCCTTCAGCTTCTGCCAGCTCCCTTGCATCTTCATATAGTTCATAAATGTATCGCCCTGTTGCTACAGCAAGAGCTGAAGCCTCTGACTTCATTACATCTTTAACAAACTCGAAAAATTGCTTTGGATCATGGCCATAACCAATACCCGTCGTTAAAACAAGCTCATTTTTACGAATGAAATTTTCTACAGGTGCTTCTGTGATTGAAACCCACTCTACGCTTTTATGATGAAGTTGATTAACTGCTGTTTTTACAGTCGCTAACTTCATGATATCGAGCTTCATAATTTGATCTAATGTGAGCTTCATCTTTATCACCCTCTCAGCTTATCGTAACTAGCTATACAGATGCGGCCGTCTACTTGATTGGATTGGTACCTGTCTCCTTACCTGCTCAACTTCGCTAAAATCAATCTTGGTTAAGATTGTTTCTTCCTTTTCAATACTGCCTGAAGCAATAATATCTCCCCAGGGATTTACGACGAGAGATCTTCCGGCATACTCTGTTTCTTTGTAGAATCCGACCCCATTAGCAGATAAAACAAAAAATTGATTCTCGATTGCTCTAGCTTGCTGTAAAATCTCCCAATGAGTAGTCCTCGCTCGCGGCCACTCCGCAGGTATAAAGAGCACCTCTGCACCTTGGAGCATTAGATTTCGTATGATTTCAGGAAAGCGCAGGTCATAACAAATAACTACCCCCATTTTAATTCCATCCAGTTCAAAGACAGCAGGTGCTTTCATTCCTTCATCTAAATACGTTGGTTCATTAAGCATTGGCACTAAATGCATTTTGTTATACGAATAAATGCATTCTCCATCCGCTCGTATCACAATTGCTGTATTGTAGATCCTACCTTCTTTTTTTGTTGCTATAGATCCAGCAATCATATGGAGTTTATGCTTTATTGCAAGCTTACTAAGAAAGGAAATCGTCTGCTCCCCTCTTTCTTCAGCCAATGTAGTAAGTGATTCTAATTGATAACCGGTCGTCCATAATTCTGGAAGTACAATCAATTGAGGTTTATCTTTTTGATCGGCACAGACTTGATTAATCCACTTCTCCACTTTTTCTCGATTTAAGTTCGGATTCCCTGCTATAATCTCCATTTGATAAATGGCAATGTTCATTTGTTCCGACTCCTCTCTCATGCTTTTATTTATTTTATCAAACGAATGTTTGAAAAGCATACAAAAAAACAGAGTCAAAGGACTCTGTTTTTTAATCAAAATTAGCTAAACCAACCTGCCACTGTATCGGAAACGCTTGTCCAGATGCCAGAGAAAAATCCACCAATGCCACGCATTGACATCGTGAACCATCCAGCTTCTTCTACTCCTTCAACTGCGACAAGATTAACCCCACTTTGCTGTGCGCCTTGAATATAGTCTGTTTCCTCATTGAAGTTTACTTTTAAAGTACCGATTGATTCACCGGCTTCAATCGGTGCAATTAGTTCTCCATCTTCATTAGTTCGCTCTTCATCAAGCACAACTTCTAATGTGAAATCTTGTTCTGTGTTTCTAGGAGTTGAAATCTTTAAACTTTCTGCTGTCACTACGGAAACTTCAGTTTCTTTACCACCGCTAATAGATAGAACGTTCTCTTCCGGTTCTTGACCTTCTTCTACAATTGTTGTTTCTTCAAAATTGTTAAAGCCGTGATCAAATAATTTTGCTGTTTCAACAAAACGTTCTGTACGAATTTGTGGATCTCCTGCATTCATTACAACCGTAATTAAACGTGATCCATCGCGTACAGCTGTACCTGTAAAACTATTCCCTGCAGCACTAGTTGTGCCGGTTTTTAATCCGTCAACACCCTCATATTCATGACTCATTCCTGGTAACATCTGATTCCAATTCGGCATATCTACCGTTTCATCTGGACCAGCTTGAAATTCAGCAAAAGGAACGCTTGCTGTTTCTAAAACCTCAGGGTAATCTTTTACGAGATGAAAGGCAAGTTGCGCAACAGAGCGTGCAGACATCGACGTTTCTCCATCAGCAGGTGTGCCCTCAGGATGATGTCCATCTAAACTAGAATTATTTAATCCACTTGAATTTACAAAATCGTATTGATCTAAACCTAGCTCTGCTGCTTTATCATTCATCTGCTGAACGAATGCCGTTTCTGATCCAGCTATATGCGCTGCAAGAGCCATTGTTGATGCATTAGCCGAATAAATCGCCATTGATTCATAAAGATCTTCTACCGTATAATCATAATCGGGACGAAACATGACATTAGAAAGACCACCTTGGTGAGATAAAGGATACAAATGATCTTCAATATGTACTGTATCATCCCATGCAATTTGTCCTTCTTCAATTGCTTCAAATAATAGATACTCTGTCATCATTTTTGTCATACTAGCAATGGCTAATTGTTCATCTATGTTCTGTTCAAACAGGATTTGTCCTGTATCTCCATTAATCATAATCGCTGCGGATGCATCGATATCTACTGAATTGGCCTCTGCTTGTTGAATAGGTACTGTTACTAGAGCTAGAATTAATGTGAACAATAATGACACTTTTGCCCACTTCGCTCGGTTATTTCTCTTCAAAATGACACCTCCACTATTTCTACACATGTGTCTTATTGTATCATGCTGATATACAAAAAAATAGATAGGGAAGTCCCTATCTATTCGACGAATATATGTCAATTATAACGAATAATTTGGTGCTTCTTTTGTAATCTGCACATCATGCGGGTGACTTTCTTTTAAACCGGCGCCAGTAATGCGAATAAACTGACCTTCGTCTCTCAATGACTGAAGGGAAGCCGTTCCACAGTAGCCCATTCCTGCTCTAACTCCACCAACCAACTGATGAATCGTGTCTGCAAGAGGACCTTTGTATGAAGTGCGTCCTTCAATTCCCTCTGGAACAAGTTTTTGATTGTTTTCCTGGAAATAACGATCCTTACTTCCTTTTTCCATCGCTCCAAGTGAGCCCATCCCACGATACACTTTATATTGACGACCTTGATAAATTTCCGTTTCTCCTGGACTCTCACTAACACCTGCTAATAAACTACCGAGCATTACGGCATGCCCACCTGCAGCAAGTGCTTTCGTGATATCCCCTGAATACTTAATCCCGCCATCAGCAATAATGGGAATGTCATGTTTTCTTGCTTCAGTTGCACAATCATAGACTGCTGTTATTTGAGGCACTCCAATTCCAGCGACAATACGCGTTGTACAAATAGAGCCTGGACCAATACCAACCTTTACAACGCTCACGCCTGCTTCAATTAACGCCCGAGTTCCTTCAGCAGTTGCTACATTTCCTGCAATGATTGTTAAGTCAGGATAATTAGCACGCACTTGAGCAATTTTATCAAGTACACCTTTTGAATGACCATGAGCTGTATCAATAACAATAGCGTCTGCCCCGGCATTCACTACTGCTTCAATTCGAACATCAGCATCTGCAGATATGCCTATTGCTGCTCCAACTAATAAACGACCTTGGTTATCTTTTGCTGAATTAGGGAATTCAATCACTTTTTCAATATCTTTAATTGTAATAAGTCCCTTTAAAATACCTTCATCATCAACTAAAGGTAACTTCTCGATTTTATATTTCTGCAGGATTTTCTCTGCTTGTTCCAACGTCGTTCCTACTGATGCCGTTACAAGACCTTCTTTTGTCATGACATCATCAATTTGGATAGAATAATCCTCAATAAAACGAAGATCACGATTCGTTAAAATGCCAACAAGACGCTGCTCCTCATCAACAATTGGGACACCAGAGATACGGTATTTACCCATTAAATGTTCAGCATCAAATACTTGGCGGTCTGGTGTCAAAAAGAATGGATCTGTAATAACGCCACTTTCAGAGCGCTTTACCTTATCAATTTGTTCAGCCTGTTCTTCAATCGACATATTCTTATGGATAATGCCCATTCCACCTTCTCTGGCAATGGCAATAGCCATTTCTGACTCAGTGACTGTATCCATTCCTGCACTAAGAATTGGTACATTTAATTTAACAGTTTCACTAAGCTTAGTCGCAACAGATACATCTCTAGGTAGGATCTCTGACTTAGCTGGTATTAAAAGTACATCGTCAAACGTTAGTCCTTCTTTTGCAAACTTATCTTCCCACATCATTGATAGCTCCCCTCAAAAGCCTGAAAATATTATTAGTAGCTTAACAATTGGGCAAACTACTGTCAAGACAAGGGTTTAAGTAGTACTTTTCTGAATTAAATGCACATAGAGGAGATTTATGAAATGAATCAGCTTTCTCTGTTTGAATCGGCTTCCTTTACACAGGATTATCTAGAAAAAAGATATATTGAAGCAACTGTTGAATCAAGTTCTTCCAAAAGTTATGGAAACAGTTACCGTTTAATGTATCACTTGCAGCATGGTCAACTCTATTTATCACAAGCTAAGGTCTCTCCTTTTGCTATTAAGCCGATGTTGCTATTCTATGGGCTTTCTCAGCTATTAAAAGCGTGTTTGATTGTCTATGATCCCGAGTACCCTGCGAGCTCCTCAGTGCTTGCCCACGGGCTTTCAACACGTAAAAGAAAAAAACAAGGTTATTCCTTTTTAACTGATGAAGTGAAAGTCCAACGTGAAGGTCTTTATCCGCATTTATTATTAAAAATGTTCCACATGAAACATTATGAACTTGATGATAAATATTCCATGATTAAACTACTGAAACAACTTCCTGAAATGGCTGACCCTATTCATTATTTATCCAATAAAACGGTTTTTGTTTCAGGATCAAAGAGCGAAAAAGCCATTCAGTTTCACTCATCTATTCTCGACGAATACCACATGACTCCTGAACGTTTCCAACTTTATTTAAACAATCATCTTTTTGACCGAAAAGCGACTGTTAACGAAAACCGAAACTCACTTATTATTAACTACTCCAGCCATGCACGGTTTTCAGCCCCTAGCCCAATTCGTATGAATCAGGAAGGACTACCGGTTTTACACTCGAATCGAAATGACTTCTTACTTTTACCGGAATTAGCTGTTTATTATTTGATTCTTTATAACTTAAGCATGATTTGTAGGTACGAGACAGAGTGGTGGGGAGAGCGACTTCATACAATGGATTGTGATGATGTGCCCTACATTAAACATTTTCTTACGATTGCTGAAGATCGTACTCAGGTGTTAATCATTAATGAGCTTCTGAATAAATAAGTTTTTTATTACTTACAGTGGGTAAAGTCTGAGCTAAAGACAGTTTCTACTCTTATTAACCTCATTCTTGCTCCTTCTTCGAAGCAGCGGCTCTTTTGCTTTGTGGAGAATAAAAAAAAAGACACCTTTTCAGGTGTCTTTCTCATTGCCCGGCAACGTTCTTGGCTCCGCGGTGGTTTCCTACGGGGATGCTGAGTCATGATGCTGTTGCTTCGAAGCAACTTCATGATGGTTTACGAAAACAACCCCTCCGTCTCACAGGGGAGCACGTTGCTTTTTCGATGAAGACGATTCATGATGTTTTCTTATAAAGTGCTTATGTCTCGTATTTGTCTTATCCCTTATTATATCTACTTCTTCGAAGTAGCACTCTTTTGCTTTGTGGAAAATACAAAAAAGACACCTTTTCAGGTGTCTTTCGGTTTGCCCGGCAACGTTCTTGGCTTCGCGGTGGTTTCCTACGGGGATGCTGAGTCATGATGCTGTTTCTTTGAAGCGACTTCATGATGGTTTACGAAAACAACCCCTCCGTCTCACAGGGGAGCACGTTGCTTTCTCGATGAAGACGATTCATGATGTTTTCTTATAAAGTGCTTATGTCTCGTATTTGTCTTATCCCTTATTATATCTACTTCCTCGAAGTAGCACTCTTTTGCTTTGTGGAAAATACAAAAAAAGACACCTTTTCAGGTGTCTTTCGGTTTGCCCGGCAACGTTCTTGACTCCGCGGTGGTTTCCTACGGGGATGCTGAGTCATGATGCGATTTCTTTGAAGCCTACTCATGAAGTATGACGAAAACAACCCCTCCGTCTCACAGGGGAACACGTTGCTTTCTCGATGAAGTCGATTCATGATGTTTTCTTATAAAGTGGTTATTCCCCGTATTTGTCTTATCCTTTATTGTATCTCCTTCTTCGAAGCAGTACTCTTTTGCTTTGAGCGTACACGAAAAAAAAACACCTTTTCAGGTGTCTTTCTCATTGCCCGGCAACGTTCTACTCTCACAGGGGGAAGCCCCCAACTACCATCGACGCAAAAGAGCTTAACGGCC
>NZ_JAFBCV010000027.1 GCF_016907895.1 Shouchella xiaoxiensis
GCTACGGGCATTGGCTTTGAGGGCGTTGTTGCTTTTGATCCGGCTGTTGCTCCAACGTATCCGGTTGGGCAAGTTGTTACTTTCAACGGCAGCACCTACCTTGTGAATACCGCTCCACCAACAGGTACTCCGGGCACTTCTCCTGACTATACGCTTATTGCTGGCGCGGGCGCTACTGGTGCGACTGGCGCTGACGGAGGCACAGGCACCACTGGGCCTTCTGGACCTACAGGGGCTACGGGCATTGGCTTTGAGGGCGTTGTTGCTTTTGATCCGGCTGTTGCTCCAACGTATCCGGTTGGGCAAGTTGTTACTTTCAACGGCAGCACGTACCTTGTGAATACCGCTCCACCAACAGGTACTCCAGGCACTTCTCCTGACTATACGCTTATTGCTGGCGCGGGCGCTACTGGTGCCACTGGCGCTGACGGAGGCACTGGTGCTACTGGGCCTTCTGGACCTACGGGGGCTACGGGCATTGGCTTTGAGGGCGTTGTTGCTTTTGATCCGGCTGTTGCTCCAACGTATCCGGTTGGGGAAGTTGTTGCTTTCAACGGCAGCACGTACCTTGTGAATACCGCTCCACCAACAGGTACTCCAGGCACTTCTCCTGACTATACGCTTATTGCTGGCGCAGGGGCTACGGGCGCTACTGGCGCTGACGGGGGCACTGGTGCTACTGGGCCTTCTGGACCTACGGGGGCTACGGGCATTGGCTTTGAGGGTGTTGTTGCTTTTGATCCGGCTGTTGCTCCAACGTATCCGGTTGGGCAAGTTGTTACTTTCAACGGCAGCACGTACCTTGTGAATACCGCTCCACCAACAGGTACTCCAGGCACTTCTCCTGACTATACGCTTATTGCTGGTGCGGGCGCTACTGGTGCGACTGGACCTACTGGACCTACGGGGGCTGGTGCGACTGGTACTCCAGGAGTTACTGGACCAACAGGACCAGCTGGTACTACTGGTCCAACAGGCATTAGCGTAACTGGTGCAACCGGACTTCCAGGTGTTACTGGGGCCACTGGGCTTCCAGGTATTACTGGAGCAACCGGTGTAGGCGTTACCGGGGCTACTGGTATTGGGGTGACTGGTGCGACTGGATTACCAGGTGTTACTGGGGCCACGGGCATTGGTATTACTGGTGCGACAGGTATTAGCGTAACCGGTGCAACCGGACTTCCAGGTGTTACAGGAGCCACTGGGCTTCCAGGCATTACTGGAGCAACGGGTATCGGTATTACCGGGGCTACTGGTATTGGGGTGACTGGTGCGACTGGATTACCAGGTGTTACTGGCGCTACTGGCATCAGTATTACAGGCCCAACTGGTATTGGTGTAACCGGCGCAACCGGACTTCCAGGTATCACTGGAGCTACTGGGGCCACCGGAGCTTCTCCACTGCAACCATTCTTTAACAGTAATATTCAGCCACAAACAATTGCACCGGGAGCTGCTGTTACGCAGTTAACACCTAGTCAATACGCAGGTATCACGTATACCGCTGCGACTGGTACGTTCACCATTTTGACACCTGGCTTGTATTATATCGGCGTCACGCTTAACAAAGCCACAGGAACAACGACAGGCTCCGTATTTGCTTTAACTGTTAACGGAGGTGCCATTCCTGCTGCACCAGCAGCATCGGCAGGAACCGCTGGTCAATCTAATGTCATTCGCGTCCAAAACTACGCAGCAGGTGACACAATTACAATTAACAATTTTTCTACTTTTGCTGTAACATTAGCTAACGCACCAAACGAAGCAAACAGTGCTGGGCACGTTTCAATTTACCGTTTTGCCGCAGGATTCTCCGGAACATTGATTACAACAACAACGTAACACGAAAAAGAGGAGCAGCTGCTCCTCTTTTTAACTTGTGTTCATTAATAAAATCGTATGGTTGTTTTTGAAACATGCTTCCAAATAACAGCTGCTACTAGCACACCCATAAGAATCGTGCTTAATAGAGACAAAACTACGTTCCCGGTCGCAGTAATGACCGTAGCCCCCCAAATCCAATGCAGTCCACCTAATAATAGCAAGCCCATTACTACATAGATAAAGCCTTTAATCCAGCCGAAACGATAGTAACCCACTCCGACGAACCAACCGACTAAATAATACATAAGCGAGAGGAAGATAAAAACAAAGAGCGATACCACAAAGGAATCATCGAAATCAATACCTGCTAGATTCCCTAACCCTGTTAAATCAATGTGGACATGCCCATTTTCACTCTGAATTAACGTACTAGCCATTGTTCCTTGAACCTCCGGGAACCAACTTATTGTACGAGCTAGTACTAATTGTAATAACGTGACGAGGAGAGCGATGAAAGCAACCACTACTGAAACCATTACTGAAGCTATCAAGGTGCTTTTGAAATAAGCTTTTCTCGTTTGACCTAGATGTGCATATTGCGTGAGGAAACGGTAGGGTGAAAAGAGACCGATAATTAACATATAAGTTCCAAATGGTGCAAAGGTGAAAGCTAGAAAACTACCAAGCCCCTCGACCCCTTCTATAAAGTAAACACTTACTCCTATTAAAACTATATAAAAAAATAAAACCCAAGCAAGAAACCAAAACGTCCAACGCATCTGCTCTCTGAAAATGACTTTAGTTAACAGACTCATCATCTTCCTCCTTTGTCATGTAAATAAATAGATCCTGCAATGAAATTCGCCCTACTTCTAGGCCGGCTTTAACTGCTTCAGAACGAGTTTCCTCACCTAACTCACCATAAACAGCGACAGATTTTGTTTGCCCGAGCATCTGCACATTTAATAATTCAAAGCGCTGCGAGAAATAATCCACGGTCTCAGAATTACCCGTTAATTTGAAACCCTTCTCTACTAAACGTTCATAGGTTTCATCAATTAGTAATTGACCTTGGTCCAACACCAAGATGTGTTCAAATAAGTGTTCCATTTCCGAAACAAGATGAGTCGATAAAATAATCGTTCTTGGATGAGTTGCGTGATCTTCCAACAATTCCTGATAAAATGTATTTCGCGTTGGTGCATCCATCCCTAAATACACTTCATCAAAGATTGTCACTGGCAGCCTACTCGCTAATCCTATAACTGCCCATACCGTTGACTGCATACCTTTTGACAATTGATTTAGCCGCTTATTTACAGGTAGCTTAAATTTTTTGATGAGAGATTCGGCATACACCTTGTCAAAATTCGGGCGAAAAGCATCTGTTTGTTTGATTAACTCTGTTATTTTTTGGGCATTCATCGATTCATGCATCTCACTTACTTGATAATAAAACCCAATTGATTCCATCGCTTTTGCTTGTTCAAATAATGGTTGACCCTCATAACTCACAAATCCTTCAGTCTCTTTTCTCAAACCAGCTAAAATGGATAACAAGCTTGTTTTTCCTGCACCATTCCTGCCAAGTACACCGTATATCTTCCCTTCTTCAAGTGAAAATGAAATGTCTTTCAATACGGCAACCTTTCCAATAGTTAACCTTAATTGAGAAACACTCAATTTATTTTTCATTACATATTCCTCCTTGCTTGCTTAATTAAGGTGATTAATTCTTCTTCCGACAGGCCGATCTTGTCAGCTTCTTCAACAATCTTCATGACATACAAGTCCATAAAATCTTCTTTCCTCTGCTTCATCAATGTTTCTTTCGCCCCCTCAGCAACGAACATGCCTACCCCTCTTTGTTTGTATAAAATACCTGCATCGACAAGCTGATTTACGCCTTTTGCGACGGTTACATGATTAATTTTATAGAACTGAACAAGTTGATTTGTCGATGGCGCTTGATCGCCTTCGTTTAACTGACCTTTAACAATTTGGTCTTCAATTAATTCCTTAATCTGAACAAATAACGGTTTCCCATCATCTTTTAACTGTGACATAGGCACCTCCCACTAAACGTAATACGGTTATATAGTTATATATATTACCTTATAACCATTTTTGAAACATGTCAAGTGACTTATTTTTACTTAGTGAAGACACACTTATCTAACCTTTTAGCTGAAAATCGACAATTATTTTCAATAAATTAAAAATAATTGTCGACAAATAATTGAAATAATGTTTCAATAAATATATATTAATTTAAAATATTATTTCAGATTCATATATCTATGGAAAATTGGTGATCAAATGGAACTCGACTTATCCATACTTGCAACTGAGAAACAAAACAAACAAACGGAAAACATTGATCAACTATCAACAAGAGACATTTTAACCGTGATGAACCAAGAAGATCAGCTTGTCGCTCACGCTGTCAAAGCTTATTTACCAGAAATTGAAGTTGCTACTGAGATCATCTATCACTCTTTACAGCAAGGTGGACGTCTCTTTTATATAGGCGCTGGGACAAGTGGACGACTTGGTGTCATTGACGCATCTGAGTGTCCGCCAACATTTCGCACTGACCCTAGTCTTGTTCGTGGAATCATGGCTGGAGGCAATCAAGCGATTACAACTGCTGTAGAAGGAGTTGAGGATGACAAGGACGCCGGAGTAACCGACCTGAAGCAAGCTCAATTCACAGAACAGGATGTTCTCGTCGGAATTGCAGCAAGCGGACGAACTCCCTACGTCATCGGAGCACTTACGTATGCTCGCTCAATTGGCGCTCAGACAATCGCTTTAGCAGCAAACCCCCATTCAGAAATCGGCGTTATTGCCAATTGTAAAATTGAAGTAGAGGTTGGCCCAGAAGTCCTTACCGGTTCAACACGATTAAAAGCAGCCACTGCACATAAGATGATTCTCAACATGCTATCAACTGCCGCAATGATAAAACTAGGGAAAGTTTACGGAAATTTGATGGTTGATGTGAAAGCAAGCAATCATAAATTAAAACAGAGAGCAATAACGATTGTCATGCAAATAACAAATGTTTCGCTAGAACATGCTGAAGCCACTCTCCAAAAAGCAGATTACAACGTTAAGGTTGCAATCGTTATGATTGAGGGCAATGTAACACTTGAACAAGCCGTTGACTTATTAAACCAGGCAAAGGGCTTTGTCAGACAAGCAATTAAGCTTGTAAAAAGGTAAGGTAGTTTTCTTAATGACCAACTGGCTATTAAGATTGATATAGCAACCATTTAATAAGGGGGATGTTTTCATGAAAAAAATGAACAAATGGATGTACGCGGGCACCCTAACATTTGGACTTGTTGCCTTAACCGCTTGTAATGGCGGAAGTGGTTCTTCCAGTTCGGGTGATATTGAAAACTGGGAGGACTGGGAAGGAACAATCACGCTCTGGGATGGTCCACGGTGGCGCGATGAAAATGAAAACCAGTACCATTGGATTGAAGAAAAAGTAGCTGAGTTTGAAGACAAGTACCCTGGCGTCGAAATTGATATTGTTCAACAACCTTGGGCAGAACTTGGTGACAGTTTAACTGTTGCGATTGCTGGGAGAACGTGGCCAGACATTGCGCCTATTGACATTAGTGGGGGAACCATTAGTTTAAATCACATTGAAGATGGGGTCATTGAGCAAACGGATGACGTTTTCACAGATGAAGAGTGGGATGATTTCTATCCAAATACACTTGAAGCTTATGAACATGATGGCAATCTATATGGCATCCCTACCTCAATCAGTGTACAAGCTATGTTATTAAACTTAGACCATTTCGAAGAAAAAGGCGTTGAACCCCCTGTAGACGGTAAGTGGACCTATGAAGAATTTGTTGAAAAAATGGAAGCGTTAACAGATGGAGATGTGTATGGTTTCTCAACGTACATCATGCCCGAATATTACGAAGCATGGCCTTTCCTTTATATGGATGGTGGCCTACCTTTAAATGAAGAGTTGACGGAGTATACGTTTGACTCTCCAGAAACCATTAGCGGACTGGAGAAGCTAATCGATTTAAAATTCGAGCACAACGTTGCGCCAGTTGAAATGGGCGGTGCAGATGTAGGGGGTACATTCCAAGCGTTTGCTGCGTTAGACCAGCGTACTGTAGCCGTACAACCTTGGGCAACATGGGCAATAAATTCCTTACAAACAGATGAATACGACATGAATTTTATGGTTGCTGAATACCCAACAGGCGACCTCGGTGAACCAGTAACATCAGGTGGAGTTGGTGGCTTCGTCATGTTCATGCAAGAAGACGAAGCAAAAAAAGAGATGGTTAGTGAACTCATGCGCCATATTACAAGTACTGAAGAACAGTTTGTTACGGCACAAAACTACGGTACCTTTCCTGCCCGCATCTCTACCGCGGATATGGATCCATTTGCCGACAACCCACAGATGGCGGCTGCACAGGAATTAAGCGAGCAAGTCATTCCTGTTCCACGCCATCCTGAGTGGGCTCGGATTGATGAGATTATTCAAGGTCATCTTCAACTTGCAGCAAATGGTGAAAAAACACCGCAACAGGCACTTGAAGATGCTCGACCTGAAGTCGAACGGATTATGGGTAATTAGCGCAACCATTCTATCGAAGCGGCATTGAGGACGATGTAATGAGAACATTCATTTCCAATCTAACCCTCTCTACATAAGAGAGGGCTTCGTTATTGTCTTTCATCAACTGAAAGGGGGAGCATGATGGAAACCAACCAAAATGTGAATCGAGCTAAACGGACCATTCACATCCGAAAAAAATCGCTCTGGCAAAAGATCAAGCAGAACAAAGCTGCCTATTTTTTTCTTTTACCTAAATTACTCTTTTTCACCGTATTTATGTTTGTCCCAATTATTTGGGCTTTTATTATTTCATTCCAAGACTGGGGCACATTTAATGTTGATTTCATTGGTTTAACAAATTATTTTGAAGTATTCCAAAGCCCCGCCTTCCGAGCAGCGTTAGTGAATACTCTTTTATATACCATTGTTACCGTACCTGCCTTTATCATCACAGCACTTGTGCTTGCAGCATTAATCCATCCGCTTGGCAAAGTGTCGCAAACGTTTTTTCGAGCAGCTTTTTATTTGCCAACCGTTACATCAATGGTAATCATTGCGATGGTTTGGCGCTGGATGTATAACTACCGTTTCGGCTTATTCAATTACGTAATTGAGTTCTTTGGCTTTGAATCGGTCAACTGGCTCGCGCAGACATCTACTGCCCTGCCCTCTTTAATGATCATGTCGATTCTAATTCCTCCTGGTTCTGGAATTATCATTTATTTAGCGGCAATGAACAATATTAATCCATCCCTATATGAAGCTGCTGACATTGATGGTGCAAGCCCCTTTCAAAAATGGTGGCGCATTACGTTGCCTCTATTGAAACCAACGACCTTGTATCTAATTATCATCAGTACAATTGGTTCCTTCCAAGTATTTACACAAATTATTATGATGACCGGAGGTGGCCCGGGCTACGCTACCGAAACCGTTGTTCACGTTATCTACAAAACGGCTTTCCGCGACTTTAATTTCGGACTAGCTTCAGCTCAATCGGTCATTCTATTTCTCATTCTTATGGGATTTGCAATTGCTCAATTCAAAGCATTAAAAACGGATAAATAGAGAGAAGGTGCGTATTTATGTTAAGTAAGCTTAAGAAACCAATTACCTTATTTATACTAACTGCGGTCGCCATCATCTCTCTTTTACCGTTGTATTGGGTATTTTCAACCGCCCTGCAGCTTCCAAGCTACCAAAACGAAGAGATGGACCGCCCTGTATCTTATGTTGAATCATCCCCACCTAAGCTATATCCAGCCGGCATTCCCGAGTATTTTTCACAATGGAGTAAAAAGCGCGAAGCTGAACGGAATGATGATCCGGAACAAGCACAAATTCATGCAGAACTTATGACGGAAGTTAGAGAGAAAACGTTTGGTGCGTTCACTAAACTGTTTACAACGACCCCTGTCATGAATTGGCTGTTTAATAGTATGTACATTGCCATTGTAACAACACTATTAATCGTTTTAATTGATACGATGGCTGGGTATGTATTTGCTAAAAAGCAGTTTCCTGGGAAGTGGATCTTCTTTTGGGTCATCATCGCCACAATGATGATACCTGAGCAGGTTACCCTCGTCCCTACTTTTATCATCATACGCGATTTGGGACTAATCGATAATCACCTTGCCTTAATCTTACCGAGTTTAGCCGCAGCTTTTGGTGTATTTCTAATGCGTCAGTTTCTACTATCTGTGCCAGATGAGCTCATTGAGGCGGCTAAAATTGATGGAGCAAGTGAATTGCGGATTTTCTTTAAAATTGTCATTCCGCTTGCTATTCCGGCAATGGTCACTCTCGGAATTTTCACGTTTGTTCTTGTTTGGAATTCATTCCTCTGGCCAATCATCGTCATTAATGATGTGAATTTGATGACTTTGCCTGCTGGACTCAAAACATTGCAAGATGCCAACCTAGCCGACTTTAAGTTCTTAATGGCAGGGGCGACGGTTGCTGCCTTACCGATCATTGTGATCTTCCTAATGTTCCAGCGTTTCTTCCTAAAAGGGTTAACAATGGGTGGCGTGAAAGAATAAGAACCGTACTTCTGATGAAAAATTGGTCGTTCGCCACATATAGTGGCGATACGACTGCTTTTTATTAAGTGCAACGAAATTATATTTCAATTAAAAGGTGTGTGGACAATCATGACCATTTCTCTTCCCCTTACTAAACAATCTGTTCTTGCTGTTGGTTTAATGTCTGGTACTTCAATGGATGGGATTGATGCAGCACTTGTTCGTTTAACAGGCTCAGGCGAACAAACTGAGGTTGAATTAATTAAATATGAAACACTTTCTTTTTCTGAAGAATTTAAGCAACGAATCTTTGACTGTTGTCATCCCGATACGAGTAAAGTAGATGAAATCTGTCGATTAAATGTGGAGCTTGGTGAACGTTTCGCCGAAGCCGTCCATCATGTTGTCAATACAAGTGGCCTTCAGATAAAAGATCTTGACTTTGTTTCTTCACATGGTCAAACGCTTTATCATTTACCGAATGAATTGGCCACGCTACAAATAGGCGAACTTGCCGTCATCTCCCACAACACGCAGACACTCACGGTTGGCGATTTTAGACCGAGCGACCTTGCGGTGGGAGGTCAAGGCGCACCGCTTGTTCCTTTTGTTGATCAGCTATTATTTAGAAGTGCAGATACCGATCGTATTTTACTAAATATCGGTGGCATGGCGAATGTCACCGTTTTGCCAGCACGTAATAAGGGCTCGTCTGCAAGCGAAGAGATTCTCGCTTTTGATACGGGGCCTGGCAATGTCTTGATTGATGAAATGGTTCGAATTGGATCGAATGGAAAACAAACATTTGATCAAGATGGCAGGCTAGCCCTGAGTGGAACCGTTCATAAAGCATGGCTAGAGCAGCTACTTAAACGAGACCCTTTTGTTTCACTCCCTTACCCCAAAAGCACTGGTCGAGAATTCTACAATCGTCAGATGGCTGAAACCTTGTGGGAAGAAGGAATATTTTATTCCCTCTCATTTGCAGATGTCGTTGCCACCATTACTCAATTCACAGTCTCTACCGTTACAATGAATATTCACTCTCTTACCAATCAATTTGATATAGGAGAAGTATTTGTCGGCGGTGGCGGCGTTCACAACCAATTCCTAATGAAGCGCCTTCAGGTTGATTTAAACCGCCCTGTATTTTCAATGGAGAAGCTTAATGTATCTAGCGATGCGAAAGAAGCGATTGCTTTTGCAATACTGGGGAATGAATTTTTACGTCAGCAGCCAAACAATACCCCTTCTGCAACAGGAGCAAAAAAAGCGGTATCAATGGGAAAACTAGCGCTACCATTTTAAAAGATACAAGCTTTTGTTCTTGTCCTCACATTTTCAAAATAAACATGAAGTATTAACTGAACAAAAGGACGGTGTATTATGAGCAAGCCTAGTTTAGACGAGATGCTTGGACAATTACTAGTAGTTGGCTTCCCAGGAAAACGAGTCCCCGAAGAAATGGAAGCATTTATGAAAGAACACAAAATCGGGAACATCATCCTATTTGCTCGCAACATGGGGACACCAGAAGAAGTTCAGAAGCTGACCTCTTCCTTACAGCGGATCGCAAAGAAATCAGGGCAAGAGCTCCCTTTACTTATCTCTGTTGATCAAGAAAACGGCGTTGTCCGTAGATTAGGACAAGGAACGACTTTGCTTCCAGGGGCTATGGCACTTGCCGCCACGAATGATCCAGAAAATGCCTACCACATGCATCAACTTTCTGGAAGGGAGTTAGTTGCGCTCGGTATTAACTGGAACCTAGCTCCAGTTCTTGATGTGAATAATAACCCAGAAAATCCTGTAATCGGCGTCCGTTCTTTTGGAGAAGACCCCCATAAGGTCGCTTTATATGGAAAACAGGCGATGGCCGGTCTACAAAAGGCAGGAATGGTTACAACACTCAAGCATTTTCCAGGTCATGGTGACACAAATGTTGATTCTCACCTTGGTCTACCTCGAATCGATCATTCTCTTGAGCGCTTAAAAGAAGTCGAACTTTACCCATTTCAAGCATGTATCGATGCAGGTGCAGATACAATTATGTCAGCACATATTTATTTTCCAGCCTTAGAAGAAAAAGAAGGGGTCCCTGCCACTCTATCTAAAAAAATTCTGACCGATCTTTTGCGGAATGATATGGGCTTTGAAGGTGTTGTTACCACAGACTGCATGGAAATGGATGCAATAACAAAGACGATTGGTACTGAGAAAGGCTGTGTCGAGGCGATTAAGGCAGGTGTGGATCTTGTTATGGTTTCTCATTCAATCGTGAAACAAAAAGGAGCCCTAGAACAGTTAAAGCGCGCCGTTGAAGACGGCGAAATACCAATTACAAGAATAGAAGAAGCGTACCGACGTGTTCTTGCTGTTAAACAAAAGTACCTTCTGAATGTAAAAGAATATGCTTCAGTTCCAGCTTCTGTAGGTGGCCAAGTTCACCAAGATGAGGCGATGGCCGTTTATGAAAAAAGCGTCACGATCGAGCAAGGAGCTAACCTTATTCCCTTGTCAGCAAAAGGAAAACGTATCCTCGTCATTGAACCTCCTGAGGCAATAATGACCCGAGCAGAGGACAAACACTATGCTCATGCTGCCCTTGGCCTTGCTGTACAATCCATTGTCCCTCATTCAGACGTTAAGCAAATGCCCCTTTTTACTGAGCAACTCTCGGCGCTTTCGCATCAATACGATACGATTGTCATCGGGCTCTTATCAGCTTCACAGCAGAAAGAGCAACAGGAATTGCTACACCAGCTTGTCCGCTTTAACTTTGACGTTCATGTGGTTGCCATGAGAAGCCCTTATGATTACAACATTCTACCAGACGGCGTTGGTATTTATATCAATACGTATGAGTTTAGTTATCCTGCATTAGAGGTCGCTGCCAAAGCGTTGTTTGGAAAGCACCCTTTAACTGGCACTTCCCCTGTCACATTGATCAAATCAGAAAGAAACATCAAATGAAGACTACTAAAACTCAAATTCTCTTTGTAGGTGCTCACTGTGGCGATGTTGAACTAGCTGCAGGTGCAATTGCCCATAAATACGCAAAATCCGGGCATCAAGTCACTTTTCTCCACTTAACTGCTGGTGAAAAAGGAACCCCTCCTCACCTATCAGTTGATGAGTATCGCGCACAGAAGATCAAGGAATCAGAACAAGCAGCAACAATTCTAGGGGTTCAGACCATCACACTTAATTATAAAGATGCTGAGCTTAGCGTTGATGAAGCGACAATTAACGCCGTCGCGACCTTATTTCGCCAGCTGAAGCCTGACTTAGTTGTCACACATTGGACTAAAAGCATTCACCCAGACCACGCAGCCTGTCCTAAAATCGTTGAGGCCGCGTGGTTAAAGGCTGCCTTACCCGGCTTTGAATTAAACGGACTTCCCCCTCACGGACTAAAACAAATGTTGCACAGCGAGAACTGGGAAGATCCAGATTATGAACCAGATATTTATGTTGATGTAACTGCAGAATTTGATACGTACCTTCAAGCGATATCAGCCTATTGGTTTGTTCTACATTCAACTTCGTTCCGATACTACGATTATTATAAGGCGCTGGGAATAACGAGGGGCTGTTTAAATCGAACCGGCTACGCTCAAACCCTTAAATACCGAGTTGGCACGAATATTCATAAAGGCACAACCATTCCAGGATTTCCAGTTTAAAATGTGGAGGTTTTAGCTATGAAATTAGGAATCGATGTATTTATTGAAGGCGCATGTACAGCTGTGAAAGGAAAGAAGGTTGGTCTATTAACGAATGTAACTGGGGTTAACCATCGGTTAAAAACATCGATTGACTTACTTCATGAACACCAAGACATTGATCTAGTTGCGCTTTACGCACCAGAACATGGCATCCGCGGCGATGCTAAAGAAGGAGCTTCAATTGAATCATCAACTGATCCGCGTACAGGATTACCCGTTTTTAGTTTATATGGGGAGTCGAAAAGACCATCGGAAGCGATGCTCCAGTCTGTTGACGTTATTGTTTTTGATCTACAGGACATTGGTTCACGCTACTACACGTTTATCTACTCGATGGCTTATATGATGGAAGCCTGTAAGAAGTATGGTAAAGAGTTTATTGTCCTTGATCGACCAAATCCGATCGGTGGCTTGAAAATGGAAGGGAATTTGGTTGAAGAAGGCTGCCGCTCTTTTGTTGGTTTACTTCCTATACCAAATCGTCACGGCTTGACTGTCGGGGAATTAGCGATGCTTTTTAAAGATGAGTTTGGCTATGATTGTTCACTGACCGTTATTCCAATGGACGGTTGGCGTAGAGACATGTATTATGATCAGACTGGACTTGCTTGGGTCCCGCCGTCTCCAAATGCCCCGAGCTTGAGTATGGCGCTCCTTTATCCAGGCACTTGCTTAGTTGAAGGAACCAATCTATCAGAAGGGCGGGGAACAACCAAACCGTTTGAATACATTGGTGCTCCTTTTATTGATGGTTTTGCTTTGGCCGCTGCTTTCAACGGGTTAAAACTAAGTGGTATTTGTGCACGACCTACATCATTCGTCCCTACTTACCAGAAATACAAAGATGAACAATGCCACGGCGTACAGCTTCACATTACAAATCGAGATCACGTGAACGCTTTTCAATCAGGTCTCGCGTTAATTGCTTTAATTGCTAAGCTCTATCCGTCTGACTTTTCATTTGCCCAACATGCAAATGGACGTTACATGTTTGATCTATTAGCTGGAACAAAGCAATTACGGGCTTTGATTTACCAAGGTGAGAGTAGCACATTTATACAGCAGTCTGAAGAACAACTACGTACTTTTGAACAGCTGCGTAAACCTTACTTGATTTATGATTCGCCGAAAGGAGCCCATGTATGATTACGTATCGAACATATCAGGCGGGTGATGAATCTGCCCTGCTTCAGCTGTGGAATGAAACCATGCCTCTAGACCCGCTCTCACAGATGAGATACCGTCGCCTTGTTCTGCTTGACCCGAACTTCGACCCACAAGGTATGCAGCTCGCTTTTGATAGTGAACAACTAATTGGCTGCGTCTATGCTGTTAGGAGGCTTGTCCCCATGCTTGGGTCTGACCTTGAACAGGACAAGGGCTGGATTCCCTTCTTTTTTGTTGCTCCGAACATGCAGCGCAAAGGGATCGGGAGAGAGTTAATGGAACGAGCTCTTCAGTTTTTAAAAGAAACAAGCCGAAATACCGTTTTCTTTGCAGCCTATGCACCAAACTACATTTTGCCTGGTATTGATGAGCAGACGTACCCCAATGCCGTTCATTTTCTTAAGCAGTTAGGCTTTTCTAGCTTGTATTCACCAGTTGCAATGGACCTTCGATTACAAGAGTTCCACCCTTCTTCACAACTTGCTTCTTTGAAGAGAATAAGAGAAACGGAAGGCTATTCCTTTTCCTGTTGTCATAATGAGGACATCTATCCACTTATTCAATTTGCGACTGCTTATAATTCTGATTGGGGGCGAGCCATTCGAGAAGGATTTATGCAAGCAGTCTCACTTAGACAAGTTCTTATCGTCAAAAAGGAAAAGAAAATTGTCGGCTTCTGCTTATATGGTGGATATGAGGGTGTCCGTGAGCGCTTCGGTCCTTTTGGTGTCGATAATAGGGAGCAAGGTAAAGGTTTAGGTGCGGTTTTACTTCATGAATGCCTTCAGCAAATGAAGCAAGACAGTTTGCATGGAGCTTGGTTTTTATGGACAAGTGAAACAAGCGCTGCCGGTAAGCTCTACAAACGCTTCGGCTTTAAAATTACAAGACGTTTTCATGTGATGCAGACAAAAATTTAGTATACTGACAGTAATGAAAAACAAGAAAGAGTTGATTGAAATGGCTTTTATGACTGGGGGCTTGGTGATGCTAACTGAAATGCTTTCTACCCTTCCACCTTCAGAACGAAAAATTGCTGCTTATATGATTGACCAGCCTCAGGAAGTCATTTCGTTAACAGCAAGCGAAATCGGTAAGCGCAGCGGTACATCGAGCGCTGCTGTTATTCGATTATGTAAATCACTAAACTTAAAAGGATTGCCAGATTTGAAGATTCGTATTGCTGGAGACTTACAAAAAAATCCATATTCTGGTTTGCGTGATATTGAACCAAATGAATCGGCACAATCGATAATTGATAAAATGACGAACAACTCAATTCAAACCATTCGCGAAACGGCTGAATTATTAAGTACGGAAAACCTAGAAAAGGCAGTCGACAAGTTAAAAACAGCACGAAGAATTCACTTCTTCGGTATAGGTGCCTCAAGCATTATTGCCCAGGATGCCTTACAAAAGTTTTTAAGAATTGATAAGATCGCCTACGCTTTTTCAGATATACATATGGCATCTACACTCGTCTCAACGGGAAATGCAGAAGATGTTGCTGTAGGTATATCCTTTTCTGGGGAAACGAATGAAGTTCAGCAGTTCCTTCAAGTTGCTAAGGAGAAAGGACTAACGACGATTAGCTTAACGAAATACGGCCAATCGATCGTGACTGAACAAGCGGATATCCCCCTTTTCACATCTGCAACAAAAGAGCCGACATTTAGAAGCGGAGCGACTTCTTCTCGGATTGCACAGCTACAAGTTATTGATATTTTGTTTATGTGCGTTGCATCACTCCAGTACGAGAAAACCGTCAAGCATTTACATGAAACAAGAGAAGCAATTGAATTTCTTCGCCAACCTAATAAAGGCAAAGGAAAATAAGAGGAGAGACAGAACTAGCCATCCCTTGAATGATAGGGACAGCTACTCGCAGGTTTATTTTGTTAGCGTTGTACCAAATGGGATGGTTTTTAATGGAATGTCAAGGAAATGATTGCCTCTTCGAACTACAACTGTAAAGTGACTTCCAGCTTCTGCAAGGGTAATCGCACTTTCAAATTGATCATAGTCTTCAACCGCGTGACCGTTAAGCATTTGGAGATAGTCACCTTCAACAAATAAACCTTCTGCAGGAGTACCTGCAACCACATTGACAACCTTTACTCCTTGGGAGTCCGTGCAATTAATCGATCCGATCCAGCTTCTCCAAAAACCACTGCGCTCATCTCCGCTGTTTTCCATCACGCTTTTTAGGTTTTTCATAAACTGATACGTACCAAACAACATATTTTCCAATTCAGCTAATCCCGAATCCCCACTCCATTGACCGCTGTATTCGATTGTAACTAAACATCCATTATCTTCAGGCACAATCGTCCAAGTTGTGGTATCGCCATTTTCGTCAGCAGTGACAAGCTTCTCATGAAGAACAAAATGTTTAATTTCACCTCGATAGGTCACACCCCAACCATAATCAAGAAAGATCGTTCCACCTAAGCGTAAGTCAATCTCGCATTGCTTTGTTTCCCATTTATTGCGTTCTGCAGGAATGGTTAATGCGTGCCAGACGCTTGTTTTCGTCGCATTAATCCAAATTTTTTTGCTTGCTTGTGCTAAATGAATCATTTTAATACCCCTCTTCTAAATAAGATTTTAAGTCCACTAACTTTTGTTTCAATATTTGATTCAGCTCCTGCTCAACCTCTGCTTTTTTGTCTTTAAAGTTATCAAGATGTAATTTGTAATAACGGTACCGCCCCTCCTTTCGTTCATGAAGCAACTGTTCTTTAAGCAAGAGATCCAGATGCTTTTTAATAGCCGGCTGTGAAACATCAAACAAGGAAACAAGTTCTGCTTGTGTATATTCTCGTTGTGCAGTAAGTGCAAGAATCTTTCTCCTTGTCTCATCTGCTAGTACACGATAAAAATGTGTCAAATCATTCCCTCCAACATATAACCATATGGTTATACAAAAGAGTATATACGCTAAGGCAAACAAACGCAACTTATTTTCACTAAATTCAAAAATTAATAAGACTTGCCAGCATTCCCATTAGCTTTAAGCAGCAAATCAATAATCCTTTTTATCAACATATCTAAGATCTTCAGAGAATTATAAGTGCATGAAAACAAGAAACTCGTGTATAAAATCCTTTCTTTATGCCTTTAAATAAATTAAGAAACACTATAAATAATTTTGCAATAATATAGACAATCCGCTTTAGAACTCGCTAAGATAGAGACAAGAATTGTTGAGGTGAATACGTATGTACGTGATTGGAATTGATGGTGGCGGATCAAAAACGATTGCCGTCTTAGCAGATAAACACGGTACAGTCATTGCAAAAGAAACAGTAGGTCCAACGAACCCAAACAGCGTTGGGAAGGAAGAAGCTAGCATTCGTATGGCTGGTTTACTCTCCTCGATAAAAGGAAAGCATCCGTTGCAGTACAATCAGGTAGCAGCACTGTTTGCCGGTATTGCTGGTGCGAGTTCGCCAGTAAACAAAAAAAATTTAACAGAGGCTTTTCAACCAACACTCCCCAGAAACTGCCTGTTAACTGTGGACCATGATGCTGTGATCGCCCTCTATTCAGGTACATTCGGACACCCTGGAGCCGTCCATATCTCCGGGACCGGTTCCATATCATACGGTATTGATGATGAATGGAACAGGCATCGGGTAGGAGGATGGGGCTACTTGATTGGTGATGAAGGCAGTGGCTATTCAATTGGTAAGGCAGGACTTCACGCTGCTTTACAAGCGCATGATTCCATAACCACAGGGACTTCCCTTTTGGAGAAAATCAAGCAACACTTCCGAGTAGCACATCTCCCAGAAATCATCCCGCTTGTTTACACACAAGAAGCAAGACAAACCATTGCGCAATTAGCCAAAATTGTGATCGAAGCCGTAGATGAGAATGACCCTGTCGCGCATAAGATCATTCAAACCGAAGCAAACAAAATAAGCATACAGCTAGCAGCCTTAGTAAACCAAATGACAATCAACACGAATCGACTGCTTCCAGTCATCTTAACGGGTGGCGTCATGCAGCGAGCCGACTTATTCGAAGCAGCTATACGTTGTCATATGAAACAGCATGTAACAACACCCGTACAAGTTACAAAGGTAGCACTACCACCCGTTGCCGGGGCGGTAATTGGTGCTTTCAAACATGCTCACATTTCCTTTCATGAGAAATCATTTGCTGATCGATTCAACCAGAGCTTTTAAGAACATCCGCTTAATCCTCTACTAAAAGCTTGCGGTAAAACTTGCGGAAAGCGCGTTTGCTTAAAATTAGTGGAACGGGATAAAGCGGATTTGCTTCGCTATGAGCTCTTTTGGCCATTAAGCGAATATCGGCTTGTCTAATACTGGCTATCTTTGTTGGTATGTTCATATCCTCATTTAATTGCTCAATTTCCTTTATAAATAAGCGTGCGTTTTTCTTCACTTTGTTTCGAGGTTTACCAACACCTGCAGCCAAAGCTAATTCAGATAGTGCTGGATAAACTTTTTTTCCATATTTACGTAACATCTGCGGCAAGATTACCGCGTTTGCAAAGCCATGTGGAGTACCATACATACCGCCGAGCGTGTGGGCGATTGCATGAACATTGCCTACATACGCCCGGGTAAAAGCTAATCCTGCAAGATAAGAAGCACGCTGCATCTGCAACCGCGCGTCTACATCTGTTCCATCTTGATAGGCCTGCCTTATGTTCGTAAAAACAAGTGTCGTTGCCTCAAGGCTCCATCTTCTCGTCTCTTCAGTCGTGCTTAAACCAATATATGCTTCTACCGCATGAGTTAAGGCATCCATTCCCGTCTCCGCCGTAATTTTTGGAGGCACGCTGCAGGTTAAACTTGGATCAAGAATCGCGTAAGTAGGAATTAATGCTAAATCCATCATTACATTCTTTTCTTTCTTACTAGGATTGCTTATGACCGCTGCCAAGGTTGCTTCACTGCCTGTTCCTGACGTTGTCGGAATCGCAATAAGCGGCGGCAATGGCTTTCTGACTTTAAACATACCGCTCATTTTTGCAAGCGACTTGTTCGGACGAGCCACTCTCGCTCCGACAGCTTTTCCACAATCAATGACTGACCCTCCACCAAACGCAATAAGAGAAGAACAATTCTCTTGATGATAGAGGTGCAAGGCATCTTCAATATTTTCAACCGTCGGATTTGGGACCGTTTTGCTGAAAACAGTATAAGGATGCTGCCCTTCTTGCAAGATGTCTTGCATTAACTCGACTAACTTCAGTTCGACCATCGTATCGTCCGTTATAACTAGAGCCTTTCCCATCGTTCCACCATTCATTATTTCTTCCAATTGTTTTAAAGAACCTTTTCCTCCAAACGTTATAGGAACACGCCATTGTAAACGCTTCGTCATGGAACGTGCTGCTTTTTGGGCGGAGCGACAATACAGCAGATAAAACATTAAGAAACCACCTTTCACTCACTCTCGTTTTACTGGTATCTATTCGAGCAGCCCGATAACATTTCCTCTTCTAATAAAGCAATCCTTGATTCACAACACTTATCAATGTTGATTACAACGGCGTCTTATTCAATTAAGCAATAGTAGGATAGTATAAATGTAAAGACGTAAAAGGAGTGATAACGGATGGGAATTGATTTTCATAGTAAAGAAGTTGGAACAAGTTATGCGTCACGAGAGGCAGATGTTTCTTGGCGGCAACAGATAAAAAACATTATCGATATAAGAGACAAAACTATTATTGATATTGGTTGCGGTGGCGGAATTTATACAAAAGCTTTTGCAGAATTAGGTGCTTCTCACGTCATTGGAGTTGATTTCTCGAGAGAACAGCTTGCTAACGCAGCACAAACATGTGAATCATTTAAAAACATTTCGTTTCAATACGGGTCTGCTACTCAAACCGGATTGAGCGGTACCTATGACATCGTATTCGAGAAGGCGGTTATCCACCACACGAATGACATAACGTCTTTCTTTCAAGAAGCCTACTCCCTCTTAGAATCAGGCGGAACGTTTATTGTTCAGGATCGCACACCAGAAGACTGCCTCCTACCCGGTACAGAGACGCATGTAAGAGGCTATTTCTTCGAAGTGTTCCCAGCACTTGGCGAGAAGGAAAAGAATAGAAGGCATTCAAGCAATGTCGTTTTAGAAAAATTACATGCTGCCGGTTTTTCAAACGTCCAAACGCTTCAGCTGTGGGAAACAAGGAAACAGTATATTGATAAAAAAGCTCTCCTTGATGATCTGCGCAAGCGAACAGGCAGGAGCATTCTCTATGAACTGTCTGATGAACAACTTGATCAGCTCATTACAAAGATTGACCAACAGCTAGCTGCTAATAAAACCATCCTTGAAAAAGATCGTTGGACTATCTGGGTGGCCACTAAGTAACAAACGACCACTCTTCATTCTTGGCTTCCGATAGCCAGTCATTACTCTCCTCTTTCGACTCTGCCGTTAATTTGCTATAATGAATCGCTCTTTCTTTTTAATGAATGGATACGGAATGAGGATCATTATGCTAACAGGAACCATTGTCAATGCAGTAGCAATTGCTATTGCTTCATTAATCGGCGTACGCATTCGGAATGTACCTGAGGGTATGAGTAAATTAGTGATGCAAGCTCTGTCCCTAGCGATTATTATCATTGGGATACAGATGGCTATCACAGGAAATCAATTTTTAATTATCATTGCGGGTCTTACGATCGGAGCACTGATTGGCGAATGGCTTCGTATCGACGACCGCTTAAATCATCTCGGTAGCTGGTTAGGAACGAAGCTTGGGAAGAATAGTCAAGGAAACGTTGCTCAGGCCTTTGTTAGTTCAACTCTTATTTTTGCAGCAGGGGCGCTGGCAATTCTTGGACCACTTGAAAGTGCACTGCGCGGTGATCACAGTCTACTATTTACAAAGGCTTCTATTGATGGGTTTTCTGCGCTTATCATTTCTTCAACGTTAGGAATCGGTGTTTTTTTCGCAGCTATTCCTGTTTTTTTATACCAAGCAACCATTACATTGCTTGCTAATCAAATCGATGCTCATGTATCACCTGAATTAATGGATTTAATTATCGCAGAATTAACATCCATTGGTGGCATATTAATCTTAGCAATTGGTTTAAACTTATTAAATATCACTCAAATTAAGATTGCTAATTTGCTGCCAAGTCTTGTCATTGTCATTCTTCTTGTGATTGGATTTCAGAATTTCCTCATTTAATGAAGCTTTTTTTGCCTCTTAAACCGTCTTTCAACGAAGGCGGTTTTTTTATTTAGTTAATTTCACTCAGCCAATCTGTTTACACATAATCAAAAAGGTGAATATAAAGAAGTGAGGTGAACAATATGAACGATTCATCAAAACATCTACAAACATTCAATCAACATTTTTCTCGAATTTACGAAGAACAAGTTGAGCATATTGATGCTCAATTAGATAAAGAAATTCGCTTTGCCTTAGTTGGCGATGTGAATACAGGCAAATCCTCGACAATCAACCAGCTTATGGGGGCAGAAGTGGCGCAAGTTGGGGCCAAACCAGGTGAAACAAGTTCAGTCCTAACATACGCGTTCAAAAAAAACATTACCTTTGTTGATACACCTGGTCTAGATGACATCATTCAAGACCATTCTCAAGAAACACTCGATTATTATAAACAAGCAGATGTCCTGCTCTTCTTTTTAAATGCCGCTGGTACCGTTTTTTCTGAAGGCGAACGCATCCTTTTTAGAAAGATGGAGAGTGTTAATAAAGATATTATTCTTGTGCTGAATAAGATTGATGCAGCTGATGATATTGATCAGCTTGTCACCTATGTGAAAGAGCATACCGGGGATGCTTATCCTATTATCCCGATTTCTTCTAGAAGTGGAGCTAACATTGATCAATTACGGTTCGCCATCCTCGATATTCTAGAAAAAAAACAAAAGGACATTCAACTTGCAAAGGAGATTGAAGGGAAGAAAGCAAAATCAAGCATTGCCAACCGCTGGATTATTGGTGCCTCGACTGCTGCAGCAGGAGTTGGAGCAACGCCCATTCCCGGTGCCGACATTATCCCTATTACATCGATTCAAGTCGGGCTCATGCTGAAGCTTGCTTCCCTGTACGATCAGCCAATGACGAAGAAAAAAGCCAAGAATCTTGTTGTAACCACATTAGTAAGCAATTTCGGGCAAACCATCTATCGCCAAGTTACGAAATTCTTTCCTGGTGCCTCTTTTATAGCAGGGACAACGATAGCTGGCACCATTACGGCTGCGTTTGGCTATTCCATTAAATATGCGTTTGAAAATAACATTGATCTATCCGGTGAGCATCTAACTGAATTAATTAAAGACTATCTTGCCAATTGGAAAAAGAAGTAGAAAGTGACTGGAATATAAATGTATTAATAGAGTGAAGACGAACAGGATTGTTCGTCTTTTTTGTATTTTCACAGAATTAAGCGTAAGCCTTACGTGGCAATAGCACGTGTCTAAAGACTTTGGAGCGACTGTTTTAGCGGAAGAGGCTGAAATCGGTTCTGCAAAGACTGATTGTCTCCTATTTCGGGTTTGTATTTCTTATTTGTGAGTTAACTAGACTTCATGTTTGTCTCTAATTTTTTTTTACAATCACCCTGGTTTTAATAAATTAAAATAGCGAAATAGAGCTTCTTCAGAAAACGTCGAAATCAGTCGTAAAA
The DNA here is from genome assembly GCF_016907895.1 of Shouchella xiaoxiensis. Lineage (GTDB taxonomy): Bacteria > Bacillota > Bacilli > Bacillales > Bacillaceae_D > Shouchella > Shouchella xiaoxiensis. The sequence goes on from NZ_JAFBCV010000027.1 coordinate 22,022, forward strand.
GCGCATAGCATCAACGTTTTATAGATATTTAAATTATCATACATAAGGCATTTTTCTTTTAAATCATTATTCTAAGAACCTTTTTTTCTGTAATCTATTTGTAATGATTAAATCTAGCAATTAAATTGTCAATCACTTGATACAGAAGGATTCCACACCTTTTTCATTTTGCAATAGGACTTTTTTAGTAATTACAGTCTAGTTACAAATAAGTTACTTAATGAAAAAGTGGTTGATTCGTAAATTACCTTTCTGTATAGTGAGGACTTGCGAGAGACATTCCGCATAGAAATGGAAAAGCGTTGCTAGCATCACTAACGTTGCAACTCAGATAAACACGTATGGCATTCCATTTTTCGGGATGAAAACTAGTTTATAAGGAGAGTATTAAATATGAAAAAAGTAATTGCATCACTTGCAGTTTTAAGCTCAGTTCTAATTGCTACGCCGGCCTTTGCATATGAAGTAAAAAGCGGTGATACATTAAGCGAGATTGCTAAAGATAATGATACAAGCGTACAAAACATCCTTGATCTAAATTCAGACATAACGAATAAAAACTTAATTTTTGTTGGTCAACATCTGAATCTTGATGGCGAAGGTAACGAAGCACAAGTGAAAGGTGAAATTCAAACAAATCCAGAGACAACAGAGTCTAATGAATCTAGCAACTCTAGTGAATCTCAGTCTAGTTCTAGTGAGTCAACTCAATCTTCATCTAGCGAATCTTCTAGTTCGAACGAGTCAACTCAGTCTAGCTCAAATGAATCTTCTAACTCTGACCAAGGTGACGCAACTACCATGAACGTTGAAGCAACTGCATATACTGCGTTTTGTGAAGGTTGCTCTGGCGTAACCTATACAGGTATTGATTTAAGAGCAAATCCTGATCAAAAAGTTATTGCTGTCGATCCAAGTGTCATCCCACTCGGTAGCAAGGTATATGTTGAAGGATACGGAGAAGCAATTGCTGGAGATATCGGCGGAGCAATCAAAGGAAACAAGATTGACCTCTTTATGCCAAACCATGACGATGCCATCCAGTTTGGTCGCCAAAATGTAACCATCCACGTTTACGAATAAACGGTAAAGCCATTATGCTAAGCATAATGGCTTTTTTGATGATAACTAATTTAAAAATCCGCTGCATAACCAAGAGTCACATTTAAGAATTCCGAAAAAAATATGGCCCTTCTACGGCAGATGGCCACATTTCCTTTATTTATGCCCGTCATTAAGCTTTCTTGCTTCTTCCGGACCAGACATCTTCGTTGACCCTTTGTAGCGCAAGTTTACATCTCGGTCGGACTCCACTCGTCCGCTTTCACGCAACTTCTTTTCTTGACGATCTTTCCCCATGTTATTCCACCTCCTTTCTCCCGATAAAAGAAATAAAACCACTACTTCTCAAAAGTTATTCTTACTTTTTCCAACCTTGTTCAAATTATACAAATAAAAAAGAGACCATAACGCCTTTACTTACCTGCCGAACAACTGCAGTTTTCTTCATTACCAAAAGAACAGCTTCAAACAGAGCCAGGTAAGTATCCAATTGATGTTTTAGATGAATTACATACAGCAGTTTGAAACTTCTTCCTTCATGCAACAAAGCGGTACAGAATTATTCGCTCAACCCAGGGACCATGTTGTTGACAGCCAGCATTCCCTGCAGACAGTACCTAAACAGGAAAAGGATATGCAAAAGAAGCAATGCTAAGCATTGCTTCTCAGGCTGTTGAGAAAGTAATTTCTCAACAGCTTTTTCTTATTTATAGACACCTAAACAAAAATACTCTTGTTATAATGGAAAAAAGAACGGAAA
>NZ_JAFBCV010000028.1 GCF_016907895.1 Shouchella xiaoxiensis
TTATATCGGTGAACTTGATTATCACGATACCACTTCATCCATGTTTTAATTTGACTGATATTTTTAATTCCATACTTCTCCATGATCTCTCGATTTGTTAGTTTCCCGCTCAATTTCTCTTTCACGACCGCCCATTTCACTTCACTTGAATATACGTTTTTGCCCATGCAAAAACACCTCCGAGTTTGTACTTTGTTCAAGTGTACCATTTCGAAGGTGTTTTATAGTGTCTCATTTTCTTAGGTTAGTCTATATAAGGTAGATGGTTTTTTGTTAAAAAAGATAAAAAATTTCAAATTCGTGAAGGGAATTTTCTTTTTATCGCGAATTATGTATACAGATTACCAAATAAGAGAGGTGACTATCATGGAAATTACTGACGTAAGGCTTCGTCGTGTGAATACAGAGGGACGTATGCGAGCAATTGCTTCTATTACAATTGATCATGAGTTCGTTGTTCATGACATTCGTGTAATTGATGGAAACAATGGGTTATTTGTCGCTATGCCTAGTAAACGGACGCCTGATGGGGAGTTTAGAGACATTGCGCATCCCATATCATCAAAAACAAGAGAGAAAATACAAGTTGCTGTTATAAACGAGTATGAACGTGTTGGAGAATATGAAGACGCTACCAATTATGAAGAGGCGGGAGCATCTTAAATAATAGGTTCAATAAGCTACCAGAAAGCCAGTTTGCAGGATGTGCAAACTGGCTTTTTTTGGAATCGTTTATTTAAGTATGTAAAGAGGCGATGTTACCTTGAAATAGCGGTATATTTAAAGTATAGTTTTAATGATAAATAAGTACGTGGAGGGAAATATGAGCGGACGATACGCGGTAATATTGGCGGCCGGACAGGGCACGCGAATGAAGTCTAAGTTATACAAAGTGTTACATCCAGTGTGTGGCAAATCCATGGTTGAACACGTTGTTGACCAGGTAACATCTCTTTCATTTGATGAAACTGCGGTAGTGATCGGACATGGTGCGGAATTAGTGAAAAAAACAGTAAAGCAAAATGTGCATTTTGTTTTACAAGAAGAGCAGCTTGGAACAGGCCATGCTGTAAAATGTTCGGAGCATCTCTTGGCAGACAAGAGTGGAACAACGGTTGTCTTATGTGGAGATACACCACTCATCACTTCAGAAACAATAACTAAATTAATGGACGATCATATTGAAAGCAAAGCGAAAGCAACGATTTTAACTGCTCACGCTGAAGATCCAACAGGGTATGGGCGCGTAATTAGAAGTGAAACCGGGAAAGTTGAGAAAATCGTAGAACAAAAAGATGCTTCTGAAGCAGAAAAAAAAGTTCAAGAAATTAACACAGGCATTTTCTGCTTTGACAATGCTGCTCTTTTTTCGACATTAAAAAAAGTAAAAAACAATAATGCCCAAGGTGAATATTATTTACCTGACGTAATTGAGTTATTAAAAGAGCAAGGTGAACTTGTTTCTGCTTATAAAATCAATTCATTAGACGAAACGATTGGGGTAAACGACCGTATTGCTCTTTCAAAAGCGGAAGCATTAATGAAAGATCGCATTAACCATAAATGGATGAGTGAAGGCGTTACTTTAATAGATCCGCAAACAACTTATATCTCAGCTGAAGCGATAATTGGTCGCGATACAACAATGCATCCGAATGTCACAATTAAGGGTGAGTCTGTAATCGGGGAAGATTGTATAATAGAATCTGGGACAGAAATTCATGAATCGACGTTAGAAGACCATGTTCATGTTCGAGCCTCTCAGATTGTAAATAGCTATGTAAAGAATGGTGCTACAATTGGACCGTTTGCTCATATCAGACCAGATTCATCAATTGGTCAGAATGTAAAAATTGGGAATTTTGTCGAGTTAAAGAAAACAAAAATAGATGATGGAAGCAAAGTATCTCATTTAAGTTATGTTGGAGATGCTATCATAGGAACAGATGTAAACGTCGGTTGTGGCGTTGTGACTGTTAATTATGACGGTGAGAATAAGCACCAAACAACAATTGCCGACGGTGCATTTATCGGTTCAGGATCTAATCTAATTGCGCCTGTTACGGTTGGTGAACGTGCCTTTATTGCTGCAGGTTCTACCATTACGGATCAAGTACCAGATTACGCATTATCCATTGCAAGATCGCGTCAAGTAAATAAAGAAAACTATGTCAAAAAAGATAGACAAGACTAACTGGAGGTAACACATCAAATGGCAAATTACAGCGACCCAAGCTTAAAGGTTTTCACGCTTAATTCCAATAAGGCATTAGCTGAGGAAATTGCACAGCATATTGGTATTTCACTGGGGAAAAATTCGGTTATGCGCTTTAGCGACGGTGAAGTTCAAATCAACATAGAAGAAAGTATCCGTGGCTGTGATGTTTATCTCATTCAATCAACTTCCGCTCCAGCTAATGAACATTTAATGGAACTCCTTATTATGATTGATGCGTTAAAAAGAGCTTCAGCAAGAACGATCAATGTTGTTATTCCTTATTATGGGTATGCTCGCCAAGATCGAAAAGCAAGAGCGAGAGAACCGATTACAGCAAAACTTGTTGCTAATTTGTTAGAGACAGCTGGGGCAACTAGAGTGTTGACTTTGGACCTGCATGCAACACAAATTCAAGGGTTTTTCGACATTCCGGTTGATCAATTAATGGGCGTGCCAATTCTGTCTGATTATTTTCAGGATAAAGGGTTGGATGACATTGTTGTTGTTTCTCCAGATCACGGTGGTGTTGTGCGGGCTAGAAAAATGGCTGATCGTTTAAAAGCGCCGATTGCGATTATTGATAAACGTCGTCCAAAACCTAACGTTTCTGAGGTTATGAACATCGTTGGAAATATTGAAGGAAAAACAGCAATTATTATTGATGACATTATCGATACAGCAGGAACGATTACACTTGCGGCGAATGCATTAGTAGAACAAGGTGCGAAGGAAGTGTATGCTTGCTGCACACATCCTGTTTTATCAGGTCCAGCAGTGGAACGTATTCGAAATTCAAAAATTAAAGAGCTTGTTGTTACAAATACGATTGCACTAGAAGAGGAGAAAAAAGGCGCTAATATTACGGAACTCTCTGTTGCTGGATTAATGGCAGAAGCGATTGTTCGTGTGCATGAAGATGCGTCTGTATCCACTCTTTTCGATTAAAAACTAGAGATCCGAAATAGGAATTACGAATGAATTTAATTTGTCTTGTTTGAAAACCAGGGTTTGGGGGAACACATTTAATAGACGTGTAAATCTAAATAGAGGTGAGTGAAGGATGACAGTATTAAAAGCAAAAGAACGTAATGACTTAACAGGACACCAAACTAAACAAATTCGCAATGAAGGTTTCGTACCTGGCGTATTATATGGAAAAAAAATTGAAAGTAAGCCTGTTTCAGTTGAGAGTGTTGCTTTCTTAAAAACACTTCGCGAAGTAGGACAGAATGGTCTATTTGATCTTCAGCTTGAAAGTGGAAAAAAGCATCATGTAATGGTGCAAGAAATCCAAGTAGATGCTTTGAAAAATCATTATACGCATATCGACTTTTTTGAAGTCGACATGAAAGTGGAACGAGATGCTAATGTCCCTGTACATCTAGAAGGTGATGCTCCAGGAGCAAGCGAAGGCGGAATCGTTAACCATTTATTATATGAAATCACCGTACATTGCTTGCCTGCGGATATTCCAGAAAGCATCACGGTTGATATATCAGAATTAAACGTAGGTGACACGTTATCAATCGCTGAAATTCGTTCATCTGTATCCGTGGAAATTGTAAATGAGGATGAAGAAGCAGTGGTTACTGTTCAACCTCCAACAGTTACAGAAGATCCAGATGAAACCGAAGAAGACAATACAACGGCGCTTGGTGTTGAAGCAACCGAAGAGCGTGAAGATGATAATAAAGATCGTCCAGGCCGTGTCGAATAATTAGTTAATAAAGTTGGCGGAAGGTATGACCCTTTGGGGTTATGCCTTTTTCGTCAAGTTAAAGGAGTTCCATATGAAACTTATAGTGGGGTTAGGTAACCCTGGAAAACAATATCACCAAACAAGACACAATGTTGGTTTTGATGTGCTGGACAAGTGTGTAAAATCATTCCAATTGGAATTTAATAAACAGAAATTTAAAGGCATCTATGCTGAAAGTATGATTCATAATGAAAAAGTGATCTTTCTTAAACCACTGACTTATATGAATTTATCTGGTGAATCGGTTCGACCTTTTATGGATTATTTTAAAATTGACTTATCAGACCTTGTTGTTGTATACGATGATTTGGATATACCTCCTGGTAAAATAAGACTTCGTCAAAAGGGAAGTGCTGGAGGACATAATGGGATTAAATCTTTGATTGCACATCTAGGAACTCAAGAATTTAATCGAATTCGAGTTGGTGTAGGGCGGCCTTTAAACGGAGAAGCGGTTGTGCATTATGTACTTAATGGTTATAGTAAAGAAGAGTTAGTACCGATGGAACAAGCTGTGAACAAAACAGTTGAGGCTTTGGAAGCGTCAATCCAAAAACCATTCATTAAAGTAATGAACGAATTTAATTAACAGCATAGTATCTCTCGTTTAAGACCATACTTTTTATAAAGAATGGATCTAAATGAGGTGAGAAAATGGCTGTTTATTATGGCTGCAGACATTGTAATCGTACATTAGGTGTAGTAACGGAGCCCGTTACACATCAAGATTTGGGACTGAACATGTTAACTGAAGAAGAACAACGGGAACTTGTAACGGTAACTGACGCAGGTCATTTACATGTAAAGGTAATCTGTGAAGATTGTTATGGGGCTTACGAGAATAATCCACAACTCTATGAATGGCAGCATGTTATTCATTAATTAGAACAAGCTTTGGTAAGCACATAACCAAAGCATTTTTCAGTTCTTATAAAGCGTAAACGTTTATAGTAATGGAATAATAATTAGTTTAAAAGAAACAGAAGAATCCAGGGGGAAACAAATGATGTTAGGACTACAGCATTTTGTAAGTGAAATGCATGAGTTACAAAAGGTAGCAGACGGTCTTGAAAAAGGGCTTAATGAACAATTGTTATCGGGATTAAGTGGGTCTGCCAGAACGGTTGCTAGTGCATCCTTATTTCGATCAACAAAAAAAAGCCAATTAGTTGTAACCCATAATTTATTTCAAGCGCAGAAACTATACGATGATTTAGTTGACCTGTTAGATGAAAGCTGCGTTTTGCTCTATCCTGTGAATGAATTGATTTCAGCAGAAATTGCTGTTGCCAGTCCGGAGATGAAAGCCCAACGCTTAGATGTATTAAATAAACTAACTGGAGGGTTTGAAGGAATTGTTGTTGTTCCTTTAGCAGGAATTAGACGACTATTACCGCCAACTTCCCTTTGGAAACAAAATCAATTAACGATCACTGTAGGCGATGATGTTGGACAGCTTGAAGATTTTATTAAAAAATTTGTAATGAACGGCTATCGAAGAACAGATATGATTTCGGCACCTGGTGAGATTAGTGTACGAGGTGGAATTATAGATTTGTATCCGCTTACGGAAGAAAATCCATTGAGAATTGAACTATTTGATACGGAGATCGATTCACTACGCTACTTTTCTTTAGAATCACAACGGTCTTTAAATATGCTTGAGTCTGTAATAGTGGGTCCAGCAGAAGAAGTGTTACTAACAAGCCTTCATTATAGTCATGCGGCAAAGAAGTTAGAAGAACAGTTTAGCATGACGTTGAAGAAAATTGCGAACATAAAAATCCGTGAGCAGCTTAACGAACGCATTCCATTTGAAATTGCTCAGTTAAAGCAGGAGCAAACGTTTGAAGGTATGTATAAGTACATGTCCTTTTATTATGAAAATCCGCAGACGCTTTTATCCTATATGCCTGAATCGGGAGTTGTTTGGATTGACGAGATGACTCGTGTGAAAGAAATGGCTGATAACCTTCAAAGAGAGGAAGCGGAATGGCATACTGGCATGCTTGAACAAGGTGGTATTGTCCACGGTGCTGAAATGGCACTTGATGCACTTGGGAGACTACAAAAAGCACCTCAGCAAGTTATTTATTCTTCTTTATTTCAAAAGCAGGTATCATCTACTCGCCCTGAGCAACTTATCAATGTACCTTGTAAATCGATGCAAAATTTTCATGGACAAATGGATTTGCTCACATCGGAAATTAATCGATGGATCAGCAATAACTATGCTGTTGTCTTTATTGCGGGAACGGAAGATCGTGCGAAGCGCTTATCATTAAACTTATTAGATGAAAAAGTTGATGCTCGTCTTGTAGAAGGGTCAACAGAAATTACAGCTGGAAAAGTACAGATTTATACAGGGCATTTAAATACAGGTTTTGAATTTCCAGAACAAAAAGTCGTTGTCATCACGGAAGAGGAAGTCTTTGCAAAGCAAGCGAGAAAACCAAAGCGTCGCCAAAAGATGACGAATGCCGAGCGGATTAAAAGCTACTCTGAACTAGCTGTCGGTGATTTAATCGTGCACACTAACCATGGTGTCGGGAAATATTTAGGGGTCGAGACGCTTGAGATTAATGGTGTTCATAAGGATTATTTAAACCTACGCTATGCTGGCAATGACAAGCTCTATGTTCCAGTTGAGCAAATTGATCAAGTCCAAAAATATGTTGGTTCAGAAGACAAGGATCCAAAGATTTATGCTTTGGGTGGGAATGATTGGAAAAAAGTAAAGAAGAAAGTTCAATCTTCTGTAGAAGACATTGCAGATGATTTAATTAAACTTTATGCAGAGCGAGAAGCAAGCGTTGGTCACAAATTCTCTGAAGATGGCCCTGAGCAAGCAGATTTTGAAGGCTCATTTCCTTATCAAGAAACAGAAGATCAAACAAGGGCCATCGCTGAGATTAAAGAAGATATGGAAAAACAAAGACCAATGGATCGACTGCTATGTGGCGACGTTGGTTACGGAAAAACTGAAGTTGCGATTCGGGCTGCATTTAAAGCCATTATGGATGGAAAACAAGTCGCTATTCTTGTGCCGACAACCATTTTGGCGCAACAACATTTTGAAACAATTTCTGAGCGGTTTTCCGAATTTCCAATTACAGTCGGAGTATTAAGTCGCTTCCGTTCCAGAAAAGAACAAAATGAAGTATTAAAAGGGCTTAAGGCGGGATCTGTAGACTTAGTTGTAGGAACACATCGACTACTCTCCAAAGATCTACAGTTTAAGGAATTAGGCTTGCTTATTGTTGATGAAGAGCAGCGCTTTGGTGTAACGCATAAAGAAAAAATCAAACAAATGAAGGCGAATATTGATGTACTGACGTTAACGGCCACTCCGATTCCAAGGACGCTCCATATGTCAATGCTTGGCGTACGTGATTTGTCTGTTATTGAGACACCACCAGAAAATCGTTTTCCTGTACAAACGTATGTTGTCGAATATAACCCATCAATTGTGAAAGAAGCAATTGAGCGTGAGTTAACACGCGGTGGGCAAGTTTATGTCTTGTATAATCGAGTTGAAGATATTGAAAGAATGACTGAACAAATTTCAATGCTTGTGCCTGAAGCGCGTGTTTCGTATGCCCATGGGCAGATGAATGAAAGAGAACTTGAATCCGTTATTTTGAACTTCTTAGAAGGGGAAAGTGATGTATTAGTAACAACAACGATCATTGAAACCGGAGTCGATATTCCAAACGTCAATACGCTGATTGTGAGTAATGCCGACAAGATGGGACTATCGCAGCTGTATCAAATACGTGGACGTGTTGGTCGGTCTAATCGCGTAGCTTACTCTTATTTCACGTACCAGCCTGACAAGGTGCTAAGCGAAGTTGCAGAGCGTCGACTACAAGCGATTAAAGAATTTACCGAACTTGGATCCGGTTTTAAAATAGCGATGCGAGATTTAACAATTCGCGGAGCAGGCAATCTTCTTGGGTCACAACAGCATGGATTTATTGATTCAGTAGGATTTGATTTATACTCGCAAATGTTAAAAGATGCGATAGAAGAAAGAAAAGGCGACAAACCTAAAGAGCCACCATTTCAAGCAGAGCTTGCGCTTCATTTAGATGCGTATATACCGGAACGCTACATCCCAGATGCGAAACAAAAAATCGAGATGTATAAGCGTTTTAAAGGTGTAGAATCGATTGAAGAAATAAATGATCTTAAAGATGAATTAATTGACCGATTTGGAGAGTACCCAAAGCAAGTGGACTATTTGTTTTCTCTGACCAAAATGAAATATTATGCTGACCGTGAAAAGGTTGAGAAAATTAGTGAGGGTAAAGATGCTGTCTCAATCTTATTAACGCTTGAAACAACACAGCGTACAAAAGTAGCGACAATCATGGATGTGGCAAGATCGGTTGGAAAATTCGTTTCTGTTGGGACGCAGGGAGATCAGTTGAAGATTTCTATAAAAACAAAGCAGTTGACTACCGATGCTCTTCTTGAGTACATTATTAAAATGCTTGAATCGATTCGCACAGCAAACACAAGTAAAAAGAAAGCGACTATTTCATAAAGAACTTGCTTAAGGTGTTTTTACTAAAATAATTCATGTATTGGTGAATAGTTCATGAAAAAGGAAAGATACTACAAGTACAATCAATTGTATTAGTTTCTGCAATTTATTTTACTATTAGCACCTTAGAAAGCGAGGCTCTCATTATGAAAGCAACAGGAATTGTTAGGCGGATTGATGATCTTGGGAGAGTTGTTATTCCTAAGGAAATTAGACGGACGTTACGTATTCGAGAAGGGGATCCATTAGAAATCTTTGTTGATCGCGATGGAGAAGTTATTTTAAAAAAATATTCTCCTATCTCTGAGCTAGGTGATTTTGCAAAAGAATATGCAGAAGCGCTCTATGACAGTTTGAATCAAAATGTATTGATCTCGGATCGGGATACATATATCGCGGTATCAGGAGCATCCAAAAAAGAATATGCGAATAAAGCGGTTGGGGAAGCAATTGAGTCTGTGATGGCTAACCGTAAATCCCATTTAGAGGCTTCTGCGGGAGAGTATAACTTAGTTGGTGAACATACGGATGATTACAAAGGGTATGTAGCGGCTCCAATTATTGCGAGTGGTGATCCAATCGGCACAGTTGTAATCTTCTCTAAGAATGAGCCTTTAAATGGAAAGTTAGAACAAAAAATGGCTGAAACAGCCGCTGGATTTTTGGCTAGACAAATGGAACAATAACCGTTACCTCAATTGGTGAGCTTACTCACTAATTGAGGTTTTTTTGGTATGAGTAGTAGAAAAGTTTAATAAATTTAGTTAAAATAAACAAAAAGTTAAAAATTGGGGGAAAAGTAATGGAGTTGTTTTTTAAAGTATGGATTGATCCAAGAGGAGTAACGAATAGAGCGGTCAAAGTAGAAAGTGATAAAGGGAGAGACGGAGTTCTATTTCTAATTGCCTATATCGCAGCTGTATTAACGACATTTACGTCGTTTACTTGGGAGGAGCCGGTCTCATTTTTATTTGTAGCGGTTGTGGCTATTATTGCTGGTGTTGTTGTAGCGCCGCTTAGTTTATATCTCTATCCACTACTCATAAAATGGATAGGATCGTGGTTTGAAGGAAAGGCAAATACATTTGAATTGAGAGTGGCCGTAGTATACAGCAGCATTGTACCAAATATCCTCATTAGTTTACTTAGTTTACCTTTCATAGTAATGATTGGCGAAGTATATTTTCTTGAAAATTCTGATATTTATTCTTTTACTCAACCCGCTGTTAACCTATGGGGTGCTTGGGTACTGCTATTTTTAAGTCTAGGCTTAAGTATTTGGGTATTTGTTATACAGCTACACGCGATAGGTGAAGTTCATGGTTTTTCGGCTTGGAAAGCGTTATTGGTTCAGTTCCTTCTAGGGTTAATGCTATTTTTTATTTTGGTTGTTGTCCTGCTATTTATTCTCATCCTTCTTTAATAATTAAATAAAGCGCCCTTGTACCAGACTCTCCTTTATCAGAAGTAAAAAAGGAGAGGTCAGGCTTATAAGGTCGCTTTTTTAGTTTAATTTCGCAATGATTTTATCGACGGCTTTTGTTGATTCGCTTGCAGTCATATTGTCTAATAGAACGTGACGATTGTGATAGAGCGAATGAATCTCTTCAACAAGAGTTTCCTTAGTTAAATTTTCTTCTTCAAGCATATGCGCATAGCCGTTGTTTACGAACGTTTGCGCATTTAGAATTTGGTCGCCCCTGCTTTGAGCACGTGTTAATGGGATGATAAGCATGGGTATATGCAGGGCAAGGAATTCAAATATTGCATTTGAGCCCCCACGAGTGACTACAATGTCAGTAGCTTGTAGGAGGTGAGGCAGTTCCTCATGAACATATTCATATTGCTTGTAACCGCGTTTACCTTCTAAGCTTGAATCAAGCTGGCCTTTTCCGCAGATATGAATGATTTGATAGGTCTGTAAAAGTGTTTCAAGCGATTCTCTGATCGCCTCATTGATCCGTCGAGCCCCAAGGCTTCCTCCCATGATGAGTAGAACAGGTTTCTCTCTGATAAAATCAGTCAGAACTAGACCTTGAACACGCGTTCCAGTATATAAATCTTTTCTAATTGGTGATCCAACAATAGTTGTTGCTTCTTTAGGAAAATGCGCAGCCGTTTCGGCAAAAGACGTATAGAATGTTTTTGTAAACCGTTTAGCTAGACGATTAGCTAGGCCAGGCGTTAAATCACTTTCATGCAAATGAACTGGAATCTTTAAGGAATAGGCTGCGGCAACAACCGGGACAGTAACAAAGCCGCCTTTTGAAAAAACAACGTCGGGCTTAATTTTCTTTAATATTTTTCGAGCTTGTCGAAAGCCGTTGGTAATTCGTGCAAGGTCAGTAATGTTTTTACGATCAATGTAGCGGCGGAGTTTCCCGCTAGAAATGGCATAATACGGTATTCCTGCTTTCTCAACAAGCTCACGTTCAATGCCTTCGTAAGAACCAATATAAGAAATGGACCAATCCTCTTTATTCATTTGATCGATGATGGCAAGGTTTGGAGTTACGTGACCAGCAGATCCACCACCAGTAAATATAATTTTTTTCATAAATGTCCTCTCATGTGTAAAATAATCCCTTAACTAAACAGGTGACTGATTAAATTGACAGCGATAAAAATCATCGCCATGCACCCTACGATGGCAATAACAATTAGTAAGGATCTCCAAACTTTAATTTTTTGTGCCTCAGCATAGGCGATAAGGAAAATTACGAAAAGCCATATCGTTGCTAGGTCAAGGAGAAAGGAGCCGAAACGAAAAAATCCAAGAAAAAATGTGCTTTGCAATTGGAATTGCAACAATGCCAAAGCTGATAAAATGAGGCTCGCTAATCCAAGTAAAATTCCTGGCATAAAGAGGGCGTAAACGAATACTTTACGAGTAGCCTCAATATTGCCGTTTCCACCGTACCATGTTCCTACATGACCGAATGCAAAGCCGAATCCATAATAGAGTAAAGGTCCAGTCAGTGAACCAATTATCACTGTAATGAGGAGCGGAATAAAAGCGCCATTTGCAGCCATGAACAAGGTTTCGGTGCGGGCAAACCAGAAAGTGATCAGCCCTCCGAACACAAACGATAATAGTATAGCTGCACGTTTATGTAAACCGTATGTAAGGGCAGTTCGAATGGATTTTCTTGGAGAGAACCAAATTGAGAGCCAAGGGTTTGTTGAGTTCAATCGATCACCTTCAATAGTCGTGTCTTTTTTTAATATCATACCATGTTTACCCACTTTCTATGAAGTGAGCTGGAAAAAGAAATCAAATCTTAGTATGATAAAATCCTAAGATGATTTAAAGGAGGAAGCACACTTGAGAAATAATGATCAATCACAAGTGATAAAGGGTGCTTTTTTCCTTTCGTTGGCAGCACTTTTCGCAAAAATATTAAGTGCGTTCTATCGTATTCCTTTTCAGAATATGGCAGGGGATATGGGTTTTTATGTGTATCAACAAGTATATCCTTTTTATGGTGTCATAACCATTCTAGCATTGTACGGTTTTCCTGTTGTTCTATCAAGGCAGGTCGCTGAAAAAAAAGCACACGGCAAGCAAGAGGAAGCAAATGAATTAGTCCTATACTCTTTTCTAGGTATATTCCTATTCTCTCTTATTGTATGTGTAGGATTTCTCTTTTTTGCCAGACATATCGCCGTGTTAATAGGGGATGAATCACTTGAACCGCTCATGCGAGTTGTTGGAATTGGTTTTTTATTTCTTCCTTTGCTAAGTACATTGCGAGGAGTTGGACAAGGGAACGAAGAAATGGGACCGTCTGCTTTTTCACATGTTGGTGAGCAGTTTATGCGCGTTTTTGCCATCTTAATTATTACTTATCTTCTTGTAGATTATCATGCAAACCCTTATGAAATTGGAATAGGTGCATTATATGGCTCGCTTATAGGCAGTGTTATAGGTTGTGTGATTTTAACGGTCATGACTAAAGGGAAACTAGCGACAATTAGGAATTGGAAATTATCAGTTAGGTCGTTCTTCTATCACAATCTTAATCTTTTTAAACAAAGTATTTTTATTTGCTTAAATGCTTTGGTTTTGTTGCTTTTTCAGCTAGTAGATGTGTTCACAATCGTACGGTTGCTACAATCAGTAGGCGTTGTTGAGGAACAGGCTTTCTTGGCGAAAGGAATATATGATCGGGGACAACCGCTGCTTCAACTTGGTACCATTTTGACAACAACGGTAGCATTAGCTCTAGTTCCATTATTAAGTAAATCAATCGCTTTAAATAAAATACGTGATGCACAGATGTATCGGGATGTTTCCATGCGAATGGCTGTATTAATTGGTGGAGGTGCAACACTAGGGCTTATACTATTAATGGAGCCAATAAACCACATGCTGTTTACGGATGGATCTGGAACGTTCGTCTTGCAAGTCTTGGCTTTTTCAATTTTCCCTTGTACCGTCTATTTAGCCGGAGCTGCTATCCTTCAAGGATATGGAAAGATTCATATTCCGTTTTATGCCATTAGCATTGGGGTGTTTGTGAAATTAGGCGGGAACATCCTGTTTGTTCCTTTTTTTGAAACGACGCTTGGAGCTGCAATTGCCAACGTACTCGCATTTACAGTGATGATGGGAATTGTTCTTTATGCAATTAAGGCACAAGGTGAGATAATAGTGGTTCAGAAACAATCATTTATGATTGTAATCATAACGCTACTCGTAATGGGTATGAGCGTATTTATAGTAAAGCAGTTCATAATAGCACCGATTTTCCCGCAGACCAGAATGGGTTCTTCATTATTGGCGATTTTATTGTCAACATTCGGTGGATTAATCGTAGCGTTATCACTGTTAGTAACGAATCTTTTAACGAAGCGAGAGTGGGCAAGTATGCCTAAGCTTCTAAAAGTGCGTAGAAAGATGATTGGGTTTATAACGAGAGTATGAGGTGACGTATGGGACGTATTCAAGTAGTAGGATTAGGCGCAGGTGAACTTGCTCAGCTGCCTTTAGGAATTTATAGGGAGTTAAAAGGGGCACGTTCATTATACGTAAGAACAGTGGACCACCCTGTATTAAAAGAATTGAAAGAGGAAGGCATTACGTTTCAATCGTTTGATTCGGTTTATGAGCAACACCAGTCATTTGAAGAAGTTTATGATGCCATTGTCAATCAATTAATAGAGCTAGCTGCAATTGAGGATGTTCTCTATGCTGTACCAGGTCACCCTTTTGTCGCTGAAAAAACCGTGCAGCTGTTAAAAGAACGAGTGGAAGGGACTGATATTGAGCTTAAGATAGTAGGAGGGGCTTCTTTTCTCGATCAGATGTATACAACACTGGGGATTGATCCAATAGAAGGCTGTCAAATTGTGGACGGAACAGCCTTAACTGCGGATGAAATTCAAATTCGCCATCATGTCATTGTTGTACAGGTATATGATGCAATGATTGCTTCAGAGGTAAAGTTAACCTTGATGGAAAAACTTCCTGATGATTATGAAGTAACAATTGTTACTGCTGCAGGTACAAGCAGTGAGGTTGTACAGAAAGTGAAGCTATACGAGCTAGATCGCTATACAAAATTAAACAATTTGACAGCAGTATATGTTCCACCAGTGAAAGAGGCGGAATTGTTGGAGCGAGACTTCTCCCATCTTCGTCGGATCATTGAGACATTACGTGGACCGGGAGGCTGTCCATGGGATCAAAAGCAAACGCACCAGTCATTGAAACGTTATTTGTTAGAGGAAACGTATGAAGTGTTTGAGGCCATTAACGAAGATGACGATGAACACTTAGCTGAAGAACTCGGTGACGTCCTGTTGCAAGTTCTTCTGCATGCTCAAATTGGTGAAGAGGAGGGCTTCTTCACAATTGATGATGTAGTGGCAGGGTTAGCTCAGAAAATGATTAGAAGACATCCTCATGTTTTTGGTAATAAAGACGTATCTAATGAACAAGAAGTTTTAAAAAACTGGCAAGAAATAAAGAAAGAAGAAAAGCCACAACAAGTTGTATCAGAAGTATTAAGCAAGTTGACCAGCGAGGCTTCCATACTCGCTGTAGCAGAAAAACTTCAAAAGGAAGCAGCAGCGATTGGCTTCGAGTATGCTCAAATAGAAGATGTTTGGGCGAAGCTTGAAGAGGAAACTAAAGAAGTAAAAGAAGCCTCTCTTGATTCACTAGAAGAAGAATATGGTGATTTACTGTTAACCGTTGTAAGTCTTGGACGATTCTACAAGGTGTCACCAGGTGTTGCTTTGCATTATGCTGTTCAGAAGTTTCGCAACCGCTTTGCGTTTATGGAGGAACAGGCTAGACATAACGGGACTGTGTTAAGCAATAGTGACTTCGATCAGTTAAATAAATGGTGGAAAGAAGCAAAACAAGAAGAAGAATAAGGAGAGCTGTATATGAGACTGGACAAGTTTTTGAAAGTATCTCGACTAATTAAACGTAGAACGCTGGCTAAAGAGGTAAGTGACCAAGGGCGTATCGCTGTTAATGGGCAGACAGCAAAAGCAGGAACAACCATTAAAGCAGGAGACGAGTTAACCATTCGTTTTGGGCAAAAAATTGTAACAGTACGAATTGACGATGTCCGGGAAACGACTCGAAAAGATGCTGCGGCTGAAATGTATACAATTGTAAAAGAGGAAGCGCTATAATGAATGGGTTTATCTTTGATATGGATGGCGTCATCATTGACAGTCAGCCATTACATTTTGACGTTGAGGTAGCTTTGTGTAAGAAGTATGGAATCGAGTTAGAGACTGGAGAATTAGAGTCATACGTAGGAATGAGATCAGAGGATGTCTGGGCTCAAATTAAAGAACGGCATGGCGCTTCTTTTGATGTTCGGGCAATTTATGAAGAATCTAATTCTGCTAAGTTAACCTATTTAAAAGAGTCGAATTTGGGGCCTATTGCTGGAATTAACGATTTATTACAACAGTTAAAAGCTAATCAGTATCGAATAGGTCTTGCCTCATCTTCTCCTAGAGTGTTTATTGAGTCGGTACTCTCTACTTTTCAAATTGATTCTTATTTTGATATTGTCGTTAGCGGGGAAGAAGTAGACTATGGAAAGCCAGCACCAGATATTTATCTCGCAGCAGCAAATGAATTAGGCGTATCTCCGGTGAGTTGTACAGTCTTAGAAGATGCAGCGCAAGGAATTCAGTCGGCAAAATCGGCAAATATGACTGTGATTGGCTATCGAAATCTACATTCAGGTAACCAAGACTTATCAAAAGCCGATTTTCAAGTTGACTCAATCAATCAAATCATCCCAAATCAACACGGGATACAAATTAAAAAATAAGGGTTTGCCGAGGCAACCCTTATTTTTTTACAACATCAACTGGCGTTTTACCGAGTGCACCTGCAACTAAATTCTCGGCAGCACGCATAGCCATCGCTTCTCGCGTTGCCGCTGTGGCTGAGCCAATGTGAGGCGTTAATGTCACATTTTTTAGAGACAGGAACGGATGGTTACTTGGAAGTGGTTCTTGTTCGAATACATCTAACGCTGCTCCAAAAATTTCGTTAGTTGTAAGAGCTTCAATAAGCGCTTTTTCGTCAATAACAGGACCTCGGGCACCATTAACGAGCAACGCTGTTTGCTTCATCTTGCTAAGTTCCTCTTTACCGATTAAATGCGTCGTTTCCTCAGTCAAAGGCACCATCAATACAACAATATCTGATTCTTCGAGTAAAGTGTCAAGCTCCACTTTTTTAGCGCCATAACGCTCCTCTGCTTCAGGTCGTGCAGATCGATTATGATAAAGAACGGACATATTGAATCCTTCTTTTGCACGGTGAACGACTTTTTCGCCAATGCGCCCCATCCCAATAATGCCAAGTGTTTTCTTATATACATCTTGACCATATAATGACGGCTGCGTTGTTTTATCCGTCCAGTTTCCATCAATAACTTCTTTGTGTAATTCAGCAATACGACGACTACCTGATAAAATTAACCCAAACAATAAATCGGCTACCGTTTCATCAAGAACATACGGTGTATTTGTTAAGTAAACGTTATGCTTAGCTAATCCAATAGGATCGAATCGGTCATAACCAACCGTAGCTGTGCTAATGACTTTTAAGCGCTCACAATTTTTAACTAGTTCTTCGTCTGCGCTAAGACTTGTTAGAAGCGCACCGTCTGAATGACGCAAAATCTCTTTTAATTGTTCTGTAGTTGGTTTCTCGTCTTTGTCCCAAATCGTATAGTCGCAATGATCGGCTATGTACGATAAAACCGAGTCAGGTACAGATTGTGCTAAAAAAACATGAGGCTTATTCACGATGTAACACACTCCTTTTTCTTTAGTCTACCATAAGAGGATCCGTTGTTTGTCATCATTTTAAGCAGGAGACAGATTGATCTTGTCGAAAAGAATGATGATATTAATTTGGAGGAGAAGAGCATGCGGATTCGAACGGTTGAGAAAAAGGACGCGGAGGCTTTCTATCAATTTCAAGTAAAGCTTGATCAAGAGGCTGAATATATGCTTTATGAGCCTAATGAGCGCATCACAACGGTCAGGCAAATAAAGAAGACAATTAAGGATATTAAAAAGATGGAAACTTCCACCATCTTTATTGCGGAAGAAGGAAATCGAATTATAGGATATGTAGGGATATACGGATCCTCATTAAGAAGAGTTAAGCATGTTGGCTACATTAGTATTGGAATTATTGAGGCTTATTGCAATAAGGGCATCGGCTATCAACTGTTGACATCGTCCATTCAATTTGCAGAAGAAACAGAATTAAAGCGATTAGAACTTAGCGTAATTGAAGAAAACAAACGAGCAATTCACCTTTATCAAAAATGTGGATTTGTGCTAGAAGGTGTAAGGAAGAAAGCAGTTCGAATAAATAAACAATGGCATGACGAGTTCTATATGGCAAAAATACTTTAGCATAGATTATTTTGCTTAAAACGTAATAAAAAAATAGGTTGAGCTTGATAATGTAAGCGGAGTCCACTAAAATGGTTATGAGAATGATTTTCATTATCTTGATACATTGGAGGAAGGCCCGTGCAACGAAATGATATGTACGACCTAACGATAATTGGCGGCGGACCAGCCGGTTTATATAGCACATTCTACGCAGGTATGCGTGATTTAAAAGTTAAATTAGTTGAATATAATAGTCAATTAGGTGGGAAGATCCTTTTTTACCCTGAAAAGATTGTATGGGATGTTGGGGGAATGCCGCCAACTCCAGGTGCTACGTTAATTGAGCAATTGGTTAACCAAGCGAGTACTTTTGAACCAACAATCTGCTTAAATGAACATATCGTGAAAATGATTCGAGAGATAGATGGAACATACACGTTGGTAAACGCAAAAGGTGAGGAACACTATACGCGTACGGTGATGCTAGCTTCTGGCCATGGAATTCCCGTCATGCAGAAACTTGATATAGAAGGAGCAGACCGATTTGAAGTTTCGAATTTACATTATACGGTCACTCAAATTGAAGGATTTCGCAATAAACGAGTTCTTATATCGGGCGGAGGTAATGCGGCAGTTGACTGGGCAAACGAATTAGTCGGTGTTGCAAGTGAAGTGATTGTCTGTCATCGTCGGGATGATTTTGGCGGGCATGAGAAAAATGTTGCCAAGATGAGACAGTCTGTTCAATTAAGAACCCCTTATCAAATCAAGGAGCTTCATGGTGCTTTGTCTGCTATAGAATCGGTGACGTTAACAAATTGTGAAACAACTATAGAAGAAAAGCTAGAGATTGATGCTGTTATTGTGAATCATGGAATGAAGCTAGACGGGTGCTTCTTAATCGATGCTGGTTTAGAGCTTGAGGCGGATGGATTTTTACGCGTTTCCCCGTGTATGGAAACAAGTCAGCAAGGAATTTTTGCTGCAGGTGACGTTACGCGCCATGCAGGAAAGCTTCAGCTTATCTCAGGAGCATTTGTTGAAGGCGCAACGGCTGTTAATGGCGCAAAACAATACTTAGATCCAAGTGCAACAGAACAAGCTTTTGTCTCGTCACATAATGAGAAATTTAAGCAACGGAATAAAGAATTGACCATTGAGAGAAGTACGAAAAAAGTTGTCATGGGGTTTTCTTAATTAACTATCAACTCAACCGAGCTCTGAACGCATGCGTTCAGAGCTTATTTGTTCGAGCAAAGGAAGGAAGGGGTCGATAGAAGAGACGACAAATCCTCAATAGGAATGGATGGACAAGTTTGGTCTGTGTACACCATTTTTTGCTGGTCTTCTATAACAACGATGGAAAGAACTGTTGTATCCCCTAATTTCTTGAGTGCGTGCGCAAGAATTGTCTCATTTGTGAGTTCAAACAGTATCGGCTTCGTTAAGGAGACGATGTCAAACAACCTCAGGAAAGACAAAACAGTAATGTGTTGGTGGTAATCTAGAAGTGATTCTGGAAGATATAAAAGTGTTGTAATGGATGGCTTATTTTTTTGAATATCCTCATAGAATAAAGACGCTTCGGACTCTACGTTGAAGAAAGATGGTAGAACGATTAAAACCGTTTCTGCTGAGAAAAGGTTGGTATTATAGTGAAGAAGTGTTGATAATCCTCGGACATGACTAAGCTTTAAATCTGAAAAATCTTCTTTGTGTTTCAAAATGTAGGTTGACATCTCAAAGACCTCCTATCATAAAATTGTGTGAAGTAGCTTGTTCTACCCCTGCGCGGTCCTGCATAAGCTTTCGTAAAGACACGCTTTTGAGGAGGGTGCGGAATGGATCAAACAAACTATGAGTTTGGAGCACCAATGGGAAGGGAAAGGCAAAATAACGACCATGATATTACTTTAAGAGGTCGCAAGCAGTTGGATATAACTGGCGTGAAACAAGTAGATAGCTTTGACAATGAAGAATTTCTGTTAGAGACAGTCATGGGTTATTTAGCTGTGAGAGGTCAGAACCTGCACATGAAAAATTTAAATGTCGAACAAGGGAATGTTTCAATTGAAGGAAAGATTTATGACTTAATTTATGTAGATCAAAATCAACAAGGTAAACCCAAAGGTCTGTTTGGAAAGCTTTTTAAATAATGGCTTTAACGGTACAGTTTTATACAATATTATCAATGGCTGCGATGGGTTTATGGCTTGGAGCAGCTATTGATACATATGGGCGATTTCGATTGAGGCGACATTCCTTCGATATAAAAACAGCACTTCTGGATGGACTTTTTTGGTTTATTCAAGCTTGTATTGTCTTTTATGTGCTATTCAAAACCAATCAAGGTGAAGTCCGAATTTATGTGTTCTTGGCCTTGCTTTGCGGTTTTGCAGGCTACCAAGCACTGTTTCAAGGTGTGTACAATCAACTGCTCGACGCGCTAATACGTATGGTACAGGCTCTTTTTCAAGTAATTGTTTGGCTAATAAAAGTTCTTTTTTATTATCCTATTAAGTGGATATTGCACTTTTTAAAGCGTTTAGCTATGATGATAGTAATTGCTATTTGGAGTGTAGTCTACTATTTACTCTTAAAGCCAAGCTATTTTATCTTAAGCTTGTTGGGAGTGATTCCATTGCTAAAAAAAGGACAGCCTGTTGTAAAAAAAATGCAGGATTTATATAGGCGTCTGGTGAAAAAAGAGTAGAGGTGAGAACGTTGACGTCTAAACGAGCAACGATTAAAGAAATTGATACAAATTATATGGAGCAGCGTCAGCAGGAACTCATGCGACAATCTAAACGGCGTAAAGGTCTGTTTAGACGTTTAACTTTTATGGGGATCGTTTTTGGAGTACTTGCTATTTTTTGTGGGATTACGCTCTTTTCACAGCAAGCTGATATTCGAGAGAAAAAAGAGCAGCATGAAGAAGCACTGGCAGAACAGCAAGCGTTGCAGGAAGAAGAAGGCCAGCTCTTACAATCAATAGAAAATTATCAAGATGATGAATTTATCAAGGAAATAGCTAGGCGAGATTATTATTTAACACTCCCTGGCGAAACAAGAATTAATGTCTCAAAGCAAGCGAGCGATTGACACGTTTTCTAGCTGTCAAGTATAATCTTATCTAGTACGTTATTTACCCAAATTTAAGGAGGATGTACGTTTTCATGTCCATAGAAGCAGGCAGCAAGCTGCAAGGTAAGGTTACTGGGATTACTCATTTCGGAGCATTTGTTGAATTACCAGGAGGATCTACAGGCCTAGTTCACATTAGTGAGGTCGCGGATCACTACGTTAAAGATATAAATGAATTGTTAAAGGTTGGCGACGAGGTTACTGTTAAAGTCGTAAACGTTGAAAAAGACGGGAAGGTTGGTCTATCTATCCGCAAAGCGGTAGATCGTCCAGAAGGAGAAGCTCGTCCAGCTCGCCCTGCACGTCAAGACGCACCAAGAAACGCTCGACCACAACAGCGTTCGTCTGGTGGTTACCGTGGTGGTGGTGGAGGAAGTAAACCACGCCCAACGCCTTCGTTTGAAGATAAGGTGAGCCGATTCTTAAAAGATAGTGAAGAGCGTCTTACAACCATCAAGAGACAAACTGAATCAAAACGTGGTGGCAGAGGTGCGAAACGAGGTTAACATGCAGCTTGTGTAACGTATAATCCGTTGTATATATATAATTGTGCCTTCATTCATAATAGAAAAAGAGTCGTTTTAAAACGACTCTCAGATTGTCGAGAAAGCCTTGGTTCTGTGAACCCAGGCTTTCTCTTATGGTCTTTTGATTGGTCCCAATGACGAAATTTGATGGTGAAAAGG
>NZ_JAFBCV010000029.1 GCF_016907895.1 Shouchella xiaoxiensis
ATTAGGCATGCCGCCAGCGTTCGTCCTGAGCCAGGATCAAACTCTCCGTTAAAAAGTAGTTTGACTTGCTCATTTGTTGCTGACGCGTAGAATACCATTCTACGACTTTCATTGACGAGATACCTTGTATCTCTTTATTACACTTGGCTTTTGTTCAGTTTTCAAAGAACTCGTTTGTTGCTTTAATTAGCAACTTTTACATCTTATCAGATGTTGAAACGCTTGTCAATAACGCTTTTCAACTTCTTTTTTAAGTTGTTATCGCTCGTAGCGACAAGAAATAATATACCACTATAGGGAAATTTGCGCAAGCACTTTTTTAAAAAATTATCTAAGAAAATCTTTAAAGAAGACAAACGGCTACCTAGTTACCTAAGTAGCCGTTTCGTTTAATCTTCTTTTTCCCGGTTCCGCATTTGCGGGAACAGCAACACATCTCTAATAGATGGTGCGTTCGTTAAAAGCATAACAAGTCGATCAATACCGATACCTAAACCACCGGTTGGTGGCATTCCGTATTCAAGCGCCTCAACAAAGTCCTCATCCATCATATGAGCCTCGTCATCGCCTTGTTCTCGCTCAACGAGCTGAGCTTCAAAGCGTTGTCGCTGATCGATTGGATCGTTTAGCTCCGAAAACGCATTTGCATGCTCACGACCAACAATAAACAACTCAAACCGATCTGTGAAACGAGGATCCTCTTCATTTTTCTTGGCTAGTGGCGAAATAGCCAACGGGTGCCCGTATACAAACGTTGGTTGTATCAACGTTTCTTCTACAAAAAACTCGAAGAATTCATTAACAACGTGACCAAAGCTCATTGTTTCTTTAACTGGTACACCGTGTTCTTTTGCAAGAGACCTGGCTTCCTCATCCGTCATTTCGACCCAGAAATCCACGCCTGTCTTCTCTTTAATCGCATCCACCATATGAACACGTGTCCACCCAGTCGCAAGCACAACTTCATATTCTCCATATTGAACCGTCGTTGATCCTAACACTTCTTTTGCAATATGAGCGATAACACCTTCTGTTAATTCCATAATATCTTTATAGTCAGCGTACGCTTCGTACAGTTCAATCATTGTGAACTCTGGGTTATGACGCGTTGAAACACCTTCATTACGGAAAACACGCCCAATCTCATAAACCTTTTCCAAACCACCTACGATTAAGCGTTTTAAATGCAGCTCAATGGCAATTCTCATATACAATTGCATGTCTAACGTATTATGGTGTGTAATAAAAGGCTTTGCAGAAGCGCCACCTGGAATGCTATGCATCATCGGTGTTTCAACTTCAAGGAATCCTTGTCCATCTAAATAGCGACGCATAACCTGAATGATTTTGCTCCGCGTAATAAACGTATTACGTGACTCAGGGCTTGTAATTAAATCCAAGTACCTCTGACGATAACGTTGCTCCACATCTTTTAAACCATGATACTTATCAGGTAAAGGACGCAGAGATTTCCCTAGTAAAGTCAGTTCCGTTACTTTAACCGACATTTCGCCAACATTTGTTTTAAAAGGATTTCCTACCACACCTACAATATCGCCAATGTCGAGCGACTTAAATGTTTCATAAGATTCTTCTCCAACAGCATCAAGACGAACATAAATTTGAATTTGCCCCTCTAAATCCTGTATATGTGCAAATCCAGCTTTTCCTTTTCCTCTTTTCGTCATTAGACGACCAGCTAGTACTGCTTTTTCGTCTTTGCCTTCAAGTTCTTCTTTTGTAAAAGCATCAAATTGTTCAACCATTTGTTTCGAAGTGTGCGTGCGGACATACTTTCCTCCAAATGGATTAACGCCACGTTCTGTTAATTGATTAAGCTTTTCTTTCCTTACTGCTAATAGATCATGCAATTCTAATTCTTGATCCAATCGTCTCAGCCCCTGTTCTCTTTCAATGAAAAAGGGTAGATCAACACATAGTCAATCAAACCCTTACTTTTTATATAGTTATTAAGCAGTGTACTACAAAGCGTTGTCCTCTGCTAGTTCGTCACCCAATTAATTTTGTTACGCTTCTTCAGCCCCAAGCCAGAGCTTATTTTTCTTTCTAATTATAAGTCTCTAAAGTCGCATCATATCTGATTTAGATATTTGCAAGCTAGCGCAAATGCGCTCAATTAACTCATCATCAGGAACTCGAATACCTCGCTCTACTTCCCCAAGTAGTGAAACCGAGACACGAATTTCTTTTGCAAAATCCTGTTGGGTATACCCTTTTAATTTTCTGTACGCACGTATGCTCCTGCCCCATTCCATTCTTTCCACCATTCAACACCCTCTTTATTAATAAGCTCTCCCGTTAACAATTCACGGAGTGTCTGCCTATGTCTCGTGCTGTATATCTCAGGTGAAATTTCGGCTAATGGAATAAGCACAAATGCTCTGTCCCACATTCTCGGGTGAGGGATTTGCAGCTCATTCAACTCAATATTTTCTTGTTCATAGAGTAAAATGTCAAGGTCGACGATACGCGGTCCATTTCGAAATGTTTGCTTTCGACCTACTTCAACTTCGATCGCCTGTGTCACATCCAGCAATTCAACTGGATTGAGCTCTGTTTCAATCTGAACAACCATATTAATAAATGCACTCTGATCAATATAGCCCACAGGTTCAGTTTCATATAATGACGAAACACGCTTCACTTGAATAGCGTGATGAGCACGAAGGGCATCAACCGCTTTAATTAAATGAGCTTCTCGATCAGAAATGTTTGACCCTAAAGCAAGAAAAGCATTACTTCTCATATCTATTCCTCTTTAATTCAATCGCAACCGAATGATAATGCCCAGGGATTGGTGGGTCCGGCTTGATTACCTTAACTTGGCAGGACACTAGGCGCGGATACACGCTCAGCAATTGATCGCTAATTTTTTGCGCCACCGTTTCAACTAGCTTAAACGGTGAACCTTCGACAATAGCTTGTACTTGTTTGTAGATATCGCCATAGTCAATTGAAGCGTTTAAATCATCCTTTTCTGCTGCTTGACTTAAATCAAGTTCAAGGATTAAATCAACTAAAAAACGTTGACCTAGTTTAGTTTCTTCCGAAAAAACACCGTGATAGCCATAAAATGATAGTTGGTTCATATAGATTTTATCCACGTTCGTCACCTCTTTCTAACATAGCATCCATCATGATCGCCATCCGTTTCATTTCCTTTACATCATGAACACGAACGATACTTACCCCTTTGGCAATGCCTAAGCAAACTGTTGCCCCGGTCCCTTCCACACGCTCATCAACTGGTAAGTTAAGTGTTTTCGCTATTAACGATTTTCTCGACGTCCCTAATAAAACAGGCATTCCCAGCCCGACAATTTGGTCAAGCTCTCGCATAATTTGCAAGTTTTGTTCATGTGTTTTTGCAAAACCAACACCTGGATCAAGCCATATTTTGTTCTTATCTACCCCGGAGTTAAGGCAAATGGACACGCTATCGTTTAAGTCTTGAATGACATCATCTGTAAAGGAACCATAATTCATATTATCACGATTGTGCATCAGGATAATCGGAGCATCGTATTTAACAGCCACTCCCGCCATTTGAGAATCCGCTTTCGCTCCCCAAACATCGTTAATAATTGAAGCGCCAGCAGCAAGAGCAGCATCGGCAGTCTTTGCTTTAAATGTATCAATCGAAAGAGGAACATCAATACGTGTAGAAATCCCTTCAATAATTGGCACTACTCGAGATAACTCTTCATCTACCGACACCGGCTGATAACCTGGGCGAGTTGACTCTCCGCCGACGTCAATGATGTCGGCGCCTAAGTCAACCATCTTGTTTACATGCTGTAGTGCTTGATCAAGATTATTATACTTCCCACCATCCGAAAAAGAATCTGGCGTGACATTTAAAATCCCCATTATTTTTGTTCTGGTGCCTTGATCAACATTTAGTGAAAAACGTTTTTTCATGCTACTCACGACCTTCTACTACGCGCTTTTTATACTCTTTTGCAATTAAGCTCGAAACATCTCTATTTATAAGTATACGTTGATCGTATTGCGATACAGGAACAACGCCTTGAATAGCATTCGTTACAAAGATTTCATCCGCTTCATCTAAATCTTTCTTTGTAAATAAACCTTCTTTTAATTCGTAACCACATTCATTTAACATCTGAATTACATATCTTCTTGTGACACCATTTAAAATGCCTGTCTCAAGCGATGGGGTATATACACAACTTGCTTTTCTCCAAAATAGATTCGATACAATCCCTTCAGCGACAAAACCAGCTTTTGTGAAAAAGATCCCTTCAGCAGTTGGGTCATCTAGCTCTTGCTTAGCTAATACATTATTCATGTAATGATGAGATTTAAAACGTTCATATCCTTCAGGTGAATTTCGTGGCAGTTTTAACGAAACTGCTTTTTTCTCAGTAGGTGGTTCAGGTAATTCCTTCACGTAAACAACAGTTTGTGGTTTGTCATAACGTTCGTTAAAAAGACCGACACCTCGAATACCTGCAGAGACGTTCCATCTCACATACCCTTCTACCATTCCATTCTTTTCTAACAAAGCACTGGTTACTTCATATACTTCCTCTTTTGATACTTTATAATCAATTCCTACGGCTTCCAATGAATCTTCTAACCGCTTAATATGATTTTTAAGTAGAAATATGCCGTTTTCCCTCACTGCAAATGTTTCAAATAACCCTATACCATACAGAAACCCGTGATCAAAAACAGACACAACCGCGTCCTTTTCATTCACTAACTTCCCATTTACATTGAGGTACACGTAGCACCATTCCTATAACTCTCGACAAACTGGCGCAGCATCTGTTTTCCTTCAAGGGTTAAAATCGATTCTGGATGAAATTGGACCCCTTCAATTGCCAGCGACTTATGTCTAATACCCATTATTACACCATCAGCCGTTTCTGCACTTACTTCAAAACATTTCGGTAACGTATCTCGCTCAACAATCAACGAGTGGTACCGTGTAACATCTAAGGGATTTTGCATATTTTGAAACATCGACATGCCATCATGCCTTACAGAAGAAGTTTTGCCATGCATTAACGTTTCTGCTTTAATGACCTTCCCACCAAACACTTGGGCAATGGCTTGATGACCGAGACATACGCCGAGTATCGGAATTTCACCGGCAAAGGTCTCTATTGCCTCTAAACTAACTCCTGCCTCATTTGGTGTACAAGGCCCTGGGGAAATCATTAAAAACTCAGGTTGTAACTCCTTAATTTGTTCAATGGTTATTTCATCATTTCTCTTTACTACTAATTCATGACCCATTTCACCTAAATATTGAACAAGATTATACGTAAATGAATCGTAGTTATCAATCATCAAAATCATCTTTGTTCCTCCTCAGCTCATCTCATAACTTTTCTCTGCTAATTCATACGCATGCCAAAGGGCACGTGCTTTCTTAATCGATTCTTTGTATTCTTGTACAGGATTAGAGTCAATAACAATACCAGCTCCTGCCTGAACATAAGCTTGCCCATCTTGACATACCATCGTTCGTATCACAATATTCAATTCCATGTCTCCATGAAAGCTAATCCAACCGATTGAACCTGTATAAATTCCCCTGCGTACTGGCTCTAACTCCTCGATAATTTCCATTGTCCTAACTTTAGGAGCACCGGTAATAGTTCCACCAGGGAAAGTTGCTCTTATACAATCAAATAAAGACAAACCTTTTGCAAGCTGTCCTTTCACATTAGACACTAAGTGCATGACATGAGAGTATTTTTCCACAACCAATAACTCATCGACTTCAACTGATCCGTACGAACTCACACGCCCTAAATCATTTCTTTCTAAATCTACTAGCATAACGTGTTCCGCTCGCTCTTTTTCATCTGTTGTTAGTTCATGTTCAAGCTCCGCATCCTCAGATGGCGTTTTTCCTCTCGAGCGCGTTCCAGCAATTGGCCTTGTACTGAGTTCAGTTCCCCGTTTTTTTACTAAAAGTTCAGGTGACGCACTAACAATTTGATGTTCTGGCGTATGCATATAGCTCATATAAGGAGAAGGGTTAAACGACCTAAGCTGTTTGTATACTTCAATTGGCTCTGCTTGTAAAGGACGCGAGTGGCGCACTGATAAATTCACTTGAAAAACGTCACCTGCTCTAATATAATCCTTAATCGTTCTTACAGCTTGTCCAAACTCGTCTTCCGAAAAAGTTGTTTTGACACCTTCTATCCTTTTATGCTCTCTGTTAGATCGTTCATCCTTACTATCTTTATCAGCATATTTCCACTGCTCTTTATATGCTTGTACTCGCTTCAACAAGTCAACTTCACTTGACCCATTCACACATATCCAAAGCAGATGTTCTTCGTGATCATACACGAACAAATCTTCAAAAACTAAAAAATAAATTTCAGGGAAAAGAAGATCATCTTGCGCTTGATCAGCTAACTTTTCAATTTGGCGAACCACATCATAACTAATATATCCCAGTGCTCCTCCTTGAATCGGCGGACCACATTCATCAGCCATTTTATCTACGGAATATGGTTTAAGAGCTTCTTCAAGAGACTGCAACAAATCCCCTTCATGAACATGTTCTATTCCGTTCGATGTTTTAACTGACAGCATCTTGTCTTTTCCCTTAATAATGGCTTCCGGTTGTAAACCCATGATGCTGTACCTACCAGCTCTCCCGCTCTCCAGTAACATATAGTGTGATTGCCCTTCAGTAAGTGCTTCAAACTTTGCAAACCACTCACCATCAGTGACGACACTTTTTTCAATCAGCGTCTTACGTTTATTTGAATTACTCAATCCCTTCACTCCGTCCTACATACGTATGGACTTATTTTACTAAACTCTATTGAATAAGAAAAGCAGCCCCTCTTAATAAGGAACTGCTTTTGTATGGAAATTTATACGTATACCTAGCCCTGTTATTTAGAAGTTGAAGATGTTTCTTCTTCAAAATTATACAAAGCTGTACTTAAATACCGTTCGCCATTAGAAGGAATAATAGCAACTACTTTTTTGCCGGGCCCTAATTCTTTTGCTAATGCCAGAGCACCGTAAATGGCAGCTCCCGAAGAGATACCACCTAGAATACCTTCTTCTTTTGCAGCACGACGTGAATATTCGAATGCATCGTCAGTTGATACTTGAACGACTTCATCATAAATAGAAGTATTTAATATACCAGGTACAAAACCAGGTCCAATTCCTTGAAGTTTATGAGGTCCAGGTTTACCTCCTGATAAAACGGCAGAATCCTTTGGTTCAATAGCTACAATCTTCAAGTCAGGGAAGTTTTCTTTTAGTAAACCACCTGCGCCTGTAATCGTTCCTCCTGTACCAATACCCGCAACAAAACCGTCAATTTGTCCATCAACTTGTTGCAATAATTCTTTACCAGTCGTTTCTCTATGAATTTTTGGGTTTGCCCCATTCTCGAACTGCTGAGGCATGAAGTAGCCATCTTCTTCAGCTAGTTCAGTTGCTTTCCGAATAGCTCCACCCATACCCTCTGGTCCAGGCGTTAGCACTAACTCTGCTCCATAAGCACGTAATAAGTTTCGACGTTCTAAACTCATTGTTTCGGGCATGACTAACTTTGTTTTATAGCCTTTCGCTGCTGCAACCATCGCTAGGCCAATACCTGTATTACCACTTGTAGGCTCTACAATGGTGGTGCCTGCCTTTAATTCTCCAGCTTCTTCAGCAGCGTTAATCATTGCTAGAGCAATACGATCTTTTACGCTACTACCTGGATTTTGATACTCTAATTTCAAATATACATCTGCATGTTCTTCCGTTGTTAAACGATTTAATTTTACAAGCGGGGTATTCCCAATCAGTTCGGTAATATTATTTACAACAGTCATGAGCAAATGCCTCCTCTTAATTCCTACTAATTTTATTGGTTTTATATATTAAAAGAATACCAAACATTTTCAGATAAGTCAATCAAAAAACAAAAAGCGCCCGTAAGAATACGAGCGCAAATACTAAACGGCTTTTTCAAGAAGATTTGTTAGTTCGTTCTTATTAAATGAATAGGTTTCATTACAGAAGTTACAAGTTGTTTCTGCTCCCCCGTCTTCTTCAATCATCGCTTTAATCTCGTCTTGACCTAGACTAATAATGGCATTTCCAATACGTTCTTTTGAACACGAGCATTGAAATTCGATTGGTTTTGTTTCTAGAAATTTTACATTGTCGTCACCGAGAAGCGATTGTAAAATTTCTTCAGGCGGCATCCCCATCTCCACTAACTTAGAGATTGCAGGAATTGAACCAAGCCTTTTTTCAATCTCTTCAATCGTTGACTCTTGTGCCCCTGGCATAAGTTGAATAATAAATCCACCTGCAGCAAGTATCGTTTCGTCAGGGTTTACCAGGACACCTACACCTACGGAGGAAGGCGTTTGCTCTGAATTAGCAAAGTAATACGTGAAATCCTCACCAATCTCACCGGAAACAATCGGGACGCTACCCGTAAATGGATCTTTCATGCCGATGTCCTTAACTACAGAAAGTGTTCCTTCTGTACCCACAACTCCAGCGACGTCCAATTTTCCCGCTTGATTTAGCTCGGGGCTTACATGGGGATTCCCAACAGTTCCACGCGATGTACCATTCGCGTGACTATCAACGATGATATGCCCAATTGGTCCATTTCCCTCTATTCTAACCGTTAACTTTTCTTTTCCCTTTAACATCGATGCCATCATCGTGCCACCCATTAATGCTCTACCCAATGCAGCTGACGCCGTTGGCCACGTCCCTTGTCTTCTGCATGCTTCTGAAACCATATCGGTTGCTACAAGAGCAAGCGCTCTTACTTCACCGTTAAAAGCCGTTGCCTTTACTAAATAATCATTCATGTATAGCTCCTCCTAGCTAATATTGCTTATTTTTATCATAAATGAGCTTAAGTCCTTTTAAAGTGAGCTCTGGTTCCACAAAGTCAATTTGTTCTGATTCGCCAGCGTATAGCTGCACTAGACCACCTGTTGCAATCACTCTCACATTAGGCTGCTTCTGCTCTTTTTTTATCCGTCCAATCATACCATCGATCATGCTTAAATACCCGTAATACGTCCCACTATGAATAGAAGCTAACGTCGTCTTCCCGATAATTGACTCTGGTCGTTCTAATTCCACTTGAGGAAGTTTTGATGCTTTCGCTGTAAGGGCTTCTGCAGCTAAAGCAGCACCCGGTGCAATTGCACCACCTCTATAGCGATACTGGTCATCAATGTAACAAAAAGTCGTTGCTGTACCAATATCAACAACGATGCAAGGTGCACCGTAAAGTGCCAGAGCTGCAACTGCATTAGAAATGCGATCAGCTCCTACCTCTCTCGGGTTATCATATTGAATATTAAGACCTGTTTTAACACCTG
Organism: Shouchella xiaoxiensis; assembly: GCF_016907895.1. Classification (GTDB taxonomy): domain Bacteria; phylum Bacillota; class Bacilli; order Bacillales; family Bacillaceae_D; genus Shouchella; species Shouchella xiaoxiensis. The sequence goes on from NZ_JAFBCV010000029.1 coordinate 9,387, forward strand.
GACCGACAATGACAGGCTCTAGTTGAAAATAGTCTCTGCACATTTTTCGAAAACGATGCATAATCGTCGGAACAACCGATGAGATTACCACTCCAGCGACATCCGCAAAAGAATAACCTTTAAATTGAAAAAAACCATGAAGAACCATTGCATATTCATCGCTTGTTTTTGATGGAGTTGTAGCAATTCTAAAAATGTCTGTACGTTGTTCATTTTCAAAAATACCAGTAACAATGGATGAATTTCCAATATCAATTGCCAGAAACATAATTAAACCTCCTATGGAAAAAGAGAGTGCTCATGAGCACTCTCTTTTTCGTTATTCTTTACGGTCTGTTTGATCAGGATCTTCAAAACTAGGTCTATTTTCTTCCATGTTTGTGGTTTCTTCGTATGCGCCTCTTGTATCATCAGAGTCATCTTTTGATTGGATATTCACTTTGACATCATCATCTTTTCTTGAAGCATGATGGTTTTCAGGCAGTTTCCCCTCATAAATCAATGATTGGATTTGCTCTGCGTCAAGCGTTTCTAATTCAATTAATTTCTCAGCGATCAAATCAAGACTGTCTTTGTTTGCGATAAGGATTTGTTTACAACGCTCGTAACTGTCTTTAATAATGCGTTGTACTTCTAAATCAATCTCGTGAGCGATTGCATCCGAGTAATTTTGTTCATTCTGGATATCTCTTCCTAAGAAAACTTGGCCTCCAGAGCTTTGACCAAATTGCATCGGCCCTAACTTATCACTCATACCATATTCGGTTACCATTTTTCTTGCAATGGCTGTGGCACGTTGGAAATCATTATGAGCACCAGTTGATACTTCTCCAAATTGTACTTCTTCAGCAACTCGCCCGCCTAAGAGTCCAACTATTTTATCAAGAAGTTCTGGCTTGGTCATGAAATAACGATCCTCTTTCGGAAGCATCATCGCATAACCACCAGCCATACCGCGAGGAACGATTGTTACTTTGTGAACTGTGTCTGCACTCTCAAGCTTCACACCAACTACCGTGTGTCCTGCTTCGTGCCAAGCAACAATATTCTTTTCTTTCTTAGAAATAACGCGGCTTTTCTTCGCTGGTCCAGCAATAACGCGGTCAATCGCTTCTTCAATATGCTCCATACCAATTTCTTTCTTGTTATCCCTTGCGGCAACAAGCGCTGCTTCATTCAAAAGATTTTCAAGGTCCGCCCCGGAAAAGCCCGGTGTACGAACAGCAATAAGATCAAGCTTAACGTCTTCACGCAATGGTTTGTTGCGCGCATGTACTTGTAAAACTTCTTCACGTCCTTTTACATCAGGAGCGTTAACTTGAATTTGTCTGTCAAAACGTCCAGGACGTAATAATGCAGGGTCAAGAATATCAGCACGGTTCGTCGCCGCGATAATAATAATTCCTTCATTTGCACTAAATCCATCCATTTCAACAAGTAACTGGTTCAATGTTTGTTCACGTTCGTCATGTCCACCACCGAGACCGGCTCCACGCTGGCGACCAACCGCATCGATCTCGTCAATAAAGATAATACATGGTGAATTCTTTTTAGCGTTCTCGAATAGATCACGCACACGAGAAGCACCGACACCAACAAACATTTCAACAAAGTCCGAACCACTAATAGAGAAGAAAGGTACACCCGCTTCACCTGCAACGGCTCTCGCTAAAAGTGTTTTCCCCGTTCCTGGAGGACCTACTAAAAGGACACCTTTAGGAATACGAGCACCAATTGCTGAGAAACGACGTGGATCTTTAAGAAATTCAACCACTTCTACAAGCTCTTGTTTTTCTTCATCTGCCCCAGCAACATCTTTAAATTTTGCCTTTTTCTTCTCATCACTTACCATCTTCGCTTTACTTTTCCCGAAGTTCATGACACGGTTTCCACCGCCGCCACCGCCGCCTTGGGCAGAACTCATTAGGAAAATAATCATAAGGAAAATAAGTAAAAACGGTGCGATAAATAGAATCGTTGTTAGCCAATTGCTCTGCTCTTCTTCAGGCTCCACCGTTAGCTCTACACCAGTGATATTGGCTAAAAGCTCAGATGTTATTTCAGAATTAAACACGCTTGTCGTAAAATTCTCGTCTTCCCCTTGGTCTGCAAACTGTCCAGTAATAATGAGCACACCACGTTCAGGTTGAACATTCATGTTCACGACTTCACCTTGTTCAAGTCTTTCTATGAATTGATCATATCTTACTTCTTCAGTATCAGTCTGATCTCTTGTCATTGTGTTTACAGCAGCAATAACTACTAGCAACACAAGTGTAAAAATGATAATTGTACGTAACGTACGCCCTTTCATTCTTTACCTCCTCCCGCATCCAACAAAACTGCACCAATCTTACCACAACAAATGCTCGTGCACCAATGATTAGCCTTCATAAACTTCCGGCTTTAAAATCCCGACATAAGGCAGATTTCGGTAACGTTCTGCGAAATCAAGACCGTAGCCAACAACAAACTCATCAGGCACAATAAAACCTGTCATGTCAGGAACCAAATCCACTTTACGCCCTTCTGGCTTGTCTAGCAACGTCACAACTTTAACCGATTTTGCTTTTCGGTATTTAAAAAGCTCAATTAAATAACTTAGCGTCAGACCACTATCAATAATATCTTCTACAATCAGTACATCTCGGCCCTCTACTTGAGTGTTCAAGTCCTTAACAATTTTAACTTCACCAGAAGATACCATGCCTTTTCCATAACTTGAAACATCCATAAAATCAATTTCAAGATGCGTGTCAACTGCTTTTATCAAATCTGCCATAAATGGAAGAGCTCCTTTTAACACACCTACAAAGAGCGGAAAACGATCACGATACTCTTCAGTAATATCATGCCCTAATTCTTTAATTTTTTTCTGGATCTGTTCTTCTGTTAATAAAATGTCCTTCATGTCGTTCTTCATGTACGGTAAAGTCCTCCTGTTTAATACACTATTCTTTTATAAATTACGTTCTTTGGTAAACGCCACACGAAGCAGTGGGTCTGATGAATTAAATGGTGTAGTTAATTCTGTCTGGAGTAATAAGGGTATCCAGAGAATCGTGTCGTTATGATCAACAAGTATCGGCCAACGATCCCTTAGAGGCCAATCAACCTTTTTATCAATAAATACGCGATTTACTTTTTTACTTGCCCCATTAAGTCCTTTTGGATTTAGCCTGTCACCTGGCCTCCTGTTACGAATGTATAACGGAAAGACCACCTCATTCATGTTGAGAAACACTTCACTTTCTGACCGTTCAGATATACCCTCAAAACGTTCAATCTTAATTGTTCCAATAGGAGTATCCAATTTTCCCGGCACAGACAGCTTTGAACAGTATTCTACTGATTCCACAGTTGTACCGAGCGTAAACCTATAAACGTCGTTTAAACGCATGACTTTTAAGTCATCACGTAAATCAATTTGGGCAAATCCTGAATTAAATTGAAAAAATTGTTCAATTTGATTTATGTATACAGAAAAATCACGTAATACTGTGATCCCATAGAGATAATTTAATATTAGATGAATCACTCTTCTTTGTAAAGGAATCGCCGTTTCATGAAACCGCTCTTTTGAAATCGTTATAGAATCTCCTTTACGTTCAATAAGAATATCATCAAATTTCTGTGTCGCTAAAGTCATTAAATATTCATTATCCTCGTTTTGCCAGCGGTCATATTGAAAAATGTGTTTATAATTTAATCGGTTTTCTTCTTTTAGGTATGAAGACACTTTATGCCTAAATCGATTTCGTGCATATGTATTCAATGCATTACTAGAGTCCTCACGAAAAGGCACTGAATTCCTTAAGGAATAGTCCATAATGGACTCTCTACTTTCTTGAAGAAACGGGCGCACAATTGTTTTTCCAGAAAAATCCCTTTTGGGTGCAATACCTAACCTCGTAAATGGACTTCTTCCTCGATTCAAACGCATAAAGACCGTCTCGATCTCATCATCTCCATGATGTGCGGTCACAAGAACCTTTGCATTAACTCGGTCCATCTCCTCTTTGAAGGCTTTATAACGCAGTTCTCTTGCTGCAACTTGAGTACTAAGTTTTTCGTTAGCTTTTAACTGGGTTACATCAATTCTCGTTTCATTATAAGGAATATGAAAGTGTAGGCAGTATGCTTCAATAAAATTAGCGTCCTGTTCAGATTCCTCGCCACGAAGTTGATGATTAACATGTAAAACAAATAGATTCCAGCTCCACTTCTCCTTTAACTCCTCTAATAGGTGGAGGAGCACCATTGAATCAACTCCTCCTGAAACAGCAACCACGATATCAGACCCTTGTTGCATCAAGTTTTCTTCTTGAATAAATTTTTCTACCCGATCCTTCATAATATTCGCTCCTATACCCAAGCTAAAATAGACTTATCGACAAGTATAGGATAAACAATAGAAGAACAAAAGCAAGTATAAATAAAAGATCCGTTAGACGCGCTTTTTTCTTATGATGATTTCGCACTTTCTTATATTGATTTCTACTTACTTCTTTGTCACGTATAGTCGGTTTCCTTTTACGGCTTATACGTTCACCTTTTAAAGCATTTCTCATTTCCCCTGCTGTTTCAAATTCTCCAGTTAAAGCTTTCACAATGATATCTTTAAAAGGCTTGAGCAAAGGTGATTGGCTGACCATTCGCTTTAATTGAGAAAGCCCATCGCCCTTCCCTTTTTTTATTTGTTCAGGATACGCACAATCAATCATCATCATTGCAACTGAAAACAAATCGTAGCTTGGTTCTGCCTTTCGAGATCCCCTTCCCCAATACCCACGATCGTAATACTCAGTATACTCTTTAACAGCTCTACCAAGCTTTGTTGTTCCTCCTACATCGAGTAACCGTACGGATGCTTCATCTGATGTTACAATGATGTTATCAGGCTTTAAATCCCCAAAAACCCAACCAGCTTGATGAAAATCTTCAAGTCGATTTAACAACTGAACCGTTAAGACAAAAAGCCATTCACTGCCCCGGTTCTTCATGAATGTCACAAAATTTACACCTTGAATATATTCCATCGCATAAAAAGGAATAGAAATTACTCTCGTTTCATGATCATCGACATCAAATAAGCAAGGCCCAAGTATTTTCCCTTGAACCTTGCTGAATTGTTTTAATACATTCACTTCTTGCGCAATGGACATCTGATCCATACCCAGCTTCAAAGCGACATTTCCATCAAGAGATCGGGCAAGGTAAACCGTACCGGTTACCCCTTCACCTAATTTTCGGATTAACGTATAGGTTTTTTTATTCCATTTCCCTTCAATTGTTAGTCCTGAATAAAGTTCTTGATTTAAATTAGCCGTAGAGCCGTTCATTTTCATCGCCGTCGAATCTCCTTTTTCCTTTGCGCTCTTCAAATACAGCTATGGCTTCTTTTAAGGCTGGGCCAGTTGGGGTCATGCCACCAGGTGATAATTTATGAAACATTTTATTTAAAGAATCTAGTTGTGGCGTCCAGTCCAGCAGACGTTCCACTGGCTTTCTTTTCCCGGGAAATGAATACAATGCAAAGCGAGTCTCACCTGAACGAGCATTTAGACTAATGGATAGATCAATTAAGGCCTCTTGGACCATTGGTAACTTTGTTTCCATACTTGCGCTCGTGTCCACTAATACAAGAACTTCTAGTAAGACAGATTCGCCAAGATCGTCCACTACTTCCATCATTTCCCCTCTTTTTTCTGGGGAAAGACTTTCTATTTCTTCGTGTTTTCCGAGGATTTGCTTTAATTCTTGATTTACTACACCGTGTAACGTTTGAGTCATTGCTTTTCTTGTCACCATTTGAACTGTCTTTGTTAAGTCCTGGGCAAACACCGTCTGGCTTACACCTCCGCCTGCAAGTGCAATTGCCTCAACCTCATGCAAACCACTTTCATTTTCCCGATTGTCATCAATAATTCCAATGACATTAACCGATATTCCATATTCCTGTGCAAGTCTCGCAATGGCAATAGGATCTTCACCATAGTTTGAATACCCATCTGTCATCAATAAAATTTGTTTAAGTTTACCTTTCATCATTTCCCCTCCTTGCAGCATCATGTTTTACCATCTTTGCCAGCAAGGAGCGGATCTATACGTTGTTACGTTCCTGTTGCTTGTTTAAAGAAGGGAATCGATTTCTTTGGCTTTTGTGCTTTTGGATGTATCGGAATAGACGTCCACTTTGGTCTATTTCGTTTAATTCTTGTTACAACAACGGTCATATCATCTTCTATGATATTGCCATGATCGGATCGAATCACTCTTTCTAAAATAACATCCGCCACTTCTTGAGCATGATTTGTTTCAATTTCTGCAATGATTCGCTTCATCCATTGTTCTTGGTTTTCAATTTGCCTTTTCGCATCAAAAATACCGTCGCTACACATAATCAGTAAATCACCATCTTTTAACTGCTCACTGACGACCTCTACTTCAAATTCTGGTAATATCCCCATCGGCAAATTCCCTGCTTCTATTTTTGTCACCTTGCTACCTCGTTTTATAAAACTTGGTGTTGATCCAATCTTCAAAAATTTTGCGTGAGCATCTTGCATATCAATCATTGCTAAATCGAGCGTTGAAAACATCTCATCTGTGTTACGTAAGGAAAGAATAGAATTAACGGACTTAATCGCAACCGTTTCTTCAATACCTGACTGTAACACTTTTTGCAATAACGCGAGCGTCTCGCTGCTTTCCAAATAGGCTTTTTCACCATTACCCATTCCGTCACTAATGGCCACAGCATACTTATCACTATTTAATTCAATCATGGCGTAATTGTCTCCAGACAGCCACTCGCCACCTTTCGCAACTTTTGCAACACCTGATTCTATGACAAACGGTCGTGCCGAACCAAACGATATATGACTGTAACCATTTGAATAAAAACCTGTTTCCTCCCGCTTCAATACAATTGTTTCTTTGACGAGATCAGATAGCATCGGCGCGATAATTTTTTCTGCTTCACCATTTTTGGAATCACATAAAATACTCATTTCAATTTCAATCCTGCCGCTCTGCATACTATAGATATCTATATGTCCGACATCCATCCCCGCTCCTCGGAGAGCATCTATCATATGTTCTTCCTGCAGCATATGTGGTTGCTTTTCTTTCTGAATTTCTTTTGCAAAATCACCCATAACTCGGGAAACGCCTAGAAGCTGGTCCGCTACCAACCGCTGACTTTCTTGAACTTGTCTTTTCAGTTCTTTATTGGCTCTATACTGACTCGTTTCAGCACTCATTGCTGCAATAACTTGGTCGGGTTTTCGACAGTGACTCCTCCACTGTCTCTGCTTCTTCGGATCAATAACCGTTCCATGGATTTCGATTTCTTTGACCATACTTGTCATTGAATCATAGGTTTGATTAAAATTCTGAACCCAGCATTTTTCTTTCATTAAGCAAGTTTGACATGTTTTTTCAGTTACATGACTTAGCAGAACGTCCACTTCGTGGACATACTGGTCTTCATCGTTTTTTTGCTGTATTTTAAAGCTGTTTGATAGCGTCTGAAACAATGATGAAAACCGTTCGACTCGTCCAGCGGTTGCATCGCGGACTTTACGCAAATATTGCTGCTGTTCTTGTGAATGCTCAACGGTTCCAGGTATGTATTTGGCAACATTCGTTAACCAACTTCTCGGAGTCATCATAAATAAGCCGATAGCAATTCCCGTTTCTGTTAAAGCAGCAGCTAGACTGGTTCCACCGTCACCATACATGGCGATTAAGAGCGTACCGACAAGTAGCCCAAACGAAACGCCAATACGATTACCTTCTTTTAGCAAGCCGCCCAAGAGACCAGAAAATGCAAGGAGGCTCATTTGATATAAACTAGCTACGCTAGCTAAGCTTAAAATAAGACCTGTTACTACCCCGACCGTAGACCCAATCGCAGCTCCACCTACAAAGGCAAAAACCAATACAAGATAGCGAGCCAAACTGTGTTGAAGGACAACATCCTGAAACGCCCATCCGACTGTACCTGTCATAACGGAAGCCAATAAAATAATTAAACAAATAATCTCTTCATTTCGTAATGATTGTCCCCCTCTTTTTCCAGTGATAAGTGGAATGCTCTGGATGAAGATCATAGTTAAGATAAAGCTTAGACCTGCTTCAACCGTCGCCATCATTAATGCATATTGACTAAAGGTTCCTTCCATTAGAAAAACAATCCCTAACCTTGTTAGCAAGCTAGCAATAAAAACAATGTATGGAAGAGACTTAGCTGGCTGACTCATATAGATTTTAGCCAGTCTGTATATGAGAAGAAAACTGATTATGCCGACGATTGTGTACAATACTTCGCCGTGATAACTAAGAATGGCCCCTGCTAAAAGGGAAATGGTCGCTATCAATGCGTGCGCCCTTCTTAAAATAAAGACAGCTGCTAAAAATGGTAAAATAAATGGTGTTAGTTCCGCTAGTATCATAGCTCGTCCAAGTAGGAATCCAATAACAGCGATTAATATACCCCAATCGAAGAAAACAGTTTTTAATCCATTTTTCAGCGCTTGTCCATTAGTAGCCATCCGTTCTTGGAACCCATGAACCCTTTGGTTCACGACGCTCGCGATCAAATGTCCTGATGTTTTATCTGTTTTACCTTCCATACTCGCCACCACCTATTTGATTATCGTAGTGATACTATAGCAAGGGCGAGAAAAATAATTTGTCAGAAAAACAGGCCATAAACAAAAATTGTTTCGACTAACTTCGGCGTAACTAGCAAAAAAAAATCACGAACCACAAATAACTCTTCTTTTTAACTAGCAAATTAACGCTAGATTGCACTAGACGTGACAGGAAATGGCGCACGAATATAGGAATGAAACAATTGTGCTTTAAAACACAAAAAATCTCTTGCTTCTGTAAGCAAGAGATTTTTTCATTAATAGCGGCGGAGGGGATCGAACCCCCGACCTCACGGGTATGAACCGTACGCTCTAGCCAGCTGAGCTACACCGCCTTGTTTTTACGACATTTATTAATATACTTTGTTCTCTATAATAAGTCAATAGGATATAGAAAAAGAGTCGTTTTAAAACGACTCTCAGGCTGTTGAGAAAGTAATTTCTCAACAGCTTTTTCTTATTTATAGACACCTAAACAAAAATACTCTTGTTATAATGGAAAAAAGAACGGA
>NZ_JAFBCV010000030.1 GCF_016907895.1 Shouchella xiaoxiensis
TTCCGTTCTTTTTTCCATTATAACAAGAGTATTTTTGTTTAGGTGTCTATAAATAAGAAAAAGCTGTTGAGAAATTACTTTCTCAACAGCCTGAGCAGCCAATGGCTGCTTTTCTTTGTGGGTATGACTAGCCTAGATTAGCAATCTTCTTCTACTGCGTTTAGCTACGTTTTCTCTCCCATCAAAAAATGCAAATAAGATCAAGATACCCATACAAATAATTATTCCGCGACCGTGACCTCAAGTATTGCGCCCTGCTCGCATTCTCTCCCATTAAGTCGCCTAACCAAAACCTAATCGTTCATTGAGTTCATTAATCCCTCAAGATCACGTTGTTGTTCACTGACAATATAATCGTTAAACGCTTCAAGCTCTAATATTTCCTCGTTGGCAATCGCACGAATATCGCCACTGTAGTCGAGGTCATCATACATGATATCGACGACCATTTCCCACTCTCTCTCATTCTCTGTAAACGGAATCGTGAATGTCTCCTGTTTCAAGCTACCATCTTCTAACTGGCTGTTAATCGTTACTTCACCAATGGTTACCTGTGCTTCCATGTCTTCATCTAGCAACTCGACAATACCAGGAAAGCTAAATGTCATACTCTTTTTCATTAGTTCTTTAAAATATGTACTCGCTTCTTCACCATCAACTACATACGTCATATTGCCTTCTTCATCACTTTCCCCTTCCACCGCTTCGATCAACGCTTCATATTCCGCATCTCGTTCCAACAATTCTTCTGGATCGTAAGGGCGATCAGTTAACGGCAATTCAAGGTATGTCTCTTCCACTTCAGGTGTTGTTTCCAAGGTAAAACCATAGGTCCCTTGCTCATTCTCAAACGCAATCATTTCTTCTGTTTTTAAATAAAATGATTCACCTTCCAATAGCCCCCCTGTTACATCCATTTGTACAGGATATGGTACAAGCCGCGCCTGACGAGGCATTGCCTGATCAATTTCATAGTGCCCTTGATCTCTGTCTCCAGTCACTGTATAACCCAAATCCAAGTCTTCGATATGAGCAGCCAAATGCCCTAAGACCTCATGCATTCCTTCTGTTGTACTTGGTGCGGTCACATCAACTCCAACCGTATACTTGAACTTAGTTCCTTCTTCTTTTTCTGTAAGAGCATCAACATATTCCGCGCTACCGTCTTGACTGCACCCTCCAGCAAACAAGCCCGTTGCCACTGTTAAACTTCCTAGCATCATCGCTTTTTTCATCTTATTCTCCTTTTACAATCGGCTAATACTCCATATATTTCCTTATCGATTATGGGTACCCCAAATGATGTTTAGTAAAACGGTTTCATCAAAACCGAAAAAGTACCGTATTAAACAGAAAACCAGCAGAATCTAAGATTCTGCTGGTTTTCTTGCTACACAAGGATCATCCATAATATCATCGTCACCACAATCGTGACAATTCCTTGCAAAAGCGTCGCCATTGTTTGTGCTTTATACGCATCGTTTACCTTCATGCCGGTAAATTGCGTCACGACCCAGAAGTAACTGTCATTAACGTGCGATACCGTCATCGCACCGGCGCCCACAGCCATCACAACAAGGGCTAATGGAACCGCTCCTTCAATCCCCATCACAGGCAACATCGGTGCAACCAAGGATGACGTGATGACGAGTGCGGTTGTGGAGGAACCTTGCGCTGTTTTTAACGCTGCGGCAATGATAAACGGGATCAATAAAAATAAAGCGCCAGTAAACATTCCGCCGATCTCCCAGTTTTGAATAATTTCTTCTACACCTGAGTTTCGAATAACTGTTCCAAATGAACCGCCGACACCTGTAATGAGCAAGATCGGTGCGGCATCTTTTAACGCTTGCCCGACCCAGCCATTCAGCGTTTCTTCATTAAAAGCTGGAAGTAATGGCAGGGCTGCAATAACGCCTACTAAGAGCGCAATGACTGGTTTACCTAAGAAAACAAAAAAAGCGGCTACACCGTTATCAACTTCGGCAACAGTTAAAATCGAGCCTGCTGCAATTAACAGGATCGGCAAGAGAATGGGTAAAAACGCTGAGAAGGTTGATGGCATTTTTCCAAATGAAGCAACGACCTTATCGTAATCGAATTCTTCACCGGTTGCCGACACATCTTCTGGTACCTCAATCTTCGTTGCCACTTTAATCGCCCATAGATAACCAACTAACGTTGCAGGCACGGCAACGATGAATCCAATAAAGATCACCGTACCTAAGTAAGCATCAGCGCCAATATTCCCTGCCGCCGCGATTGGTCCTGGCGTAGGTGGAACGAGTGTATGAGTTGCATAAAGCCCTGTTGCTAGTGCAACAGACATGGAAGCCATTGACACTTTCGCTCGTTTTGATAGCGCTTTCCTTAAACTGTTTAAAATAATAAAACCTGAATCACAAAATACAGGAATCGATACAATAAATCCAATAATGCTCATCGCAAGCTGAGGATGCTTTGGCCCCACAATTCTAAGGACGACCTCTGCCATTCGATACGCCGCACCAGCTTTTTCTAGAATGACGCCAATGATTGTACCGAACACAATAACAAGACCAATACTCATTAACAGATTTCCAAAACCGGAATTAATGCTTTCAACGATTAAATCAAATGACATACCTGATGCAAAACCAACAAATAATGTACCTAGTAAGAGTGATAAGAACGGATGAACCTTAAATTTAGACGTGGCGACGATAATGAGTAAGACACCAATAGCTATAATAAGAAACAACATGGTAAAACCCCCTTTTTGAGCAGGCCCGCAAGCCTACTCGTTTTTTAGTTCTGTTTCGCAAAAAAGGTCCGAACAACTTGTTCGGTTGTAAACATAACATACTCCTCGCAATGCTCAATCGCTTGCTGCAAGTTCATTGGGCCCTTTACAATACTGAACACACTTGTAATGCCGTATTGATAGAGTTCTTCAATTCCTTCTCCAACAGACCCGGCAATCGCAATAACCGGTATTCCCTGCTTTTTCGCCGCTTCCGCTACGCCCATCGGTGTTTTTCCTGAAGCAGTCTGATAATCAATTTGCCCTTCTCCTGTTAACACAAGGTCAGCTCCTTCAAGCTTTTGCTCTAGACCCGTGTAGTCAATGACAATATCAATGCCTCGACGCATAGAGGACGGAAAGAATGCTTGGAATGCCCCACCAATACCTCCAGCAGCACCTGCACCTGGTTTTTCATGAAGGCGAACGAGCGTCTTTTCCTCAATCAAATCGGCCCAGTTCGTTAAAATGCAATCCAGCGTCGCCACCATCTCAGCTGTAGCTCCTTTTTGCGGACCATACACAGCTGAAGCACCAGTAGGACCAACGAAAGGATTTTGCACATCGGATGCAATCATAAAGCTTGAGTCGGCAATCCGTTTATCAAAATCTGCATCATCAATGCTGGCCACCCGCCCTAGCTCGGCACCACCATAACCGATTGAAGCGCCTGTTTCATCGAGCAAGTTCATTCCTAACGCTTGAAGCATACCAGCGCCGCCATCGTTGGTTGCACTTCCTCCAACCGCTAAAATAAACGTACGATAGCCTGCGTCCAACGCCGCTTGAATAAGCTCTCCCGTTCCATATGTGGTGGTAACCATTGGATTACGCTCATTAGCTGGAATTAACACAAGCCCAGAAGCACTCGCCATTTCAATTACACACGTTTCGTTATCTCCTAATACGCCATATTCTGCTCCTACCGGTTTACACGTAGGGCCTTTTACCGTTACCTCTACCTTCTTTCCTCCTGTTGCTGAGACAAGGCTATCCATTGTGCCTTCTCCACCATCCGCAACAGGTACGCATATCGTCTCCATTTTTGGAAGCGCTTTCGAAATAGCTTGCTCCATCACGTTTGCTACCTCAACAGCAGACAAGCTCCCTTTAAAAGAGTCTGGCGCAATGACAACTCTCATCTTGTAACCACCTTTGCGATTTCTTATACTGTTCATTATAAGTTGCATCAAAAGATTAATCATCGTTTATGGTAAACAAAAAGAATAGATAAATCGCATTATTTTTTGTGTATAATATATAAAAACTGAGTAAATGAGATGGAGACATTGATATGTTAACAAAGGATCTTGCAGTCGAGGTGGTCGAACAAACAACCAAACGTTTAAATCGACCTATGAACATGATGGACCGCTTTGGAATTATTTTAGCTTCTTCAGATCCGTCCCGTGTAAATCAAATTCATGATGGTGCTGTTCATGTTTTAAAAACCGGGAAAAGCCTTATGATACGAAAGGAAGATCTGCCAAACTGGCGCACCTCAAAACCAGGCTTAAACATGCCCATAGAATTTCAAGGCGAAATGATTGGCGTGATTGGCCTTACAGGTGATCCAGATGAGATTTGGGAATTTGGGGAGCTTGTTAAAATGAATACCGAAATGATGGTTCGCCAAGCCTATCTTTTCGAACAATCGGAATGGAAACAGCGCATACGCGACCAATTGTTTCATGAATTGATTCAAAAAAACATTTCACCTCATGTCATCGAAGACAAGGGAAAGCAAGCATCGTTCAAACTTGTTCCACCTTTCCAAGTAACCTTAATTAATGCGGATGCCGCAAGCATGCAGCGGAGCGCTTTATTGGATATCATTAGAACCAACTTTGACGAACACATGACGCTTATCGGTTACGTCACGCTAGAACAAATGTATCTATTAACAACAGCAACAGCTCATGAGACAGTTTCAAAAAAGTTGCAAACGCTTCAAACATTGCTCCTACAAAAAAACGTTTCGTTCAGCATTGCTACTGGCAGTCAACGTTATGATCTGTTTACCATTGCGTCCTCTTATCAAGAAGCCCGGTCTGCACTAACATTGGGTACGAAGCCCAACACAATCACGTATTTTCAAGACGTCCAAACACAAGCGCTCTTGCATGAATTGCCAACACTTAGTAAACAACAGTATTATCAATCCATTTTAGAAAACGTCTCAGAAAAATACATCAAAACCCTTGAACACTTTTTCAGTCATAATAGCAACATTGGTGATTGTGCCAAGTCCCTGTTTATTCACCGCAACTCACTCGTGTACCGATTAAAGAAGATTCATGACAGTACGGGCTACGACCCACAATTATTTACCGATTGCGTCCCTCTGCAAATAGCCATATGGTTAAGACGATTGGATGAGAACGATCCAGAACATCATATGAAAAAGCGCGAATGATGGACGCTCTTACCGGGCAACGCTTCAATTACTTTGAGTACATCACTCTTAGGTAGGGTAGCGGAAGTAAAAAGAATACTAGAATAAGGAGAGTTATGAGGGCTAAAATAATTCACCATCTTATTTTTGGACAGATTGAATATGTTAACGGTTGGCGAAAACATGTAGAGGTAGTAACATCATTGACACCCGCAAGGATCTTATGTATGTCTATCGAGTCCATTGGTAACTTGCTTCCGCCAACTCCTTCTATTGCTGCGGCTGGCGCCTGTTTAAGTTCTGTTGTAGGTTATTCATTCCATGGCTGAGTCTGTCTTTCATATTGGTTGTTTTACGCTTGATTGCGCGTTGCTTACTTTGCCAACCGTCATGAGAGTTCCTATTTTCATCGATTGAGCGTACGCGCTAATTGCCTTAACACCGCTTACTCGTGCGTCATTCATGACAGTACTTAGACTTAGTCTGGTTGGTTTGGTTTCAGTCGCATAGATCGATCAAGTTAGAATAAATAATTCATATAATCTTCCTCGTCGTAAATTATATTTCCCCGACCGCTTTCTAATAACGGTAGTATTTCTGATTTTAAGAGATACAATAAGAACCCTTTACGAAAGGCCAACACTCTAGCAATGTGTTTAGGAAACGGCCTAGATTTAAAAAAATTGACATCATTTATCTTTATTCCTATATAAGACTCTTCATCATTTACGTCCGTTATTTCTAAACTCGCACTATGTTTCCCAATACTCTCAAATATCTCAGCAAGTGGTATTCCCGCCCTTTCAAGACTTTGTTTCAGTTTTAACAAGTTGTTAATAAATTATCAGAAGGGTGAGTCGCCTCTCTAATTTTATTCTCAGAGGAAGGCTTCACTCGAGATATTGCGAATATCGGTCACTTCGGTACAGGAATTTTGGAATTGACCCTTTATCAAGACAGTGATTTTGAGAAAGCAGAAGCATATATTGAAGCAAGTTATGATGGAAATTGATTTGTATAATATCTCATGGTGAATGGTTTATCAAATTTCTAATTATTCCCTTTTTCTCTTTGCTCCGCCCCTTTACATCGCTTCTATCATAATCACATCTCGGGTAATTTTAGGGTGTGGTTTTGACATCGTGTAAGCTAGCTTCTATTCTGTAGCGTATAAATTCTTCAGTCATTGGGGCTTTTTCTTTCAATTGCCTTGTGTTAAATCTAACTCCCAATAAGTGATAAGTTTATACGCCGATGTTTTTATATCTTTGGAGTCTTCACGGATGATATAAATGACAATTGGGCTTGTCACAACAACTTTGTCTAACCATTTTAAATGGATTCCAGTTATTCATCGTAATCTTCTTCAAGTTTTACGTTTCGCATAGGTGATAACATAAGCCATATAGCACCACAAAGTGCTAATCAAGTGGCCGATATAAACGCCGCAAGCGTAATGGATCCAACAATGAGTGTTGTTAATACCCACGTATCTGTCCAACCATCTGCGCTAGCAGAACTAAATCCGTACAACAATCCACCAAGACCAAGACTCGATAACACAACAGATAAGTAGTCCAGTTTCGCTTCCTTGTTTTGCGGCAAGACATTGTCGAGCTTCCATATTGAAAGGACTAAGCTAATGACTACGAGTGGCAGACGGGGCAAACATTTCAAAAGGAACCTTTTACAATCACTTTTCCTCCAAAAATGACTGCATGGCCGAAATCTTGGAAAATTCACGTGAAGAAGCAAACCAATCCCGGATCACAGCTCAGATTGGTAAAGACAAACAAGTCCGAACCATCTTCATTGAGCAGATCTCGATTCTTATCCGTCTACATGAAGAACGAAAACTATACCGTTTATTTGAAGCCATTCTCCATTCGAATGAAGCGGATTTAAAGAAACTTGTTCTCCAACATCGCATAAAAGACATGGAATGGTTGACAGCTCGGTTAATCGAAGTAAGGGGCGAAGAATTCAGGCCATATGCATTTGAAAGCGTCGTCCTTTTTACTGGTATGCTTCAACATACGTTATTCGTAAACCGCTACACAAACATGAGCGAAGACAATACGCCTTTGCTCGATAATAAAGCCATAATTAAAAGAAAAGCGATTACGAAAGTCGGTATTGATTCCACTACTAAAACCACTTCAAAATACATTTAAAGAAACGCAACTTAAGACGGAAGCACAAACATTCACCAATTTGATTTGGTTTTATCAATATTCCCATTAGAAAAGAGGCTTTCGTGTGAAAGCCTCTACGCTTTATTAAACTGTCACTACACAATTTAAAATCTATTTTAAAAAAAAGGTAAACGTTTTATCCTCTGAAAGTTGTTTAATCCTAAAATGCTCAATTATTAGATATCAGTTCTATCCTTTTCATTTAAGAAAAACATCTTACATTAAAGCTGCCTATTCTCTATTAATATAAGGAATAGGCAGCCCAGGTTTTCTCAATTTAATATCTGTTGCACATTCAAGCTAATGAATGATCCTTTAATAAACTAGCTAATCCTTGCCTTCATTCCAACTATTCTCAACTTGTTAACTGTTTCTTACCCTCTTTAATGGTATTCGACTTACGTTCAATAGAAAAAAGACGATAAACTGCTGGAAATAATAATAAGGTAACAAGAGTTGAAAACAATAAGCCTGATATTATTGCAACAGCCATTGGAGCTTGATAGTTTCCAGATATACCTGAAGCTAGTGCCAAAGGCAACATACCAGCCACAGTTGTTAAAGTTGTCATAAATATTGGCCGAACTCTGCTTTTACCTGCCTCAACTAATGCTTTTTCTACATTATAACCACCTTTTCTAAGTTTGTTAGTTTTATCAATTAGAAGAATTGCATTGTTTAATGATATTCCTATCAACATAATAATACCTATTCCGGACATAACATTAAGCTCGTATTGCGTGATAAATAAACCCAAAATTACACCAGTGATCACGACTGGTATTACCGACATAACAAATAGTGGATGTATAAGATGGTTAAACTGAACAGCCATCACTGAGAATATTAGAAATATCGCAACACCTAGTACCACAATCATTTGTTGCAATACCTGCTGTTGTTGTTCTAAGTCCCCCGCAACCGATATACTATAACCCTCTGGTACGTCCATTTCCTCGATTAAATTACTAACATCTCGATTGACAGTGCCACTATCAGTATTTTCGAAATCTGCAGACACCACAACAAATCTTTCACCATCCTCGCGTGTTATCTCATTCGGTATTTCTACCTTTCTTAGTGTAATAAAATTATCGAGTGTCTCTACGCTGTCTTGCGTCGGAACCTCTAAATCAAGTAAATCTGATACTGTTGTCGTAGATTCATTCCATTTAATTGATAAAGGATAGGTTTGCTCCGAAAGGGTTACATCGCCTAAAGAAACATCTAAAAATGATTGCTGGACTATTTGCCTTATTTGATTTTCTTCTAATCCAGCATCTACTATAGCCACCTCATCTAAGAAAACTTCTTCCTCAATAAACGTTCTGTTATTAGAGCTTAAAACCCCTACAATGCCTTCAATCTCTTCCAACTTCGAAGAGAATTCAGTCGATATTTCCTTTAATTGATTAAAGTCTTCCCCCCTAATATTCACTTGTACAGGGTGGGCTGCACCACCTGTCATCGCATTTTGTACAGAAAGAATTGGTTGTGTTTCTTCGAGTGTTCTTAAGGAACTATATATTTCTTCATTTACTTTTTCTTGATTCATGACAATTTTTTCTCCCTTTGTCATGTTAATCATTACATAAAACATGCCCCCAGAATCCATAATGTAATTTGATTCAACATCTTTAATAACAGATAAATTCTCATTAATTTGCTTTGCTACAATTTCTTTTTCATCTGATGTTACCCCTGGGTCAAGGTCAACAATAACTTCAGCATAACGATCGTGCATATCCGGCATTAATCCCATCGGTATCTTGGTAACTAAAGTTAAAGATGCTACGAAAAAAAGGAGAAAGGTTAAAAGAACCCCTAAACTTCGGCGCTTCTTTTTGACTATCCATGAAATGAGCTGACTGTATTTCCCTAGAATAATTCCATCTTTCTTTTTTTCATTTGTTAGTCTTATCTTTAAAAATCCTTTTGCAACAGTTGGAATTACCGTGAATGAAATGACCATGGAACTAATTAAGGTAGTTGAAACTACTACTGAGATCATCACCATCAATTGTCCAATGTCACCTTCAAGGTAACCTATTGGTAAGAAGACAACAATAGTTGTCATAACAGAAGCTACGATTGGACTTGCGACTTGTTTAGTTCCCTGTATAATAGCCTCTTTATTATTTAACCCTTTTTCTTTTTTACTATATATTGATTCAAGTATCACTATGGATGAATCCACCATAATCCCAATTCCTAGGCCCAGACCCATAAGAGTTAAGATATTAAAACTATAATCCAATATTTGCATTATCCACAATGTTAATAAGATCGATGTAGGTATAGATACACCTATAATCAAGGTAGCCCGTATATTTTTCAAGAATATTAATAGAATTCCTATAGCTAGGCCGGCACCAATTAATATGTTTATAGTCACTCCACTAAGAGCATCCTCCACATAATCAGCCTGAGATACCATCTCATTTACTTCAAAACCTCTAATTAACCCTTCTTCGTTAATAGTTTTTATTTCTTCTCTTACTGAATCTGCTAACTCAATTTGTGTTATATCATTTGATCTAGCTATTTGAACAAATATTAATTCTTGTGAACCATTCTTCCAAATTTCATTCAAATTATCTTTAGGGCTCATAGTAACTGTGGCGATATCATCTAGTGTAAAACTGCCCTCTTGAGAAGGTATTTGAATCCTCTCTATATGATCAATACTTTCCAGTGATGTATGCCAACGTAAAAAAGGTGATCCTTCCTCATCACGTAACATTCCAATAATAGAATCATTGTTTTGTTGTTGAATGATTTCAATTACTTGTTCGATATTAATACTTTTATCCTCGATCTCTTCACGATCTAATTCAATTTCTACTTCATTTTCAAGTATCCCATTGACATTAACTGCTGCTACCTCTGGTAAACTCTCTAACCTAGGCTTTAACGTTCCATCCACAAAATTGGTTATTTCCTCCATATCACCATTAGATATATCCATAAAATAATCATATGCAGCTGTTGTCCCATTTTGATTTACATCTACACCTTCAATTAACTCATTTTCAGCAGCCTCCATATAAACAATTGATTCAACTTCCTCAAAAGCTTCATCCCCCTTACCCTGCCTAAAAGATAATTGCAAGGAACTCCTGCCTGTATTTGTATTAGAAATAACCTTAGTTACATCTTCTATTTCTCTTAATCGCTGTTCCAAATTTGAAGTAATGGAACGTTCTACTTCATTGGCGGAGATGTCACCAGCTGACACCTCAACAGTAGCTCCGTCCATCGTAACAGAGGGCAGTAACTCTTGATCCAAATTAAATAAGGCATAACCTCCGCCAATAACAATTAGCACAACCGTTAAAAAAATCATTATCCTTCTCTCAATTACATAGCTTAACCACTTCATTACTTCCCCCCTGAAATGTTTACGCAACTACAAGGCCTAATACTTATGTAGCTTACGAAATATGGTTATATTAAAATCAAACAGTGAAACCTTCATAGCAGTGTATTCTTGTTTAATCTATTTATGTTTTTTGTGTACAGAATATTTAGTTACATTTTACAACTGTTCACCACTTCATGGATATCCATATAATAAAGCCCACCAAATTCATCATTGCCAATTGTACAGATGGACAATTCATATCCATCATCAAAATCAATATTTCTTAATGTATATTCTGCATCTACAAGACCCATAAACTTTACTTTTGGTTCTTTGTCTATGGAATCGATACTAAAAGAATCTAATGGTATAGACAGCCCCTTTCCTAAAGCTTTTACAACGCTTTCTTTCAAAGTCCATAATTTGAAAAAAGTTGATATCCTTTCTTTTTTTTCCTTTTTCAATCTTAAAAAATCATACTCCTCCTTTGAAAAGACTTTAGCAATGTTCAAATTGATATCCTTCACTTCCTCTACATCTATGCCTATTGAATTACTTCCAATTACACATACAATCCAAAATCCAGAGTGGGAAAGATTAAAATTTAAATTGTGTTTTTTTAAATATGGCTTGCCATATTTGTTAACAACCAATTCTATATCTTTATTTTTTATGCTGAGTGACTTACTAATAAGGTGTCTTATTAGTAAGTCAGCATATAAACTGCGCATAGCATCAAGTTTATTCCTGTATTTTAATATTTTTTCTTTTTTAGTCGATGACACATAGTTTAAAAGGCTTGATAATTCATAGGAAGAAAGTTCACTCTCTTTAAGTTTTAAAGCATAGATTCTTATCATACTATCTACCTCATTAAACAGCTGAAATATACATAACTATGACATTATTTTATTCTTTGAAATTAACATCAGCTGCGGGATTATATATCACTTTACTAAAAGGCTTTACTGACTTAGTAACCCAAACATTCCCCCCTATCAATGAACTTTCACCTATGACTGTCTCACCACCAAGGATTGTTGCTCCAGCATAAATGGTTACATTATTCCCAAGAGTAGGATGTCTTTTAATCTTGTTAGTCTTATTTTGCGTTACTCGTAACGCACCTAAAGTAACCCCTTGGTAAATAGTTACATTTTCACCAATAATACAAGTTTCTCCTATCACTACACCCGTACCATGATCAATAAATAACCCTTTTCCCGCCTGCACTCCTGGATGAATATCAATCCCGGTTTTCATGTGGGCACATTCTGTCATCAATCTAGGCAGCAATCTAACGCCTTTTTTATAAAGTTCATGCGCAACTCTATATACAGCAGCTGCATATATCCCAGGATAAGCAATAACAATTTCTTCAAAACTGGTAGTGGCCGGATCCCTATTATAAGTTGCAATAACATCTGCTAATAATACCTCTCTCAAATACGGAATTTTATCCATAAGGAAATCTGCTTGATCAACACAAGATTTACAACACTTACCCCTATCATGGCTATCACACGATACTAAATGAACAAATTTCGCTAACTTTAAATGAGTTTGATAGCAAATTCTATGATTTGGTGAAAATAGCAGCATATATAGATCATCTATAAGTGAATAGACTTCGTATTCTATTTCCCTTCTACTAAATCTGATTTTAATATCTCCTACGTTTAAACCTTGCCGCTCTGCCACAGTAATCTCATTATTTAAGTGACATGACATCATACCACCTTCTCCCAATTTATTAATTAGCTTCCTTTACTTTTTTATTATCAGGAGTGTAATTATTATCTTTTTTCCCCATAAATTGTTCCTTCATCTCTTCCATACGCTGTAATTGTTTTTTAGATGGACTATACGTATTGACTATTACTAGACGATTTAGTTGCATCATAAATCCTGCAACACCAGATAGTGCAAATACCAATGAAATTAAAATAGTAACAGTTGGCCACAAGTTCCAAGCTATAACTAACAAAGCTCCAATCCAAACACTTATACACCAAGGACATGTAATTAAGGTTCCAATAATTGCCTTACTAAATGGCATCTTAGGCATTGTGTAATGAGTCATTCTTCCTCGTGAGTCAGTCTCTTCTATTTCTTCAACAAAGAATCCTCTAATAGGAGCTGTTATAACATCTGAAATTATTAGATAAGTCAGTCGAAATACTGCTAACCCTAAAATCAACAAAGTCACTAAATTTAATTCACCTAGTTCCATATTTACCCCTCTTTTTCTTTAAATTAAAAACCATTAAAAACCAATTGTACCTGGACACCAAAAATGAAGTTATTAATGATTAGGTATATAATCGCCCCACAGTTTTAAGTCATTGCTTTCATATTGAGCTCTACACTCATTTCTCTGAATTTTACCACTAGATGTTTTTGGAATTGTTCCTGTTTTAACTAGAATGAAATCATATAATGATAAATCAAATTCCCTTGCTATAGTCTCCCTGACTTTCGATTTTATTTCATCATAATTAATAACTTCTCTATGCTTTTTAATTACAAACTCCAAGTTTAAGAATGAAACAGGCCAATATTTACGATGAATCTCGGAAATAATAACAAGCCTCTCTCCTTCTTTATCAGTAATTGAAAAAGCACTAACAACTGCGTCTTGCAAGGCATGATGCGCTCTATTTACAACAGATTCTATATCTTGGGGATAAAAGTTTTGTCCATGAATGATAATTATATCCTTCATTCTGCCAGAGTAATAAATACTTTTACCTTTTATAAAACCAAGGTCACCAGTTCTTAAATAGGTATTCTTATCATCATGTCTATGTTTTGCTTCAAATGTCTCACTTGTCATTTGCGGATTATTCCAGTAACCTTTTGCAACACTCGGTCCATTTACCCATATTTCTCCAACCTGATTTTCGTTACATTTTATTAAGGTGTCAGGATTTACTATAATAACTTGTTGATCTTCGGTAGTGCATCCGCAATTCACAATTTTTATATTGTCTTCACTCTCCTTTACTTCATTATTTTTAAGACCCTCTCTACTAACATTTTCATATAAACAATCTCCAATCTTACTAGAAGATACTAATAAAGTTGCCTCCGCTAATCCATATCCCGTTCTTAATGACTGCTTTTGAAGTCCAAAAGGTTTCATTTTTTGATAAAAACTAACGACTGTATCAACGTTAATTGGTTCAGCTGCACTTACAGCATACTTCCAAGCAGACAAATCCCAATTTTTATTACCTGTGTCCTTAATCTTTTTGACACAAAGATCATAGGCAAAATTTGGAGCAACTGAAAAATGCACTTTATATTTTGAAAGCACATCTATCCATTTTCTTGGTTCTTGTATAAAATCCATAGGAGACATTAAATAGCACTTTGAATTCGAATATACACTTGATAAGATGCATCCAATTAAACCCATATCATGATAAAAAGGTAACCAACTTGCAATATTTGTGTTTTGATTTAAATCAAATGTTTCTCTTATCATATTAATATTGTGAATAAGGTTCTTGTGTGTGACTATTACACCTTTTGGCGCACTAGTAGAACCTGATGTGTATTGCAAAAATGCGACATCATTATCACAGATCTTTGGTTTATCCCATAAATAAGCTTCTTTATCATTAATTGTTTCTGTAGCAACAATGTTAATCATATTATTATTTTCAAACTCTTTCGTATTAACTATTTTCTGTTTTATGCTAGTTGTTGTTAAAATAACCCTTGCTCTTGAATCCTTGATGATTTTAATTAGCCGTTCCATATGATGGTTCTTTTTTGGAGGGTACGCAGGGACAGCAATGACTTTCCCATATAGACAACCAAAGAAAGCTGAAATAAAATCCAAGCCAGAAGGATATAATAAAAGTGCACTTTCTCCTTCTAAATTCATTCCCTGAAGTACTGATGCAATTGCTTTTGCATTTTGTTCTAATTTGTTGTATGACAAAGTTTGCCCTTCTTTTTCACCATTTTGAAGCCATTGAAAAATGGTATAATGGGGACTAGTTTCTGCTTTATTTTCCAATACATCTATTAAAGTCTCGTGTTTCATATTAGACTTATTTGGTAAACCCTTCACTTTTTCCATCAGTTATCCTCCTAATATGAGAGTCCTTTTACTAAATTAACAATGTCAGGTGTGTAATTGTGTATGAAAAAATGATCACCTTCGAATTGTTTTATTTGAAATTTTTTATCTGTGTGGTACTTCCACTTTTCTATTTCTCTTATATTTACTAAGTGGTCTTTTGTACCCCATAAAGCTGTAATTGGACAATTAAGTGGGCTATCCTGAGTGTAACAATACTCTTCCACCAATTCGAAATCGGCTCTAATACTAGGAAGAAACATTTCTAGCATTTCTAAATTCTCAAGTATTTCGTTGGGTGTACCATTGTAATCTTGTAAGACATTTTGAAATTCCTGTGTTGAGAGTTTATGTGTTTTCCCATTTCTTGGTGTACTCGGTGCAGCAGCTGCGGATACAATAAAATGTTTTGGCAGATTAAGGCCATTTTTTCTAATTACACGCACAAGTTCATAACCAATCAAAGCTCCCATACTATGACCGAATATTATATAAGGCGTATCTTCTTGGAATAACTCTCGAATCTCGTTGAATAAATCGATGACTAAATTATCCATCTGTGTGTATGGCTTTTCCTCATACCGCCCTCCTCTACCTGGTAATTGTAATGCATATAATTGCACATCTTTTCCTGCTAGTTTTTCCCATGATTTATAAATGGCAGCACTCCCTCCTGCATACGGTATACAAATAATCCGTAAAGTCTCGTTTCCTAATATGTTAGGTTTTAAAAACCATTTATTTAAATTAGATTTTATTGAGTCCAATTTCTACACCCCATTGTTTAAAGAACATTAAATCTATGTGCTTTCCACTAAATTACTCATGCTTTTTTCTAGTTGTTCACCCAAAAAGCGCACCTTTGGTTCTGTCATCATAGTCAAATGATTTCCAGGTATTTGATATCTTTTTATAGAATCTACAGAGTAATGATTCCAACCTTGATTTGTATCCATCTCCTTATTAATATTCCATAAAACCGTAGATTCAGATTCAGTCGAGAGAAACAAGTTTATTGGTGTATTCATTTTATGACTCGGTTTATAACCTCGCATCGCTTCTAAATTAGTCTTGTAGACGGTTATTAAATTCATGATTTGATCCAAATCAATACTAGAAGCTATTGTTGAATTATTAATAATGTATTGAATTTTTTCATCTATTGTATCCATGCCCCTAACTATTTCATCTGAAATATCAATGTCTTCTCCAGAAAATCCTTTAATTTCATTTATAAACGAAGTTAAAAATACTGCATCATCGATTTCCTTAAAACCAGCGGTATAATTGGGAGATGGGCAATCAATGACAATCAATTGCTGTACTTCTTTTCCCTTGTCAACTAACTGCCGTCCAATTTCAAATGATAAAACACCTCCGAATGACCATCCTCCTATTATATATGGCCCCTCCGGTTGCACATTTAAAATCTCATCAATATAGTAACTAGCCATGCCTTCAATATTATTTATATAATCCCAGTTGCCATATAACCCTGGTGATTGCACAGCATATACTGGTCTATCATTGTGCAAATGACGAATTAAATTACCGTAGCATAGTACATTTCCACCCGTTGGATGTATTAAAAATAACGGGGTTTTTGAGCCTTTTTTTCGAAATGGAACAATTATGGAATTGTAATCACGATCTGGGCTGATAACATTAGATAACTTTTCAATAGTTTGCCTTTCGAATAATATAGACATTGGAAGTTCGATATTTAATTCTTCTTTGATTTTAGAAATTAAACGTATGGCTAATAATGAATGCCCACCTAAATCAAAGAAGTTATTTCTAACACCAATAGGGTGAACTTCTAAAATTTCTTCCCAAATTCTTACTAATTTTAATTCCAAAATATTTCTTGCACTAATTATACCTCTGTTCTCATTTATTTCTATAAAGGCCTCCGGAAGGTTATTTCGATCAATTTTACCATTAGGGGTTGTGGGTAATGAATCTAAAAAAATCACTGATGATGGTATCATATAATTCGGAAATCTCTCTCTCAAAAACGAATACACCTCTGCCCGTAAGTATTGTGATATTTTACCAATTAAAGGGTTATTTGCAAACTTTTTATTATAATTGCTGTGCTCAGTTTTTTTATCATAAGAATGCTTAAATTTAAATGGCTTTTCTGGCCTTCTATGAAAAAACACATCATAATAGCCTGTGCCCACAGTTGACCAGGTTATATGGGCAAAAAAATTATATTGTTCTGCCAATTTCCAAATCACCTCTGGATCTATTCCTATCTCTCTTCTAGAATTTTGTTCTAAGAATTGTTTTATACTAACAGAATCCTCATATTTATTTAATTCTCCTCCTAGCGTGTACTCTTTAAATACACGAGAATTTGGTATACCCTCTATTAAAAATTCATCCGTTCTGGTAAAAAGAAATTCTTTTAATTGGTTGATGTCTAGATTACTGGTTTTCCAGTTTGTAATATGAATGTTTTCCAAAATATCTAAGCTCTTATCAACATGTATAATCGCATCGTATCTGAACTTAGTTAATTCATTTTGACAGTTACCTCTTTTCAATAAAACATCTACTCCAGAGATACGTGGTACAAGTTCACTTAAGTTATTAAATAATTCTGGTGACACCAATAATTCCTTTTCTTCTCTTTCTCTTTTATTAATTTTTTGTCTTATTTGGTTTATCTGAGCTTCTTTTGATGCGTGAATCAATTCAACTGATGTATAGAAAATATTTGAATGAGATAGACTCCTTACATCACCTAAAAAAATAGTTCCTCCTTTCTTTAAGACTCTGACAGCGCCTTGTAATACTTTAGTTAGATATTCAATATTAGGAAAGTATTGAATAACTGAGTTGATAATAACCATATCAAAACTATTTTCTTCAAAATCCGAGAAATCAATTGCTTCTCTGCAAAATAATTTTATATGAGTTAAATCGTCTTTTATAATTTTATTTTTCAATAATTCTATTGCTTCTGCAGAAAAGTCGGTAGCATAATATTTCTTAGAATACTTAGCAATGTTAGTTAGTAAAATTCCTGTGCCACAACCTATCTCTAAGATATTATCTGTGTTTTGTGTTAAAATTCTATCTATTGTACTTTCAGCCCATTCCATCATTTCATTTTTCGGTATAGGTAAACCTGTATAACTACTTGTCCACCCTTTAAACATTTGCTCATCTTCAGATGCAAATGTCTTCTGTCCATAAATTTTATTAAATACCTCTTCCCATTCGTTAATTTGTTCAGTATTTGTTTGGTTATTTAAAATTAAGTCATACCCCCCCCCTTCTTCATATGATATTTTCGGGACGACATATGATATTATACTCTTTTCTCCCATTGAATCTTCTTTAGCAACTACCACTGATTCTTGAATATTCTTATGTTGATTTAACACCGATTCGATTTCACCTAGTTCGACCCGGTAACCACGTACCTTCACTTGGTGATCCAACCTGCCTAGAAATTCAATATTTCCGTCTTCTTGATAACGTGCTAAATCTCCCGTCCGATACATCTTTGCCTCTATTTGATGGACAAATGGATCGCTGATGAACCTCTCTTCCGTTAGTTCCCTGCTCACATACCC
>NZ_JAFBCV010000031.1 GCF_016907895.1 Shouchella xiaoxiensis
TTGATTCGTTATTTGGGGAAAAGGGTTTTTGAGAATTAACCAAGAGTACCGATGATGCTAGAAACCGATTCAAAAGCTTGAACAAGAATGTCTGTAAACATGAAAGCCACCTCCTAAAAAATATCAATGTTGTTTGTGTTATCTAGCTAACGCATGAACATTTCGATTGGATCACAATTGCACTAAGTTTTTTTAAAAATTTTTGTTTAGCCAAGTGTACCGATGATGCTAGAAACGGATTCAAAAGCTTGAATTAGGATGTCTGTAAACATGAAAGTCACCTCCAATTTCGCGTTTGTTGTTTCTTGTATACATAGCTAACGGACGATAAATAAATTTGGATCACTTTTTTAACATTTTTTTTATTTTTATTTAGAATCGTTCTGTTTGTAATAAAGGTGAAACAAGCTTATATGGTTTTTTTCCAGATAAATAAGCAGAATAGCGTCAGGCTATTCGTACAGGCTATTTAATGTAAGAAACACGCGGGTTCTTAAGCAATTGTCTTGCGTGGAAGTGGTGGAATGTATATCGTTAGTAAGAGAAAGGGGCGTTAAAGATGAATGTAGAAATTTGGTCGGACATTGCTTGTCCGTTTTGTTATATTGGAAAGCGCAAATTTGAGCAAGCTCTCGCAGATTTTGGTGAGGAAGTAGATGTCACGTTTAAAAGTTTTCAGCTTGATCCGTCTGCGCCTAAGAACTCAGATGAGTCAATGGTGAATGTGCTTGCAAAAAAATACAACATGCCGATTGAGAAGGCAAAAGAAATGAATGCTCAGGTGTCTGCGCAAGCCGAGGAGGTTGGGTTAGCGTATCAACTCGAGAATGTAAAAGTGGTCAATACATTAAATGCCCATCGTTTAAGTCACCTAGCGAAAGCGCACGGAAAAATGGGTGAAGTGATGGAGAAATTGCTTGAGGCTCATTTCATTGATGCGAAACACGTTGGGAAAGACGAGACGCTAAAAGAAATTGGCCTCTCGGCTGGGCTTGACGAGCAAGAAATTGATGAAGTTCTACGAAGTGACCGCTATCAAGCAGATGTAGAGCACGAACAACAAGAAGGTGCCCAGATCGGTGTGCAAGGTGTACCGTTCTTTGTCTTTAATCGCAAGTATGCTGTTTCAGGCGCACAGCCAAAAGAAGCATTCTTACAAGTGCTCGAAAAAGTAAAAGAAGAAGAAGCGCCAGCCCCAATTCAAGTGATGAAGCAAGGCGATGCATGCACAGATGAAAGTTGTTAAATAGAAAAGCAAGGCTCCGATTCACGTGGAGCCTTGCTTTTTGTTTAATGTGCGTTTGAAATAAACGTAAGCTCACCTGGATGGAGCTGATAGTCAACAGGTGTTCTCTCAAGTAATTCCCCATCGCTATCAATTTCGAGAGCGGGTGATGTCGAGATGCTACACGCTTTAGTTGTGTACATTTCTAATCCTTCTGCTTCTTTTAACCAATCCTCATTTGAGAAGGCTTGGTTGTACACATTTTTGACTAAAGTCATTCCCGCTTCTTTGATAATAAAGAGGTGAAGCATATGGTCCGATAAAGAAATATTCTCATTAAAGAGACCAACCGTTCCGATATACTGCCCGTTCATTGCCAAGATCATGACGGCTTCGCCACTTGATTCTTCGCCTTCTGTAGTGGTTAATGTATAAGAAAAGGTCGTTGGTGCTTTTAATGAACGGATTGCACTAATGACATAACCAAGCTTGCCGAATTTATCTTTTGTTTCGTTTTCAATTTCTTTTGATGCCTCCGTAATTAATCCAACGCCGGAAAAGTTACTAAAGAACCGTTCGTTTTGTTGACCAATATCAATCTGCTGCGTGGTTCCAGCGAGAATTGCATCAATGGCTTCCTCGATCGTCTCCACTCTTAATGCTCTAGATAAATCATTGCATGTCCCAGTTGGAAGGATAGCAACATGAGGGCGAGCCTCTTGTTTCATAAGACCGTTTACACACTCATGAACCGTTCCATCTCCCCCCATAATGAGAATTAAATCAGATTCGCTTGCACGTTCAAAGCAAATTTGTTCTGCTTCTCCTTGCTCCATTGTTTGTATAAGCGTAAATTCAATAATTTCAGGTGCTAATTTTGGAACGATTGTTTCGATGATTTCAAGTGCATCTCCTTGACCAGCTTGTTGATTGTAAACAAGAATCGCTTTTTTATAGCGTGGCATGTGACCACCGCCTTTCTATATGGACATATACCCGTTTCAACGCTATCCTTGTCATGACGGAAGCTTTTTTTTCTGCACAGAGAACTTCCCATTAAAATAACTACAGTAAAAAACACGTGAAGGATCGGTTATGCCTTGTTCGCTTAGTTTTTGCAGAAGCCACTCTTCAGAGTATGATAAGATTTGCAAATGATCTCGCTGAATGCTTCCATCCATAATGAGTGGTAAGGTTAACGGCGTTTGTTCACTTTTCTTGAAAATAGAAAGAGTTCCCGAAGCTTCTAACATCGCCCACTCGACTTCTTGGATATCCGCAATGTTTTTATCCCGTAGTTGCAGCATAATGTCATCAATTGTGTAGTTCTGCTTTTTTAGATTCTCCTGTTGTAAAACACCATCTTTGATAAGAATAACGGGTTCACCATCAACTAAGTCTCGAAACGTTTGGTTTTTAATTTGAATATAAGAAAATAAGCGCTGTAGCACAATGAGTAAGGCAATTGGCGCAAGACCACGATATAAAGGCAATTCGGGATCATCGATTAACACAACAGCTAATTCGGCAATCATTAATGTGACGATGACATCAAGTACGCTCACTTCACCTAAATCTTTTTTTCCGGTTAGACGAAAAAAAATAAGAACAGCTAAGAACATAATAATAGTACGAAATAAAATTGAGCCCATCTCTTCCAAGGAAAATCACCTCTGCTATAAGTATGAGCGGTTTTAATTAAGGGTAAACGTAAAAGATAAAATGAGGAGTGATTAAGCATGCAAGAAATATTGATGAACAGCCTATCTGCAAAAGAACGCTATAAATTACTAAGCGGCTCTATAGTGCCAAGGCCGATTGCATTCGTTACAACCAATTCTACGGAAGCTGATGTGGTTAATGCGGCACCGTTTAGCTTCTTTTCAATGCTTTCCGGTGATCCGCCGCTCGTTTCGATAGCTGTTGGACGACGGGCAGGCGTGATGAAAGATACTGCTCGCAATGCTCTCGAATCAAAAGAGCTGGTGATTCACATTGTGAGTAAAGAAATTGTAGAAGCGATGAATCAAACCGCGGCTACGCTTGAAAGTGATAAAAGTGAGCTTGATTTAACCTCATTACAGTTAATCAAAAGCTCACGCGTTACAGTTCCAGCTATAAAGGAAGCAAAAATTCGATTTGAATGTACGCTTGAATCACACTTACCTACTAAGAATGACGCTGGGACGGAAGTTTCATTCGATTTATTAATTGCCCGTGTACTCTGTGTACATATTGATGATTCTGTTTACGATAAAGAACATAATTATGTGTTAGCTGATCAATTAAAGCCGGTTGCACGCCTATCTGGACCTAATTATGCAACATTAGGAAAAACGTATTCAATGAAACGACCTGATTAAAGTTGCAATCATGAAAAACAGACCAAAAAGATGTTTGGTCTGTTTTTTTATGGGAACATCAGTCATAATGTAGGGATGTAACTAATTTTAAAAAAAGCGATCGCATGTCCTGGTTGGTTGAGGTGCACGCTACTAAAAAACGACGCATATAGCTATGATAGGCGTATGTGATCATTCGAAATGATTTTGCCAGAGGAAGATGATAATGAAACGATATAATAAAGTATGTCAGCCTTTAATTAAAACATTACCAAACGGAACGGTTTACGAGAATGAGCCGATTTATAAGCACACGTATACGCAAATGGGTGGCTTAGCGGATTTATTCATTACGCCATTCTCATATGAAGAAACACAAACGGTATTGAAATTTGCCAAGGAACATCAAGTGCCCGTTACTTTACTTGGTAAAGGCTCGAACGTCATTGTGAAAGATGGCGGCATTCGCGGAATAACGCTTAGCTTGAAAAACTTAGATTCCATTGAGATTCATGATGGGAAAATGATGGCACAAACAGGCGCTACTATTATTCAGGCGTCAAGAGATGCGCGCGATGCCTCGTTAACCGGACTTGAATTTGCTTGCGGAATACCTGGGACAGTTGGTGGAGCTTTCTTTATGAATGCTGGTGCATATGGTGGACAAATAGCCGATGTATTGGAAAGCGTGCTTGTTCTTACGGAGGAAGGCGAATTTTTGACGCTGAAAAAAGACGACTTTGATTTTCAGTATCGAAAAAGCGTGTTCTCAAAGAAGCGTTATATTGCGCTTGAAGGGACGATGGACTTAGAAATGGGTGATCCAGCGCAGATTAAATTGAAAATGGATGAGCTGACTATTGCCCGGGAAACGAAACAACCGCTTGAATATCCATCCTGTGGAAGTGTGTTCAAACGACCACCTGGTATGTTTGCAGGAAAGTTAATTCAAGAAAGTGGCCTGCAAGGAACACGGATCGGTGGAGCTGAGGTCTCAAAGAAACATGCAGGGTTTATTGTAAATGTAGATGGCTCAACAGCATCAGACTATATGAGCTTGGTTAAGCATGTACAGAAGACGGTTCATGAAAAATTTGATGTGATGCTTGAGACTGAGGTTATTACAATTGGAGACGATTTAGAAGGTTCTGTTAGCGAGTAGTTAACGGAACCTTCTGTTGCTAGACATGGAAGGGGGCAGCACCTTATGCCTGAGGGTCCGGAAATCAGACAAGCCGCTGACCTTGTAGAGAAAGCATTAAAAGGTGAGCGCGTGGTGGAACTTTTCTTTGCATTTCCAGAATTAAAGCCTTATGAGGCGATTCTCGAGCAAGCGAAGGTTAGTCGTGTTCGAACCAAGGGTAAGGCAATGCTGATCGACTGGGACAATGGCTACACCATCTATTCGCATAATCAACTTTATGGAAGATGGTATGTAAAGGAAGCCTATCAATACCCGGTTACAAACCGAACGCTCCGTATGGCGTTGCATACAGAAAATCATTCTGCCTTGCTTTACAGTGCTTCGGAAATTACTGTATTCCCAACCGCAGAGCAATATCTACATCCTTTTCTAGCGAGAATCGGTCCAGATCTATTAAGTGAGAATGTCTCGGAAGAAGCACTGACTGAGCGAATTCAATCAAAAACGTTTCGAAATCGTAAGTGGGCTTCGTTGCTGCTTGATCAAAAATTTGTTGCTGGTAATGGCAACTATTTGAGAAGCGAAATTTTGTTTGCTGCAGGCATTAATCCGGAGAGTCGACCTGTTGACTGTAGTGTGGCTCAGCAACAGCTTGCAGCAAAAGCGATGATCCAGCTTACATGGCAGTCATACGAAACGGGTGGGATTACAACGGATTTGGCGATTGCAGACCAGCTCCGTTCAGAAGGAAAAAAACGAAGAGATTACCGTCACTGGGTCTTTAATCGCCAAGGTGCGCCATGTCATATTTGTCAGACGCCGATTCAAAAGATGGTGATTGGCGGAAGACGGCTTTATTATTGTCCGGCTTGTCAGTAAATATGGTTGCAATTCTAAGCATGAATTGATTAAATAAGAGTGGGGTCTGCCGATCAGGCAGAGAGAGAGGTACATAAAGAAATGATCAAACGTTTTTTTGCTTACTACATTCCGCACAAAAAGTTGTTTTACATTGACTTCTTTAGTGCGATCGTTGTAGCTTTGCTGGATTTAGCTTTTCCAGTCGTTGTCCAGTGGTTTATAAATACGCTGCTCCCAGAACAAGAATGGGGGACCGTTATTTGGGTATCTGGTGCACTATTTGCTACTTATCTTATAAGTTCTTACTTACAATACAATGTCAATTTTCTTGGGCATAAGCTGGGGATTAACATTGAAACGGATATGCGGCAAGATTTGTTTGAAGGTGTGCAAAGACAGTCCTTTAAATACTTCGATAATACAAAGACAGGCCATATTATTAGCCGTATAACGAACGATTTATTTGATATTGGCGAGCTTGCTCATCATGGGCCTGAAGATTTGTTTATTGCGCTTATGACGTTTGCTGGCGCATTTGGAATCATGTTCTATGTGAATCCAAGCTTGGCACTTGTTGCCCTTGTATTTGTTCCTGTGCTAATTGCTCTTATAACGTATACGAATATTAAGATGAATAAAGCGTGGACAAAGATGTATTCGGAAATTGGCGATGTTAATGCGCGCGTAGAAGATAGTGTTTCTGGAATGCGTGTGGTTCAGTCGTTTACGAACGAAGAACATGAGGTGGAAACGTTTCGTGCCAATAATAGCCGATACCGGAAAGCAAAAGTAGGCGGCTATAAAGTAATGGGCTATACGTCTTCTGGTATCTTTCTTGCAACACGCTTAATGATCTTATCTGTACTAATATATGGATCATGGTTGTTATACGTAGGAACCATTGATGTAGGTGAATTCGTCCTATTTATCCTTTACATCAACATTCTTTTTAAGCCAATTGAAAAAATAAGCGCGATCTTAGAGCTCTACCCACGAGGGATGGCTGGGTTTAAACGTTTTACCGACATGATGGATACAGAGGTAGACGTTGTTGATCGAGACGATGCGAAAGAAGCACCTGTTCTTGATGGGTCCATTTCGTTTAACGATGTGACGTTTGGTTATGAAGAGAATCGACCTGTTTTGAGCAATGTTAATCTAACCATTCCTGCTGGAAAAACGATTGCTTTTGTTGGCCCTTCAGGTGCTGGGAAAACGACGATTAGCTCGTTAATTCCACGATTTTATGATATCGATAGTGGAAGTATTACGATAAACGGGATGAACATTCAAGAAATGACGAAGAAATCCCTACGTAGTCAAATTGGAATCGTGCAGCAGGATGTTTTCTTATTTAGCGGTACATTACGTGAGAATATCCGTTACGGAAACTTAAACGCGAGCGATGAAGAGATTGAGCATGCAGCAAGACTTGCTAATCTAGAAGCATTAATCGAATCGCTGCCGCAGGGGTACGACACGCAGATTGGGCAAAGAGGATTGAAATTATCAGGTGGTCAAAAGCAACGAATTGCGATTGCCCGTACATTCTTAAAAAATCCACCAATCTTAATTTTGGATGAAGCCACATCAGCTCTCGACACCGAAACGGAAGCAATGATTCAACAATCACTGCAAGAGCTTGCAGTGAACCGAACAACGCTCGTCATTGCCCATAGACTTGCCACGATCCGCCATGCTGACCGCATTGTTGTTGTCACAAAAGACGGCATTGTTGAGCAAGGCACATATGATGAATTAATTGCAAAAAATGGAGCGTTTGCTTCGTTAAACAGCATCCAAATTAACCAATAGGGATGAGGGGCTTTTTCTCTTTAATTTAAAAGTGCGTAAGGATTTTAATTAATCCTTGCGCACTTTTTTTTTATAACTTTAGCTTTTTCGTAGAATGTTGTGCGTACGCACTCAAATTCACAGGAAGCGAAAAAATGCCTTAACCATTCCTCTGCACAAGCTTCCGTTCTAATGGGAAATCAACCCTTCCACACTTCATATGAATTACACTTGCCTTTGTTAGAGGTCTTTAAACCGATAGCTTCACGCATCAAATTAAAAAAGGAAGCTCTAGAGATTGATTTGGCATTCTTATAGGCTATCCTTCTTTTTTTGAATAACTTTCCTTCATTTGGCAACGCTAATTTAGAAAGTATGATAAAGGAGCTGTGACCAAATGGATGAACAGAAAAAATCACCTTCGTTTGGAACAAATGTGACAGGAACTGGAGATTCATTAGACAAGCGAATGGCTGCAAATGAAACGGATGAAACGTTAACGAACCGTCAAGGTCATCCAGTGAAGGATAACCAGAATGTAAGAACGGTAGGAAATCGTGGACCAACGACGCTAGAAAACTATGATTTTCTGGAAAAGGTCAGCCATTTTGATCGTGAACGAATCCCAGAGCGTGTGGTACACGGTCGTGGCGCAGGCGCTCATGGTTATTTTGAATCGTATGGAAAAGTCGGCGACAAAGACATCTCGGAATATACGAGAGCGAAAGTTTTTACAAATACAGATGTAAAGACGCCGGTATTTGTCCGTTTTTCGACCGTTATTCATGGTACACATTCACCAGAAACACTGCGAGATCCTCGTGGGTTTGCGGTTAAATTTTACACTGAAGATGGTAACTGGGATCTAGTTGGCAACAATTTAAAAATATTTTTTATTCGTGATCCATTAAAATTCCCGGATATGGTACATGCATTTAAGCCGGATCCAGTAACAAATCGCCAAAGTATGGAACGATTTTTTGATTTTGTTTCGCAGAGCCCAGAAGCGACTCATATGATTACATTCCTTTTTTCTCCATGGGGCATCCCAGCTAACTACCGTAACATGCAAGGTTCAGGTGTTCATGCGTATAAATGGGTGAATGAACAAGGCAAAGGCGTATTGGTCAAGTACCACTGGGAGCCGGTTCAAGGAATCAAGAACTTAACGCAGGACGAAGCTGACGCTGTGCAGGCGGATAACTTTAACCATGCAACGCAAGATTTATATGAAGCAATTGAGAAGGGCGATTTTCCTGAATGGGAGCTGTATGTCCAGATTATGGAGGATGGCGAACATACGGAGCTTGATTTTGATCCGCTTGACCCAACGAAACTATGGTACAAGGATCAGTTTCCTTGGCACAAAGTAGGGAAAATGGTTCTAAACAAAAATCCTGAGAATTATTTTGCAGAAGTAGAGCAGGCTGCGTTTGGTACTGGCGTTCTAGTGGATGGTCTTGATTTCTCTGATGATAAGCTGCTGCAAGGGCGAACCTTCTCATACTCTGATACACAGCGACACCGTGTTGGCGCAAACTACTTACAGCTGCCGATTAATGCACCGAAAAAGCGCGTAGCGACCAATCAAAGAGATGGTCAGATGGCTTATCATGTTGACAGTCCACCGAGCAACAACCCTCATATTAACTATGAGCCTTCGGTTATTGGTGGCTTGAAAGAAGCAGGTAAGACAGGAAAAGAACATACGCCACATGTATCCGGTGAATTGAAAGGCGAGGCAATTGATCGACCGAATAATTTCGGTCAGGCAGGCGAAACATTCCGTCGCTTAGCTGAATGGGAAAAAGAAGAGCTTATCTCTAACCTTTCAGGTGCCTTAGCTGATGTTCATTCGGCTGTTCGAGAGCAGATGATTAAGAATGTAACAGAAGCGGACGCGGATTATGGTAAGAGATTAAGTGAGGCAATTAAGAAAGAAAGAGACTCAATGGAAGAAAAATCTTCAGAAGCAGTTGAAGAAGCAAGTGAGAGAAGTCAGCCTTCCGATCCTTATTAATAGTAAAACCAAGCTCTGTTTTAACAGAGCTTGGTTTTTTAGTTTGTGAGCTGTTTTCGGTGCTTCATCATTAATATGCCTGCTATCGTGAGTGCAATCAAACTGAGCCAACCAGCAAAACTAAAAACGTGACTGAGTCCCCTTTGCTGTGCCACATAGCCAGCCATGTATGGTCCAATAAAAATACCTAATGCGTAAATCGACTGATAGAAGCCCATCACAGATGTTTTTAAAGTTGAGTCAGATAACGTCGCTATTTGTGAAAGAAGCATCGGCAAAACAAAACCAATCGCTAAGCCAATAATGGCGTGAAACAAGCTTATTGTTACTAGATTTGTCATCAGTGGCATGATGAAAAAAGCGACGCTTGCTGTTAATAAGCTAATAAAAACGATTTTCATTTCGCTCTTATCAGGAACATTAAAGAAAGCAACGAAGAGTGAAGCGGCAGCATGAGGCACAAAAAAAGCTACCATGACCCAAATCATGGCTCCTTCACTGATGCCTTGCGCACTCGCATAAACTGGTGTAAATCCAAAGATGGAGATAAATAATAATGCGTGTGCAAACATTGAAATAAGGGTGAGCGGCAATAAGCCTTTTACAGCAATTGTTGCTTTTATATGGTGTTTAAGTGACGAATTCCGTTCCTGAGTGGTTGATGTGTTTTCTTCCTGTGGTACGACTTTAATACATAGAGCAAGGACAAGACCGATACAAGCAGTCAGAACACCGACCCAAAACGGAACTGAAAGTCCGAGCCATTCGACGAGTAATCCGGCTGACAGCATGCTAAGAAATTGAGACATCACCGTTGAGAACTGGAGGATACCCATTGCCCGACCAGATTGCTTCGGTTCGAAATACTCTGCATACATAATGGTTGCCATAACCCACATAGCGGCCGTCACTCCAGCTAACAATCGCCCAGTTAAAATCCAAGCGAACGAAGTGGAGAACAGTAAGATAAGGCCACTAATGATGGCGACTACAAACCCGCCTACATAAAAGTGCTTTCTAAACATGCTTAATCTGTCGAGTAATACCCCTAGTGGAAAGCGCAGCATGACTTGAGTAATTCCATAGCTTCCGAGAATGATGCCGATTAATCCATAACTAAAAGGTATTTCTTCTAAATAGATACTGAAAATAGGGACATAGCTGTATGTTGATAACCAAAAACAAAAAATAGAAGCAATAAATAAAACATGATGATAGCGCTTAATTTGTCTATCCAATACGTCACTCTCCTTAGACCCTCCCTATCTTAACATCTTTTTATTAAAAAGTGCCCTCAACTACATGTAGCAGGAATTTTCTTATTTATAGAGAATCTCATACTAAAAGAGGGGGTTTAATCGATGACACATACGGATGAAATTATTGAAAAAACGGAACGTTACGGTGCGAATAACTACCACCCACTACCGATTGTTATTTCGAAAGCACAAGGGGTTTGGGTTTGGGATGCGGATGGAAACCGTTATTTAGATATGTTAAGTGCCTATTCTGCTTTAAACCAAGGGCACTGTCATCCGCGCTTAATTCAAACATTAAAAGATCAGGCGGAGCGTGTAACATTAACTTCGCGAGCATTTCATAATGATCAGCTCGCGCCATTTTATGAAAAAGTCGCAGCTCTCACGAAAAAAGAAATGATTCTTCCAATGAATACAGGGGCTGAAGCAGTTGAAACAGCGTTAAAAGCAGCGCGACGCTGGGCTTATGACCGCAAAGGTGTTAAAGCAAATCAAGCCGAAGTCATTGTCTGCCACGACAATTTTCACGGACGAACGCTCGGGGCAGTTTCATTATCATCAAATGATGAGTATAAGCGGGGATTTGGTCCGCTGTTACCGGGAATCAAAACAATTCCTTATGGCGATGCCGAAGCGCTTGAGGCGGCTATTAATGAAAATACAGCTGCTTTTTTAGTTGAACCAATTCAAGGGGAAGCGGGTATTATCATTCCTCCAGAGGGCTATTTAAAGCAAGTACGTGATCTGTGTTCAAAGCATAATGTTTTGTTTATCGCTGATGAAATTCAATCGGGGCTTGGTCGAACAGGCGAACTGTTTGCCTGCGATCATGAAGCGGTAGAACCGGATATGTTCATTTTAGGAAAGGCCCTTGGTGGCGGCGTAATGCCTGTCTCTGCTGTTGCTGCCAGCAAAGATGTGCTTGGTGTGTTTGAGCCAGGTTCTCATGGATCGACTTTCGGAGGTAATCCTCTTGCTTGTGCAGTGGCGATTGAGGCGCTCAATGTGCTGGAAGAGGAACGCTTAGTTGAGAACGCTAAAGAATTAGGGACTTATTTTATGGATGAACTCAATCAGTTGACCCATTCAAGTATAAGAGAAGTGCGCGGAAAAGGTCTTTTTATTGGAATCGAGCTAACTGAACCGGCAAGACCGTTCTGCGAAAAACTGAAAGAGAAGGGCTTATTATGTAAGGAAACTCATGAAAACGTTATTCGCTTTGCCCCGCCACTTATTATTACAAAAGAAGAGTTACAGGAGGCGCTTGATCATATTCGTGATGTACTTTAAATAGCTGAAACCTGCCGTTTTTGCGGTAGGTTTCTTTATGCATTGGACGACAAACACAAAACTTAGTTCGTTTACTAGACAAAGTAAGTGTGGTGTACTATACTACAAATTAATGAAAGCCCTTACATTCAATAAAAGATTGGGAGGCGATTTTTGTTGAGTTGGATTGTGAACAGATTGGGTGTTGCTAGTCTTATAACGGCGGTAAGTCTAACGGGAGGTACAAGTGGTATGCAAAATGTGGCAGGTCAAGAAACGCAAAGTAGCAGTCATTCGTTTGCTTTGGAAGTGCCCTCTATCGCAGAACATTTCGATTCGTCTTTTTTAATTGGAGCAGCTGTTGAGCCTCATCAGCTAGATGGTGTCCAAGGGGAAATCATTAAGCGTCACTATTCAAGCATTGTTGCGGAGAATGCAATGAAACCGATCTCGTTGCAACCGAATGAAGGAGATTTTCGTTTTCAAGAAGCAGATAAAATAGCTAATTTTGCGAGGGAGAATGGTTTATCGCTACGGTTTCACACTTTAGTCTGGCATAACCAAGTTCCAGAATGGTTCTTTTTGGATGAAAATGGGAAGAAAATGATTGACGAAACCGATCAGGTAAAGCGAGAAGCCAATAAGGAACTGCTCTTAGATCGTCTCACTACACATATTAGGACTGTCGTAGAGCGCTACAAAGATGTTGTTGATTCTTGGGATGTTGTTAATGAAGTGATTGCTGATGAAGCAACAAACGCAAGAGGAATGAGGGAGTCAGAGTGGTACCAGCTTACGGGAGATGAATACATTCGTGTAGCATTTCAAACGGCTCGACAATATGCAGGATCAGACTCTAAGCTTTATATAAATGATTATAATACGGAAGTGTCGCCAAAGCGTGAGCATTTATACAATCTAGTAACTGAATTACTTGAAGATCATGTTCCGATAGATGGGGTTGGCCACCAAGCGCATAACCAAATTGAATGGCCATCGATCTCCGACATGAGACGCTCGTTCTCAATGTTTGCGGAATTAGGGCTTGATAATCAAGTAACAGAGCTTGATGTCAGTCTCTATAATTGGCCTCCGACGCCTGCTTACAGAGAATATGAAGATATACCAACAGAACGGTTTGATGAGCAGGCTGATCGTTATGAAGAGTTGTTTTCCTTATACCGAGAGCTAGATTCGATCATAAGCAACGTCACTTTTTGGGGAATTGCTGATAATCATACGTGGCTAAATGATCGGGCAAGGGAGTATAACAATGGGGTAGGTGTGGATGCCCCGTTTGTATTTGACATAAACTATCAAGTCAAGCCATCCTATTGGCGGATCATGAATCAGTAATATGGCTGTGCATAATGCACGGCTTTTTTGTTTGTACTTATTTGAAATGAAGCAGCAACAGGGGTATACTTT
This sequence comes from Shouchella xiaoxiensis, assembly GCF_016907895.1. Lineage (GTDB taxonomy): Bacteria > Bacillota > Bacilli > Bacillales > Bacillaceae_D > Shouchella > Shouchella xiaoxiensis. Next base: position 13,343 of record NZ_JAFBCV010000031.1, read on the forward strand.
GATTGACTTAGGTGACCTTAACCGATAAGACCACGAAGGAGCAGAAACATGTCTGAAAACAATAAAACCATTTTTGATGTTGTCAAGCCAACAAGTTACCGCTATGTACATATTTGTAAAGCATGCGATCAACCGACTTTCTCGAATGAAAAAAACAATGAGCTGCCATGCATTCGTTGTGGGAAAGAAACGTTTACTGTCGTTCCTTACTACAACCCGATTGAAGATTATGCGCTAGATGTTGATTATTATGCAATAACGATGATGTATGCTCTGTGGAAAGAAGGCCTGCACAAAACAACGGTTGTATTTGATGACTTTTACCGAAAAGCGCCATTTGTAAGAGGTGTAGGTGAATTCAGTGCAGAGCTAGGTGGCTATGTTGCGTTTGGTGGACTCGGTCATCTTGTTGAAACAATCGAAAACCTCTATTTTAATGAAAGCGATATCGATTATTTACGTGATCAGGTAGAAGGGTTTGACGAAGCCTTTCTGGATGATTTACGGAACTTGCGATTCAGTGGTGACCTGCATGCAGTAGAAGAAGGCAACCTCGTTTTTCCAAATACACCTTTAATTCGAATTGAAGCGCCTGTATGGGAATGTATCTGGATTGAAGCGATGCTCTTAAATATTGTCAATGCCGAATCTCTCGTGTTGACAAAAGGCTCGCGAATTAAAACGATTGCTGGTGAGGATGGCTTACTCGAAATGGGGAAGCGGCGAGCGCAAGGGAGAGACGCCAGTGTTTACGGAGCGAAGATGGCCTATATTGCTGGTTTTAATGCAACGAGCAATGTAAAAGCAGGAAAAGTGTTTGATATGCCCATTACGGGAACGCAGGCACATGTATTCGTAATGTTCCACCCGTCTGAGCTTGAAGCTTTCCTGGCGTATGCAGAAGTTTTTCCGCAGAAAACGATTCCGCTTCTTGATACGACCGATACGTTAGGTAGTGGGTTGCCCCATGCAATCGAGACGGCGAAGCGACTGCAAGAAAAAGGCTATGAAATGACTGCCGTACGATTAGACAGCGGTGATTTGGCTTATTTATCAAAAGAAGTGCGCAAGCGTTTGGATGCAGAAGGCCTAGAGCATGTAAAAATTGCGGCAACAAACGATCTCGATGAATACACGATCGCCTCGCTGAAACAACAAGGGGCAAAGGTTGACATTTGGGGTGTGGGGACGAAATTTATTACGGCATATGACAATCCAGCACTCGGTGGCGTTCATAAGATCGTTGCGCGCCGTCCTCTCCAACAAGAAGTTGACGCAGGAACGTATACAAAAGAGGATTGGGTTGCCCTTATAAAAATTTCTGAGAGCATCGAAAAGATCTTGAATCCTGGCAGAAAAAAAGTATATCGGTTATTTGGACAAGACGGGATGGCAAAGGGAGATTATGTCTGTCTTGCTCATGAATCGCTTGAGGAAAAAAGTGAAATTGTTTTAAAGCACCCTCGTAATCCACTTAAAGCAAAACGCATTCGTGATTTTAAAGCAGTTGAATTATTGAAGCCAATCTTTCAAAACGGGGAGCTTGTGTATGAGACCCCTACTCTTAATGAAGTGAAAGAGTATCATAAAAGCCAGAAAAACTCATTCTGGGAGGAATATTTACGTCTGGAAGTGCCAGAAGTGTACCCAGTTGCCCTTTCTGATGAGCTTACAGCGATGAAAAATCAACTAATTGAAGAGAAACGTGAACAATCATGAAGCAAAGCCCTCGAATTTTCGAGGGCTTTTTTATGTTGAATAAAGAACCTTTTGTAAAAACCTTTAGAATTTCTGAAAATATGCCGAAGAATAAAACAGAAGATGTAGAGGTGGGGGAAGCGATGAAAGGAATTAACAAAGTAAGTTTAAAAGGGAAATTAATTACAGCATTTGTTTTTATGTTACTTGTTCCAAGTCTAGTCATTGGACTGTCTTCATATTTCACAACTAAAAATAATGTGGAAGAGAATATGTTGCATCAGGCCGAACAAATCACGTCTAATGTCCATACGTCGCTCCAACAATTTATGGAGTTGCAGACGGCAATTGTTAATTTTGCCGGTGATTCGATGGATGTTGAAAATATGTCAGAGGCAGAAATTGAAGATAGCCTTGCAACTTTTTATATGGGAAACATCAATGTAAGTGAACTTTATCTTGTTCAAACAGGTGGTCGAGGGGTTCAATATACGGAAGAAGGCGGCGTTACCGAAGTAAACATGCTAGGTGAGCGCTGGATGCAAGAAACGGTGGGAAGACAATCAGAAGTAGCTGTCGGTGAACCGATAATATCTGAAGATGGCGAAACGGTCGAAATCGTATTTGGAACGTTAACAGCGAATAATAGCCACGTCTTTGGGGTGAAGATCGATTTACGTGAAATCATTCAGTACATTTCAGATGCAGAGATAGGCGACTCTGGCTACTTATTCCTGCTCGATGAAGTAGGTCGGGTCGTTTATCATCCGAATATGGAAACAGGCGAATATGTGTCAGCAACCTTAAATTCGCTCTTTACTGAAGAAAGCGGTCAATTTCAGTTTGACGTAGATGAAGTTGAACGAGAAATTACATACAATATGGTTTCTCCTACGAACTGGGTGTTAGCAGGGACAATGCTGCCCGATGAAGTAGAACAAATGGTTCAGCCGATTTTGCAAACAATGATTATTGTAATCGTTGGGACGCTGATTGTTGGTGGTGTAATTATTTTCTTCGTTGTACGTTCAATTGTATCGCCTATTTCAAAGTTGGCCAAAGTGGCAACAATTATTAGCAAAGGTGATTTAAGCACCGGTTACAACGGCAAGGATCTCGCTAAAGATGAGGTTGGGTTACTAGCGAGCTCATTTGATGAGATGCGTTTATCACTCATTACGACTTTGCAAGATATTCAAGACAAGTCAACCTATCTTGCTGCTTCATCAGAAGAACTACAGGCGAGTACTGAGCAGAATATGCAGGCAACGGAACATATAACGCTCGCGATCCAAGAGGTCTCGGGTAGTGTTGATGCCCAGACCCATAGTATGAATAGTGGGCGTAATGCCGTGTCATCTGTTTCAAAAGGCGTAAATGATATTGCTGTCTCAGCTACACATGTAAATAAAGCGGTCGATCAAGCAGCTACCGCTGTCTCAAAAGGGAAATCGGGAATTGAAACAAGCGTTACGCAAATGAATGCGATTCAAGCAAAAGTAACATCGATTGCCTCGACGATTCAATCGTTGGAAGTACAGGCGGGGACAATTGATCAAGTCAGTCGAATGATTTCTGACATCTCTGAACAAACGAATTTGCTTGCATTAAATGCATCAATTGAGGCTGCTCGTGCAGGAGAGAGTGGAAGAGGATTTGCTGTTGTGGCAGAGGAAGTGCGGAAACTTGCGGAGCAATCAAATGATGCAGCGAAAAAAGTGCAGGAGCAAATTTTAACCATTCAAGATGGTACGAGACTTGCTGCCAAAGAAATGAATGATGGTAAAAAAGAAGTCACAAAAGGAGTTGAAGTTATTCAAGAAGCAGGCGTTTCTTTCGAGATGATTCAATCGCATATGGAAGATGTGCGTGAGAAGATCGGCTCGGTGACGAATGAAGTAAAAGAAATGTCTGCACAAACGGAACAATTCCTCCAGTCTTACGAACAAATTGCGGGAGCCACAGAAACAACTTCAGCAAGCATACAGAACGTATCGGCTTCAACGGAAGAGCAGCTTGCTTCAATGGAAGAAATTCTAAGCTCAACGACGAACCTATCGGAATTAGCAGAAGAATTGGAGCAAATGATTCAGCGCTTTAAATGGTAAAGAAGAAAAAAGCATGTACGCCTCTAGACTGACCTAGTCATTTGGGACAGTAATAAAACACCTACTTATTAAGCTGCCATATTACCGAACTCTATCGGTGTGTGGTAGCTTAATTTTTT
>NZ_JAFBCV010000032.1 GCF_016907895.1 Shouchella xiaoxiensis
TCCTTTTCACCATCAAATTTCGTCATTGGGACCAATCAAAAGACCATAAGAGAAAGCCTGGGTTCACAGAACCAAGGCTTTCTCGACAATCTGAGGGATCTTCCAATATGGAAGATCCCTTTTTAGCGCTAGGTGCGTTTACGCATTTGCGCTTCAAGCACGATATTGTGTTGGCTTTGTTGAGTTTCACCATTCACTTGGTGGAATGCGTGCTTAGAATTAGCACGCGGTGACATGAACGGATCACGATACAAACTGTTTAAACGCGAGTGTTCCTTACCCATGAGGCATTCCTCCCAGAATTAAAATGGTTTAAAGTGGTTGGACGAACTCATTCGTTCTTGTGGGCGGTCGGCAATGGTTCCGTCTGCGCGTTTTGAGGCATGCGCATCGGCATTATTTGCTTTATTCCCCTTAAACGAAATCGGATTTGGAAAGTGATTCGCTTTATTTCGCATGCGTGAAACCCCCTTCGCCATATCGGCTTACTAAAAGTATGACCGCTTAAAGGCTTTATTATAGAAGGTAAACTCAACCAGTTACGTAATGATCTTAAGTTTTTTTCTTAATGTTTCTTCACTGTACACCCAACCAGTATACGAAGTCACGATATTCATAGCAGAATCCATTTTTACAATTGCAACAAATGGGTAATACCCATTACTTCGGTAGCGCAAATCAACAAAACGGACTTCATAACCATTGGTCTCGGTTGCTTCCATTTCCCAGCGATACGTTGGAGAGAATGAAAGAAAAGCGGCTAAGTTTTTGTCAGAACAAGCAGCCTGCATAACCGGGTCTGAAGGAATTGGGTCAAATGTATAGCTTTCAAAAAAACGAATAACTTTATCTTTGGATTGTGCAACGTATAACATTTCTGGTGTTCTGATTACAAGATGCCATTTGTTCCAGCGTATTGTTGGTGATACAAAAATGTGAGATGCAGTTGGGTGCAGTGCTCGTGCTTTTTTAACCACTTGTTTTTTCTGATGTATGCGCCAGAGATAATAAATGATTAGACCAGCGTAAATAGCAAGGAATGTTGGCCCTGGAGGTACCCCAAAGATCCATAATATAATCCCTATTCCGTGCGAGCCGAAAATAACTGGGTCAAAGATATTAATGACGCCTAAAGCAATCCATCGGTTTGAGACAGGTCTCAGTGCTTGCGTCCCATATGCGTTGAAAATATCAACAAAAACATGCAGGAATACCGAAATGGCTCCCCATAGTAAAAGTGTCGGCCAATAAGCATTTTGGAAAAAAAGCATTAATAAGCCGGAAATAACAAATGGCCATAATAAAACAGCTGGAAGGGAGTGAGTAATTCCTCTGTGGTGCCTGATGTAAACAGCGTTATTTCTAAGTTTAAGTACAGTGTCAAAATCGGGAGCGTTTGAAGCGACGAGTGTTGTTGCGAGAACCGCTGTCTGCATATACGGTGATCCAGCAACATTTGGATCAAGCGTTGCTAGACCAGCAAGCCCTACTCCCATTACAATGTGAGTGGATGTATCCATTGAGCGTAAACATCCTCCTTTTTAAAAACCATTAATCATTTTGTTCGTTTCATTCTATGATGCTGTGCTAAAGAAGTTATGCTATAGTTATACCCGTCACAAAATAAACTAAGCATCTTTTCATGATGAACTTGTTTAAGTGGCAAGTCAAGATTAGCAGGTGAAATAATGACTGAATTAAATAAAGGCGTTTTTCCTTCTTTTCAACAGAATTTAGTTCAATGGTATAAAGAACATAAAAGAGAGCTCCCTTGGCGTTTATCGCAGGACCCTTACCGCGTGTGGGTTTCAGAAATCATGCTCCAGCAAACCCGCGTTGATACGGTTATCCCTTATTACGAACGGTTTATGAGGGAATTCCCTTCGATGGAGGATTTGGCAGAAGCTGAAGAAGACAGGCTCTTAAAAGTGTGGGAAGGGCTTGGCTATTATTCACGTGTCCGTAATCTTCAATCTGCTGTTCGTGAAGTGGTTGAGGAATACGCTAGCCAAGTGCCTCGTACGCGCAAACAAGTCGAATCTTTAAAAGGAGTCGGTCCATATACAGCTGGAGCGATTTTAAGCATCGCTTATGACTTACCCGAACCTGCCGTGGACGGAAATGTAATGCGTGTTCTTTCACGCGTGTTTTGTATAGAAGCTGACATTGCAAAACCAAAGACGCGAAAAATACACGAAGAGATTCTATATGAATTAATTGATAAACAGGACCCTTCTAGCTTTAATCAGGGGCTGATGGAGCTAGGAGCGTTAATTTGTACACCTACTTCACCTGGTTGTCTTTTATGTCCCGTACGAGAACAGTGTCAGGCATACGAGATGGGAAGACAAGGCGATTTGCCAATAAAAAGTAAAAAGAAAAAAGCAAAAGTTGTTAAATTAAATGCGTTTGTCTTAACAACGAGTGATGGGCGATTTGTTATTGAAAAAAGACCGAATACAGGATTGCTAGCTGGTCTCTGGCAACTTCCGATGACACAAATAGACGCAGAAGAAAGCCATTCTTTAGCTAATTCTTACGTAGTTGAATCTGATATTGTGAAACAGTCCTTTCAAGTTAGGCATGTATTTAGTCATTTAATTTGGGAAATTGATTTGTATGCTGCCAAAGTTTCAACGAATGAAATTCCAGAAACGGCAAAGTTTGTTGAGAGAAAAGATTTAGAAGGATATGCGTTTCCGGTCTCGCAACAAAAATTATTGACCTATTGTTTAGAGGAGGAACTGCTTTGAATTTAGAGCTTAAAAGAAAGAATGTATTTGTAACTGGTGGTACAAAAGGCATTGGTCGTGCCATTGCTGAGGCATTTGTGCAAGAAGGCGCTAAGGTTGCAGTGTGCGCTAGAACAAAACCAGAGCATTGGCCACAAGAGATTGCCGTCGTTACCGGTGATGTCACAAATGCATATGAGCGAGAACGAATTTTTGCAGATGTTACAGCAATCATTGGACCAATTGATATTTTGATTAACAATGCAGGTGGCAGTAATGGCGAATCAATTGAGAAGACAGATATGGAAGAGTTTTACGAAGCGTTTGAGCTGAATTATTTTTCTGCTGTTCATTTTTCTAAACTAGTTCTTCCAGCGATGAAATCCAGTCAAGAGGGCGCAATCATTCATATTAGTTCCATTTTTGGGCGAGAAGCTGGTGGCAAAGCTACTTATAATAATGCGAAAGCTGCATTAATAAGCTTTACAAAAGCCTTGGCTGATGAAGTAGCATCTGAAGGAATTCGAGTAAATAGTCTTGCTCCAGGAAGCATTTTACATCCAACAGGAAATTGGCAAAGACGGTTAGATGAAAACCCAGAAAAGATTCAAGCTTTTATTGATAATGAAATTCCGTCAGGTCGGTTTGGAACGCCAGAAGAAGTAGCAAATGTTGTTGTATTTTTAGCATCATCCAAAGCAAGCTGGGTTAAGGGAACTTCCCTGCAAGTTGATGGAGGTCAATCAAAAGCTAATTTCTAAGATCAAAAAAGAGCTATCTTGCCTAAGATAGCTCTTTTAAATTATAGACCCGGCTCGTTATCATCTTCATTTTGTAGATGAATTTCTTGGATTTGTTGCTTTGTTACTTCTGTTCCAAGCTGATAAAGGCGATCATAAACATCATTTAAGCCGGTTTGATATTCATCTTTGTCAGCGTCGGCAGTTAGCTCATCAAAATGTTTAAACGTGAATAAATTACTTAATTCTACGTCATGCTTATGCACTTCATTTATTAAACGCTCTAATTCTTCTTTTTCAGCCTGTGTGGCAGCAATTTCATATTCAATTAGCTGACCATCATTTACTCGCATTGTGCTAATGGAATCCATACTGATTGGATTTAAATTAACATAGTACAGCTGTTTTTCTTTATCCATATGTTCCTGCTCCTTAATCGAAATGGATTTCACTTCCGTTTGTCCATGTTGCTTCGCGGTGGAATCCTCCACGTTTTTCAATTTCTTTTATAATTGTTTGATGGCGTGAATTCCCTTGCGTATTCAAATAAGCTGTTAATTGCTGCATGCCATGATGAAAAAAAGCTAATTCCTTATCTGTCCAGTCAGCTGGATCAACACCTTCTAATTCGGTTAAATCTCGTCCTACATACATGGTGCACCTCCCATTTATAGCTTGGCTGTTAAGGTGAACGTGTATGCGTTATAATGGAGTGTGCGTTCAGAAAATGTTGGGAGGTTATACATATGGAAAGAAAAACAGCATTAATAACAGGAAGCAGCAGGGGAATTGGCAAAGAAATCGCCATAATGCTTGCGAAACAAGGATACAACATCGTCATAAACTTTGCGCGAAGTCGTTCACAAGCAGAGGCAACGGCTGAAGAGATTCGTGCTCTTGGAGTTGAAGTTTTAACAGTAAAAGCAAATGTTGGTAAACAAGAAAAGATTAAAGAAATGTTTACGCAAATTGATGAAACGTTTGGTCGGTTGGATGTTTTTGTAAATAATGCTGCTTCTGGTGTTTTGCGTCCACTAATGGAACTTGAAGAAAGTCACTGGAACTGGACAATGGACATTAACGCCAAGGCGCTATTATTTTGTGCCCAAGAAGCAGCAAAAAGAATGGAAAAAACAGGTGGAGGAAAAATTGTTAGCTTAAGCTCACTTGGATCGATTCGTTATTTAGATAATTATACAACGGTAGGTGTCTCTAAAGCCGCGGTCGAGTCGTTAACACGTTATTTAGCTGTTGAGCTTGCGCCAAAAGGAATTATTGTAAACGCGGTTTCAGGTGGAGCGGTAGATACAGATGCGTTAACACATTTTCCAAACCGAGAAGAGTTATTGAAGGATGCAGCAGAACGTACTCCAGCAGGACGGATGGTTGAACCGACAGACTTAGCAAATGCCGTTATGTTTTTATTATCTGATCAAGCAACGATGGTTCGAGGTCAGACGTTAATTGTTGATGGCGGTATTTCTTTATTAGCTTAAAAAAAAGATGAATAGGAATCACCGACACGGGACAATTTAATAAGCGTGGAGGTGATAACCATGAACAACAAAGCATCTAAAACAAACAAAAACCAAGTGAAGAAGCAAAACCAAGCTTCTGAACAAAATTACAATGCTGAATTTGCAAGCGAAACAGATGTACAAGAAGTAAAAGAACAAAACGCTAAATCAGCATCTAAAAAGAACCAACAATAATTTCGTTTAAACGTGAGCGCTTTGGCGCGAAAAGACACCCTTTTCCGATACGGAAAAAGGGTGTCTTTTTTTGTCAAATCGGAATCGTTTTCTAGTGATTAAGTCTTAACGTTTTAAATCGGTGGGGAACCTTGTATAATAGAACTGTATATGTGAATTGGATAAAGAAGAATATCTCTTTAGTTGGTAATGGGAGAAAGGAGAATCTTATGAGCTTTCCAAAGGAGGGCAGCACGATCCAGATACAGAGTTACAAGCATAACGGAACGCTTCACCGGATTTGGGAGGATACAACCATTCTAAAAGGATCATCAAAAATCGTTGTGGCTGGGAATGATCGCATTATTGTTCGAGAGTCTGATGGACGATATTGGCGGACGAGAGAGCCAGCTATCTGTTATTTTGATGCTGATCAGTGGTTTAATACTATAGGCATGATTCGTGCAGATGGAATTTATTACTATTGTAATATCGGGACTCCTTTTACGTGGGATGAAGAAGCGCTCAAATATATTGATTATGACTTGGACATTAAAGTGTATCCGGATATGACAATGAAGCTGCTTGATGAAGATGAGTATGAGTTGCATAGTAAAATTATGCAATATCCACCTGAGCTTGATGGCATACTAAGAAGAAGTGTTGATGAACTTATCTCATGGATTCATCAACGAAAAGGGCCATTTGCACCTCAGTTCGTAGAAAGTTGGTACGAACGTTACTTGCAATATCGTTAGAAAGGAAGTGAGCTTGTTGCTAAAACAAGCTTGCTTTTTTCCTGGAAGAAGGAGTCTGCTTTGAAAACAATTAGAAGGTATATGGTGTTTGTGAAGCCATATCGAAAGCAAATCATTGGCACGATCGTAATAGGTTTACTTAAATTTGGTATTCCACTATTATTTCCTCTTGCAATGATGTATATCATTGATGATATTCTTTTAAATGAAACGATGGCGCAGGAAGAACAATACCGTCAAATTTACTGGATTATTGGTGGCATGGCGTTATTGTTTATTGTGTTGCGTCCTCCAATTGAATACTACCGTCAATACTTTGCACAGTGGATAGGGAATAAAATATTGTACGATATTCGGGGTAATTTGTTTACACACATTCAAAAACTGAGCTTACGTTTTTATTCAAATCGAAAAGTAGGCGAAATTATTTCGCGGGTCATTCATGATGTTGAGCAAACGAAAAATTTTGTTATTACTGGATTAATGAATGTATGGCTTGATTTAGCTACAATTGTCATTGCAATTATCATTATGTTGAACTTGAATGTGTGGCTAACGCTAGTAGCAATTTCAATGTTCCCGTTTTATGGCTTCTCAATTAAATATTTTTATCAGCATTTACGAAAGTTGACACGTGTGCGTTCACAAGCTTTGGCTGATGTTCAAGGTCACTTACATGAGCGAGTGCAAGGAATGAACGTTATTCGCAGCTTTGCAAACGAAGATTATGAACAAGAGCAATTCTCAGATCGTAACAGTACGTTTTTAGCGAAAGCGCTTGACCATACAAAATGGAATGCAAAAACATTTGCCGTTGTTAACACAGTAACCGACATTGCACCATTGCTTGTGTTATTTGTAGCATCCATATTTGTTTTAAAAAATGGACTGGAAATTGGCGTGATGAGTGCCTTTGTCCTCTATATGGAAAGACTCTATGGGCCGCTAAGAAGACTTGTTAATTCCTCGACAACGCTTACGCAGTCAATTGCTTCAATGGATCGTGTTTTTGAGTTTATTGATGAGAAATACGATATCACTGATAAAAAAGATGCCAAGATGGTTACGCAAGTAGATGGAAAAGTGACGTTTGATCGTGTTTCCTTCACATATGAAAACGAAGACAACCTAATTTTGAACGATATTCGGCTAGATATTCCTGCTGGCCAAACGGTAGCGTTAGTCGGGATGAGCGGTGGAGGAAAGAGTACGCTTGTTAGCTTATTACCACGCTTTTATGACGTAACTGCTGGGCGCATTCTTCTTGATGGTACAGATATTCGAGATTTAAACGTAAGAAGTTTACGTGACCATATCGGCATGGTTTTACAAGATAATATTCTTTTTAGTGACAGTATTAAATCGAATATTAAAATAGGAAACCCGCAAGCGACAGATAAGGAAGTTGTTGAAGCTGCTAAGGCAGCAAATGCGCACGACTTTATCATGCAGCTGGAAAAAGGTTATGATACGGAAGTAGGGGAGCGAGGTGTGAAGCTCTCTGGCGGACAGAAGCAGCGGGTAGCGATTGCGCGTGTTTTTCTGAAAAACCCACCGTTGCTCGTGTTTGATGAGGCTACATCAGCACTAGATCTGGAAAGTGAGCATTACATTCAAGAAGCGTTAGAAAAACTTGCTCATAATCGGACAACGTTCATAGTGGCCCACCGCCTGTCGACGATTACTGGAGCCGATCAGATTGTAGTTATTGAAGAAGGGCGTGTAAAGGAGCAAGGAACTCATGCAGAACTAATGAAGCGACAAGGTTCCTATTATAAATTATATAGTGTGCAAGAAATGGATTAAAGAAACCGGTTCACTTTTTAAAAAAGTGAACCGGTTTTTTAAGATGTTTCGTCATCAGGTGCATGGGTTTGGTGGTTTTCAACAAGCGTGTCAAGGTGCTCTAACTCTTGTTGATATTCAATAATAGCAGATATGGCAGGAAGAAATGCATGCCATTGTGATAGGTCAAATTGTTCTTCTTCATATAATGTAACAAACAAATTCGTCATTGAAGATTGGCCTTTTTCAATTTCATCAACGTATTCATCTGGAGCGTGTGTATTTACCTTGCCATTATAACGAAGAATAATTCGATGGTGGTAATCGGTTAATGATAGCAACTGTTCTTCAATCCGTTGCTGAACATTAATCGGTAAATGTGAGTAATCTTCAGATCGTTTTTCCAAAGCCTCTAAAGCGCGATAAGCTGTTTCACTTGTAAGGAGCATCTGACGAAAAACAACAACTTTTCTACGTTGACTAAATGTTTTTGCCCTGAAATAGTTTCGTTCTTCTCGGTAAAGAGCAAATAAATTTGTCGTTTTATCAAGTTCATCACGCTTGTTTTTAATATCTTCTCGCAATGCAATCGTGTCGGCATCATGTTTTGCGACCAGATTTAGCCACTCGAGAATGGAGTCCGTTACGCTTGAAAGCTGGCTAAATACTTTTTTCTCGTAGCGCGGTGGAATAAACGCTAAATTAACAAGAAAGGCAGAAACAATTCCAATCAAAACGAGAAAAAATCGTTCTGATGCAAACTGAAGAAAATTGTCGGCAGGACTCTCCATAATGATGATGATTGTTACAATTGCGGTTGGTATAATTGCCGCCTCTAATTTTAATTTAATAAAAATCGCAATAGACAGCATAACAACAACACCGACAACAAATGGCTCGTGTCCAAAAGTCATGACAAACAAAACGCCGATTGTAGCACCTATTAAATTGGCTTGAACCTGATGGCTAAACGTTCTAAGCGTTCGAAACAGCGATGGTTGAATCGCAAATGCAGCAGCAATAGCTGCAAAGGTGGGTGGTTGTATTTCTAGCCAATTTGCTAAATATAATGCCAGTACAACGGCAAGTCCTGTTTTTAATATTCGAGCTCCAAGTCTCATTTAAAAAGTGATCCTTTCTTAGCTAAATCGCTGATAACTAACCTTAATTAATCATCTATTTTATGTGATTGAAGACTTTTTCATGCTGTTAATTATAAAATTCGTCTGCAACCACTTTGAATGAATGTGAAGCTGCTTCAATTGTTTCTTCAATATCTTTTTTTGTATGTGCGGTGGTTAAGAACCAAGCTTCGTATTTCGATGGTGCTAAATGAATACCAGCATCGAGCATTGTTTTGAAGAACAAACCAAACTGTTCTCCGTTAGTTCTTGATGCTCCATCATAATCAACAATTTGCTCATCCGAGAAGAAAACCGTTAACGCACCTTTTAAGCGGTTAATCGTAATAGGAACATTTGCCCGAGCTGCAGCAAGATAGAGACCTTCTTCGAGGGTATTTCCAAGCTCATCTAGTTTGTCATAGACGCCTTCTTCTTTCAGAACGGATAAACAAGCAATACCTGAACTCATCGATGCTGGATTGCCCGCCATTGTACCTGCTTGATAGGCTGGACCAAGTGGGGCAACGGTTTCCATTATATCCATTCTTCCCCCGTACGCACCAATTGGTAACCCGCCACCAATAATTTTTCCGAGAGCAGTCATATCTGGTTTAACATTTAATAAATCTTGGGCACCACCATACATGAAGCGAAAAGCAGTAATTACTTCATCATAAATAACTAAGGCGCCTGCTTCATGCGTCACTTTATTCACTGCTTCTAAAAAACCAGGCTCTGGTTCAACGATCCCAAAGTTCCCAACAATTGGTTCAACTAATACTGCTGCTGTCTCACTTCCCCAGTGACGAAGTGCTTCTTTTAAAGCGTCAATATCATTAAATGGAACGGTAATCACTTCACTGGCCGTATTTTTGGTTACTCCTGCCGAATCTGGAGTACCTAGAGTGGATGGACCTGATCCGGCAGCAACTAACACCAAATCAGAGTGCCCATGATAACATCCCGCAAATTTAATAATTTTCTCCCTGCCAGTGTACGCTCTAGCGACCCTAATTGTTGTCATTACGGCCTCAGTACCGGAATTTACAAAACGCACTTTCTCAAGTGATGGCATCGCTTCAGTCAGAAGCTGAGCAAACTCATTTTCAAGTCTTGTTGGGGTACCATATAAAATGCCTTTAAGTGCCTGATCCTGAATAGCTTTTGTAATCGTTGGATGAGCATGACCAGTAATGATTGGACCATACGCAGCAAGGTAATCAATGTAACGATTTCCATCAACATCGTACATATAAGCTCCCTCAGCTCTTTCCATAAATACGGGAGTGCCCCCGCCGACTCCTTTATACGCTCTTGAGGGGCTGTTAACGCCTCCGACAATTAAATCTTGAGCTTCTCTATAATGTAGCTCTGATGTTTTGCGATTCATAATTTCCTCCATTTTTTGTTCGGTCAAATGTGATCTATCCCATGATAGCACATGTTGCTTGGCAAGTCAGATGAAACAAGTACATAATTGCAGGTCTCTTGATTGATCAAATTGTCCAATTCGGCTACCCTTATAAGGAAGATAAAAAAGGAGTGAGTGCATTTATGAATTTAGTTGGAAAACAAGCCCCGGATCTAACACTTGCTGCAAATGGAGAACAAACAATTACACTGTCGGATTATAAAGGGTCTTATATTGTCTTATATTTTTATCCGAAAGATATGACGCCTGGCTGTACGACAGAAGCATGTGACTTTCGTGATCAAACAGAAGTTTTTAAACAAGAGAATGCAGTTGTTTTTGGTGTAAGTCCTGACCCTGTTGCAAAACATGAACAGTTTATAGAGAAGCATAACTTACCGTTTCCTCTATTAGCTGATGAAGAATTAACGGCCGCAAAAGCTTATGGAGTATGGCAACTGAAAAAGAATTTCGGCAAAGAGTATATGGGTATTGTTCGTTCTACTTTTGTAATTGATAAAGAATTTAATGTCGTTAAAGAATGGCGTGGAGTACGTGTAAAAAACCATGTAGATGATGTACTTGCTTTTATAAAAGGTGAAGCAGAGTGAAAACAAATGTAGTTTTTGCGGTCAATCAGACTGAGGATAGGCAAAAGCAATTAATAAATGAGTTCCATGATGTTCAGTTTTCGTTTTTTTCTTCTATGAAAGAAGCTGAAGAAAAACTAGAAACAGCAGATGTATTATTAACATTCGGTGAAGACATTGGTGTTTCTGTGCTAAATCGGGCAAAACAACTGAAATGGATTCATGTGTTATCGGCTGGAGTAGAGAAGATGCCTTTTTCTGAACTAACAAAACGAAATATTCTCGTTTCAAATAGCCGGGGCATACATGCAATCCCGATGTCTGAGCACGCGATATGGGCTATGCTTGATGATGTAAAAAAAGCGAGTATTTATAAAGGAGCACAAAAGAAAAAGGATTGGGTTCGATCAATCAAGCCTAACGAATTAACGGACGCTACTGTTGTCATCCTTGGAACTGGTGCAATTGGAACAATGATAGCTGAACGAGCACGAGTGTTTTCTATGAAGACAGTAGGTGTTAATACTGATGGTCGAGCCGTTGCTGCATTTGATCAAACCTATTCCTTGTCTGAATGGAAACAAGCACTTCAACAGGCTGATTACGTCATTAATGTTTTACCGCAGACTCCGCAAACAGAAGAATTATTGAATGAAGATGCTTTTTCTCTCATAAAAGAAGGCGCGGTCTTCATCAATTTAGGGAGAGGCAAATCAGTAGTTGAAAATGCCTTGTTACATGCAGTAGAATTAGGAAAAGTACGACATGCTTATTTAGATGTGTTTCAACAGGAGCCGTTACCGGTTGATTCGCCTTTATGGCACCATGAGGCCATCACGATAACACCACACATATCAGCAGCAACTGCCTTTTACATGCAGCGAGCACTTGAGATTTTCAATAAAAACCTTGTTGTTTTTCAGCAAAAGAAGACCATTTATACAAATGAAGTGCAATTAAATAAAGGCTATTAAGTAGATTAGGGGGGAAACGATGAAGCTTTTAGTGTGTATTATTGAGGATTTCTACTCAGATCATGTTGAGAAAAATCTGCGCGAGCAAGGCTATAGAATGACGGAGTTGTCCAGTGCAGGCGGTTTTTTGAGAAAAGGAAGTACAACATTTCTTTTTGGAGTACATGAGACAGATCTTGAGCAGTTACAACAAGCATTAAAAGAAGCTTGTCTCCAGGTGGAAAAGAAAAAGCAACGCAAAGATAAGAAAACGCATCGTTATACCTCTTTTATCTTACCTGCAGCAAATGCAACACCGCTTCTATTAAATACGTAGAAATTTTAAAAAACTGCCATTTAAAAAAGGCAGTTTTTTTGTTGCATAACGATGTTTTCAGATCGGTCTTGCTAAAATAACATTCGCAACTTATAATTAGTATAAAGAAAGAATAGTTTTTATTGAAAGCGAGGCGCAATAATATGGCTAATCAAAGCTTAATGGAAGCAATTGATGCGCTGAAGAGCACTCGTGTGCGTATGACTCCGCAACGTCACGCTATTTTAGAGTTTTTATATGAATCAAAGGCGCACCCGACAGCAGATGAGATATACAAGGCGCTTGAAGGGCGTTTTCCAAATATGAGTGTGGCGACTGTTTATAATAATCTCCGTGTATTTAAAGAAGTAGGTATTGTCAAAGAGCTATCTTACGGTGATTCTTCTAGTCGTTTTGATTGTGTAACCTCAAATCACTATCATGTGATTTGTGGGGATTGCGGTAAAATAGTTGATTTCCATTACCCAGGTTTAGATGAAGTTGAAACTTTAGCTGAGCATGTTACAGGCTTCCAAGTGGATAATCATCGAATGGAAATTTACGGCACATGCCCTTCCTGCAGAACTGCGCATTAAAGTAAAAAAAGCACTCATCTAGATGAGTGCTTTTTTTATGCCTTCGTCTTACTGTGTTTCTTTGAATTATAAGATTCATCGAAGTCATGCCCCTCTAATGAGCGATCCATAGTTAAAGGTTGATCGCAGTGCATGCAAGCATCGACTCTTCCTAAAACTTTAGTAGGCTTTTCGCAAGATGGACATGTTACGGGGATTGCTTTGGTTGAAAGCATTCCTATAAAGAAATAAACAACCGTACTTCCAATAACAGCAAGCAAACCGAGGATCATGCAGATAACCATGATAATAGGATACTGCCTGAAGAAAATCCCTATGTACATGATAAGGATACCTATAAAGACAAGGCTTAATGCAAAAGTTCTGATCTTGTTAATCTTATTTGAGTATCGCAAGCCCATTTTTAATTCCCCCAAGTTATATAGAGAAGGTTTATATTTATAGTGTTGAACGTGTATAGTATATCATAGAAAGACTATCATTTTTAAACCAATTTTACCTGCGTAAATGACTTTTTGAAAAAAAGTTTTAAAAATGTATTGACCGTTTTTTAGTAGCGTGATATATTATTACATGTCGCCGGGGAAACAGCCGGTTGAACAAAAAAGATATTGACGAAATGCTTACCTGCGTGGTAAGATCATGAAGTCGCAAAACGAGTTCTTTGAAAACTGAACAAAAGCCAAGCGTAATAAAGAGATACAAGGTATCTCGTCAATGAAAGTCGTAGAATGGTATTCTACGCGTC
>NZ_JAFBCV010000033.1 GCF_016907895.1 Shouchella xiaoxiensis
AACTGCCAGAATATATGATACCTACATCCATCCTCCCTTTAGAGGAAATGCCAATCACAGCCAATGGGAAAGTGGATAGAAAGGCACTGCCTAAACCATACACATCTAACCTGAATACCGAAACAATCTATGAAGAGCCTACTACGAATAGAGAGAGAGTACTCACAGAGATATGGGAAGAAGTTTTAAGTAGAAAAAAGGTTGGAATTACCGATAACTTTTTTGAGATTGGTGGGGATTCCATCTTGGCAATTAGACTGATTGCGAAAGCCAAGGAACAGGGGTTGAATTTCACGCCTAAAGATTTGTTTCATCACCGGACAATCGCTAACTTAGTGAGCGTAGTAAGAGAGGTAGAAGACAATGAAGAACAAGGATTGATTGAAGGCAATGTTCCATTAACGCCTGTTCAACAATGGTTTTTTGAAACGATTCTTGAAGAGCCTAATCATTTTAACCAATCATTGTTTTTACAGGTGCGCGATGAAATAGACCCAGCTCTTCTAAAAAAATCATTCGACTATTTAATAGAGTATCATGATGCATTACGGAGTCGATTTTCATTGAGTGAAGAAGGCTGGAAACAAGAAAATGTCGGATTAGATGGGGAATTACAAGAATTTAAGGTTATTGATTTAGCGGACCACTCAAGTGAATTACAAAAAAAGGAAATGGGGAGAATCGCAAATAGGGCTCAACAAGAATTAAGTATCGAAAAGGGGCCTTTGGTGAATGTACGTTATTTCAACTTGGGACGAAAGCAACCCAACCGAATATTAATCATTATCCACCATTTAGTGGTTGATGGTGTGTCTTGGCGAATCTTATTAGATGATTTACATAAGGTTTATCAAGATTTAAAGAATCAAGAAGAACCCAAATTGCCTTCAAAAACGATGTCTTATAAAAAATGGGCTGAAAAACTTCTAGAGTATGTAGATTCGGATAAAATTCAGAAAGAAAAAGCGTATTGGTTAGATGTAATTAGTAAGGGGAGCACACCGTTAGCGATCGACTACCAAGGAGAAAATACAGTGGCTTCTACAGATAATGTATCAGTAGAACTAAATCAAGCATATACAGCATCCTTATTACAGGAAGTCCCAAAGACTTATCACACACAGATCCAGGAGATATTATTGATGGTTTTGGGAGAAACGTTTAGTGAATGGATAGGTCGCACCCCTTTATTAATAGACGTTGAAGGGCACGGTCGAGAACAGTTTGATGATGAAGTCGATTGCTCAAGAACTGTGGGATGGTTTACAAGTATTTATCCTGTACAAATTGGATTAAGAAATAAGAATGATATAGGTGAGGGAATTAAGCAAGTGAAAGAAGGTATTCGGAAAATCCCAAATGGAGGGATAGACTACGGGGTATTAAAATATCTGGGAAGTAACGAAATACCAAGTGCTAATTCGGAAGTGAGCTTTAACTATTTAGGGCAAATTGACCAGGCCTTGACAGAAGCAGCTTTGTTCAAAATGGCGCATGAAAGTGTCGGATTGGAACAGAACCAGGATAATAATCGTCCATATGTATTAGAAATTAGCGGGAAGATTATGGATGAAACGCTGCAATTAAATTGGAGATACAGTAAAAACCTGCATGAAAGAAGGACGATAAGCAAGTTAGCTAATGAGTATATGGATAAGTTACGGGAAGTAATCAATCATTGCTTGACGTCTTCAATGGAATACACACCTTCAG
The DNA here is from genome assembly GCF_016907895.1 of Shouchella xiaoxiensis. Lineage (GTDB taxonomy): Bacteria > Bacillota > Bacilli > Bacillales > Bacillaceae_D > Shouchella > Shouchella xiaoxiensis. Next base: position 1,714 of record NZ_JAFBCV010000033.1, read on the forward strand.
ACTTTCCGGAGGCAAAGTTAAATCAAAAAGAATTTACTAAGTTAATAAAAAAGGCGAGCAAAAGGAGATAGATATGAATGGAAACAGAAGAAATATTCAATGAAAACAATATTCATGATATTTATCCATTATCCTCCACTCAAGAAGGAATGTTATTTTACTCAATTGATTCACCAGACACAGGTATGTATGTTCAACAAATGATATATGATCTAAATGGAATTATTGATATTCCAGTTTTTAAAAAAGCGTGGGAAAGAGTAATTAGGAGACATGAAAGTTTAAGGACTTCCTTTTTTTGGGAAGATATTTCTAAACCAATGCAGATCGTTTACAAACATATTGATTTGCCTTGGGAAGTAATCGATATGTCCAATATGGACACAATAAAAAGAAAAAAGAATGTTTATTCTTTTCTGAAAAAAGATTTAGTCAGAGGATTTGACATATCCAATCCCCCTTTAATGCGTTTTTGTATAATAAAAGAAGATAATAATAATAATAATAAATTTATTTGGAGCTTCCATCACTTATTGCTTGATGGATGGTCAGTAGCACTTATTTTGAAAGAAGTCATTTCAATCTATAGATCATTATTATGTGACACGAACCTTCAATTAGAGAAGGCATCACAATACAAAGACTATATAAAATGGATTAAAGAACAAGATATTCCAAAAGCACAAAAATACTGGAGGGATCTTCTAAATGGACTATCGGAACCTACTAACTTAGAAGTTGGATTAGTTTCTGATGGGAAAGTTGAAAAAAGTCACAAAAACAGTATTTACGGGATTAAAGAAGTTTTTGTTTCTGAAGATATAACAAACAAATTAAATCACTTTGCAAAGAATAATAACTTTACAATGAATAGTCTTTTTCAAGGGATATGGTCAATACTATTGAGCACATATAGTAGAAAAAGAGATATAGTCTATGGAACAGTTGTTTCAGGGAGAACGGGTACTCCCAAGTATTTTGATAAAATGGTTGGAATGCTTATTAATACACTTCCAGTAAGGATTAGTATTAAAGACGATGAAAATTTTATCTCGTTTGTCGAAAGATTGCAAGAACAACTAATAGAATTAAGACAATATGAATATATGCCTTTGGTTAATATCGGTAAAAATATTAATATAACGAGCGGAAATGCATTATTTGAAAGTATATTTGTCTATGAAAATTATCCCTTTGAAATTGAAGATAATGAAAAAATAGCTGAGGGATTGCATTTAAAAAAAGCCAGTTCTGTAGACAGTACAAATTATCCTCTGTCGATAGTTGTGTATCCAAACAAAAAAATGAGAATAAAAGTTTTATTTCATAAGACACGTTTTAGCGAGGCGGTTATTGCTAGTATCCTCGATCAATTTACTAATTTATTGACACAATTAGATCAGACTAAATTGGTAGGTGAATTTGAAGTTATTACAGCTAAAGGTAAAAACGAGATATTAAATGTTTTTAATAATACAACTACTGATTATCCAAGAAATAGTTCAATTCCAAAACTATTTGAAGAACAAGTCACAGACGACCCTAATGCAGTAGCTCTTAGTTTTGGAGATGTGGAATTATCTTATAGCCAAGTTAATTCAATGGCTAACAATATTTTTGCTGATTTGAAACAGCATGGTATTAAGAAAGGGGCTCGTGTCGCCTTACTTACTGGGCGTTCTATTGAAACAGTGGTCGGCATGATAGCTGTGTTAAAAGCTGGTGCGGTTTACGTTCCTCTGGATAGTGAATACCCGGCAGAACGAATTAAAATGATAATAGAAGATTCTGGAATAGAAATATTGTTTAAGAAAGATGATGTGGACATCGATAATCTGGATTTTGCAGGGAAAGTTTACGATTTGAATCATAAAAATATGGTTTCACTAAAATATTCTACGGAAAATGCGACAGTAGATGCTTCAGATCTTTGTTATATTATGTACACCTCTGGATCAACAGGGAAGCCAAAAGGGGTTTTGGTAAATCATCGGAATGTAATTAGATTAGTTAAGAATACAAGGTATATAAATTTTGATAAAAATACAAAGATGCTTATGACTGGTTCTGTGGTTTTTGACGCTACCACTTTAGAGATTTGGGGGACCTTATTAAATGGAGGACATTTAAATATTATCCATGAGGATCAATTATTAGATAACGAAAAACTCAAAAAAATCATTCGCGCTTCTTCTATTAATACAATGTTTTTATCGACTCCTGTTCTGCATCAAATTGCTCAACAAGATTGTAAGACTTTTAAAGGGGTAGATACGCTACTTACTGGAGGAGATGTGCTCTCTACTCAATTTACCAACAAGATTATAGAGGAGAATCCTGACCTTGTTATAATTAATGGTTATGGACCAACAGAGAATACAACTTATTCTACGACTTATTCTATAAATAAAAAACATGAAGGTCCTATTCCGATAGGGGTCCCTATATCAAATTCTAAAGCTTATGTTGTGGACGAGAACTTACGTCTTCTACCAATTGGAGTGGCAGGAGAATTATTAGTAGCGGGAGATGGGGTGGCGGATGGTTATTTAAATAGAGAAGATTTAACTGCAGAAAAATTTATTAATAGTCCATTTCATGCTCAAGAAAAATGTTATCGAACAGGTGATATAGTGCGCCTTCGTAATGATGGTGTTATAGAATATATCGGGCGTACTGATGACCAAATTAAGATTCGAGGTAATAGAGTCGAATTGTCGGAGGTTAGTCGTCGATTATGCGAGCATGAGTTAATAGAGGATGCAATTGCTATATTAACTACTAGTTTATCTGGGACTAAAGAAATCTGTGTGTACTATATACCTAGCAATGATAGTTTTACAAAGGAATATTTAAAAGTTTATTTAGCGAATTGTTTACCTGGTTTCATGATACCAAGTCATTATATTTCACTAGATAGTTTTCCGTTAAATACCAATGGGAAAGTGGATAGAAAGGCACTGCCTAAACCATACACATCTAACCTGAATACCGAAACAATCTATGAAGAGCCTACTACGAATAGAGAGAGAGTACTCACAGAGATATGGGAAGAAGTTTTAAGTAGAAAAAAGGTTGGAATTACCGATAACTTTTTTGAGATTGGTGGGGATTCCATCTTGGCAATTAGACTGATTGCGAAAGCCAAGGAACAGGGGTTGAATTTCACGCCTAAAGATTTGTTTCATCACCGGACAATCGCTAACTTAGTGAGCGTAGTAAGAGAGGTAGAAGACAATGAAGAACAAGGATTGATTGAAGGCAATGTTCCATTAACGCCTGTTCAACAATGGTTTTTCGAAACGATGCTTGAAGAGCCTAATCATTTTAACCAATCATTGTTTTTACAGGTGCGCGATGAAATAGACCCAGTTCTTCTAAAAAAATCATTCGACTATTTAATAGAGTATCATGATGCATTACGGAGTCGATTTTCATTGAGTGAAGAAGGCTGGAAACAAGAAAATGTCGGATTAGATGGGGAATTACAAGAATTTAAGGTTATTGATTTAGCGGACCACTCAAGTGAATTACAAAAAAAGGAAATGGAGAGAATCGCAAATAGGGCTCAACAAGAATTAAGTATCGAAAAGGGGCCTTTGGTGAATGTACGTTATTTCAACTTGGGACGAAAGCAACCCAACCGAATATTAATCATTATCCACCATTTAGTGGTTGATGGTGTGTCTTGGCGAATCTTATTAGATGATTTACATAAGATTTATCAAGATTTAAAGAATCAAGAAGAACCCAAATTGCCTTCAAAAACGATGTCTTATAAAAAATGGGCTGAGAAACTTCTAGAGTATGTAGATTCGGATAAAATTCAGAAAGAAAAAGCGTATTGGTTAGATGTAATTAGTAAGGGGAGCACACCGTTAGCGATCGACTACCAAGGAGAAAATACAGTGGCTTCTACAGATAATGTATCAGTAGAACTAAATCAAGCATATACAGCATCCTTATTACAGGAAGTCCCAAAGACTTATCACACACAGATCCAGGAGATATTATTAATGGTTTTGGGAGAAACGTTTAGTGAATGGATAGGTCGCACCCCTTTATTAATAGACGTTGAAGGGCACGGTCGAGAACAGTTTGATGATGAAGTCGATTGCTCAAGAACTGTGGGATGGTTTACAAGTATTTATCCTGTACAAATTGGATTAAGAAATAAGAATGATATAGGTGAGGGAATTAAGCAAGTGAAAGAAGGTATTCGGAAAATCCCAAATGGAGGGATAGACTACGGGGTATTGAAATATCTGGGAAGTAACGAAATACCAAGTGCTAATTCGGAAGTGAGCTTTAACTATTTAGGGCAATTTGACCAGGCCTTGACAGAAGCAGCTTTGTTCAAAATGGCGCATGAAAGTGTCGGATTGGAACAGAGCCAGGATAATAATCGTCCATATGTATTAGAAATTAGCGGGAAGATTATGGATGAAACGCTGCAATTAAATTGGAGATACAGTAAAAACCTGCATGAAAGAAGGACGATAAGCAAGTTAGCTAATGAGTATATGGATAAGTTACGGGAAGTAATCAATCATTGCTTGACGTCTTCAATGGAATACACACCTTCAGACTTTCCGGAGGCAAAGTTAAATCAAGAAGAATTAAATGACATTATCAATATATCGAACTAATTTTATTTAATTGAAGGGAGTGTCTCTAGATGGCTAAAGATATCGAAGCGATTTATCCACTTTCCCCAGTTCAGGAAGGTATGTTATTTCATAGTTTATACTCGCCTCAATCGGGGGTGTATGGATGTCAATTTACATGCATATTTGAAGGAGAAATAAATGAACAATTCTTTCGTAATGCATGGGAAGATGTCATAAAAAGGCATGAAATTTTACGCTCGTTTATATGGAAAAATCATGAAAAAACTTTGCAAGTGATAATGAAAGAGGTTAGCGTGCCATGGAAAAGCTCAGACTTCAGGATGCTTACCGAAATGGAACAAAAGAACAGACTGCAAAGCATTTTAAGGAGGGATATGAATCAAGGGTACGACATTGTTAAAGCGCCTTTGTTACGTTTTAAACTTATCCGCTTGAGGGAACAAGCATATCATTTTATTTGGAGTTTTCATCATTTATTGCTTGATGGATGGTCGATGTCACGTCTGTTAAAAGAAGTATTCGAATTATACCAAGGCTATGTTAATAACCATATACCTAGACTAGATAAACCGAAGCCTTACAAAGAATACATTAATTGGATTTTGAAACAAGATACTTCAATGATTGAAAATCATTGGCGTGAAAGGCTAAAGGGTTTTAAAGCCCCCACACCATTACCTTTTGAGTCAACTATTCATTCTTCAACTAGTGATAATTATGGAGAAATTGATTACAGTTTATCTTACCATTTGACTACAAGGTTACGTTTTTTTGCTAGTGAAAATGAGATAACTTTAAATAGTATATTGCAAGGTGCTTGGGCAATATTATTGAATCGGTATAGTGGAAACATAGACATTGTACATGGCTCTGTAGTATCTGGTCGAGCTGGAGACTTACAAGATGTTGAAACAATGATTGGACTATTTATTAATACACTTCCAATACGAGTCAATGTAAGTTCAAATGAAACTCTGTTGCCGTGGTTAAAAGAATTACAGGAACAACTGATACAACTTCAGCAAGTAGAAGCCAGTCGTTTAGTAGACGTTCATGGATGGAGTGAAGTTCCGCGTGATCTGCCTTTATTTGAGAGTGTTCTAGTTTTTGAAAATTATCCAATTGATCAATCAATGAATGAATCAAAGAATGGAATTAATGTTAAGAGTGTTGTTACTAACACTGTTACAAATTATCCTTTGAGTTTAATGATTGTGCCTGGTGATTCCATTAGAATAAAGACTTTGTTTGACGAATCAAGATTTAATCATGATTCAGTACGCATCATAATGAACCATTTTCAAATATTGCTAGAAGAGGTTGTAAACCATCCAGAATATAAACTATCTGAATTTTCTCTGTTGACCAAAGAAGAGAAAGGGCAACT
>NZ_JAFBCV010000034.1 GCF_016907895.1 Shouchella xiaoxiensis
CCGTTCTTTTTTCCATTATAACAAGAGTATTTTTGTTTAGGTGTCTATAAATAAGAAAAAGCTGTTGAGAAATTACTTTCTCAACAGCCTGAGAAAGCAGCCAAGCTGCTTTCTTTTTGTTAATTTAAGCTGCTTTCGTAGCCTATCGCACTCGCAATCGTTTCAAGAGTGGATAAGTCCGTTACATCAAATGCAATCGATTCTCTTGTTCGGACAATCATCATCCCGATTTCAGAACTGGTTGCATTTTTTACTGGAAACTTTAATTCACTGTTACATTCCCAACGCAAATCATCATTAAAACATGAGGCGGCCACTAACTTGTGGTCTAGATCCTCGTACACATAAATTCCTACCCAATCAATGTAAGGAACGGTGTCTACTAAGCTTTCTACGGTTTTAGCGAATACATAATCAGTATCTTGTTTTTTGTAAACATGAGCCATAATTTTTAAAGAAGCAATATCTGTAGGAATTGACATATCTTCACCACCTCCGAGCACAATTACTTCTCCATTCTATCAGAATATAGGAGGTCATGAATTAGAAAGTTTAGGAAAGCTCTAGAATTTGCTATACTAATAAAAGAAAATCTACGATTGTGATGGATTTACGCTAGACTGGAGTGAAGAAATGAAGGAAAAACCGTATCATAAACAGCAGAACAATAATAATGTATCAATACAAACAGGACAACAATTTCCATTAACAATAAAACGATTAGGAATTAATGGAGAAGGCGTTGGTTATTTTAAACGTAAAGTCGTTTTCGTTAAAGGCGCTTTACCTGGAGAAGAAGTTGTTGCTGAAGTAACCAAAGCAGGCGAGCGATTTTCGGAAGCGATTGTAAGGAAAATTCGCAAAGAATCACCTGATCGAGTTAAAGCCCCTTGTCCAATATACGAACAATGCGGGGGGTGCCAACTGCAGCACATGAATTATGATGCTTCCTTAGTTGGAAAACAGGATATTGTAGCACAAGCTTTTAGCCGTTATACAAAAATACCTGACCAACATTTGCCGATACAAAAAACAATTGGTATGGATAACCCGTGGTACTACCGGAATAAAAGTCAACTTCAAACAAGAAAGATTAATAAGCAAGTTATCGCTGGTTTATATAAAGAAGGAACCCACGAGCTTATTGATTTGTCAGCTTGTTTAGTTCAACATCAACAGCTGAATCATGTAACTCAAATCGTAAAATCGATCTTAGCTGATTTAAACATTCCAATCTACAATGAGAGAAAGCACGATGGTGAAGTACGAACTATTGTTACGCGAATCGGCTTTGAAACAAAGCAAGTTCAATTAGTCCTCATTACAAATACGGCTGAATTATCGAATAAAGAGCTCTTTATAAAAGAAGTTAGACAGAAATTGCCGGAAGTTACTTCATTGATGCAAAATATAAATGACAGCAAAACGTCGCTTATTTTTGGTGAGCAGACCTACCATCTTGATGGCGAAGAGACGATTAATGAGCGCTTAGGCGAATTCAGTTTTGATTTATCTGCGCGCGCGTTTTTTCAATTAAACCCGAAACAAACGGTTCATTTGTATGATGAAGCGAAAAAAGCAGCTCGTTTGTCTGGTAAAGAGAAAATTGTCGATGCCTACTGTGGTGTTGGGACAATTGGTCAATGGCTTGCAAATGGAGCAAGTGAAATACGCGGCATGGATACAACTCGGGAAGCGATAGAAGATGCTAGAGCAAACGCTGATGCCCAACAAATCAATACAACCTATGAAGTTGGTACAGCTCAAAAGTGGCTACCGACCTGGTTGAAGCAAGGTTTTAAACCAGATGTTGTGGTTGTAGATCCACCAAGAAGCGGTTGCGATCCTCAGTTATTAAAATCAATCGTCCAGGCCAAACCGAATCGAGTCGTCTATGTGTCTTGTAATCCATCTACATTGGCAAAAGATGTGCAACAACTGATGGATAAAGGCTATAAGGTAGTAAACATTCAGCCTGTAGACATGTTCCCTTGGACAGCGCAAGTTGAAAGCGTGACTGAGTTAGTTTTGAAAAAGTAAGAATGCCTAAACCACCTTAAACAGGTGGTTTTTTGTTTATTTATAAATGAGGAATCCGGCTGATTCCTATTCGTACACGACACTTATGGTCCATTATGGTAGAATTCTTACTAATACGTATAGAGCATTCATCGTGAATAGATTTGGCTTTGATACCTCTCGGATTCACAATGCCACTACTAACTTTATTATCTTAGGTATTAAAGTGTCCTCAAGTTTGCAATGAGCTTTTGGATTGGCTGGAGATTTCCAGCTTGGAAGTAGTAATAACTTAAGACCATTTTACTCGTTTCCTTGTTATCATCTAAATAAACCCCCTCTGGAATAAACCACTCATTATTTATAGCATCGATTAAATCTTGTTTTGTGATGAAACCAGGAATATCATAGGTATACGTTTGACTCATAATTAAACGGTAAAGTTGATCTTTATCTAGATTGCTACAGTTAAAATGACGATAATCTTTCATCAGCTGAACTATAGAGTGATTTAAACGGACCAAAACGAAATAATTGTAACTTTCATGCGAAGTCCCGATATGAGGGATGTACAAGCCTTTTTTATTCCAATCTTTCGTTGCAAGTAAAAGTGCTTGTTCGGTAGCAGCTGCTGATTTAATGGCAAGATTTCTAAACTTAAATGTAAAATCATTTGAGTGTATCTTTTCTTGTTCGTTGCTTTTTAAATTAGGTTTATCTAGAGGGATATGATGTAAGGTGAGATACTTCCAGAACGAGAACTCAGCAAGTTTTCTTTGACTTAGAATAGCAAAATTCTCGCTAATCTTACAGTCGTGATCTTCTTGTAAACTGCAAACTCGTTTGTTTTCGAAAGTCTTAGCATAAGAAAAGCGAAATACTTCTTTAATTATCGTAGGATTTAAGCGAGCCATTGGAGAAAATGGTTTCTGGTAGGGAAACTCGTAGATGACTTCATAATCGTTTAATTGCGAATTGAAAATCTGAGATTGTATCAATGTCAAATTCGTGCACCGCCTTCTTAATCGATTTGAAAAACAGTCTTGAGTTAGTTTGTTATGACAATTATATACAATTTCATGGAATAAAACAGGAAAAAATAAAGATGAATGGAAATAAATATAAAACAAGAGGTGATCATTTCATGCGGCTTTTGAAACCCCAAAAATTAAACCTTGGAGACAAAGTGGCAACTGTAAGTTTAGGCTGGGGTGGTGCAGGCGATACCGGAATAAAATGGCGTTATAAACAGGGGAAGAAGCAATTAGAAGAAGAGTTTGGCTTAGAAGTGGTTGAGATGCCACACACTTTGGCAGGTTCGGAGTTTGTTTATCAAAATCCTGAAAAACGAGCAGAAGATTTAATGTCTGCATTTAGTGATCCAACTATTAAAGCTATCTTTTGTTGTATCGGTGGGAATGAGAGTATTCGAATGTTGCCTTACATAGACTTAAACGTCATAAAAGAAAATCCGAAACTATTTGTAGGGTATTCTGATAACACCGTTGCTCATTTTATTTGTTTAAAGGCAGGTTTATCAAGCATGTATGGTCCGTCTATATTGGTGGATTTTGCAGAAACAGGTGGCATTCCTTCATACACGAAAAATTCTGTTGTTCAAACGCTCTTTGCATCAGACCCGATCGGGGACGTTCCCGTTTCTCCAACATGGACAAATGATTTATTTGATTGGAGAGATGAGTCAACTAAAAAGAAGAAACGCTCTTTTCAACCGAATCGTCCTTACGAATTTATTCAAGGTGATCAGGCAGTTCAAGGACATTTAATTGGGGGCTGCTTTGAAGTAATTGAGACGTTAAAAGGAACCAGTTTATTTCCCGATCTATCCGCTTTTCAAGGAGCTATTTTATTTTTGGAAACGTCAGAAGTACAAGCACCATCGTGGTATCTTGAAGATGGATTACGGAATTACGGCACAACAGGCGTATTAAATGAACTGAGCGGCATCGTATTCGCTAAACCACAGCACGATGTTTTTTATGAAGAATATAAAGCGATAATCGTAAAAGTGCTCGCGGAATTTCAATTGCAACACTTGCCCGTTCTATATAATGCAAGCTTCGGTCATAATGAACCTCAGTGCATCATGCCAATCGGTGTTATGGCATCGCTAGATCCAATTAAGGGGACATTTTCTTTGCTGGAAGCAGCAGTCAATTAAATAAACTTTTCTTTGCGAAATAGTATCGAATAAGTAACAAGAAGTTTTTTGACAACGATAGGCTTAATGGTTGACCGTTGGACATCTTTTTCCATACGATAAATAAAAAGAAGAGTTTGTATTAGAAAGGAAGTGTAGGGCGCTTGAATTTATTCAAAACGCACATCATTCATCCGCATACACATGTGCCTCTAATTGTGTACTATAACCAGTCTGAAGGCTTTGTGAGTTTTGAACGAGACGAAAGGGTATTAAAAGCTATCTATAATGTTAAGAAAGATCTGGCAGTAAATAAACATTTTCAAGAAAGCTTAAAGCGAGCTAATCACCTTTGCCAAACGCAATATCCACTCGATTCTTTACAGCAAGCAGAACAGTTTCTAAAAAAAATAGGCATTGAGGAAAAAAATATTCAATTTGAGCAAGTGTATGTTCATTAAGGAGCTTAGGTCTTTTAAGACCTAAGCTTTTAGGTTTGAAGTAACTGTTTAAGAGCCTCTTCAGGTTCCTCGTAGGTGAAATGAAATTGATGCTGCACGGCTTTCTTGGGGTATACATATGCACCATCTAAAACGAGGGTACTCATCTCCCCCAAAGCTAACTTAATCGCAAACGATGGAGCTGGAATCCAGTGTGGTTTACCAGTAACTTTAGAAATAGTTCGATTTAATTGCTGCATCCGTACTGGATGAGGGGCTGTTATGTTTAATGGACCGCTAATGTCTCTGTTTTCAATCGCAAAAACAAACATGTTAATAAGGTCATCTATGTGTATCCAGGACATCCATTGTCTACCTGTTCCTACCGTACCTCCTACATAGAGTTTATAGGGCAGGAGCATTTTAGGAAAAGCACCACCTTCTAAATCAAGTACAATACCAATTCGTGCAAATACGGTTCGGACATCTAACTCTGTCGCTGTCAAAGCTGCTTTTTCCCACTTGTGGGTTACTTCAGATAGAAAGTTTCGATTTAGCGGTTGATCTGCTTCATCAAATGTTTCATTTTCAGAATGCCCATAAAAACCAATTGCTGAACCATTAATGAGAGCTTCCGGCTTTTGCTCCATTTGTTTCATAATGGAGATCAGTTCATTTGTTGCTTCAAGCCGGCTTGAAAGAATCTTTTCTTTCTTTAACTTTGTCCAACGGCCCATAATCGTTTCACCTGCCAAATTAACAAAGACATTAGTCCCTTCTAATTCATCTACTGGGGAATGATTTGGATTAAGCCATTCCACGTAAGAAAGCCTGTCTTTGTTTTGCTTATTTGATCTGTTTCGCGTTAAAATAGTCACATCATGACCTCTATTTATGAGTGAACGTGTTAATTTGCTCCCGATAAGGCCGGTACCACCAGTTATTGCAATTCTCATCAAAAATCAGGCTCCTTTAGTTTGAAATCGATATTTAATGATTACCCGAAGTTAGAAGCAGTTACACTTTTATAAATCGTTGTTTGGTACAGAAAAGAAAGAAGGGATACGATGATTCGAATCTCAAAGATAACGGTTCAAAAAAAAATGAAGCAACGGTACAATGTCTATGTTGATGAAAAGGGAACGGATCGATACTCGTTTAGTGTTGATGAAGATACGTTAATTAAGTTTGGGATGCGCAAAGGGCTTGAGTTAAATGAAGACGAGATAAAGGAAATCGTTGATGCTGATGAAGCAAAAAAAACACAGCACCTCGCCATTCATTATCTTTCCTTTAGAATGCGTTCGGAAAAAGAAATGATTGATTATCTCGAAAAAAAAGAGCGGCAACCAGAGCACATTAAGCAAGCTATAACTTTCTTAAAACGAGAACGACTAGTCGATGACTTCGCTTTTGCAGGAGCTTTTATTCGTACAAAAATAAATCAATCTCATATAGGACCTTCGAAGTTAAAGCAACAGTTAAAACAGAAAGGTGTACTCGATCAAATCATTGATGAATCTTTATTGCCTTATGATCTCGACTGGCAAAAGATAGAAGTTAAGAGATGGCTTGAGAAACTTGAACGCCGTAAAGTGGAATCTAAGGAGTCCCAGCAACAACAACGAAATAAACAAATCAATCAATTACTCTCAAAAGGCTTTGATTATGAAGCAATTGTTTCAGTCTTAAACAATCATGTCGAAGAAGATGCTGATCAAGAAATAAAAGCACTTCAGTTTCAAGCAGAAAAGATGGTGCGGACGTATTCTAAAAAGTACAGTGGATATGAGCTAAAGCAAAGATTAACGCAAGCGCTTGCGCGAAAAGGTTTTAGCTTTAGCGATATTACAAGCGTCGTAGATGAATTACTTCAAGGAGATGACATATAGTGGAAAAACGGTTTAGTGAAATGGATGAGTATGAACTGAAGCTTGAAATATCCATGCTGAATGAAAAAGCAAAGAAAGCGGAGCAATTGGGCCATGCAAATGAATATGCAGTGTTAGAAAGACGCAAGACGCTTGCTCAATCCTATTTAATTGATCCGAACACAATTGAACCAGGGCATGCATACCGTTTAACAGACGGGATAACTATATTTGAAGTGTCTTATATGAACGGTCGGTTTGCCTGGGGATATCGCCAAGGTGAACGAGAACTTGAAGGAATCCCGATTGCTTTGTTTGCCGACAAAGTGACGTCATCTTAATAAGTAAAAAGGGATCTTCCAATATGGAAGATCCCTCAGGCTGTTGAGAAAGTAATTTCTCAACAGCTTTTTCTTATTTATAGACACCTAAACAAAAATACTCTTGTTATAATGGAAAAAAGAACGGAA
>NZ_JAFBCV010000035.1 GCF_016907895.1 Shouchella xiaoxiensis
CTTTTCACCATCAAATTTCGTCATTGGGACCAATCAAAAGACCATAAGAGAAAGCCTGGGTTCACAGAACCAAGGCTTTCTCGACAATCTGAGAAAGCAGCTTGGCTGCTTTCTTTTTGTTGTCGTTAAGGCAATGGTTGTTGTAGTGATAGTTCATCTAAACTTCTGAATGTGTAGCCAAGTTTTTCACATTCATCAATAATATCTCCAAGCGCTGCAGCATTATCAGGTGACACAGAGTGAATTAGCATAATAGCACCAGGATGAATTCGCTTCATTACCTGTTCGTATGCATATTCTTTGCCTTTTTGCTTATCAACTTCCCAATCTTTATAAGCAAGTGACCAAAAAACATTTGTATAACCTAGCTGGTTAGATGTCATTAACGTTCGTTCACTAAATTCTCCCCTTGGAGCTCTGAGGTATTTCATTTCTGGTTCCCCTGTTAACTCAGTAAACATCGACTTAACGCTCTCGAGTTCTTCGGTTAATTTTTCATCATTTACAGCAGGCAGACTCGGATGATGAAATGAATGATTTCCCACTATATGTCCCTCATTAACCATACGTTTAACAAGCTCACCTGCTGTTTTTAAATAATGACCTGTTACGAAAAAAGCACCTGGCACTCCTTTTTCCGCTAATGTATCAAGTACTTTTTCGGTATAGCCATTCTCATAACCGTTATCAAATGTTAGATAAAGCGATTTTTCATTTGTCTCACCCAAAAAATAACTATCTGATGCTTCTAACATCTCTTTGTAATGTGGTTCTGTATCTGCAGGAGTATGGGTTGGGGCAGGTTTATAACTCCAATTGTATTTTTTATTGTCATATGCAAATGCTTGATTACAAAAACAACTAAAGATCAATACGGTCGCTAATACTGCAGCTATTGCTTTTTTCATCTCTATCCGCCCTTCTTTTTACAAATCTACCCTCATAGTATGAGTAATGGAAGGCTGAACTATGAGCTGTTTTTCGACAGCTTTCGTTTTTTTTGGACTTGCATGTTGGATTTGCCTATGGTTTGATTAAATTTGATAATACTACTGGAGGACACATATTAAGATGATTAGATTAAAAACACTTTTACACGGTGCAGCAATGGGGATAACAGAACTTGTCCCTGGTGTAAGTTCAAGTACAATTGCGATGCTTATGGGTATTTACGAAAAACTTTTAGCTGCTATAAGTGACTTAACTACAGGTAATTGGAAAAGAGGATTAAGTTTTCTTATACCATTAGGAATTGGAATGGTAGCCTCTGTTTTATTATTTGTAAGCATTATTCGTTACTTGTTGGGTGAACATAATCAACCAATGATGTTTTTATTCATGGGGCTTGTTTTAGGGATTTTACCTTTTCTTTGGCGTTCTGCACACGCCGAAACAAATCGTCCCTTTCGACCAATCCACTTCATTATTATTGCAGCCGCGTTTATTTTAGTTGCGACAACAAGCTTCTTTGGTGAATCTGGACAAGAAGTTATGACCGATTTAACAATTGGCTCCTATGTTTATTTATTTATTTCAGGTTGGATTGCGAGCACTGCACTGGTACTACCAGGTATTAGTGGTTCATTAATGTTCATGATTTTAGGTGTTTACTATACGGCAATTGCCGCAGTAGATGATTTTAATTTTCCTGTTATCATAACAATTGGTTTAGGAGTTCTTGTTGGCTTACTGATCACAAGTCGCATTGTTCGGTATTTATTGCGAGCCTACACGCAAGCAACTTATTCAGCAATGATTGGTTTAGTTGCGGGTTCACTCATTGTCATTTTTCCTGGAACCTTCCCTACCACTTTTCTCTATACGCTTGTTTGTGTAATGACCTTTATATTTGGATTATCCACGGCACTCACATTTGGAAAAGCAGAAAGATCTCAGTAGTCCGTACATCTGTACAGGCTACTTTTTTGAATTGTTTATTATCTTATATAAAAAGGTTTGACGGAAACCCCTTCTTACCATAAAATAATAGTACTGAATTATGAGAGCGGGGTGATTCGATGGTGGGGAGTACAAAGTAGATAGAAAAACGGTATTAAGCGTACATGCCGTTTGGAACTTCTCGATTGCTTTCCAATCGGGTCGGGCTTCCGCTATTCTTGCGAAACCATCTACTCTTATTTAGCACAAGTGCGCACTACATGTATTGTAAGAACGATTAAAGAATAAGCGAAAGCCTCAAGTTCCAAACTAGGAAAATTACGATCCTAATTTGAAACAATTACCAGGAGGTGACTCCCTCTATCCGAGGGGACTATTTGGACATACAACAGGGACTTAGCTTACTCGCGGTTGCAATTTTAATTGGTTTAACCGCTTTCTTTGTGGCATCAGAGTTTGCCATTGTTAAAATAAGAAGTACACAACTTGAACCTCATTTAGAACAAGGAAAAAAATCAGCAAAGCATGCTAAAAAAGTCGTTACGCATTTAGATGAATACTTATCTGCTTGTCAACTAGGTATCACTATTACAGCACTTGGGATTGGTCGTCTAGCAGAACCAACGTTTGAGCAAATGCTTCATCCTTTTTTTGAGGATGTTGTTCCTGCTGCGGTGGTAACGACATTATCCGTTGCAGTCTCATTTGCATTTGCGACTTTTTTACATGTTGTGATCGGGGAACTTGCTCCGAAAACGATTGCGATTCAGCGTGCTGAACAGGTAACCCTGCTTATTGCCCGTCCGCTTGTCTGGTTTTATCGATTACTTTATCCATTTATTTGGCTTCTTAATGGTTCAGCTCGTATTCTTATTAAAATGCTTGGCTTTAAACCAATGTCAGAACATGAAGTGACTCACTCAGAGGAAGAACTTCGTTTAATCATTTCTGATAGCTACAAAGGCGGAGAAATTAATCAATCCGAGTTTAAGTATGTTAGCAAGATTTTCGACTTTGACGACAGACTTGCTAAAGAAATTATGGTGCCTCGTACTGAAATATCAGCGATTTCCATAGAAGACAGCCTAGATGATAACCTAGCTATTATGCGTGAAGAGAAGTTCACACGTTATCCTGTTGTAAACGGTGACAAAGACAATATCCTTGGAATTGTTAATGTAAGAGAAGTACTAACGGATATTGTCTCTCCAGAAGTATTAGAAGAAATTAAACTCGAGAATTATATTAGACCTGTTATTAGCGTTATAGAATCGATTCCTGTCAATGATTTGCTCGTTGAGATGCAAAAGAAGCAAACGCATATGGCTATTTTATTCGATGAGTATGGTGGTACTGCTGGATTAATTACCGCTGAAGATATCATTGAAGAAATCGTTGGTGAGATTCGCGATGAGTTTGATGTAGAAGAAGATCCATTAATTCGCAAGGTTGATGAAGATCATTACCTCCTTGATGGAAAAACGTTAATTTCTGATGTTAATAAGCTTTTGAAAATCCAATTGAGTGAAGAAGAAGTTGATACAATCGGTGGTTGGGTATTAACGGAGAAATACGACATTGAGGTTGGTGAAGTGATGATTTTTGATGGTTATCAATTCACTGTTAAAACATTTGATGGTCATCAAATTAAGCTTGTTGAAGTATTAAAGAACGCTGAAGAAGACAGTTTTGAAGATCAGTACCAAGCTTCCGGTTCTTCTTAAACGAAAAAACCAGTGCCAAGAGGCGCTGGTTTTTTAACATTAGAGAAGCCCGTGCTTTACATGTAAGTCAGCGCGTACGCTATCTAGGTGAGCCGTTCGATTCGTATAATGAAGAAGGTAACGGTCTGTTTCTTTATCCCATTCAATCAACGTAACGCTCGTATTACCTATAACAAATGGACGCTGTGCTGAGGCCAAATTATGCCCGACAATCATATAAGTTAATAGCGAACTGATAAAGCCTCCGTGTGATACGAGCAAGACGGTGTCTTCTTTTTGATGCGCCGTTTTTAACTGATGCAATAATGACTCACACCGTTCAGCAATTTGTTGATTTGTTTCCGTACCCTCAATATCTGAGCCGATTAACGCTTTTCCTTTCGTCTGAGGAAATAACTCGGCTATTTCTTCTCTAGTTTTTCCTTGCATTGGGCCTAACTCAACTTCCCGCAACCTCTCCCATTTTTGTACAGGCAAACCTGTTGTGGCAGAGATCGCTGTAGCTGTATCATACGCCCTTGTTAAATCACTTGAATACAAATAATCTGCACGTAAAGTTTGACAAAATTCTGCAACTGCGTCAGCTTGAAGAATTCCTTTATCAGAAAGAGGAAAATCCATAGAACCTTGGATTTTCCCTAATTTATTTCCTTCTGATTCCCCGTGTCGAATCATATATAGTTTCATAGATAAGAATCCCCCTATTCGCTTGGCCAATCTTTACGAAACTGTATGCATTTCGTTTCAATATCTTCTATCATCGTTAAAATAGAGTCTAATTCGTTTACAGTAGCTGAATCAGCATCCATTCCTTCAACCACTTCCGCCAATAAGACAAAACGCTGCTGTAAATAATCAAGTTGCTTATCTTTTGAATTTATTGTTCCACCCATTTAATTAAATCTCTCCTTTTTTGCAGGTGTTAACAGTGTACCAAAGTCGAGACAGACTCTCAAATGGTCTTTCGTTTCTCTTACAGATGAGCTAAGATAGATCTTGTAGCAAAGGAGCTTGATACCATGATTTTAGAAACAAACACAACTATAACACCTAAGAATGATCCCTGGGAAGCTTATCGCGATATGGAAGATTTCGGTGAGCTTGCACTATCCAATATCGAGGTTACGACTACTACCTTATGTAATATGCGCTGTGAACATTGTGCAGTCGGTTACACGCTGTCACCAAAAGACCCTGAACCACTACCGCTTGACTTGTTAATAAAACGTTTAGATGAAATACCAACCTTACGAGCGTTTAGCATTACAGGTGGCGAACCGATGATGTCAATGAAATCCGTACGAGACTATGTCGTACCATTGTTAAAGTATGCGCATGAACGAGGGGCAAAAACACAAATTAATTCTAACTTGACGATGCCATTAGAACGATATGACTTGATTCTTCCTTACTTAGATGTCCTTCATATTTCGCATAACTATGGAAGTATAGATGATTTCTCTTTAATTGGCTTTGCCCATTCTGAACGTAAGCCTGGAAAAAAACAGCGTGAGACGATGTTTAATCGAATGATTGACAACGCCAAATCATTAACAGCACGAGGCGTTCTTGTTTCAGCCGAGACGATGTTGAATAAGAGGACTCTCCCTCATCTTGAAAGTATACATAAACAAATTGTGGAGATGGGTTGCCAGCGTCATGAAGTTCACCCGATGTATCCGAGTGATTTTGCATCGGCATTAGAGACCGCTAGTTTGGCTGAGATT
Source organism: Shouchella xiaoxiensis (assembly GCF_016907895.1). Classification (GTDB taxonomy): domain Bacteria; phylum Bacillota; class Bacilli; order Bacillales; family Bacillaceae_D; genus Shouchella; species Shouchella xiaoxiensis. The sequence continues at coordinate 5,351 of NZ_JAFBCV010000035.1, forward strand.
CGCTCTGGAATAAACCGTTTGCTTGATTGCCGAGACCGATCAACTTGGATGCTGTTTGGAACATTGCCATTTTACCCATGTTCAAGTAACTCAGAAGACATTAAACTTCAAAAACGATTATATCAAGAAGAACTCGTTACTGTACGTAATGACCCTGACGGACGATCCCGTTTGAACGTTAATTTATTCAGTGGCGATATTATTGTGACCGATTTCGGTGATGTTCCTGAACTTGGAAACATTAACACAACTAGTTTTGTGGATGCCTACAAACAGTGGGAACAGTCATCTGTAAACAAATCAATTGCTTGTCATTGCCCAAGTGTGCGTTGTCTAGGACCAAATTTACTTGTGAAAGAGGCATATTATCCAGAAGTTGATTTTAGGGTACGATCATCAAACATTTAAAAACCAGTTCATATGAACTGGTCAGATTGTCGAGAAAGCCTTGGTTCTGTGAACCCAGGCTTTCTCTTATGGTCTTTTGATTGGTCCCAATGACGAAATTTGATGGTGAAAAGGA
>NZ_JAFBCV010000036.1 GCF_016907895.1 Shouchella xiaoxiensis
AAATTCAGATAGTTTATATTCTGGATGGTTTACAACCTCTTCTAGCAATATTTGAAAATGGTTAATCATCTTGTTCATCATAGATTCTTCAAATAAATCTACATTATATTCCCAAGCCACCGATAAGTGATCCTCCAATTCAGTAGCTCTGACAGTTAAATCAAATTTAGATATTCCAGGATCCAGTTCTCGTACAGACATATTTAAATTCGACAGTTCATTCAAAGGTGTAGGAGAATTTTGCAATACAAACATTATCTGAAATAAGGGGTGGCGACTTAAGTCTCTGACCGATTCAAGATTTTCTACTAACTTTTCGAACGGTATATCTTGATGTTCATAAGCATCCAGAGTAACTTTCTTTACTTTTGATAATAATTCAAAAAAATTAGTTTCATCAGTAAAATCTGTATACAGAACAAGTGTATTCATCAATAAACCGATTATTGGTTCTAATTCATACTTTTTTCTATTAGCAACTGGTGACCCTATAACAATTTTTTTCTGCTCTGTATACCGATACAGTAGTAATTTTAGTACCGATAATAAAAGCATGTATAAAGTAACATCTTCTTTTTTACTTAAGTCCTTTAACTTGCTCAGAAGTTCTTTTGACAATTGGAAGTAAATTGTCTTACCCTCAAATGTTTGTATATATTTCCTTTTTTTACTATTAGGAATTTCAACTGAAGATGGCGCTTCACTCAGATGATTCTTCCAATATGCGATAAGTGAATGGAGCTTTTCCCCTTTAAGCAAATTACGCTGCCAATTTGCATAATCTCCGTATTGGATAATATTTCTTTTATAGGAACGTATTTTTTTTTCAGCGATTCCTCCGTTTACATAGTATTCATATGCTTGAGTAAGATCTTTAAGAAATATACCTAATGACCAACCATCAAAAACCATATGATGTAAACATACCAATAAAACATGTTCATTATCTTCCAAGCATATTAATTGAAGTTGAATAAGGGGACCCTTCTCCAAATCAAACATTTTACAAGAAATTACCTTTTCATAATTCTTAAGTTTAGTTCGCTGTTCCACAGAAGATAATTTTCTTAAATCAACTACTCTTAATTTCAAATACTGATTTCCAAGAACAGTTTGAATGATTTCACCATTAACACTTCTGAACACTGTTCTTAAGGATTCATGGTTTTCAATAATCTTATTTATGCTTTTTTCCAACCAATTTATATTCAGATCCCCATATAAACGTACAGAAGCAGGCATATTAAAAATAGGTAGATTTGGTTCTAACTGTTGGACAAACCAGAACCTTTCTTGTGCAAAGGACAGAGGAGCAAACTCGACTGATTCTCTTGGTTTAATTTTAGTGTCATTCTCTAAAAGTCCTTCCTCATCAAGTAATTTATCTAATAACAAAAGCTTTGCAGACGATAATTTCCCCTTAGAGTTACTCAACTTCTCTCCTCCTTTGTTTCAATTTTTTTATCCAACATTAATTGTGCTTGATCCTCAGTTAATTCATTTACTCTCATCATAATATCTGAAATTTTCTCTATTTTTTCTTTTTCTATTGGGTTTACGAATAATATACGATTAGTACCTTCAATTGTTGGATTTTGAAAGAAATATGTTAACGGATAATCCACACGGAAAATTTTTTCTATTCGAGAAACTACCTGTGTTGCTAACAAAGAATGTCCCCCTATTTCGAAAAAGTTATCACTCACTCCAACCTTATTAACGCTAAGCACATCTTCCCAAATATCAGCTAAAATTAATTCCACCGGTGTAACTGGCTTTTTATAATCATTTATGTTACCATTCAGTGAAAAATCAGGTTTAGGCAACTCCCTTTTATTTACTTTTCCACTCACTGTTAAAGGCATCGTTTCTAAATATAAGAATTTAGTGGGCACCATATATTTGGGCATATATTTTTCCAAATAAGTTCTAAGTAAGTTCTCATTAATATTAGTACCACTCTCCGTCGTAAGAAATGCTGCAATACGTAAATCAGTCTCCTTTTGTTTATGCACTGTAACAGCTACTTGTTTCACATCATCATATGTACTAATAGCTGCTTCAATCTCTCCCAACTCAACACGCTGACCCCTTATTTTAATTTGGTCGTCAATTCTTCCTAAGTAGTCAATATTCCCATCAGGTTTATAGCGAGCCAAGTCCCCTGTTTTATATAATTTACTTTTTGGCTTAAATGGATTTGGTATGAAGTTTAAATCCGTCAAGCTGCTCTGGTTATAATACCCTCTTGCAATTTGGGCTCCTCCAATATACAACTCTCCCTTAACACCTACAGCCACGGGTTTTAAATATTTATCCAATATATAGATTTGGGTATTCGCTAAGGGTTTTCCGATGGGTACTCTCCCATCCATAATTGAAACTTTTCCAATCGGTTCGCATTTCCAGCTTGTAACGTCAATCCCTGCCTCTGTTGGTCCATATAAATTATATAAAGTAGCAGTAGATTTCTCATAAAAAAGACTAACATCCTTAACTGTTAAGGCTTCTCCACTACAAAAAACTCTTTTCAATGCGCAACATGAATTTAAACCGCCAAAATTCATAAATATTCGTAACATAGAAGGAACAAAATGTATTGTTGTTATTTTTTTGGCCTTAATTAGCTTCGAAATGTATTTTGGGTCTTTATGCCCTTCTGGACACGCAACTACCATAGTGGCACCTGAAATAAGTGGCCAGAAAAGTTCCCAAAAAGAAACATCGAAAGTATAAGGTGTTTTTTGTAAAACCCTGTCATCTTTACTTAATTTATATTCGTTTTGCATCCAGATAATTCGATTAGCAATTCCTCTTTGAGTATTCATAACTCCTTTTGGTGTACCTGTTGTACCGGATGTATATATAACATAAATAAGATCGTCTGGCATTAACTTGGTCATTAAATTATGTTCACTTTCAAATTCCCAAAGAGATTTATTTACATCAACTAAAACCTTAGAGATTGTAATAAAAGAAGTATCAATATGAGATTGACTAAGAATAATAGATAAATTTGCATCATCTACGATTGTTCTGATGCGTTCATTTGGTGATGTTGGATCAATTGGAACATACGCCCCCCCCGCTTTCAATATAGCTAACAATGAGATAACCATATCGAGGGACCGTTCCATAATAACCCCTACTAAATGATTTGGTTTAACGCCTGCTTTCACTAAATATCTCGCGAGTTTATTCGCCCTTTTGTTTAGTTCTTCATAAGTTACTTCTTGTTCTTCAACTATCACTGCTGTTTGATTTTTGTTTACCTTTGTAGTTTCTTCAAATAGTTGGTGAATAAAAACGTTCTCCGGAAGAGGAGTGTACGTATCATTCCACGTCTCTAATATTTTAAATTCTTCCTCTTTAGAAAAAAAAGAAATATCGGAGATTTTCCTATCTGGTCGTTCTGATAGCTCTTCTAATAATCTCTCAAAATGCGTTAACATTTTCTCCATGATATTCACTTCAAATAGACTTGTATTGTATTCCCAATATATATTTAAATGATCGTTTGTTTGTGCTATTCTTACTGATAAATCAAATTTCGATGTTCCATTATCTAATTCTTTTATATTTAAAGATAAGTTAGGTATTTCAATGACTGATGATTCTTGAAAAACAAACATAACTTGAAATAAAGGGTGAGAACTCATATCACGAGTTAAATTCATTTTTTCCACCAATTTCTCAAAGGGCAAATCTTGATGGGAATAAGCATTTAAAGTTATTTGTTTTAAATCATCTAATAAATTTAAAAAATTCACATCACCTTTTACTTTGGAAAAGATGGGTAAAGTGTTCATAATTAGACCGATTAGTGGGTTTAGTTCTCTACAATGGCGATTCGCAACCGGCGTCCCTACAACTAATTTTTCTTGACCACTATATTTATATAGTAAAATCTTGAGTGCAGCTAATAGAACCATATACATAGTTACACCTTGCTCCTGACAAATGTTTTCTAATCGATTTTTTATCGAGCTTCCAATATTTGAATGGAGAGTTTTGCCTTCGTATGCCTGAATAGAAGGTCGGGGAGTTTTGTAAGGTAAATTGATACTTGTTGGCGCATCCTTTAAATGTTCTCCCCAATAATGAAACAATCCCTCCAAATAGTTATTATTTAAAAATTTCCCTCTTTGCCAAACCACAAAATCTCCATACTGAATATCTAATTTCGGCAAACTAGGTTTTTGGCCTCTAGAGTAATGAATGTAACAAAATACTAGTTCTTTAAGGAATAGCCCCATCGACCATCCATCAAAAACTAAGTGATGAATGACAAGTAACAAAATATGCTTACCATCATTCAGTTTAATTAGATGTGCCCAAATTAATGGGCCTTTCTCCAAATCAAATTCACGTTTTGATTCCTCCTTTAATTTGGAATCTACCATTTGTCTTTGAATAGGATCCTTTAAATTTGTAAGGTCTGTAACTTCAATGTCTAGAACTAACTCTGGAATGACTATTTGTTCGTTTCCTTGAATAACAGTTCTTAAAGCCTCATGTCGCCAGATAATAGTATTTATACTCTGCCTTAATGCATTAATGTCTAAAATCCCTTTTAACTCAATAGCACCAGGCACATTATAAACATATTTTTTTGCACTTATTTGGTTGACAAACCAAATACTTTCTTGCGAGAATGACAAAGGTATTGGCTCTTGTAGATTTCTTTTATTTATAAGTTTCTTATTAGAATGCTGATTAGAATTCCCTTTTAATCTTTTCTCTAACAAATCATTCTTAGACTTTGAAAGTTCACCTGAAAAGCGATTCTTCTCCACACTTTTCACCCCATTACTCATCTTCATATTCTTTTAAAGCGCTTAAGACCTCTTGTTCATCCATCTTTTCTATTTCTTTCATAATTTCTCCTGTAATAACATTTCCTAAACTTTCTACATTTAAATTATTAAAAGTTTTCTGTAAAGGTAAATCAATATCAAAATACTCAACCACTCTTGAATGAACTTCTGTTAATAGTAAAGAATGTCCACCTATTTCAAAGAAATTTTCTTTCACACCAATAGTATCTATGCCTAGTATTTCGCTCCATATAGTTACCAGTGCACCCTCTACTTCGTTTCTAGGGGCCACATACTCTTTTTCTATTCCCCAATGGTCCTCTATTTTAGGCAGTGCCTTTCTATCCACTTTCCCATTGGCTGTGATTGGCATTTCCTCTAAAGGGAGGATGGATGTAGGTATCATATATTCTGGCAGTTGTGCCTTTAACATTTCGTTAACTTCCTTTAGCGTTTCTTCTT
>NZ_JAFBCV010000037.1 GCF_016907895.1 Shouchella xiaoxiensis
GGATAACCCCTCCTCTTAACCTTCCAGCACCGGGCAGGTGTCAGCCCCTATACTTCGCCTTGCGGCTTCGCAGAGACCTGTGTTTTTGCTAAACAGTCGCTTGGATCTATTCACTGCGGCTCTCTCAGGCTATTCACCTTAATAGAGCACCCCTTCTCCCGAAGTTACGGGGTCATTTTGCCGAGTTCCTTAACGAGAGTTCTCCCGAGCGTCTTAGAATTCTCTTCTCGCCTACCTGTGTCGGTTTGCGGTACGGGCACCTGTATTCTAACTAGAGGCTTTTCTTGGCAGCGGAGGATCAGGGATTTCGGACCCGAAGGTCCTTCACGGTCACAGCTCAGCCGAACGGAACACGGATTTGCCTATGTTCCAGCCTTGCATGCTTCGACGCGCACAGCCAGCGGCGCGCTCACCCTACCTTTCTGCGTCCCCCCATCGTTCAAACAAATACTGGGTGGTACAGGAATATCAACCTGTTGTCCATCGCCTACGCCTTTCGGCCTCGGCTTAGGCCCCGACTAACCCTGAGCGGACGAGCCTTCCTCAGGAAACCTTGGGCTTTCGACGGAGGGGATTCTCACCCCTCTTTTCGCTACTCATACCGGCATTCTCACTTCCAAGCACTCCACTAGTCCTCACGATCTAGCTTCGCTGTCCTTGGAACGCTCCCCTACCCAATTCCTTACGGAATTGCCATAGCTTCGGTGATACGTTTAGCCCCGGTACATTTTCGGCGCAGAGTCACTCGACCAGTGAGCTATTACGCACTCTTTCAATGATGGCTGCTTCTAAGCCAACATCCTGGTTGTCTGGGCAACTCCACATCCTTTTCCACTTAACGTATACTTTGGGACCTTAGCTGATGGTCTGGGCTGTTTCCCTCTTGACTACGGATCTTAGCACTCGCAGTCTGACTCCCGAGTTAAAGTTTTTGGCATTCGGAGTTTGACTGAATTCGGTAATCCTGTGGGGACCCCTCGTCCAATCAGTGCTCTACCTCCAAAACTCATCACTCGAGGCTAGCCCTAAAGCTATTTCGGGGAGAACCAGCTATTTCCGAGTTCGATTGGCATTTCACCCCTACCCACACCTCATCCCCGCATTTTTCAACATGCGTGGGTTCGGGCCTCCAGTCGGTGTTACCCGACCTTCACCCTGGACATGGGTAGATCACCCGGTTTCGGGTCTACGGCAACGTACTCATTCGCCCTATTCAGACTCGCTTTCGCTGCGGCTCCGCCTTATCAGCTTAACCTTGCACGTTACCGTAACTCGCCGGTTCATTCTACAAAAGGCACGCCATCACCCATTAACGGGCTCTGACTAGTTGTAGGCACACGGTTTCAGGATCTCTTTCACTCCCCTTCCGGGGTGCTTTTCACCTTTCCCTCACGGTACTGGTTCACTATCGGTCACTAGGGAGTATTTAGCCTTGGGAGATGGTCCTCCCGGATTCCGACGGGGTTTCACGTGTCCCGCCGTACTCAGGATCCACTCTGGAGGAAACGAAGTTTCAGCTACAGGGCTGTTACCTTCTTCGGCTTGTCTTTCCAGACAATTCACCTACTCCGTTTCTTTGTAACTCCGTATAGAGTGTCCTACAACCCCAAGAGGCAAGCCTCTTGGTTTGGGCTGATTCCGTTTCGCTCGCCGCTACTCAGGAAATCGCAATTGCTTTCTCTTCCTCCGGGTACTTAGATGTTTCAGTTCCCCGGGTCTGCCTCTACCTACCCTATGTGTTCAGGTAGGAGTACCATCCCATTACGGATGGTGGGTTCCCCCATTCGGAAATCTCCGGATCAAAGCTTACTTACAGCTCCCCGAAGCATATCGCTGTTCGTCGCGTCCTTCGTCGGCTCCTAGTGCCAAGGCATCCACCGTGCGCCCTTTCTAACTTATCCTAAATGGTGTCTGCGTGCGATACGCTCGACCATGTTTAAACAATTAAAAGGTTGCTTAAGAATTCTTGACGTCTCGTTCAAACAGTTAAAACCGATGAACAAAACTTATTTGAGTTGTTTCT
>NZ_JAFBCV010000038.1 GCF_016907895.1 Shouchella xiaoxiensis
GCTAAATCTCCCGTCCGATACATCTTTGCCTCTATTTGATGGACAAATGGATCGCTGATGAACCTCTCTTCCGTTAGTTCCCTGCTCACATACCCTTCTGCTAAACACCGGCCACCTATATGCAATTCCCCTGGTATTCCAATCGGACACGGGTTGCCATGTGGGTCTAGAATATAATAGCGGGCATTTTGAATTGGCTTTCCATATGGGATGCTCGTCCATTCCTCCGGAATGTCATTGATGTTATAGTAATTTGACCAGATCGTAGCCTCTGTCGCTCCTCCTAAACCTACTACTTGTACCCTTGGAAAGAGCTCTTTCATGGTGCCTGGCAATTCCAAAGGAATCCAGTCTCCACTTAAAAAGACCAACCTTAAATGACTGTTTGCGACGGCATTCTCTTTCATCTTTAATAAAGGCACTAACTGTTGTAAGGCCGCAGGCGCGGAATCCCAGAAAGTTACTTCCCCTTCATTCAAAAGGCTAATTAATCGTTCTGGATTCCCTATGTCTTGCTCATTGGCAATTCTTATCGACCCTCCTGCGGCAAGTAATCCGAATACATCATAAACGGATAAATCAAAACCAATGGATGTAATCCATAACATTCGATCATTCTCGCCTACTTCATAGGTTTTATTTACCCAATCAATGACATTGATGACAGGGCGATGGGCTTCGATAACCCCTTTTGGCCTTCCTGTTGACCCAGACGTATAGATGAGGTACGCGGTATTTTTTTGTTGGACACTCGAACTCACATTCTTGCTTTGATAATGTTGAAACGCTTCTCTGTCATAATAGACATAATCCCAATTCGCACGCTTCTCTGGCAATTGTTGTTTTAAGTCCTCTTGCGTCAAAACAATTGCCGCTTCGCTGCTTTCTACTATGTAGGCTTTTCGCTCTTTCGGCACAGAGGGATCAATCGGTACATACGCTGCTCCAGCCTTTAAAATGCCCATCATACAAACTACAAGCTCCGGTGAGCGGTTCATGCATATACCTACACGGGTTTCAGGTCCTACTCCTTGTTCTTGAAGAAAATGAGCAACTTGATTGGCACGCTTATTTAACTCCCCATAGGTTACGTTTGCACGCTCGGATAACACCGCTAGCTTGTCGGCATTTTTAGCTACCTGTTTTTCAAATAACTGGTGTATACACATTTCTTCTGGTATAGAGCTTTCAGTTTGATTCCATTGTTGAAGTTGCCCTTTCTCTTCTTTGGTCAACAGAGAAAATTCAGATAGTTTATATTCTGGATGGTTTACAACCTCTTCTAGCAATATTTGAAAATGGTT
>NZ_JAFBCV010000039.1 GCF_016907895.1 Shouchella xiaoxiensis
CGACAATAGCGAAGCCCGTGGAGTTGTTTTGAATCCGCAAAGCTTCGCTCAATTTTATATTTTCGCATGCGATAGATTGCTTTTCCTTCCTTTAAAAGGCGATTCATTCGCACCCGTTCTTTGCTTTCTTCCCACACATGTCGGGTCAGCACTTTTTTATGATTTTGTGACTGTGTACAGGTTGAAAGGAGGGGACAGGTTTTACAATCTTCTGGATTGGAATGGTATTGACGATATCCTTCTCGGTTCGTCGTGGAATACGTCAATGGTTTTCCGTTTGGACACGTGTATGTATTGGTCGTTGGATCATACGTATACTTCCACTTGGGAATGCGCCCTTTTACAGGTCGATAGCGACGGTGAGCGATCACCGCCATAATGCCTAAATTTTCAATGCCTTTACAAATGGGCGTCGTGAAATAACCAGCGTCGAGGGCAACGGCTTCAACCGGAAACTGAAAGCGGCTCAGTTGTCGTTTTAATCGTTCGAGATACGGCTGGGAGTCATGCACATTACCAGGGGTGACATGGACATCCGTAATAATATTGAACTTGATATCCGTTGTTCGATGATCTAAGTAATAAAACCCTTCCGGTTTTCCTTCTCGATACAAGTACCCACTTTCAGGGTCTGTCGTACTTTTACGGACGGTTTTCCATTCCTCCTTTTTCTTCTTTCCTAAAGGCTTTTTTCCGTGTTCCTCTCGATCTTCCGTGACCGCCTCATCCAATTCGTTGATGTACGACTGTGTTTCAACTTTGACGGTTTCTCGTGTGAAGTACTGACGATTCGCATTCGCTTTTAAGTGCGTGGAATCACTGAATAATACCCGACCACTCACCATGCCTTGTTCCATGGCTTTCACAACCACCTCGTCAAAGATGTCTTGAAAGGCCGTTGTTCCTTGAAACCGTTGATGACGATTGAAGCTAATCGTTGAATGATGAGGGACTTTTTCCGTAAGCCCTAATCCGAGAAACCAGCGATATGCCACGTTCGTTTGAATCTCACGTTCCAATTGACGTTCCGAACGAATGCCATACAAATAACCGACAAACATCATCTTAAAGAGCATCACCGGATCAACCGGTGGGCGACCGTTTGTCGTTGAATAGTAGGTTTCCACTTTGTCATAAATGAAATTGAAATCCACATGTTCATCGATTTTCCGAAGTAAATGATCCTCAGGCATCAATTGATCAATGGAAACCATTTCGAGTTCAATTTGTTTATCTGTTTGACGACGTAACATTACGCATTCCCCCA
>NZ_JAFBCV010000041.1 GCF_016907895.1 Shouchella xiaoxiensis
TAAAGTGTACCCTTTGTAAAGGACATTTTAAAAAAGTCTAAGCTACAGCTAAAAGATGATCACTGTATTGAACAGGGGTCATCTTTTTTCTGTTCCATTGATACCTGTGGTTATTATAATAAGTAATATATTGCTTGATTTCCTTTTGTATATCCTCTAATGTCAAACAACGTTTAATAGAGGTCTCATCTTTCAGGTGTCCGAAGAATGATTCAATTGGGGCATTGTCCCAACAATTTCCTTTTCGGGACATTGATTGTAGGATTCGAAGTTGTTTAACCTTTTTCTGAAATTGAGGATGGGTATAGTGAACCCCTTGATCTGAATGAATGAGCGTATCTTTCTGTTTCCTAAACCTTTTATTTTTCTTTAATTTTTCGAGTGTATCTGTAGCTAGTTCAATCGTCATTCGATCAGATACCTGATAAGCAAGAGCTTCACCGCTGGAACCATCCAATATCACAGATAAATAAGCTCTGGAAGCCCGTCCATAGTTTAAGTAAGTAATATCCGTTAATAAAATTTTCCCAGGCTTACCCTGATTGAATTGGCGTTTCAGTAGGTTAGGGACCACTGAATGTTCTTGGGTCGCCTTCATTAAACGCCTGTACGGATTCGCCTTCCGAAATGGGCAGAAAATGTGATACTTCTTCATGATTCTTCGAATTCTTTTCAAGTTATAGACAACGTTAAAATGACCCGCCAAAGTCATTTTGATTTGGCGCGCGCCTTTCTTCCGATTTTTAAAATGGAAAGCTTTTAAGATGATTTCATTCACTTCTTTATCTCTCAATTCTCGCTGTTTTCTACGTTCTTGAGACTCGTGAGAATAGTATTTATAGTAAGCACTTCTCGAAACTCCCGCGACCTTACAAAGATACCTCACCATCTTCTTAAGCTTATATTTTTCGATCACAAAACGAATGAGAGTGAACTTTTGACTTGGCGAGAGGGCTAATTCTTTAGCCCCCTTTCTGCGAATCGAATCTTTTTTAAAAGTTCATTCTCAGCCTTGAGTAAGTTAATTTGCGCTTCAAGCCGAGCATTTTTTTCCTCAAGAGATACCTCTCGTTCTCTAGGTCTCCCGGAATGGCCTTTCCTTGTATCAGTTAGTCCCATCACTCCATTCTTTTTA